>NZ_CP021382.1:2835414-3440829 GCF_002162135.1 Cellvibrio sp. PSBB006 | reverse complement strand
AGATTCCCGATATATTTTAGAAGAGTTTAGTTTAGCTACTGATCTAATGGTGATAAAAGAAAAATTATTGAGCTGGTTTTCTAGGGTTATCGATGCAGATAACACCAAGAAAAGTATTTTAACGATATGTTAATAAATGTTGGACTTTACCGGCAAAGACCAAAAAGCACAGCAAGTTTGCTTGCACTATGCCAATCAACTTGAAGCTCACGATCTTATTGGCATTATTCGGAACACCGCTTCTGTTACCTCCAAAGAACAAGCCATTGCATTGTCCCGGTTCTTCTGGCGAATGCTGGAAGCCGCAGCGGAAGATCGGGATAAGGGTGTTGAGGTGTTGGGGGAAGTGGACTTGCAATATTGGATGGAACGCAGCATGAATATTATCAGCGGTTATCTTGATCGGATTGGCTATGGTGATGAATGGGAGCAGGTGAGCGATGAAGTATAAGGTCGCCAACCATAGCGCCAATTTTCCAACACAATTGAATTAACTCCAATTACAAAAATCCCGCACCTAAATGCGGGATTTTATTTTTAACAACTCTTCTACACCTAATCCCACACCGGCGCAAAACTCGGGTTCGCAATACGCTCACCACAATCAAGCCCATCGATCAGCGCCACATCGTCCGGCGATAAATGGATGTGTTGCGCGGCAAGGTTGGATTCGAGGTTGTGCTTTTTTGTCGACATGGGAATCGTGGCCATGCCTTTGTTCAGAATCCAGCGCAGTACCACTTGCGGTATCGGGTGGCCGGTGCGGTTTGAAATGTCTTGCAATACCGGGTCTTTTAACACCTTGCCGACGGCCAGGGGCATGTATGCGGTTGGTTGTATGCCTTGCTGTTTCATAAAACGGCGCAGTGTGGTGTTTTGCAAATAAGGGTGGACTTCGATCTGGTTGGTGGCGATGTTGTCGACGCCGAGGATGTTGATCGCTTCCTGCAATTGCGCCACTGTGAAGTTGGAAACACCGATCTTGCGTGCGAGCCCCTGGGTTTTGGTTTTGTTTAATTCCGCGAGATATTCACTCATCGGTACGCCGTCCGCTTGTGTGGGCCAGTGGATCAAAAGCAGGTCGACGTACTCGGTTTGCAGAGCCTGCAAACTGTCGTTAACGGAGGGGATAAATTTGTCCGCGCCGAGGTTGTCGAGCCAAACTTTGGTGGTGAGGAAAATATCGCTGCGCGCGATGCCGCTGTCGGCAATGGCTTTTCCGACCTGTGCTTCATTGCCGTAGATCTGCGCGGTGTCGATGTGGCGGTAACCGGCGTCCAATGCCAACCGCACGGCGTTGTAGGCGTCGTCATCTTTCAGGCGAAACGTGCCCATCCCTAAAGCTGGAATGGCTTGTGGCGAAATGGTGTCTGTCGTCATGAATAATCTCCGATAAAAAGGACAGGTTTTCCTGCCGGTGATGCAAGGGTTTTACTCTGCGTCAGCAATAACCTGCGCAGGGATGACTTTATCTTTACGCTCCAGGGCGCCGGACCAGCGGGTCAGGGCCAGCGCTAACAGAACCACCAGCGCGCCGATCCAGCCGGTATCGGTCAGGGGTCGTTCCGCTATCACCAGGCCGCCGAACCAGGCGCCGAAGGCGATGCCCAGGTTGAACGCGGCGATGTTTAAACCCGATGCTACATCCACAGCCTGCGGGCGGTATTTCTGGGCCAGTTGCACTACATAGACCTGCAAGCCCGGCACGTTGCCGAAGGCAAAGGCGCCCCAGATCAATACGGTCAGTACGGCAAGTACCGGCGACTGGGCGGTGAAGCTGAACACGGCGAGCACGGCGGCTAACCCGATAAAGATCACCGAGAGCGCTGGCACCGGGCCTTTGCGATCCGCCAGTTTACCGCCCCAGATATTCCCCACCACCGTGGACACACCATACACCAGCATGATGAGGCCGATAGCGCCGGGCGCGAAGCCGGTCACCTGTTGCAGCACCGGGGCAAGATAGGTGAAGGCGATAAAGCTGCCGCCGTAGCCAACGGCGGTCATGGCAAATACCAGCAACAGGCGTGGCTCAGTCAGCACCTGCAATTGTGACAGCAGGGAATTGGCGGGCGTTTGCTGCAGGTTTTTCGGCACCAGTAGGGCGCTGCCGATCAATGCAATCACACCCAACAAGGCCACGACTAAAAAGGTCGCACGCCAGCCAAGCTCCTGGCCGATAAAGGTACCCAGAGGGACGCCGGTCACCAGCGCCAGGGTCAGGCCCGAGAACATCAGCGCGATGGCGCTGGCTTCTTTGTCCTTGCTGACCAGGCTGGTGGCGATGGTCGAGCCGATGGAGAAGAACACGCCGTGGGCCAGGCCGGTCAGTACCCGCGCCAGCACCAGGGTTTCATAACCGGGCGCGAAAAAGGCGAGCAGGTTGCCGCCGATAAACAGCGACATCAATGCCAGCAGCAAGGGTTTGCGCGGCCAATTGCCGGTTAACGCCGTCAATACCGGCGCGCCGACGGCAACGCCCAACGCGTACAGGCTCACCAGCAAACCGGCGGAAGGAACAGAGATCGCGAGATCCTGCGCGATGGTGGGCACCAGACCGACAATGACAAATTCGGTGGTGCCGATGGCAAAGGCGCTCAAGGTAAGCGCCCACAGTGCAAGGGGCATAACACTCTCCTCAATAGGTGATACAGCAGGTTTTTGCATGGGCGCTATTGTGGAGGTAGTTACTTTTGTGAAAAATGAGCAAAACCACAAAAGACTTTTGATGAAATGACAATAATCTCGGAAAGGGCACAACTGGAACAGCTGTTGGCCGTGTATGAACAAGGCAGCTTTTCGGCGGCGGCGCGCGCGCTGGACTGCCAGGTGGCCTCGGTATCCCGCGCGGTCGCCCAGTTGGAGGCGAGGCTTGGGGTGGATTTGTTTGCGCGTACCACACGCAAGGTGATTCCCACGGAAGAGGGGCATCGCTTTGTGCAGCAGATCAGGCCAGCGCTGTTGCAAATCGCCGAGGCGGAGGCCGAGCTCAGGAGTTTATCGGCCGAGCCGGCCGGCAAGTTGCGCGTCGATGCGGCCAGTCCGTTTATCCTGCATCAGCTGGTGCCTTTGATGGCTGAATTCCGCGCGCGTTATCCCCGCATTCAGCTTGAGCTGGTGTCCGGTGAGGCCTTGATTGATTTGCTGGAACAACGCACCGACCTGGCGATCCGTATCGGCGGCCTGACGGATTCCAACCTGCACGCGCGCCTGCTCGGTCGCAGTCCATTGCATCTGGTGGCCAGCCCGGATTATCTGGCGCAGTTGGGCAAGCCGACGAGTATTGAAGAACTCAACCGCCATCGCCTGATCGGGTTTGCCGACATTCCCAAATTAAACCTGTGGCATTTCAGCGCTGGCGCTTTGTCGATCACGCCGGTGATTGCGGCGAGCAGTGGTGAGACGGTGTTGCAGTTGTGTTTGCAGGGGCATGGCATTGCGCTTCTGTCGCGCTTCATGGTGCATAAGGCGTTGGCGGAAGGTGCGCTGGTGGAAGTCTTGCCGGGCAGTTTGCAAAGCCCGCACCCACGGGAGCAGGTGCAGGCGGTTTACTATCGCAATACGGCCGTGTCATCGCGGATCAGCGCCTTTCTGGACCATATTGGGCCGCGGCTTTCGCTTTAATTTGACCGCAATTATTTACGGCGCCTCAGCCACCGGTAACTCCGCCACAATATCCGTACTCGCAATCTGCGTGCGCGCACGGTCGCTGAGAATTTGCAAATCACTGATCACGTCTTTCGCTAACCAACTGACCGATTCATCCGGGTGGTTAACCAACGCCTGCGCCAGGTACACATGGCTTTCGTTGCCGGTAGCGCGTAGCGCGAGGAGCGCATCGAGTTTTACGCCGATGTCCTTGTCTTGTAGTAAGGGCGCGATGGCATCGGCGGCGCTGTGGTAGCGGGTTTTCGCTAGTTCAACCAGGGTTTTTTGGCGCGTTTCCGGGTTGGGGCTGCTCAGGCCGGTTTGCGCGTCGGTGATTTGTTTTTCAATTAAGGTGTTGTCGCCACGCAGCGACATCACTTGTGCGGCAACGCGTTTAATATCCGGGTTGGTTTGATTGTGGTAAAGCGCACTGAGCGCGTAGTCGGGCAGGATGGTCGGGTTCTCTGCCATGTCGTAAAGGCTTTTGCTGGCAATGGCAAGGTTTTCGCGGCTGGGGTTGCTCGCCAGCAGTTCGTTGATTTTTTCGGTGAGCGAGCGCGGGTCGTTTTCCGTTTGCGTAACCAGATCTTTTACCGCTTGATCGCGCGCGGCAGTTGATTCGCTTATGGCTGCTTGAACGTCGGCTTCTTCAGCCTGCATGGCGGTTACCACATCAGGTGTGGTGGTGGTGGTTTTCTTCTCTATAGGGCGCTGTTGCTCGGCGGAATCAAACGCAAATAAACGTGCGTCGAGCAGTTCTTGTTCTTTTTTTGCCAATATTATTTCCAGGTCGATAATTTTATTTTCCAGCGCGGTTATTTTCGGATTTGTTTCGGCATCTTCTGCGCTGGGATGAATAACCATGTAGGTCGTCAGCGCACCGACAGCGGCGGCTAACAGCAAATGTTTTTTGGTATATACCGTAAGACTCATCGCGATACCTCTCGTTATTATTATCCAAAGGTATTGGTGAAAAAGGGGCGAATGATTCGCCCCTTTTTTTGTTACTACATCTAACGTGTTAAACCTTACAAATTACCGAACCCAATGGCGCCATTACAATGCAGCCATTCGCTGCCACCGTTACCACCACCACAGGAGCCGTTTTGGTAAACGCCGGTGTTGTAGGTTTGCGCTTCCGCTTGACGAACAGAACCGTTAACACTGATGTAATCCACTTGCACATCGCGGTTACCGCTGTCGTTGGTGAATTCCACCACGCTGCCACCAGAGAGATTGGTCGAAGCGGTGTAGTTATTCATACCGGTGCTCAGTGTCCAGGTTTGCACTGCCGTGTTGTTCACTCGCAGTGTGATGCTCTCCTGGCCTGTTGTACCGCGTGCGCGCACGACGATGGTTTTGCTACCACCTGATGGTGCAGAGCTGGAGCTACCACCGCCGCCATTATTGTTACCTGAACTCACGGTAATGTCGGAGCTACCGCGGCTTTGATAACCTTCGGTCGCCAATACCATGTAATCGTGTGCGCCGAGGTTCAAGCCTTTGCTGGCCCAGAAATTAAAGTGGTTAGCCACCGTAATGGTGCCGGAGATATTACCAAAACCTTTCTTCGGTGTTCTCACGCTGAAATATTGATAAAAGGTGCGAGTACCGTCGATGGACGGTTGGTTAACACGTTGACAACGACGTACATTGTAAGTCGCGCCATCGCTCTGGAAGCTGCCGTAGTCAACACCGCCGGAGCAAGAAGACGGGTTATACGAGCCGTAACTTTCGATAACGTAGTATTCGACCAACGGGTTTCTGGTCCAGCCATACAGTGCTAGGTAAGAGTTCTGCGAATTGTCGACACCGTAGTAGCCCGAGTAATTGACGACGCGCGGGCCACCGGGATTCCAGCCTTTACCACCAACCCAGTTGTTGGTGCTGTTGTCCCATTGTGAGGTGTAACGTCCACCACCTTGTAAACCGAACGAGGCGTTACCGGAATCCTTCCAGAATGAATAATAGAATCCATTATGGGTGCCGGTTTGGTTTGAGGTGAGCGTTTGCGCGCTAACGGCCGATACACACAGCGCGGCGGCCCAAATCATTGAAGAGATCACGCGTTTACTGGCGATTGTTAATTTCATTATTAGACTCCAGGAGTTAGCCTTTCGACCAATACCGCTTATAAAGGAGGAAGGACTGTGAGGATATTCTGTTCATTGCGAACAGGTTTACATCGGAGAAACCATTCAGCCTGCTGTTATTGTTAAACCGAGTTATGGTTGCTTCGATACTCAAATTTATAAAGCGACTGTGTCATATTGTCAATCGAACAATAACCATATGGTCAAATAAACTATTTAAGAATTTCTCTATAGCGATAAGTTGCTTAAAACCCTGTCTTTACCGATTGTTTTTTCAAAGAAATTTGATCTACAAAGCTGAATTCTGCGCAACATATTTGCCGGTGAAAACGTTGTTATGAATGATTAATTCTGCGTGTTATCACGCAGCGCCCCTCATGGATTTACCAAAGAAAATTATTTTATTTTTAAAAAATATCCCGCTCTGTCGATTTCCCGGCTGCACAACCGACTATAAAGAAATTCACTGCAGCAAAGGATTCCCCATGAAAACCACTTTATCCAAAGACGGCACTGTATTGGCGTATGACACCTACGGCAGCGGCCCGGCTTTGATCTATATCACTGGCGCTACCTGCTTCCGCACTTTTATGCCTGTGGTGCAGGGCGCCAAGACAATTAGCCAAGCGTTCACGGTCTACAACTATGATCGTCGGGGGCGCGGCGACAGTGGCGATACACTGCCTTACACCATCGAGCGCGAGGTCGACGACATTGCGGCGTTGATTGAAGCCGCAGGTGGTTCGGCCTATTTATACGGCCATTCTTCAGGAGCGGTGCTGGCGTTGGAAGCTGCGCTGCGTTTGGGCGATAAGGTTAAGGGCGTTGCGATTTACGATGCCGCCTATGCCGGTGATGAAGAGGAGCGCGCGGATTATGAAATCCTGGCTGAACGTGTCTATGAATTATTGCGCGCGGGCGAGAACGCGAAAGCGATTCGGTGTTTCTATAAAGGCATTGGTATGCCGGCCATGTTTATCATGCTGATGCCCTTGATGCCCGGCTGGAAAACCATGAAGGCGCTCGCACCGACGCTGGCTTATGACATTGCCTTAACGCGCGACTTGCCACCCGTTGAACGCCTTGCAGCGATTAACGTGCCGACGTATATCTGGTATGGCGAAAAGAGTCCGGCGAGTATGCACCGCGTGGCGAAACGCATTGCCGATGCATTGTCTTCGGCAAAACTGACCGAATTTGTGGGTCAGGATCATATGGTGAGTGAAAAACGTTTATTACCGCTGTTGGTGACCTGTTTTAAGAAAAATTTCACATGCCCATGTAGGTCGGATTAGCGCAGCGTAATCCGACAAATATTTGCAACAAAAAAAGCGCCTGTTGCCAGGCGCTGCAAAGCCAATGTCAGTTTGCTGCTCCACCATAAAGATGGCGTTCTTTCATCTTTACCGCGACATCAGCGCTATTCATTGGCGGGGTCTTACCCATCTCACACGAGCAAAACTGCGGGAAAAATTGCCAGCGTTTTTCTGGCAATTTATCTCCTGAAACTTAACGTCTCTATCATTTATCGATTCAAACGCAACAAACCGAGCTTGTAAGGAATCCTGCCGTAGGACGATGCCGTGCCCGCCTCGCCTTGATAGAGGAATTCCAGGTTGCAGGGATCAATCGTGAGTTTTTCATCGTAGCCGGAACGCACCAACTCACCATGACTGATGCCCCGCGACCATTTTCCTTGTGGCCATTGCACATTGTTTTCACCGGCAAAGGGATTGGCTTCGGTATCGGCCAACGCCGTCCAGGGGCCATCAAGACTGGGGGCGGTCCAGGAACGGAAATAACGCGGGCCATAACCGGGCGTGTAGTACGCTTCCACCAACAACAAGTACTGATTAAAGCCATCGACTTTATACACATTCGCCGCTTCAAACAGGAAGCTGTTGCCATTGCCGCGATGATCTTCCATCACGATGGAATAGCCGGAGAAGTTGGGGAAATTGCCGATAGTCGTTTTGGACATGTACAACACGCCGTCGTCGCGCGAGAAATATAAATAGCAGTGGGTATCGTTACAAATCACCCAGAAATCCAGGGCGCCGCTGGGCTCACCTTGCAACAATTTTTGTTTGGGCGACCAGCTGCTCGGGTTGGTGATATCCGTTGTCGTGGAATAAGCACCGGCCCATTGTGTAATTTGATACCAGCGATTATGCGGGCGGAAGAAAAATACCTGTGGCGCAACCGCATTACCCATCGCGGTTCCCTGGAAGGGCACTTGCGTTGCAGAACCGGCCTGATTCCAATCGGCGAAATTCATATAGATCGAACCCCAACTGCCATCACCACCGGTAGAGGTATCAAACACCGTAGCGAAGATGTGATACAAACCGTTGTAACGCACAATGCTTGGATCTTTTACCGATGCCCAGTTGGAACGCTGTGGTGAAATCAGCGGCGGTGTCGAGGTCCAGGAGAAACGATTCGGCAACGCGCAGGACGGCGAGCTGGATGAAGAACTGCTGGAAGAAGAACTGGAACTGGAGCTTGTATTACCGCAGTTGCCCGCCGTTACACTGGCACCGGCAACACTCAGCGAATCGATATTCGGCAAACCTTCTGCAGTTGATGCTGACAATTGCAGAACATTGTTACCTTGCACCAAATCCACTTCAACAGATACGGTTTGCCAGTTTGCCCAGCCGCCCGTTGCAGGCAAGCTGACCGAATAATTTCCGTTACTGCCACCATTAATTAACAAGGCACCATTGCGATTGCCAGTACCGCCGTTGGCCATGCGGAAGGTCAAGGTGCGCGGACCGCTGCTGGCGGCCTGTACGGCCCATACAATTGCCGCACCTTGCGCGTTGTTGGTGTTGGCAAATCCTGCACCGGTAAATCCGCTGTGATTGTTATCGACCGTACCGTCAACGCGACAGAAACCGCCCTGGGATTCCTGCAACACCAGTGTTGATGGTGCGACAGAACTGGCAACCGAACTGCTGCTGGAACTGGTGCTCGGCGCACTGGAAGAACTCGCTGGCGTCGAAGATGTTGAACCACCACCGCACACACTGCCGTTGATGGTCGGGCGCTCGATGCTGCCGCCGTTGGTTTCACCCTGCACACCAAAACTTACCGATTGGCCCGGCGCAATGTTGCCGTTCCAACCCATGTTGGTGGCTGTATAAGGATTGGAGCCGGAAAAATTCGCATTCCAACCGCTCGACATGCGATTGGTGTTGTATTGCCAATTCACACTCCAGTTACTGATCGGTGAGTTGGTATCGTTGGTGATGGTAATGCTCGCCACAAAACCTGAGCCCCATTCGTTATCGATTGAATAGGTACAGGCGGCGGACGCGCCATGCGTGAAGGCGGCAAGCGCCGCACTCACACCAATGACACTGCACGCACGCTTGATCGCGCTCGACAGTGTCGGGTTGAGGTTTACTAAATACATTGTCAGGTTCTCCTTTCGTTATGTTTTTACGCCGCTTTCTGAATTGAACTCGGCGCTGTTTTTTTGCCGGTGAAGTCTTGCTGTTATTTTTTTAGTTGATAAACGCGATGACTACTCCAAACGGTAGTAATCGAAATCGACGTAGCCGCCGGTCGATTGCGTGCCGTAGTTAAACAGTGCAAAGCGATACCCCATGAAATGATCCAGGTCATAGGTCATGCTCAAGGTGTTGCCGATGGCGCGCCAGTTGGAACCGTCGAGGCTGAAATAAAACCGTGCCTGATCGGTCTGGTTGCGGAAGTCCATATCGATGCGGAAATACACACGATTTTGATTGAGGCTGATGCGTTCAATTTCCTGCGGACTGCCGGACGTGGTGTCGACCATGATGATGGATTTATTGCCGCCGGATTGTGTTACGCCCACATAACCATAACGCGCTTGCAGGGCACCGAGCCCGGCGTAGTCACCATCGCGCATGCCGTTGGTTTCCATCGCCACACGCGCGGAACTTTGCGGGCCGAAAGTGCGTTGCGTGAGCGTATTGCGCGTGTTGACAAAACTGCTGTCGCGGCGCGTGTTGGTGATGCGCATAAAACCGGGGCGCGTCTGTAACGACCAGCCGCTGTTATCCGGGTTGTGGTTCCATTGCCACTGCAAGGGCAAACGCGTGCTATTGAATTCATCCGCGGAAACCACGCCGGCCAGCCCGTAATTTTCCACCGCAAAACCCAGTTGCTGCGGCACGCGCCCATTCACACCAAACACCGGCCAACCGTTTTCCCAACGCACCGGGACGAGGTAAGGGATGCGACCGACGGCACCGCTGTCTTTAAATAAAAACGCGTACCAGTCACCGGATGGTGTATCAATTAAATTGCCTTGCGCTACACCTTGATCCTGCAAGGCAATCCGACCTTGATAGGGACCGGTTAAATTGTCGGCGCGATAAATTAATTGTGAACGCCCACTGCCCACTGGCCAACTGATCAGCGAAATGTAATAGCGGCCATTGATTTTTTGCAGGTGTGCGCCTTCGGCGGGAACGTAAAAATTGGTACCGGCGATGGCGGAAGCTTTGGTGATGATGGTTTGATTGATACCGCCGGGCTTGATGGCGGTGGCGTCGGCGGTGAGTTCGATTAATTTAATATCGTCAACGCCGTAAACCAGAAACACGCGCCCGTTTTCAAAGAACAAGGCGGAGTCGTGATACAGACCGTTGAGCACCGAAGTGGTCCAGGAACCGCCTTCGATATTATTGGTGCGATAAATATAGGTGCGGTTAGTGGTGTAGGAAAAGGTACTCACATAGAAGGTACCGTCCAGGTAGCGAATGCTGCTCGCCCAGGAGCCATTACCATAAGCTTCTTGCCCGTTTTCCAGATTCAATTGCGCGGTATTGGCGAGGGTGGAATAGGCGTAATTTACCAGCGTCCAGTTTTTCAGGTCGGTGGATTTCATCACCGGCACACCGGGACTCATGTGCATGGTGGTGCTGGTCATGTAGTAAGTGTCGCCCACGCGAATCACCGAGGGATCAGGCACGTCAGCCCAGATAATTGGATTGCTTGCTTCCACTAAATCAACCGGCTCGTCATCGCGTTCACCGCCTACAGAAAAATCATCGGCGTAATAACTGACACTGGTGTTGGACGATTCAATAATAAAATGTTGAAAGGGTGTGCCGCTCTGCGTGTAATTTCCGCGCACTAATGTCCAGCTGTTGGCATTGGCTGTTGCGCGCGCAATGTTGGAATATTCGTTGTAGCTGCTGCTGTCCGCATCGTCTTCGCGTTTGGCAGTGAGGATAATCTCCGCGTCTGGTGAACCGGCAGCCAGTTTTACCCATACGGCTACGTCATAGGTATTACCTTGTGTGAGTGAACCGACGTTAAACGTTAATCCGTTCCACGCGGATGTGCGGCCAGTGATTAACGCACTGGCGGAACCGCTGCGTCTTTCCTGGGTGTTGCGCGCAATCGTGCCGGCGGTCGTTGCCCAGTTCGTTAAGCCATCTTCCACGCCGCCATTTTCGGCAAAATTATTTGCGGGTGGAGAATAGGACGAGCTGCTAGCGCTGGTCATTACACTGGAACTGGACAGCGCGCTGCTGGATGACACAACAACGGAAGATTGCGCGGAAGAACTGCTGGAAGAAATCGGATTACCACCACCACACAGCGCTCCGCTCAGCGTCGGAATTTCCGGCGCGGCATTGCCCTTGGTGCCCTGGAAACCAAACTCGGTTGATTGGCCCGCTGATAAATTGCCATTCCAACTCGCGTTGCTCGCAGCGTAAGGATTGGAACCACTGACACTGGCATTCCAACTGTTGGTGATGCGGTTATCGCTCGCATATTGCCAACTGACATTCCAGTTGTTTACGGCAGCGTTGGTGTTGTTGGTGATTTTTATCGAGGCCGTAAAACCATTGCCCCATTGGTTGGTGATGGTGTATTCGCACGCGGCCTGCGCCGGTAGCACAATCGAGGATGCAGCCATCGCCAGTATCAATAAGGGCGTCGCGCGTCCGAGTAGTCGTTTGCGTAAATGTTGGGTGATATTCATGGTTGTTGATGTCTCCCGGATACTATTGCTCGCTAATTTGCATTGATTAGCTGGATGTTATGTTTGAATGAATTTTTACTTTCAGACTGAAGGCGATCCCCTGATAAGAGGATCGCCGTTTTCTTATGGGTTATTAACGCCCGATGTAATTCATCAACCAGGTCATGGCAGGGCGGGGCGTGCCATTTTCCGAAATCAAACCGGAGCCCTCAATCCAGGTTCTGCCATTGACATAGCCCCAGATGGTGATGCCTCTCACGTGAGGATGGTTCCAGAACACCGGGAAGTGAGCCTGGAAGTTTTGCAGTTGCACTTGATCATTGTTATCGCCGATATCGTATTCAGAAATGTAGATGGGCTTGCCCACCTGGTTCCAGATATTGTCGATCGCGGTTTTAACTTGCGCAGCGGTCATACCCTTCAACTCGTGCGCTTGCAGGCCGACGGCATCAATGTAATTGCCTTGCGCTCTGGCGAGCGTAATAAACTCGTTGTGCTGCCAGCGAATATTGTTGTAGTCGTTCAGGATCAGGATGGAGTTGGGGCAATATTGACGCGCGAGTTGGAAGGTCCGCTGAATCCAGTTATTGCCAAATGCCCGTTGTGCATAACCGGCTGGCTGGTGTCCGGGTACCGCTTCGTTCACCACGTCGATCATCGCGGTATCCGGGTAGCGCGTGCAGAAATCGCGAATCCACTGTTCAATTTCAACGGCAACTTCCGGGCCGCTCAAATTATTCAGCCATGACGGTGACTGCGCACCCCACACAAAGGTATGCGCTTTTACCGGAATATTATTTTGACGGGCGTAGGCATAGATGCGATCAAGTGGTGCCCAGTTATAGACATTGCGCGTGCCTTCAACAGAACCCCATTTACCTTCATTTTCCGGCGTAATTTGATTCCAGTACTGCGTGAAATCCGATCTCACCGCCCCGGACGTTGTAATGTTACCGACAAATTTTCCGGTATTGCCGCTGCTGCTGGATGAACTTGATGAAGAGCTGGACGATGGCGCCTCGCCGCCGATCACAAAATCATCCGCGTAATAACTGACCGTTGTGCTATCGGACTCAATAATAAAATGTTGGAAAGGTGTGCCCGATTGGGTGTAGTAACCTTCCAGGAGTGTCCAGTTATTTGCAGACACGGTAGCCATGGCAACACGGGTATATTCGTTGTAGGTGGACGTGTCTGAATCCTCCTGACGTTTGGCTGTCAGCATCACCACCGCATCCGGTGAACCCGCAGCCAGCCTGACCCAAACGCCGACGTTGTATTCACTGCCGTTGTTTAAGGCACCTGTATTAAACGTCAAACCATTCCACGCAGACGTGCGACCGGTGATGTACGCACTGGCTGCACCGGTGCGGCTCACGGAAGTGGTACGGGTAACCGTACCGGCAGTCGTTCCCCAGTTAGTCAAGCCACTTTCCACTCCACCGTTTTGCGCAAAATTATTGCTCGGAGACGAGTAGCTGGATGATGAGCTGCTAACCGGCGGTGTGCTGCTGGAAGATGACGAGGCCGGTGTTGAAGACGGTGTAGAACTGGAACTCACGCTGCCGCCACAAAGTGCGCCGGTCACAGCGGGTACTTGCGGCGCGGCGGCGCCTTTGGTGCCCTGGAAACCAAACTCGGCGGATTGGCCCGGTTGTAAATTACCGTTCCAGCTTGCGTTGCTCGCGCTATACGGATTGCTGCCACTGACGTTGGCATTCCAGCTGTTGGTCACGCGGTTATCGCCGGAATATTGCCAGCTGACATTCCAGCCGTTCACCGCCGCGTTGGTGTTATTGGTGACCTTGACGGAGGCGGTGAAACCATTATTCCACTGGTTGGTTACCGTGTATTGGCAGGCTGCATGAGCGGTGCTGGTCAAGGCCGCCGCCGCGAGTGTCAGCATCACACACTGCGCTGGCCGTTTAAGTAGTGCCGGGCAAGACATTGTTTTTATCGATCTATACATGATGTATTCCTCAAAAGAACTACTGATGAAAGTCAGTAATCGGATACAGATATATTCACAAACATTTGTGAATACGATGGTTGCAGAATAACTTGCACAGGCACCCTGCCAGGCAGCAGCGGCCAGTGAAGTTTTCAGCGTTCAGATCGATGCAGGTATATGCCTGCGCAGCAGTACTGCGCAGGTCGATTATTTTTTGGTGTTTCTACTGCTATTGATGGAAATCCTTCTCCATCGGGTATCGCTTTAACGATTCAAATAATTCATCAACCAGGTCATGGCCGGGCGCGGTGTGCCATTTTCCTGGATCAAACCACTGCCGTTCACCCAGGTGCGGCCCACGACGTAACCCCACAGGGTGATGCCTTCAACCGATGGATGGTTATAGAACAGCGGGAATTGTGTCTGCATGATTTGCAGTTGTTGTTGGTCGTTGGTGCGCGCGACATCGTACTCAGAGATATAAATCGGCAAGCCCAGTGCAGCTACCTGATTCAATTTGCTGCTCACATCATTAAACGACCAGTCTTCCAGACCGTGCGCCTGTAACCCCAGTGCATCTACCACACCCGCTTGCACAGCCGGGCGTGCCATGGCGATAAACTCGTTGGTGTTCCAGCTCAACACGTTGTAGTCGTTAAGGATCAGAATGGAATTGGGGCAATACTGCCGCGCAATCTGGAATACGCGAATAATCCAGTCGTTGCCGTAAGCGCGTTGCGCATAGGTCGCCGGTGCGTGGCCGGGTGTGGCTTCGTTCACCACGTCGATCATCGCCGTGTCGGGGTAACGCGCGCAGTAATCGCGAATCCATTCTTCAATTTCGGCGGCAACTTCCGGGCCGCTCAAATTGTTGAGCCAATTGGGCGATTGATTGCCCCACACAAAGGTGTGTGCTTTTACCGGGATATTATTCGCGCGCGCGTAATTGTAGATGCGGTCGAGTGGTGCCCAGTTATACACATCGCGCGTGCCTTCAATGGAACCCCACTTGCCTTCGTTTTCCGGCGTGATTTGATCCCAGTATTGAATAAAGTCGGAGCGCACATTGCCGGAGGTGGTGATATTGCCAACAAAGAATTCATGATCGCCGCCGCCTTGCTCCACTTCACCGCCGATAGAAAAATCATCCGCATAAAAACTGATGGTTTCGTTTTCTGATTCGATGATGAAATGCTGGAAGGGTGTGCCGGATTGCGTGTAATAACCTTGCAGCAACGTCCACTGACTGGCAGAGGCAGTAGCCATTGCCACTTGCGAATATTCGTTGTAAGTCGAGGTATCCGCATCGTCCTGACGCTTGGCCGTTAACATCACCACCGAATCCGGTGAACCAGCGGCGAGCCTGACCCATACCGCCACGTCATATTCATTGCCGGTCGTTAGCGCACCAACATTAAAGGTCAAACCATTCCACGCAGCCGTGCGACCGCTGATGTAGGCACTGGCGGAACCGCTGCGGCGTTGTGAGGTATTGCGGCTTGCGGTACCGGCGGTTGAACCCCAGTTGCTGAAACCACTTTCTACACCGCCGTTTTGCGCAAAATTATTCTCCGGCACTTCATAGCCGCTGGAAGATGAAACGCTTGACGATGGCGTGCTTGAAGAAGGCGCACTGGATGACGGTGTGCTCGATGCGACGCTGCTGGAGGATACCGGCGGCGTGCTGCCACGGTTTGCGCAGAAACCGATAGACGAATCACTCTGGCCCGGTTGCAAGGTGCTGTTCCAGGCAACACCGGACACGTTCAATGTTGAACCGCTTTGACTCCATTCGCCATTCCACAAACTGCTCACGGTACCCTCAACCGTAATACCCAGATTCCAGGTGACCGCTGAACCGCTGCTGTTGGTCACGGTAAGCGACGCACAATAACCGCCGCCCCAGTCATTGGTAATTTGTATCGAACCGGACACGTTACCGCCAGTGGGCGTCGAGCTGGCCACGCTGCTCGCAACGCTTGAACTCACCGCACTGGAGCTGGGGCTTGAACTGACTGAACTGGCGCTGCTTGACGTATTGGTGCTCGCACTGATGGTGCCGGCGCTCGCGGTGAGCGTCACCGCATCCAGACGCGTGCCATCTTCGCGGCGCAAAATTCTCAGCACATGATTGCCCGCCGCCAGGTTTTCAAAATTCGCGACGGACACATTTTGCCAACCGCTGGTAGCGGTATTGTTTTGCGTCGTCCAGGCGCCGTTATCCAGTTTGTAATAGAACGAATCGTCGTCCGCATTCAGCATGGCCGCGCGCATCTGGAATTGCACACTGGCGGATTGCGACAGCGAAAAGGCAATCTGGATTTGTCCGCTCTCGTTGTCGGCGGGCGTGCCCAGCAATTGATTATTGTTGTTGGGCCATTCGATGTATTGACCACCGGAAGCGGCGCTATCGGACTGCACCAGGAACGGACTGAAACTGCTTTGATTGCTGAGCGATTCCAGCTCAACCATCAATTGCCCGCTGCCGCCAGTCGTGCCGGTAAATTGATACCAATTCAGATTGTGTCCGGCGGTTGAACGCAGATACACATCGTGCACGCCGGTGACGCGGCTGAATGAAACGGATTGCGTCTGCCAGGTTTGCCAGCCGCCGGTGTTTTGCACTTGCAAGGTGGCAATAGGTGCGTTGTTGATACTGTCCAGACGAATTTCCAGACCGGAATTAATCGCCGCTGCCACACGCGCATTCATGCCCGTTGCACCCGCCCCGAAATCCACATCGGCAATTTTTACCCAATCGCCAGAGCCCATCATCAGGTTCATGGTGCCTTCGCTGGCGCGCTCGGTTTCAATACCGTTTTCGTTATCAAACATTTCTGCTTGATTGATGTTAAACGCATTCACATTTTTTAATTGCGGAACGCCCACCGGCCCGGCGTTAACGCGCTGCATGGTGCCATCGGCGTTGTAGTACAAACGGTCCACGTTGATGGAACGGGAAAAGGTGCTGTGACCCACTTCATTGGCCACCGCGCGATTGTGGTAAAAGATGTACCACTGATCTTTGTATTGAATAATCGACTGGTGATTGTTGTTGCTGTTATTTTCCCAGGGCTGACCCAACACGGTACCGCGACGGGTAAAACCGGAGGTAGGATTATTGCTGGTCATGTAATCAATGGTTAAACCGCCTGCGGTGTCAGTGGAATAACTTAAATAGTAGGTGCCGTTTCTTTTGTGCATGTACAGCGCTTCAAAGAAATTTGGCACATCCAGGGTAATCGCCGAACCGCTGGTGCTGATCATGTCGTCGTTTAAGCGAATCACCCGCGCATTCCCCGGACCGCCACCGCCGAAATATAAATAGGCCTGGCCGTTATCATCGATAAACACACCCGGATCAAACAACCAGGTCACGTTGGCGTTCGGTGTGCTGCGGCTTACCAACGGGCGACCCAGCGGATCGGTGTAGGGGCCTTCGGGTCGATCCGCGACGGCCACACCAATTGAACCGGCGCCGTCAGGAAAATATAAATAGTAGCGACCGTTGCGCTCGATAAAATCCGGCGCGTACGCCAGGTTCGCCCAGCTGGTATCGTTGCGGGAATTCCAGATAATCCCGTGATCCTGCCAGTTGACCATGTCGTCGGAGGAAAACAGGTAGTAATCAATCAGCCCGCCGTAATCGGCCTGGTTATCCTGATCGTGGGTGACTACGACATAGACGCGATCATTAAATACCCGCGCCGCCGGGTCCGCTGTGTAAACGTGGGACACAAGGGGATTGTCGGCGTGGGCGATGACGGCGAAGAGAAACACTATCGCTGCCATCATGCGAGTAAATGTAGGTAATATAGACGCGGAAACCGGTAAAGCTTTCGCTCGTTGATGAATTTGCTTTTTATCTGTCAGGTTATTATTCATGGCGATCGTCCTGTTCAAGAAAAGAGATTCGGGATTTAACGCGATGCGCAGAAACCGACCGACGACTCTGTCTGGCCAGGCTGCAATTGGCTGTTCCAACCGACACCGGCAACGGTCAGTGTCGAACCGCTTTGGCTCCAGCTGCCGTTCCACAAATTGTTCACGGTGCCCTGAACCGTCACGCTGACATTCCAGGTGACCGGCGCATTGGTGTTGTTATTGACGAGCAGGTTCGCGCAGTAACCGCTGCCCCAATCGTTGCTGATCTCAACACTCGCCGTGACGCCGCCGACAGCGCTGCTGGCACTGGAGGAAGGCTGTGAGGAGGCTTGCGAGGAAACCGCTACCGAAGAGCGGGACGATGAGGTACTGCTGACACTGGATGAACTGCCGCTGCCCGCTTCACTGACGAAGGTGGCAACGCTTTGCGGATCGACCCACACCGATGCGCTATTACCGGCAACACTGGTGCGGCCACCGTAGCCGAGGTTCAATGACGCGGAGGTGCTGTATTTAACAAACTGCCCGACATTCACATTCTGTAAATTCAGGTTCAGATTGCGGTGGGAGGTAGTGGTATTAACCGCGATCACCACCACGCGATTGTCCGGGCCTTTATATGCCGTAACAAAAACGCCGGTGAGCGGTTGTTCCGTGGCGGCAATGCGTACATAACCGGGCCGCACAAATTTCGAATACTGCGCCATCAGATAACCGCGCTTGCTGATGGCGCCGTCTTCGGTCAACAGGCCGTAACTGCGGCGGATATACCACCAGATGTACGCGTTAAAGTTGGCCACCATGCTTTGGTGTAACTCCGTACCGACATCCAATGCCAAGGGCCAGGCATTAGCGGAGTTCTGGCTTTCGGTGTAATGCTCCGTCATCCAGAGTTCCTTGCCTTTGCTACGCGCCAGCGGATAATCGCGCGGCGCGCGGCCGTACAAATGTCCGCCAATAATATCCACATGCTGCGCCGTGGTGGCGTTATTCAGGAAAGGATCGGAAAGCGCCGGATTAAAGTTTAGCGACTCAGGCGCCACCACCTTCAAAGCACCAAAACGCGAACCCTGGCTTAATAAATAATTTACAAAATCGGTCGCGCTCCATTCGGCGGATTCGTAATTGGGATGCCAGTCCGGTTCGTTCTGGATCGATAACGCATAGACCGACGCGTTATTCGCGGCCATGTAATTGGTAAAACTCAACAGATGGTCGGTGTAAGCGCCGTAGTATTCCGGCCGCAGTTTGCCGCCGTTATTCAGGTTGTTATTGGTCTTCATGTAGGCTGGCGGCGACCAGGGCGAGGCCAGCAGGATCGCGCCATGGGATTTTGCGCGCACGGCTGCGGGCACCTGAATGCCCCAGTTATTGGAATTGGGATCAATGCGCATGCGCATGATGGACAATCCCAGCTGCCCGTCACCGTTACCAAACGCGGTGTCCACCTGGGCGGAGGTCAGGTCGGCAATCCAACCGGGGGCGTTCATTCCACCAAAACCGCGAATGGTTTGGTGTTCGGTTGATGGGTTGATGTTGACGGTTTGTGCAAAGGCCGGGCTGCAAATCATACACACACCGACCAACGACTTAAGCACTATCTCTCGTAAGATTTTTATCTTATTAGTCTCCATAGAATTCCCTGCTGTTTTTGATTATTGGACAAGGTAAGGCGTTGCCGCGGGGTTGAGCGCTGAGCAATGCCGAGGCGGGAGAATAATGAAGCGCATCAGGGAAGAGTTGCACTTATGAAAGGGTTTTTAAAAAATGCAAAAAATTTCAGTAGTTATGTAAATAGTTAAATGAATATTGTGCCAATGCGATTTAAAGTGTGATCCAGGCCACTTTACCCAATGTCCGGTTTCGCTGCGGCACAACAGCAGGTTGCAAGAAAGGTGGTTAATAAAAGGACGTTCCAGAATAAAACGAGAAGATGTGGATTTACTGATAACTGGCTTCAATAGTGAGCAAGTTGAAAATATTGTGTGGAATCTTGCATCGACATTTAATGGGAACGGGTCGGTTTTTATGTTTCTTCTTTAGGTTTTTATGTTTCTTCTTTAGATTGATACAAGGTTTTGAATGTTTTTGGCGTGCACCCGTATTCATTTTTAAATAGCTTATTGAAATAAGAGACGTTGTTGTATCCAACCAAATAAGCAATTTCAGAGACGTTGGCATCTTCATTTTCTGACAGAAGTCGCGCGGCTTCTGTGAGCCGTAACTTGTTCAAATAGGCAGTGAAAGTGAGAGCCAGTTCTTCTTTGAGTATTTCATTTATCTTGGTTCGGTTAATTCCCAGTGAGAGGGTAACCGACTCAAGACTGATATCCGGGTTCGCGTATTCCGTGGCCATCAAACGTAACAGTGCACTTTTCTCTTTATCTTTTTGCGGTTCAATTGACAGCTTTTTATAAGCAAGCAACGGCTGATCCAACCTGACTTTTTCTCTGATATCCACGGTTAATACAAAAATGTAACGGCGAAATAACCCGATTAAAAACAACGCCCAGATCAACAGGCTGATCAACACAGCGACATAAATATATTGAGGAGCGGTACCTTCGAGCTTCACGTCCGTGAGTCTTACGTGAGAAAGTGTGTTCAACGGACTCTGCAATGAATTGACAAAGGCAATACCCATGGTCTTGTGTAATTGATAGCCTTGATCGCTGAATTCGTAACCATATCTATCCAGCCACCAATGGGGTGTATCCAATTCATCAAATCCGATCGTTATCGTTGTCCATTGGTTATCGCAGGAGAAAGCACTGGAAGAAACGCGCCGCGTCACCGGCCTGATCGGGTCTGTCACTTTTTCGTCATAACTGAACAGGACAAACAGCAACACATTTTTAGGATCACATAAAATACGAAACGAGACGTTACTATAGCGAGTGAGATCGACCAGTTTGTATGGCTGCGCGGAGTCAATAAAATAAAAAGAATAGTGTGTGTAGGGAAACTCAGCGTCAGGATCAAGAAAGAATTCGTAATCGATGGTTCCCACTTCGCTTTTAACATTTAATACCGTTTTATTCTCTTGCTGTGAGGGTTCAATCGCAGGCGCCCACACCAGCGTCGCGTCACGCTTGGGAAATAGCGACGTGCTGAGCTGCGACTTCACCACACCAACCGCGATGATAAGCGCAGTGAGCAAGAGCAGCATTAAAAATGCGAGCGCCGCATTGCGATAGAATTTAAGCATGCACGGAAAAGGGGTTGTGGCGTCCGTTGGAAAGAGTCGTTAACGGCATCTGATTAACTCCTGCGATTAATTAGAATTATTTAAATAGGAGATTTCGCTTATCCATGGCAAGCGGGAGAAAGCCCGAACCCTGGCGCTAAACTGACATCTTTACATATCTTGTCATACTATCTGACTTAGCGGCAACTCTGGCGCTTGATTGCCTTCGCAAAATCGGGATGATCTTATGAGGATGCAGGAATATGCGCCATCGCGGTCATGGGTTGTGATGATTCAGACGAAAGCCGTGTTGCTCGCCTTTATTTCACGTCGGAAAAACATGGCGGATACCTGCCCGCCATGTTTTCGACATTATTAACAATTACTCAATAATCTGTTCGGTCCAGGTGGGACCATTGATATAAAACATGCCGTCTTTATAGTGAACAGGCTCGATGCCCATCTGCGGTGTCTTTTCCCAGTCTTCAAGTGTTTGGCTGTAGGGATAAGGCCGTTGTTCATACATAAGGTAGTGCGCGGAACTCCAGAGCTTTCCGTCCGGGCCGATGAATAGAGCGTTGTGACCGGTTTCGGAGTAGGGGTCTTGTGAATCCTGAAACTTCAAATGGGCGTAACCGCCTGCTTCCGCCAATTCCGGACGATAGCCTTTTTTGCGTGTACCAAAAATCGGCTCGCGCGACGCCAACACCCATGGCCCCAAGGGTGATTTGGATTTGAGTAACCCCACTTCATACCCGCGTGTCCAGGATGAAAAAAACATAAAGTAGGTGCCTTCCTTTTTGATCACAAACGGCCCTTCAATACCACCAATCATCCAATCCGGATTGCCGGGTGATTGTTTGTCCAGAATTTTTTCAAATTTGCCCATCACTTTGCCGGACGGCAGATCGATTTTCCCCTGGAATAAACCATTGCCGCTGCTGTACAGATAGGTTTGGCCATCATCGTCTTCGAATAAGGTCGCATCGTTGTTGTATTGCGGTGTGAGCGGGCCATTCACTAATGTGTAAGGGCCGGTCACTTTTTCTGCGGAGAATAACCAGATGCTGTGCGTCTTCATTCCTTTGGGATCTTCATCTGTTACTTTTCCACTGTTTACCGTTAACCAATAGGTGTTTTGAATAAAATGAATTTCCGGTGCCCAAAAGCGACCGTTGTAAGGACTGTCGGCAGGTAATTTACTGGCATCAATCAACCAGGAATGTTGTTTCCAATTGAGCATGTCATCCGATACCAATAAGCGGACACCCGGATTCGGGCCGGTCCATATCGGGTTGGAGGTGCCGACGGCATACCATTTTTTATCGACCTTGATAATAAAATGATCGCGCATAGAAATCGCGGCATCCCGTGTAATGGGGTTGGTGTAACGAAACGCCTGCGGTTGTTTATTGTCGGCTAGCGATTGTTTTTCTGCAAAACAGAAAGATGCAAAAACCAGTAAGCCCCACAAAAAAAATCTGTTGATATTCATTGGTTACCTTGAAATAAAAAAGTCGTTGTGAGTGAGTAAAAAACCCCTGCCTTGCGAGCAGGGGAAAGCGGAAAGCTTTATATAATTAATTAAAACGAGGCGCGAACACCCAAGGTGACAAACATGCCTGGGTCGTAGTAACTGAAGGTTGCGGAATCGTAGTGGAACGTCTGCCGAATGGGTTCACTGGTTAAGTTGGTGATATTTAAACTGACCTGGGGTGCACCCGTGATATTTTCAAAATCATAACTGGCTGACAAATCCAGCTGGCCGCGTGCATCGGTTTTTAATTGTGCGTAGGGAATACCATTTTGATTCAGCCCGGAAGACAACTGCTCGTCATTCCACACATAGGTTAAACGAATGGCCGCGCCATAATTTTCCCAGTAGGCCGTGAAGTTGTAGGTTTCCGGTGATACACCAATGGCTTGCGCCGGCGCTCCATTGCCTTCACTTCGTTGATGGATGTGGGTGTAGTTGGCGTTAATACCCAAACCTTCCAGGATCATATCCAGCGGTTGCACCCAGGTAATCTCCGCACCTTCAATCTCCAGGTTGCCATCCGAGTTTACTTGTTGGGTAACCGTAACCTGGGCAACATCCGGCCCGCCGCGACTCATGATGGCGGCTTGCGCCGTCGGTGATAGAGAATCAAACGGAATCATAAAGGGATTACCAATCGCCACCGGCAATTGCGAGAAGGGAATCGTGGTGTTTTGATTGACGGTAAAACCCGTTAGTTGTTTGCCGAATAATGTCAGGCCAATATAGCCTTCATCACCGGTATACCATTCACCACCGATATCCAGATTGGTGGAAAGGTAAGGCTGCAAATCGGGATTACCTTGCGTTGCATTTTGCGCGGAAGGGTCACTAAAGTTTGTTGCGGGCAACATTGCGCTGGGGTTTGGACGGGTCATGGTTCTGGACGCGGAAAAACGCAACACCACATCCTCGGCTGCATCAAAACTCACGTTAAGTGAGGGTAAAAAATAGTTGTAGTTGGAGGAAACGCCGCTGTAAAACCGTTGCGCTTCCACCGGTGGATTGGCCGTGGGTTGCGCAGCAATAGACACCGGACCTTCAATCAGTTGATCGGTTTCCACGTAGCGGCCACCGAGGTTGATCCGCATCGCGCGCCCCGCAATATCCGTGGTTGCATTGAATTCCAGATATGCACCCACCGTGTCTTCATCCACAATCCCGGTAGACGCACCCGTTGCGGAGCCACCACCTTCGGGCGCGTTTCTTGCCAGGTTGTAATAATCCGTGGCCGCAAAAAAACGGTCGAAATCAACACTGATAAAACCGGCCGGGCCGGGGGTTAAATAGGACGCCAATTCTGATTGCGGTACGGCAGAATTCGGGTTTAATCCATTGCAGGGAGCGCGATCCGTGGTCGGCGAGTTGCCGTCCGCATCCAGGCCATTGCGGCACACCACATCTTCCCAGCGACCGCTGTTGTCATAGCCGCGAATCGCACGGCGAATGGTGTCTTGGGCTACACCTACCTTGATGTTGTTATCGTCATCGCCAAAACGATAATCCACATGGATACCATCGGTTTCGGTGTCGCGCTCTTCCAGCGAAATATTCACACGGCCACCGCCCGTCCATGTCCAACCCGCATTGGGATCATTCAAATCCACCGCCGAGGTGTAGGTGGGGACTTCACCGTTCACAAAATCAACTTGCCCGATGGGCGTATTCACCAGCACCGTGGGCTGTGAACGTTTCCAATCGCTACGGCTTGAATTCAATTGCACATCCAGCGCGTGTGCATCACCAAATTCAAAATGCGCGCCCGGGTTGATGTTGTAGAAATCCAGATCTTCCGTATAGGGTCTTGCTTCGAGCATAAATTGCGCCGCACCAAAGGTGGCGGACTGCACGACGTTATTACTATCCAACACCATATCCGTGGGTATGGCAGTGCCATTGCGGCCGATAAACGCCAAGGCCAGACGATTAAAGTCGCGGGTTTGATTGGTCGCGATAACATCGAGATAAAAATGCATGCTGTCACTCGGGCGATATTCAAAAGACACCAGGCCGCTCAAACGATCCTGCTCACCATCCATGTACGCCGAGCGACCCAGGCGAGGAATCAGCGCCTCGGAAATTTGGGTGATATCAAGCCCTGGGTTTTGCTCCAGTAAAAAGCTTTGGTCGATGATAGTGCCCGCCACTAAACCCGCCCCGGCATTGGCCGGAACCACACCATAACCAAAATTGGGATCATTCGCGTCCTGAATCAGCCCCGCCACATTCCAGTTGTTGCCGCCCGAGGGATTACACCCGCCGGTGGTTGCCTGGGTTTGGCCTGCACCTGGCGTGGTGCCGCAAATTCGGTGCGAGGTATTGAGGTTGGTCCAACCGATGGTTTCAAATCCTTCCGTGGTCAATTGTTTATTAAAAACGGAAATGCCGCCCAGCACACCGACCGTGTCATTCGTCCAACTTCCCAGGGCCGAAAATTTTGGACTGATCTCATCATTGATATCAGTGTAAACACCCTGTGCGTTTACGACCGAGTGAAAGCCTTGCTCACTGTTATCAAACGGGCGCGCGTTACGAATGTTAACCACACCCGCCGCACCACCTTCCAGCATGCTGGCCGTCGGGGTTTTCTGTACATCGAAGCGCGTAAAAAGCTCGGTGGGAAACAGATCCAGATCGATCTCGCGATTCTGGTTTTGTGAATCAACACTGCCGGCGGAAGCGACGGCAATTTGTGCGTTATTGAGCGTTACCTTGGTAAAACTGGTGCCCAGTCCGCGAATAGAAACGTTCGTACCGTCGCCAAACACATTGCGATTGATTTGTATGCCGGGCATGCGGTTAATCGCTTCCGCGATATTGGAATCGGCAAACTTACCGATGTCTTCCGCAAAGACGGACTCCACTAACGCGGTTGATGCACGCTTGGCATTAGTGGCGCTTTGCAAACTGCCCTTGTAACCCGTCACCACCAACTCTTCAATCTGGTTTTGCGCAATAGCCCCCGATGACGCCACCGCAAGGCTGAGTAAGCTGATCTTAAACAGGGGAGAGATACGTGTTGAGTCCATAAAAAAATCCCTTACTGGTTGATTATTGTTAGGCAGTTGCATGAGCCCGGAGGAGGATGCAAAAGCCGCCGTTAAGGATCTTCATGCACACTTGCGTACTTGTATACATGATTGGCATCCAATCCTATTCCTTGTCTGTTTATAGATCAACATATTGTCTGATTATATGGAGGTTTTGGCGCTGTAATGCACGGGATAGGGGCGGCGGGGTGATATGCGCCAGGCTTTTTACTTATGTGTGCGGTAGAGCGCGACATGGACGGTAGAAAAATGCGCGAATGACTAGCGCGAGAAACCACACAAAAAATGATTATTGCGACATTTACCAGTTAAACCACCGTTACGTTTGCATAATTGCCATTCCTTACTATTATTTTTCATTTATAAAAATACACATGCTGAGTTAATCGCAATGCAAAAAATAATAATGATCGCTGCCGTCTTCGTTGCAGGCTTTATTGCTGGCGCGCAGTTCTATTCATCGTCCGAACCGGTGCCTGTCAGGCAATCGGACAGAGTGAATACCGATATTCAACAGTTACAGAATCAGATTGCGGATCTCACCCGCTATGTGGACGAGTTGGAGTCTCGCCCGAGGTTAACCGTCGAACAACCATCGTCCGTGGCAACTCACATTTCAGCTTCGCAAAATCCGGTACCACAACTAGCCGTGGCCGATCCTGATGCGGACGAACTCGAACGGCTGCGTGAATATCAATTGAATAATGAAATAGAAAAGCACCAGGTGCGTATGCAAAAACTTGAGGCTGATGCGCATACCTTCGGAACAAAAATGGAACAACAATTTGCGGCTGAAGCTGTAGATGCCTCGTGGGCGAATACAAAAAAATCGCACCTGGATTCTGCTATTGAGCAGGATGAAAATCTGCGTTGGTTACCGAGCATGTCGAGCGAATGCCGTTCCCAACAATGTCGATTGTCCGTTCTCACCACCGATGCGGATCAGCTCGCCAGCCTTAATACATCGCTTAATAACATAATAACGCAACAACAATTATTTGATTCTTACACAGTGGTTGTGGATGAAAAAAATTACAGCACGCAGATTTATTTCGAACGCGCGGCGACAACCCGCTGAGTAAACCGATTTTGGGGTAACCCAAAAATGTCTGTTGATCTACAGAGTCGTGAATACAAAACGATTTTTGTACCTGACTGAGCGGCCACTCTTCAACAGAGACTAACGATGCTAGAGAGCCTCGGCTCTCCTTATCAATCAAAGGAAATCAATATGAACAAAAACGTCAAATTGAGTCTGAAAGGTCTTGTTGCTGGTTTGTTGGCCATGAGTGCCGTCGCGCAAGCGGGATCTGAAACCTACCAATATCCCTGGTGGGGCAATCCCTATGCTTACACCAGCGTCCGCGATTGCACCTGGACGTTCATTACCTCTTACGGTGGCAGTTGGGGATCGCAGTTCCTGTATGAGTCCGTCGGTGCCTGTCCCTGGACGGACATGCAGGTTAATCATCCGGCGGGCGCTAACTACGCGAACGTTGTGCTGATCAACTAATATTTTATTGACGTACTTAAGTCCCGTTCACGTTGTGTAACGTGAACGGGATTTTTATGGCGGGTTTATCAGTTAATACGAATCGGGATATAGGTGGCGTTGTTGCTGGAAACGGTTTCCCCCAGCGCATTATCGTAATCAATGACCGCACCGACCCAGTAATCATTGCCCGATGTCAGATCACCGGGAATGACCAACGTGCGTTTGAAGGTGTAGGGCTGGTTGCGCCCCAGGGTGAGATTACCCGTACCGATCAAACGGTCCAGCGTAGTGATGGTACTGTTGCTGGAGATGTAATACGCAATTTTGACTTCCTGATAACTTTTGCCGTTGTTCTCCGCCGTCAATTCCAGTTTCACTGTCTGGTTTTTGCTGGCGCGGTAGCGGCGTTCACCCTCATCAATAAAAGAACTCAACACCGCGTCAGATGAGTTGTACATGCGCGTGGGTTGATGCGTACTGTACTCGCCGCTGGTTCCCTGATATTTAAAGTTGGTCAGGGATACATCTTCCATCGTGCCAGTCGTGGCACCGTATAAATGAACCGAACCATCCGCTGCATCTTCACCCAAATAGGAACGCGCGGTATTGCCATTTACGTGGATGTGATCCCAATCCTGACCCATGATGTTGTACCAGCGATTTTCATGTTTCAGACCCAGCGCATGACCGAACTCATGGATTGCTGTGGTCTGGAATGGACGTGCCGGACCACCGAAAGGCCAGAGGCTGGTCTTGGCCATCGATGTGGTGTAGTTGGTGGCCACATTAAAAACCACATCTACTTCATCAATGCCGTAATGCCAGCCGAACAACCAGTAACAATGTCTCCAGCTCAGTGCAATCGCCGGCGCACCATCGAGAATATCGGGATTGTTGCTGAACCAGATTTCGTTCTGGTTATTATTACGTCCCACCGATGAGTCGCCGAGTGCCAACGAAAAATTAAATTTGCTGGGATTATCGTTGACCCGGTTGATCGAAGTTTGCAACGAACTGGTGAACGACGAGCCAGGTACAAAACTGACATTGCTCGCGTGCATGGTCACGGTATTGCTGCCCCATTTGATTTTATTGCCATTACACTCCCGCCATTTCGCGGCATTAACCTCAAGGGTAATCAGACTGATGAATAGTGCAGTGATAACTAGAAAATTTCTGTTCATTTTATGCTTCCTTGTCCAAGACGATTTATCCAATACGATGATTATCTGAGAACGGGATTGCCGTTATTTTTCTCAACCATCTCCTCTTCCCAGCGATCAAAGTCACTGGCGTTCGGTACACGGGTTGAGGTGAATTCAAGATCCCTTGGCGTCGTCGGTTTCAAAATAGGGACTTTGATAGCATCGTTGATATTGGCAGAGAAAAAACGAACCGAACCATCGTGTAATGTCGGGAAACCTTTCGATAGTTCTTTCATGTCGGCAATAAATTGCTCCGCTTTTACAACATTGGCAGGTATCGGCTCTGGTTGTGGCTCAGACGGATCAAGACGCGGTTCGGATAGACCGAGACCATACTCTATCGCTTCTCCGGTCGCAGGATTAATCACCGCCGACGAAACACGCAGCGCGTTTTCTTTCGTCGCTACAATCGCCAGATCATCTTCTGTGGCCAACACACCATTGCGAATGCGGAACCGGCCTTTACTGCAGTCCACCAACGGACAAAAGCTGGTGTTATTTTTACGCACGAATAACACATCGGTTTCGCCCACATGAAAATCCGGCGACTCGGATACGCTCAGATAGCGAATGACGTCACCTTTCTGCTGGCGACCGCCGAGAAAGCGCAAGGTAATGTGTTTGTCATCCGGACGGCCGGCAATCACATCACCCACGGCGTAGGTCACGAAGGTATGCGGCGTGCCGTCTTCGGCGTCCTTGTATTGAATATCGATAACCTTGCCGGTAAATACCAGCTCGGCTTGCGGCATCAATTCGCGCGGTTCGATTTTGGTTCTGGTTTCATCAGCGATTGCAGAAGAAGAATAGAACGGAGTTTGAAGGGCGAGTGCAGCCAGCACACCCACCCATAGAGGGGATTTTTTCATAGCAAATTTCCTTTTAAGTTAAAGCATTCCTTTCGGGTCACGTTCATTGACATTGCGTGTCAACGGTCACCACTTTATGACTGTGTTGGTTTGGCAGCTAGTGATAAACGGCTGTATTTCTTGTGAGACTTTGACTGATAAGTCTGGATTTACTGATGTTTAGATGCCACTTGTCACCGAAAATATTTTTCTACGTTTTTCAACAGCCACTGCACGCCATCATCCACATAAGTAAATACCACCGGGATCACCAGCAAGCTCAAAAAGGTTGAGGTAATCAATCCCCCGATCACAACAATTGCCATGGGCGCGCGGAAACTTGAATCGGCGCCCCAGCCCAATGCGATGGGCAACATGCCTGCGCCCATGGCAATGGTCGTCATCACAATAGGGCGAACACGTTTGCGGCAGGCGTCGATAACGGCATCCCACCGGGTCAGGCCATATTCATGGCGCGCGAGAACGATGTAATCAATCAGCAGAATCGAATTTTTGGTGGCGATTCCCATCAGCATAATCAGGCCAATCATTGACGGCATGGACAACGCGGAACCGGTGATAAACAGCGCGAGGAACGCGCCGGGAATCGACAACACTAGCGCGGCGAGAATCGTTACGGGTTGTACGAAATCCTTGAATAACAACACCAGTACCATGTAAATGCACAGCACGCCGGTAGCCATGGCCAGACCGAAACTCGCAAATAATTCGCCCATGTTTTCTGCATCGCCACCGGAGGTTCGGGTGATGCCCGGCGGCAGTGTCTTCAGGGACGGCAGCGCAAGGGCGGCTTGCTCGACATCGCCCAGGGATTGGCCATTCAGCTCGACCTCAACATTGATATTGCGCATGCGGTCATAGCGCGTGATGTCCGACGGACCGCTACCGAGAGTCAGCGTGGCGACATTTTCCAGGGGTACCGGGCCCCGTGCCCCACGCACTGGCAGGCGCTTTAGCGTTTGCAGATCTTCACGGGCAGTCTCGGAAAGCCGCACGACAACAGGCACCTGCCGTTCGCTCAGGTTCAGCTTGGCAAGTTCCTGACCGTAGTCGCCACTGGTAGCCACGCGCAGGGCATCGGCAATGTCGGCCGATGTCACGCCGAGATCAGCGGCGCGGGCAAAGTCGGGACGCACAATCAATTCCGGACGCACCAGACTCGCGGTTGAGATAACGGCGCCTACGCCAGCGATAGTGCGCAACTCCCGCTCCACCTGTTGGGCATAACTGGCGAGCGCGAGGCTGTCCTCGCCTGCGAGCACCAGCTCATAGTTTTCCGATTCACCCGTACCCACCTTGACGCGCGCACCCGGCAACAGCATCAGTGCGTCACGCAGTTGTGTTTCGATCTGCTGCCGGGAGACGCCCGACCGGTCTTTGCGAGGGGTTATCGTGATTGTCATGTTCGCCGTGTGTACGTCGATTGCACCACCATCCGGGATAGGGCCAGAACCCGCCGAGCCGCCACCACCGATAGCGGTGTAGACCCGCTGTACATAAGGGTTCTCTTCTATCAACCGCCGTGCCTGCTCAGCCGCCGCCGAGGTCTGCGTCAGCGTGCTGCCGGGCGGCAGTGTCACGGTTATCTGAGTCTGCGATACGTCGTCCGGCGGGATAAAACCGGTGGGAAGGAGCGGCACCAGCGCAAAACTGCTAATAAAGAAAACCAGCGCGCCGATCACTGTGGTTATGCGGTGTTTCAGACACCATTGCACGCACTGCTCATAGCGCCTTAACCAGTGCGGCGTTGTGTCGTCGTGCCTGGGCAGCTTGAGAAAGTAAGCGGCCATCATCGGCGTCAGCATGCGCGCCACGACCAACGAGAAAAAGACCGAGATAGCGGCGGTCCAGCCGAATTGCACAAAAAACTTGCCGACCATGCCGCCCATAAAGGCGGTCGGCAGAAACACCGCAATCAAGGTAAATGTTGTCGCGACGACCGCCGGGCCGATCTCGTCGGCCGCTTCCATTGCCGCCTGGTAGGGCGTCTTGCCCATACGGAGGTGACGCATGATGTTTTCGATCTCGACGATGGCGTCATCAACCAACACCCCCACCACCAGCGACAGGGACAGCAGCGTGATGGTATTGATGGAAAAACCCATCCAGTGCATAACCGCGAAGGTGGGAATTGCCGACAAGGGCAAGGCAACGGCAGCAACAACGGTGGCGCGCCAGTCGCGCAAAAACAGGAAGACTACCAAGACGGCGAGTGCTGCGCCTTCGTAGAGCAGCGTCATGGAACCGTTGTAATTTTCTTCCACCGGATCAACGAAATTGAGGGCCTCGGTAAAGGTGATATCGGGATGCCTTGCCTGCAGCTGCGCTACGGCAGCCCGCACCGCCTGCATAACATCAATCTCGCTGGCGCCGCGCGAGCGCATAATTTCGAAGCCGACCACCGGTTGTCCGTCGAGCAACGCCATGGAGCGCGGCTCGGCCACCGTGTCCTGTACCCGGGCAATCTGATCGAGACTGACACGCCGACCGTCAGCCAGGGTGATGTCCATACGGGCCAGTTCTTCCGCCGTCTGTACCGTCGCGATCGTGCGAATCGATTGTTCGGCGCCACCCAGGCTGGCACGCCCACCGGCGGCTTCCTGTTGCGTCAGGCGCAACTGGCGCGAGAGATCAGCAGCGGTCGCGTTCATCGCCAGCAAGCGGGCCGGATCAAGTTCGACGCGCACCTCGCGCGTCGCACCGCCGACTCGCGCTACCGCGCCGACGCCGGGTATCGATAACAGGGTGCGAGCGATCTGATTGTCGACAAACCAGGAGAGTGCTTCGTCATCCAGCCTCGGCGAGGCAACCGTGTAGGTGAGAATAGGGCTGCCGGCGATTTCAATTTTTTCAATCACCGGATCACGCAGATCCGCCGGTAAATCTGAACGCACACGCGCTACCGCGTCGCGCACGTCGTCGACCGCGTCCTGAACCGATTTTTCCAGATGAAACTCCACCGAAATCCGGGCGCTGCCGTCAGTCAGAACGCTCTCGATATGCTTGACGCCCTGCAAGGTGGCGATCGAGTCCTCGATCTTGCGCGCAACATCGTTTTCCAGTTGCACCGGTGAAGCGCCGGGCAGCTCTGCCGTCACGATGATGCCAGGCAGATCAACATCAGGAAAATTCTGGACCTTCATTGCCTGAAATCCCATCAGGCCGAAAAAAGTGAGCATCAGGAACAGCATGATGGCGGGTGTGGGATTGCGGATAGACCAGGACGATATATTCACAATAGGTCACCCTGTGGAGGTTGCGCCGCGCTAGTGGATTGAGCGTGGTTCTCAACCACCCGGACCAGATCCCCATCACCGAGAAAACCCCCACCGGCGGCCACAACTCTGGCAGATGCATCAAGGCCATCAAGGATTTCAACGCGATCTCCCGTACGCCGCCCGGTCACCAACTTGGTTTGCACCACCCTGGAATCAGGACCGACGCGCAATGCATAGCTGAAACCATCGCGCAGCAATATCGCGCTCTGGGGCAGCGTCAGGGTTTGCACCTGCTCGATCTCAAACTCACCCCGCGCAAACATGCCGGCGAGCACCCTGTCGTCCGGTGGCAGGTCGACATACACCACACCGTTGCGGGTTTGCACATCGACCATTGGACTGACCATCCGCAGTCTGCCCAGGATAGGTTGTCCGCCAGTCGGCGTAATCTCCGCCAGCAGGCCGGGTTTAAGCTTCGCCAGATCTGAGGCCGCTACCTCGGCTCGCCACTCAAGCCGGCCCTGGCGGATCAGGCGGAAGAGTTCCTGCCCGGCCGGCACTACAGCACCCACGGCGGCGGCGCGTGCGGAGATCACACCGTCATCCGGGGCCAGAACCCGGGTTTGCGCCAGGCGTGACTGTTGCGTCTTTTCCACCGCTTTGGCTGCATCCAGTCTGGCTTGGGCGGCGCGTTCAGCATGCTCGTATTGCTGGATCTGCTGGACCGATAAGGCGCCGCTACCCTGCAAGCTTCGGGCGCGTTGGGCATTGGCCGCCGCTTCAACCAACGCGACATCTGCCTCGGCAACCATCGCACGACTCTGCGCCAACTCGGCTTCGATAATATCGCTGGCAAAGGTCGCCAGTCGTTGGCCGCGCTTCACCCTGTCCCCGACATTGGCCAGTACCTCTATCAGGCGAAGACCATCGGCTTCCGTACCAATGTTGGCTTCCTGCCACGCCATGATGTCGCCATTAGCGGAAACCCGGACCGTCAATGCGGTTGTCTGCGGTGAGGTAACAGCCACCGTCAGTACGGGCCGCGCCGCGACTGTCGGTGAGTCATTCACCGATTCTTTTTTAAAAGGCATAAATGTCATTGCTGCCGTCAGAGCAGCAATGAGGAAGATGACACTAGCGAAGATAAATACAGTCCTACGGGTTTTTCTCTGCATATTCATTCAGTTCCAGCAAATGAGCGGTGTGATGTCGAACACCACTATCCACCACGAAAACTTTCCTGATGCTTACTGGAAAAGAAACCGCCGTAAGGAAGCAGTAAGACGACACAGGTAATACTGAAGCTGCCATCAAACCTATTTGGAGAAACCCTATGCACTTAGCGGTATTACTACGTTCACCTATCATCATGCGCATGATCGCTATTTCAACGCTGGGTCTGGGCTCAGTACTTACAGCCACCGCTCAGGAATCAGAAAACGAGTCAGGAAGCGAGTTAGAAAGCGAGAGAGAATCAAGCTGGAGCCTGGGTATCGCTGCCATCAGCAGCCAGAAACCTTTTAAAGATATTGACCGCGACAACAAGGTAATCCCGCTGATCTTCTACGAAGGTAAATATGTAGAACTGGTCGGGGCCGGCATTGAGTTCAAATTGGCAAACCTTGAACTCAGCGAATCCCAGCAATTTAGCTTCAGAGCAGTTACCCAATACAGCTTTGGCGGCTACGATGAAGATGAAGCGGATGAAACGCCCATACTGAATGGCATGGACGAGCGCAAGGGCGGGTTTTGGGCCGGTGCCAAGATAGAATGGCGCAATCCGTTAGTCGATGTCAGTGCAGAGTGGCTGAGTGACATCTCGGGTAACAGCGAAGGGCAGCAGTTCAATCTCGGCCTGGAAAGAACCTGGGTGTTCGGCCAACGGCTCATCCTTACTCCACGCGTGGTGGCGAGCTGGCAAGACGACAAATACGTTGATTATCACTACGGCGTCCGCACCCACGAAGTTCGCGTTGATCGGCCAGCCTTTATCGGAGAGTCGGCCGTTAATATTGAATACGGTTTACGAGGTATCTATATGTTCGACAGGCACAACGCACTCTTCCTTGATCTTGGCGCAACCAGCCTCGCCCAGGAAATCAAGGACAGCCCATTGGTAGACAGCTCCACCGATAGCCGGATGATTGTTGGTTACCGGTATCAGTTCTGATGAATCGCATTCTTCTGGTTGAGGATCATGAGCGCCTGGCTGAGTTAATCAGCAAAAAGCTGGCAGCAGCCGGCATAGCCGTTGATGTGTTTGACCGTATGGATTCGGCGATGGCGGCTGTTCAACAAGTGCCTTACCAGGCGCTGGTCCTTGATCGGGGATTACCCGACGGCGATGGAATCAATTTCCTCCAGCGATTGCGCAACACCGGCCTCAGTATTCCCTGCCTTATTCTGACCGCACGAGATGCCTTGCATGATCGTGTAGAAGGACTCGAAGCAGGCGCCGATGATTACCTGCCCAAGCCGTTTGCCATGGACGAGATGGTGGCCCGCGTTCGCGCGTTGCTCCGCCGTCCCGTTCACAACATCGCACTCGATCCCGTCCATGGCGATCTACTGATAAAACCCGCTATCGGCATCATGTGCTGCAAGGACGACAACGTGACCCTGGCGCCTGCCGAACTACAGATTATGTTGCTTCTGGTGAGCAAGAAGGGAAGCGTCGTACGGCGCAGTGCGCTGGAAGCTGCCGGTTGGGGACTGAGTGAAGCCGTCACACCCAACGCCCTGGATGTGGCGTTGCATCGTCTCCGCCGCAAGTTGCTTGGTATTGGCTCAAACCAACAGATCGTTAACCTGAGAAACCTTGGCTATGCGCTTCGTGAAACAGATACGACAACTGCCGTTGAATAGTCTCAGCGTCAAAGTGTTGCTGGCCTATGTGGTCGGCGTGTTGTTGAGCACGCTTTGCATCGGGCTTGTGGCAATAGCATTAATGATTGCCCAGGAAAGCGATATGTTTTCGCCCACCAATCTCGCAGAAGTCGCCGATGGGCTGGCCGGGGAACTCGTGTTTGACGATCAGGGCATTCCTGTCGGTATGGAAGAGGAAGACAATGACATGGAGGATGCATGGTTTTTCTTTGATAGCCTGAATGAGGAGGCCGCTTACCGTGTGCTGGATTCTTCTGGTCACACAGTGATGTCTTCCTCCGCCGGCACGGCATTCTGGTCCTCAATCCCCGCCATTCAAGAACTCCGGCAAGAACAATTTGAATTCGACCGCAATGGCATAACCATCCAGGGTGCTACCAAATCCATTGAACATCAGGGACAAACCTGGTTTGTACAAATTGGCATCAGCAACCGGTTCCTGAATCTTATCAATGATCATATTGCCGTCCCATTTATGGTCAAAGGCGTCGCACTATTCGGTTTGGTCTTGCTTTTTATCTTCGGCATTTGCGGCTACGTCACCCTGAAATACACACTCAAACCTTTACGCAAAGTGTCGACGTCCGCTGCAAAAATTTCACCGCATTCTCTTCATGCACGTTTGGCTGCGGATTCGGTACCGCGTGAGATCGTACCGCTGGTCACCAGCTTCAATCATGTACTTGACCGGCTCGAACAGGGTTACCGTGTGCAAAAGGAATTTCTCGCCACCGCCGCCCATGAATTGAAAACACCATTGCTGCTGATCCGCGCGCAAATTGAACTGGAAAGCACAAGCAGTCATCGCGATGCGCTGCTACTCGATATCGAACATATGACCCGCCAGGTCCAGCAACTGCTGATATTGGCCGAAACCATTGAAGCGCAAAACTATCGCTTCACCGAGGTGAATGTATATGACGTTGCAAAGGAAACGGCCACCTATTTACTGCGCATGACAGACGCGGCAGGCGTGCGGCTGGTGATACTCGACAATGCGCGCGGATCGACCTGGAAAGCGGATAAAAGTGCGCTGTTTACCTTGCTGAAAAATCTCATTGAAAACGCTATTCAGCATGCGCCTCAAGGAACCGAAATCAGAGTTACCCTTGATGCAACAACCGTGGAAGTAAGGGATCAGGGGCCGGGCGTCACGGAAGAACAACTCCCGCTGATATTCAACCGATTCTGGCGCGGCGCCCACCGGCGTGATTACGGCGCAGGACTCGGCCTGGCCATTTGTAAGGAAATCGCCCAAGCGCATGACTGGACATTGTCCGCGCATAGGATGGAACCGGGTTTGTGTTTTAACGTGAGGCGCGGATGACTGCATCGGAGGTGCTTCGATTCAGTCATCCACGCACATCGGTAATCCTTTAATCAATAGCGCCAGGTAACAGAGCCAATCAGATTACGCGGAGCACCGAAGTTGGCTTGCCCCCACTGCGGACTCAAACGGTATTTTTCATCGCCGATGTTGTTAACGTTCAACGCGACCGTCAGGTTTTTGGTCAACGTGTATCGAGCAAAGATATCCACCAAGGCATAACCGCCTTGCACCTCGGTATCACCGTAATAAATTTCATTTTGCCAATTAATACTCGCACCTACACGCAAGCCTGAGATTGATGACAGGTTGTAGGCCGAGGCCAGTTTGAATTGTTGGGTCGGAATAAAGCGACGCGTGTCATTGCCGTTGTCATCGTCGACCTCGACTTGTGTATAACCGCCACTGATATTCAGGCCAGAAAATATTTCGCCAGCGAGTTCCACTTCAAAACCATCGCTTTCAAATCCAACGCCCCGATAAATATTCAAACCGGATTCGGTATCGCGAGTTACCCATTCACCGAAATTTTCCTGGCTGGACTCAAACAATGCCAGGGTAAGAACCGCATTCCCCGCAAAGACTTCCTGCTTGAAACCGACCTCCGAACTTTCTCCGCGCACCGCGCCCAATGGCAAAAGGTCAGCATCGACCCAGGTTTGCGGATTAAACACTTCGCTGTAGCTGGCATAGATCATAGTGCCCGGAAGCACTTCGTAAGTGACGCCCGCATAGGGAACGGTTTCTTTGTCGGACGCAATTTGGGGTGCACCGTAACTGATGCCGTCTTGTTCAATATCAACGGTGCGGGCGCCCAGCAGAACGGACAGCGCATCGGTCAAACTCAAGCGTGTGGAAAGGTAAAAGGAATCCTGTTTTTGATCGATGTCGGTGGATTGCGTTGTTGCATCGTAGACATCGAATTCTGGCAGCGGTGTATTTCCCTCGGCCCAATCAGCATCCACGGGATCGTAATTCCATTCGTCGGTGTAGATGGAGCGCCCGGTCAGTTTGATGTCCGCCATGTTAAAGCCGGCTACCAACTCGTGCTCCTGGCCCCACAGCGAAAAAGAACCGCTGATAAAGAGGTCCACAATTTCTTCTTTGTCCGCTGCCTGATAAAGACTCGCGTGCGCTAACAAACCTTCTTCGGTGATCGGGTCGGGAGCACCCGACAAATAGAGCGAGGTCCACTCACTGTCCAGGTCATTGCGGGTGAAGATGGCCTTTGCCATCCAGTTCTCGCTCAAGTCCTGTTCCAGTTCGACGAAGGTGCGGGTTTGTTCTACATCCTGATAGGCCCAACCCGGCGCGGTGTTGGTGGACACATCGTAATCCGTCAGGGAGCCATCGCTGTAGAACACCGGCAAGGCGCCGGATGAATTAGCATCGCTGTGGCTGTCATTGAGACTGTGTCCCAGGGTAAAGCGCGTGGTATCGGTGATGCCGCCACTGACAATCCCGTACACGACATCCAGCTCTTTGCCGTAACGATCCAGATAGGAATCCCCATCCTGCTTGACCACCACTAAACGACCATTGAGTTTGTCCGCAATAATTGGCCCGGAAATATCCCCGTCCACGCGGTATTGATTCCAGCTTCCGGCGGCGGCTGTCGCTGAGGCTTGCAGGTCTTCAGTGGGACGTTTGCGCAAATAGTTAATGGTCGCCGAAGGGTTAGCCAACCCGGTAATCAAACCGGTCGCGCCTTTGACGACTTCCACCTGCTCGTACATAGCGGTGTCGTCATGGCCGTGGCCTAAACCGTAAGAGAAAGGAACACCCACGCCGTCGTATTGAAAGTTAACAATGTCAAAACCGCGCGCCGTGTAATAAGTACGACCGGTTTCCACCTGCTCCACCGTCACACCGGGAACCTGGGCCAACACGGCGTTGATCTCCAGCAGAGAAAAGTCGTCGATCTGGTCCCGGGAAATCACTGACACCACCTGGGGCGTTTCCAGCACCGTCAGGCTCAGCTTGGTGGCCGTTCTGGTTTTATCGGCCTCGCCGTAAATATGGATAGTCTCAATTTCACCTTTGCTGCCCGGTTGCTGACTGGTCTGGGCAAAGGCACTACCGCCCCACATAGCGCCTGCCACTGACAGAGCCAAAACGCTGCGAATAAATGTATGCATAACAACTCCCCAATGCTGCTGAACCCGGCGGAATAGCCGGAGCGTTGAAATTGGCGCATTTAACCATTAACGCAAATGCTAATCAATCTCATTTTTATTGGGGCATCATAAACGCACTCAAAGCGTCTTCATATACTCAATCAGTTGTCTTTTCTCGTCATCCGAAAGATCTGTTCCCGCCTCATGGCCGCGGTTGGAGTTGCCGGCCTGGATTGCACCGGCGGGAGTCAATACCTGGAACTCATTGAGACCTTCCGTGGTAACGAAACCAACATTGACAGGGTCAAATTTTCGACTTCCAACCCAAAACCTGACGACCCGTTTTTCAGGCTTCTGCAGCAATTCCCACAAGTTAGGCACGGAGCCGTTGTGTAAATAAGGCGCTGTCGCCCAGATGCCATTGAGAGGACGCGCTTTATATACCAGCCCCTTTAATCTTTATCTATCGAGTGTTCTGCCCCATTTTTGGAGGGCGGGGCATTGGCGGAAACTGAATACTTGGATGCTGACACCTAGTCTTGCGGGATTATTTTACGAACGTCTTCACGCGCTGTATTGCGATATCTAGACGTATAAACGGGTATTTATTGATTTTGATACTAAGTGCTTTTCGTGTCTCAACTTTGCCAAAGTACCGCTGCCACGAATCACCATGCCTCAGGAGATCCAACAGCATTGTCTCGAACTCAGCTTGAGTCCAGTACGTCCGGAATCCATTTCCAGCAGGAGGGAGACTTGGAGCTGGATTCTTACCATTAATGTAATCGCCCAAGGTATACATGTTTACGTACGCCATGAATATCGAGTACACCCACGTCGGTGTTCCTTCTTGGGTTTGCCATGGAATCGCTACAAAGTGATGACAGCCAGGAAGGGTTTGAAAGTGCCAGACCGCCGTTCCTATTCGATTCAGATTTTCCGGCAGTGCTATTGCGTTTGCTATGGCATTTCTAATTTCCTCTTCTGACTCCTTCAACGTAATCGATATGTCGTCGCGATCCGTTTGGTATTTCGTGTAGACCGCTCTGCCGATCTCGGCTGGTACCGAACCGCAATCAGCAAGTTCTTGTAAAGATTTATTTTTTGAAATTGCCTCTACCAATGCCAATCCTGTCGTCATGCTAGATTCTCCCTCTCGTGATTTACTCTAAACAACGCTACCATTTTCATTTCGCAAAGAACAGGCGGATCTTTAGACTTTGGGTCTGTTGCGTAAATTTCGGCTGCCTCGGAATCATCACCAACTCTTTTATCATCCTCTGGTGGGAGCCGTGACCGCGACAGCCGAGATCGAGACTATGGCGTCAATTGCCCGGACTGCATTGAGTACACAGCCCCCTTCTGAGGGTTTCCTCGCTCGTGGATTCCTAACTTCGGGGTTACTGCTGAGGCAGCATGCAGTTTTTTTGTGCGGCTTTAATACCGTCCAGATTAAGAACCGCCCCTGTAGATGACGGCTTTTGTACCGCTATCACAAACTGCTGTAAGTACGCACGGTATAGCGCCTAATGGAGACGAATCCTTCAATCGCATTTTAAATTGATTCGATAAGCTGCTTCAGTCGTTGGGGAACAAATTCGAATGCCCGGAGCTCACCGCGAAGCCAATCGAGGTAGTAAGTCCCTTGAGTCGCCAGCTCTTAAAACCCAGCAGTGGCTTAATGTTGATCACGGCTGGGTTAGTATCACCAATTATTTTAAAGTATCGGCATTTATTTTAACGTATCACTAATTATTTAAAATCGACAACAATCTTTTCTCAAGAAACCCTCCTCACTCCACCGTCACACTCTTCGCCAAATTCCTCGGCTGATCCACATCCGTTCCCTTGATAATCGCCACGTAATAACTCAGCAACTGCAAGGGCAGGGTGTAGAGAATCGGCGCGAGCCAGGGGTGGGCGTGAGGCACGTTGATTACGCGCATGGTGTCATCCGATTCAAAGTGCGCATCCACATCGGCGAACACGTAAAGGATACCGCCGCGGGCGCGGACTTCTTCGACGTTGGACTTTAATTTTTCCAGCAAATCATTATTCGGCGCGACGACGATGATGGGCATCTGCGCGTCGATTAATGCGAGCGGGCCGTGTTTTAATTCGCCGGCGGCGTAGGCTTCGGCATGAATATATGAAATTTCTTTTAGCTTTAACGCGCCTTCCATTGCGATGGGGTATTGATCGCCGCGACCTAAAAATAACGCGTGGTGTTTATCCGCAAATTCCTCGGCGAGGGCTTCGATGCGATTGGCCAACGCGAGGGATTCTTCGAGTTTGGCTGGCAGGCTTTTTAGCGCGGCAACCATGTCGGCTTGTTGTTCGGCGGTTAAACCATTGTATTTACCCACAGCTAACACCAGCATCGCCAAACCAACCAATTGCGTGGTAAACGCTTTGGTAGAGGCTACGCCTATTTCGGCTCCGGCGCGTGTCATAAACGCGAGGTCGGATTCGCGTACCAGCGACGAGCCGGCAACGTTACAAATCGTCAGGCTGCCGAGGTAACCCAATTCTTTTGCCAAACGCAAAGCCGCGAGTGTGTCAGCGGTTTCGCCGGATTGGCTGATGGTGACGATCAAACTGTTGGGTTGCACAAACGATTTGCGATAGCGAAATTCGCTGGCGATTTCGACGTTGCAGGAAATGCCTGCAAGGGATTCCAGCCAATAGCGCGCGACCATGGCGGAGTGATAGCTGGTGCCGCAGGCGACGATCTGGATGTGTTTTACTTTTTTGAATAATTCCGCCGCGCCGTTACCGAAAGTTTCGTCAAGCACGCTGGCGTTGCTTAAACGGCCCTCAAGCGTGTTCATCACCGCTTGCGGTTGCTCGTGAATTTCTTTCAGCATGAAGTGGCGATATTGGCCTTTATCGCCCGCGTCGTAACTGGCCGTCGATTCGTGGGCCTGACGCTCCACGGGATTGCCGTCTTTGTCAAAGATACTGATGGTTTGTCGGGTGATTTCTGCAACGTCACCTTCTTCAAGAAAAATAAACCGGCGAGTGACCGGCAGCAACGCCAGTTGATCGGACGCGATAAAGTTTTCACCGATGCCCAGACCAATAACCAAGGGGCTGCCGGAGCGCGCAACAACCAAACGCGAACTGTCGCTGCGGTCCATCAGTACCGTGCCATAAGCACCGTCCAATTGTTTAACCGTACGCTGTACGGCGTCGAGTAAAGAACTGGCGGTTTTTAATTCGCGGTGCACCAAGTGCGCGATAACTTCGGTGTCGGTATCGGAATTAAAGATGTAACCCTGCGCTTGCAATTCACTGCGCAGACGCGCGTGATTTTCGATGATGCCGTTATGCACCACCGCGATGTTATCCGGTGAAACGTGCGGGTGGGCATTGCGTTCGCTCGGCTCGCCGTGGGTGGCCCAGCGGGTATGTGCGATGCCAGTACCGCCGGGCGTTGGGCTGGCGGCTACAGCGTCTGCCAATTCTTTTACTTTGCCAAGGCGGCGCAGGCGTTGCAGTTCGCCGTTGTTGTTGATCACCGCCACACCGGCTGAGTCATAGCCGCGATATTCGAGGCGACGTAATCCTTCCACCAGAATATCCACCACATCCCTTTGCGCTACCGCGCCGACAATTCCACACATGTTGTTCTCCAATGATTGTTTGTTGCTGTTCAGTTGTTGGTTCTCTCCTGCGTGGGAGAGCCGGTGCTGTGCCGGATTTTTTTGGCTCGTGCGTCTGATGACGCTGTTGTTTTTTTGTTTGGTTTTCTGTCGGATTACGCTGCGCTAATCCGACCTACGGGTTGCGGTGCAAATGACTTGTACGCCGTGTTGTTCGATGTGTTTTTTGGCAACGGGGCTGATGCCGTCGTCAGTGACGAGCACACTAACCGCCGACCAGGGTAATTCCAGGTTGTGTATCTTGCGGCCGATCTTGTCGGATTCGGCCATGACGATCACTTCGCGCGCGACCTCGGCCATCACGCGGCTAAGGCTGTAGAGTTCGTTGAAGGTGGTGGTGCCGCGCTCCAGGTCCAGCCCGTCGGCGCCGATAAAAAATTGATCAAAGTTGTAGGAACGCAGAATCTGTTCCGCTAGTTGGCCTTGAAAGCCTTCGGATTTCGGGTCCCAGGTACCGCCGGTCATCAGGATCGTGGGTTCGTTTTCCAGCTCGCGCAGGGCGTTGGCGACACTGAGGGAGTTGGTCATCACCACCAGGCCTTGCTTGTGGGACAACTCCGGCAGCAGGGCAGCCGTAGTTGTGCTGCCACTGTCGAGGATGATGCGGTTGTGATCGCGGATGAGTTCAGCGGCGGCTTTGGCCAGTGTCTGCTTACGAACCGAAACTTTTTCGATAGAAGGGTCGGCAATAAGTTCTTGCGGCACAGGAACCGCACCGCCATAGCGACGCAGAAGTAAGCCATTACTTTCAAGGGCGGACAGATCTTTACGGATAGTAACTTCAGACGTCTCAAAGCGCGCTGCCAGCGCTTCAACGCTGACTTCGCCTTCGCTGTTGAGCAAATCAATGATGGCGCGACGGCGCTGCTGGGTATTGCGTTTGGTCATTTGCGGGCGGCTCCGTGCCGTAAGTTTCGAAACGAAAGGCATTCTACGCCTTCGAAACTTTTATGCAAGTGGGAAACGCCGGACACCGCCGCTCCCGTAGGTCGGCTTAGTACAGCGTAAGCCGACGCGATATGCTTATGAAGGGCATTGTCGGATTACGCCTTTGGCTAATCCGACCTACATGGAAGAAAGAGGCCCGGTTGAACCGGGCCTTGGGGTTACTGCACGAACTTGGAGAGCAGGCGGATGTAGGCGACTTGATAGTCGTTGTGGTTTTCGGTGACCTGCCAGGAATTGAGCGGCCAGCTGGTGTTGAAGTCGAGGTAGGACTTCATTGGCGGTTGGCCTTTGGGTGGCGTTGGTGCGGCGGTGCCACAACCGGGGTTGGGATTAGGCGAGGTGCAGTTGCCGTCCCAATCGTAATTCGGGTTCGGCCCGCCAACCAAAAAGCCGGGCGCCGGGCCGTAAACGGACTCACCAACTCTGTCCCATAAATCGCTGCCGTTGGCGAACCAGGAATGGTAGAACTCATTCACCGAACTGTGCGCGCCGACGCTGCCCATATTGGAGAGGTAGGTCATGGCCTGGGGATTTACGCCATGGATGTAGTTGATGTAGCCAAGCGCCGCGTTGCGCACTTCTGCTTCGTCCGCATCGCCGAGGTCAAAGCTCAGCAAGTTATAAAAGGTGGTGCCTTTGCGGGACATGGTGCGATTGCTGCCCCAAGTGAAATTACCGTCGCCAAGGAAAGCGAGATAAGCGTCGGCGTTATTGCGCACAGCGCCCCAGTTTTCATCAGTATTCATCGCTGTCGCGTAGTTGGTTTTGATGCTGTTGGCAACCGACGAAGTAGCGTTGGGTAGTGAGGCGTAATAAAGGAAGTTGGTCAGTTGCGGCTCGTTCCAGGGGGATACCCAATCGATAGGAGCAGCGTTGTATTGTGTATCTACAAAATCGCGATAGCTGGTATTGCCGGTAGCGGCAAACAGGTAGATAGCGGCGGCAAGTTTTTTGGCGGCGCGACCGGCGTCATCAACTTCCTGTTGGCCGGCGGCCAGGCCCAGCGAGCCATTTTCTGACACATTGTTGGAGAAGGTTACGTTTGGATTGGCATTCGCCCAGGCCCAGGCTTCTTCCGCACGATTGCCAAGATCTTCTGCATAAGTATTAAGCGATGCAATACCTAATGATCCGAGAACTTTGCTTCCCATCGCAAGAGCTGAAGCACTGGTGAGAGTTGCAGAGGTACTTGCTGGGCCGTACAAACTTGGACCGTTCGCGCTGGACGGTGGACTGGCATGGGATAAACCCATCACCGACAGCACTGAGCCATTGTCTTCTTGCATCTTGATCAGCCAGTCGAAACCCCATTTAATTTCATCGATTAAATCTGGAATACCATTACCAGACTCGGGAATATTAAAGTCGTCAGTCCATATCGTCGGGTTTTCCAGGTAGGCGTGAAGCAGAACGATCAAGTAATCCGCATGCCAGTTGGTGTACTTGTTGTAGTCACCGGCATCGTACCAACCGCCGGATAAATCCCGCTCTGTTGCAGCATTGCCGGTATCGTTGTACAAGCGCGCATTTGTATCCTGACCTGCACCGATATGACTGGCCGTGTCAGTCCATCCAGCTTCAGCGTAAGGCTCCTGTTTGGAAAAACCTGCACGTTGATAAAAGAAGGTGCGCACGGCGTGTTTCAAAACGGGTTTATAAACGTCCGCATGAATTTTAAAACCCGCTGACCGAACATTATTCTCCGCATCCACAACAGCATAGTTGCCTTGCGCGATGATCGAACTGAAATCGAACCACCAGGCTTTATCACCGGAAGTCGTATGCGTAGCTCCTGCATTCCACATCTGTACAGCGCCGCTATACACGATTGCTCCGGTATCCATATTGACTACGTTATAGGTGGCACCGGGGACAAAACTTTCGGCGGCGTCGTAACCAGTTTGAGGATCACGGATAACCGCAACTTTTTCCGCTGAGGGTAAATATCCGAATTGGTCCACCACAATAAATGAGCTGACCGTTGTAGGAATTGTGGCAGCGGAAGAGCTGGAAGCTTCACTGCTTGTTGCCGAGCTAACCGAACTGGATGCTTCACTCGAATTCGCGGCACTGGAACTGGAGGGATTGGGAGTGGGATCGGGGGAGTCGCTTCCGCCACCACCGCAAGCTGAAATAAGTCCGCCAAACAGCAGGATCAACGTGAGTTTATAGTTATTCATAAACCGGGGCCTCGTTATTATTGTTGGATAGATGGCGCTGATGATACCGGTTTCACACTTGACTAACAGCTAATGCATCGCATTATTTTGATTCTTTACATCCTGGGCAGGGTGACCTGCCCAGGATTTTTTATGCATAAAAACGTCGTTTCGATTTCAGTGCATATCGTAAATTTCAATTCCCACGGCAAGCATCAGGATTTCTTCTTCGGCCGCTCCCAGCCCTGAATATTGCGCTGCTTGCCGCGTGCAATGGCCAACTCTTCATCCGCAACATCCTTGGTGATAATCGAGCCGGCCCCGACGGTCGCATTGGCGCCGACCTTGACCGGCGCGACCAGGGCCGAGTTGGAGCCGATAAAGGCGTTGTCACCAATCTCGGTTTTGAATTTGTTCACGCCATCGTAATTACAGGTGATGGTGCCCGCGCCGATGTTGGCTTTTTTCCCGATGGTGGTATCACCGATATAACTCAGGTGATTCACTTTGCTGCCTTCACCGATCACGGCCTTTTTGGTTTCGACAAAGTTGCCGATCTTCGCGCCCTGCGCCAATTGCGTGCCGGGGCGCAGACGGGCAAAAGGTCCAATATCGCAGTCGCCTGCAGTGACCGTATCTTCAATGTGGCTATTGGCTTTGATATGCGTGTTATTGCCGATGCGGCTGTTGATGATCACGCAGTTGGGTTCGATGGTAACGCCGTCGCCGAGCACGACCTCGCCTTCAAACACACAGTTGATGTCGATCACGACATCGCGGCCAACCTCAATAGTGCCACGGCAGTCAAACCGCGCCGGGTCCAATAACGTCACTCCAGCAACCATGAGTTCGTTGGCTTTTTGTTTTTGATAGAAACGTTCCAGTGCGGCCTGTTGCTGACGATTGTTGATGCCTTCCACTTCTTCGATAGCGTTGGGCTGTTCAACCTGGATCGCCACACCGTTCTGGCGGGCGAGAGCGATGATGTCCGTCAGATAATATTCGCCTTGCGCATTGTTATTGGTCAGTTGCGGCAACCATTGTTGTAGATGCTTTGCCTTCACCGCCATGATGCCGGTATTGATTTCGTTGATCTGGCGTTGCGCGTCAGTGGCATCTTTGTGTTCGACGATCGCGCTCACCGCACCATCGCCGTCACGCAAGATACGCCCGTAACCGGTGGGGTCGGGGAGGTTGACGGTCAATAATCCCATTTGATGATCGTTCACATGGGCGATCAGTTTTTGCAGGGTTTCAGCGCGCGTCAAAGGAACGTCACCGTACAGGATCAGGACGGTAGCCTCGTCGCGCAGTTGCGGCAGGGCCTGTTGTACCGCGTGACCGGTCCCCAGTTGTTGGGCCTGCAAGATGAAGCTCACATCCGGTGCGGCCATCTTCTCTTCCACCTTTTCCGCACCATGGCCAGTGATAATCAGGATGCGCTCACTTCCCACCTGGCGCGCGGTATCCACCACATGCTGCACCAACGCTTTGCCGCCCACAGGGTGCAGGACTTTGGGTAAATCAGAGCGCATGCGTGTGCCTTTACCGGCGGCGAGAACAAGAATATCGAGCATGATGATTCCTTTTCGGTGGATGTGGATGGGATAAATCGGTGCACATTCTAACGGTTTATGACCGTTGATGCTGCCGTTACGACAAGCCGGCGGTTACGGATATGTCATAAGCTTTGTTAAATATTTTGACTTCACTGCGAGGCACAAACACTATCAATGTCATCAATTACCGGGTGACATTATGAATAGGTTCCTGACATCTTTTATCAAGGTTTTGTGTCTGCTCGTCGGTAGCCAATACGGTGCTCAGAGCCTTGCTGCCAATCCCATTGATCCGGGTTGGTATGCCGATCCGGAGATACGGATCTTCAACGACCAGTTCTGGATTTATCCAACTTATTCTGCCGGCGAAACCACGCCCGACCTACCGGTCACCCTGAGCGAAAGCCAGCGCGAACAACGCAACCAGCCTGGTATCTGGTCGCCGTTCCTGAAACAGACGTTTCTCGATGCCTTTTCTTCCCCGGACCTCGTCAACTGGACCAGACATCATCGGGTATTGGATATCAAGGATGTAAGTTGGGCTGCCTATGCCGTCTGGGCGCCCTCCGCGATCGCGGCTAACGGTAAGTACTACCTGTTCTTCAGCGCCAACAATATCCTGGACAACGAACAGCTCGGCGGCATCGGTGTGGCGGTCGCCGATAAACCCGAAGGCCCTTATCGCGATGCCTTGGGCAAACCGCTGATCGGCCAGATTCACAAGGGCGCGCAGCCCATCGATCAGATGGTATTCAAGGACGACGATGGCCAGTTCTACCTCTATTACGGTGGCTGGAAGCGCTGCAATGTCGTCAAGCTAAGTAAGGATTTACTCAGCCTGGAGCCCTTTGCTGATGGCGAGTTCTACAAAGACATCACACCGAGTGAAGACTATGTTGAAGGCTCGTTTATGGTGAAACGCAAGGGGATGTATTATCTGATGTGGTCCGAAGGAGAGTGGACGGGGCCGGATTACAGCGTGGCCTACGCCATGGCTTCATCGCCGCTGGGGCCGTTCAAGCGCATCGGCAAAATCCTGCAACAGGATACCAGGATCGCCAAGGGCGCCGGCCATCATTCCGTGGTGAATATTCCGGGTACAGATAATTGGTACATTGTTTACCATCGCCGCCCTTTGGACACTAATGACGGCAACCATCGGCTGATGGCGATTGAGCACTTGTATTTCAATGAAGATGGTTCCATCAAACCGGTCGTGATGACCAACGAAGGGGTTGCACCGGTGCCTTTATAGAAGCTCTGAAATCGCTGCGGTGCAGGAAAGTAAAAAGGGTAGCCTGAGCTACCCTTTTTTAGTTTGGTGAATCCACACAAGAGTTGTGTTTATTTACCGAGTTTCTTACGAATCGATTGCAATGTGCGTAACTGGGCAGAGGCTTCTGCCAACTGGATAGCCGCGCGGGAATAATCCACTTCACCCGATTGATTTGCCAGTTGTTGCGCAGCGTGCTCTTTGGCTTGTTGCGCTGCCGCTTCGTCCATGTCACCGGCGCGCAGGGCGGTATCAGCCAGCACCGTCACATGGTAAGGCTGCACTTCAAGATAGCCACCGGAGACGTAGAAGATCTCTTCCTCGCCACCTTGCTTCTTGATGCGCACCGGGCCTGGCTCAAGGCCAGTTAACAAGGGCGCGTGGCCGTAGTTAATACCCAGATCACCCAGCGAACCGTTGGCCACTACCATCTCGACCAGACCGGAGAAAATCTCGCGCTCTGCACTGACGATATCGCATTGAACAGTCATAGCCATGTCTCTGTCTCTCATGCTGAGAACAACCCGGCAGGCTCTTAATAAGAGGCGCTACCGGGTATGGTCATTATTTCAGTTTGGCAGCTTTCTCGACCACTTCATCGATAGAACCAACCATGTAGAACGCCTGCTCTGGCAGGTGATCGTACTCACCGGCAAGGATGCCTCTGAAACCGCGAATGGTTTCTTTCAGCGGCACGTATTTGCCCGGTGAACCGGTAAATACTTCTGCGACGTGGAATGGCTGGGACAGGAAGCGCTCGATCTTACGCGCGCGGGCTACGGTTTGTTTGTCTTCTTCTGACAATTCATCCATACCCAGGATCGCGATAATGTCTTTCAGCTCTTTGAAACGTTGCAGTACGGTTTGCACGCCGCGCGCGGTTTCGTAGTGTTCCTGACCGATGATCAGCGGGTCCAACTGACGTGAGGTTGAATCCAGCGGGTCAATTGCCGGGTAAATACCTTTTGCAGCGATGTCACGGCTCAGTACTACGGTTGAGTCCAAGTGCGCAAAGGTGGTGGCCGGTGACGGGTCGGTCAAGTCATCCGCGGGTACGTATACGGCTTGTACCGAGGTGATAGAACCGGTTTTGGTTGAGGTAATACGCTCTTGCAGAACGCCCATCTCTTCCGCCAGGGTCGGCTGGTAACCTACCGCTGAAGGCATACGGCCCAACAGTGCAGATACTTCCGTACCGGCTAGGGTGTAACGGTAGATGTTGTCCACAAACAACAGAACATCTTTTCCTTCGTCACGGAATTTTTCAGCCATGGTCAAACCGGTCAAGGCTACGCGCAAACGGTTGCCTGGTGGCTCGTTCATCTGGCCGTATACCATCGCTACTTTATCCACAACCTTGGAGTCGGTCATTTCGTGGTAGAAGTCGTTACCTTCACGAGTACGCTCACCCACACCGGCGAATACCGACAGACCGCTGTGCTCTTTGGCGATGTTGTTGATCAGTTCCATCATGTTGACGGTTTTACCTACACCCGCACCACCGAACAGACCAACTTTACCGCCCTTGGCGAAAGGACATACCAGGTCGATAACTTTAATACCGGTTTCCAGCAAGTCATTGGATGCAGCCAGTTCTTCGTAAGCGGGCGCCTTGCGGTGAATCTGCATGCGCTCTTGCTCGCCGATGGGACCTGCTTCATCAATGGGGTTGCCCAATACGTCCATGATGCGACCGAGGGTTTCTTTACCGACGGGTACTTTGATGGGCTCATTGGTGTTGGAAACAGCCAGACCACGACGCAGACCCTCTGAGGAGCCCAGTGCAATAGTGCGCACTACGCCGTCGCCCAATTGTTGTTGTACTTCCAGCGTCAAGTCGCCTTCGGTGACCTTCAGTGCATCATAAATTTGGGGCACGGCATCGCGCGGGAATTCCACGTCGATAACGGCACCGATGATTTGTACGATACGTCCGCTACTCATTTCCGGTTCCTCTTCATCTCAGGCTGGCTAATCTGTTAGCGCGGACCTGAAGGTTTAAACTCAAAATTGTTGCATCAGCTTAGGAAGCGACCGCCGCTGCGCCACCCACGATCTCGGACAACTCCTGGGTAATCGCTGATTGACGGGCCTTGTTGTAGATCAACTTGAGGCTATCGATCAGCTCACCGGCGTTATCAGTGGCGCTTTTCATGGCGATCATGCGCGCAGCTTGTTCAGCCGCCGCATTTTCCACTACCGCTTGATACACCTGGGATTCGATGTAGCGAGTCAAGAGGCCGTCGAGTAACACTTCGGCGTTGGGCTCGTAGATGTAATCCCAATGGTGTTTCAGCTTTTTGTTTTCTTCCGGTTCCAGCGGCAATAACTGACGCAGGGTAGGGCTCTGGGTCATGGTGTTGACGAATTCGTTACTCACCAGAAAGAGACGATCAATCTTGCCGTCGGCGTATGCGTCGAGCATCACTTTAACGCTACCGATCAGGTCGGCCACGCTGGGTGCTTCACCCAGGTCGCGGGTAGCGGCAACCACATTGCCACCAAAGCTTTTAAAGAATGCCGAGGCTTTTGCACCAATCAGGCAAAGATCGATATCCACGCCCTGATCCGACCAGGGTTTCATATTTCTGATAGCGGTTTTGAACACGTTAATGTTCAAGCCGCCGCAGAGACCGCGGTCACTGGATACCAGGATAAAACCGACGCGTTTAACGTCGCGCTGTTGCATAAAACTGTGCTTGTACTCGGGATTGGCGTTGGCCAGATGCCCGATCACCTCACGCATACGCTTGGCGTAAGGCTTACCCAACTGCATCCGCTCCTGAGCACGGCGCATCTTACTGGCGGCGACCATTTCCATCGCGCTGGTAATCTTTTGCGTGCTCTTGATGCTGAGCATCTGGGTCCGTATTTCTTTTGTGCCTGCCATTCTCAAAGGCCCTCAAGATGTGCGTTACGACATGGAAAGGCCCGCATAATCGCGGGCCTGCAATGTCTTACCAGGTTTGGCTCGCCTTGAACTTGGTGATCAGTTCTTTGAATTTGCCTTCCAGTTCCGCGTTCCAGTCGCCGGTGGTGTTGATGGTCTTCATCACATCGGCGTATTCACTGTTAGCGTAAGAGAGGATGGCAGCTTCAAAATCCAGCACCTTGTTTACCGGCACATCTTTCAGGTGACCTTCGTTGGCCGCATACAGAACCAATGCCATCTGCGCGATGCTCATGGGCGAGAATTGCTTCTGCTTCATGAGTTCTGTCACGCGTTGGCCGTGATCCAGCTGTGACTTGGTCGCTTCATCCAGATCAGAGGCAAACTGGGAGAAGGCGGCCAATTCACGGTACTGTGCCAGAGCGGTACGGATACCACCGGACAACTTCTTGATGACCTTGGTTTGCGCCGCACCACCTACCCGCGATACCGAAATACCGGCGTTCATCGCCGGACGGATACCGGAGTTAAACATGGAGGCTTCCAGGAAGATCTGACCATCGGTGATCGAAATCACGTTGGTCGGAACGAACGCCGACACGTCACCCGCCTGGGTTTCAATCATTGGCAGCGCCGTCAAGGAACCGGTTTTGCCGGTTACTTCGCCCTTGGTGAATTTCTCCACCCAAGCTTCGCTCACACGCGAAGCGCGCTCCAGCAGACGGGAGTGCAAATAGAATACGTCACCAGGGTAGGCTTCACGGCCTGGCGGACGACGTAACAACAGGGAGATTTGACGGTAAGCCCAAGCTTGTTTGGTCAGGTCGTCATAAATGATCAACGCATCCTGACCGCGGTCGCGGTAGTACTCACCAATGGTGCAACCGGCAAAAGGAGCCAGGAATTGCATCGCCGCCGGGTCAGAGGCCGTAGCCGCTACCACTACGGTGTGCTCCATAGCGCCGTGCTCTTCCAGTTTGCGCACAACGGCAGCAATAGAAGAGGCTTTTTGGCCGATAGCGACATAAATACATTTAATGCCGGAATCTTTCTGGTTGATAATGGCGTCGATCGCGATAGCGGTCTTACCGATCTGACGGTCACCAATGATCAGCTCACGCTGACCACGACCAATCGGCACCATGGCGTCGATGGCTTTCAAACCGATTTGCACCGGTTGGTCGACCGACTTACGCCAGATTACGCCGGGTGCAACTTTTTCGATGGCGTCAGTCAACTTGGCGTTGACAGGGCCTTTACCGTCGATAGGGTTACCCAGTGCATCGATTACGCGACCTTCCAGCTCCGGACCAACCGGCACTTCAAGGATACGGCCAGTACATTTACAGGTTTGGCCCTCGGCGATGCCGATATAGTCACCCAGGATTACCGCACCGACAGAGTCGCGCTCCAGGTTCAGGGCCATACCGAAACGACCGCCGTCGAACTCGATCATTTCACCGTACATCACGTCCATCAAGCCGTGAATACGGACGATACCGTCGGATACAGATACTACGGTGCCCACATTACGGGCTTCAGAAGACACATCGAGCTGGTCGATGCGCTGCTTGATTATTTCGCTAATCTCGGATGGATTCAGCTGCTGCATGCTCTATTCCTCAATCCTACGAATTGATTGCTTTGGCGAGTTTCTCTAACCGACCGCGCATCGAGCCGTCGATGACCAAATCACCTGCTTTGATAATTACGCCTGCCAGCAAATGCTGGTCGACAACCGTCTGGACATTTACCTTGCGCGCCAACTTGCTACTCAGTGCTTCTGCAAGATTGGCTTGACTCGCATCGTCCAGGGCGATGGCGGTGGTCAATTCAACGTCGATTGCTTGCTCTTGTGCAGTCTTGAGAGCATCAAATAATTGATAGATCTCCGGCAGCAACAGCAGGCGCTTGTTTTGCGCCAATAACACAATGAAATTACGCACGGGTGCGCTTAACTCGTCACCACATGCATCGATCAACAGCTGTGCTTGTTGCTGAGCAGACAATGACGGCGATGCGACCTTTTTCTGCATTACGCCATAACGGCTGACGGCAGCAAGTGTTGCCAATTGCTTGCCCCAGCCTGCCAGGTCCTTCGCTTCCAGCGCGTACTGAAACGCGGCTTTCGCGTATGGCCGGGCGAGTGTAGTCAGTTCAGCCACGGTTCACCTCGCTTATAGACTGGCAGCCAGTTTGTCGAGCATGGTCTTGTGTGTGGCTTCATTGACTGAAGCTTGCAAGACTTTCTCGGCACCGGCCAGCGCCAGAACGGCGACTTGTGAGCGCAGTTTTTCTTTCGCGCGATTCACTTCCTGCTCAACTTCTGCCTCGGCGGCAGCTTTGATGCGATCAGCTTCAGCGCGTGCCTGTTCTTTGGCTTCCTCAACAATTTGCGTAGCGCGTTTGTTGGCGGATTCAAGGATGGCAGCAGCTTCTTGCTTGGCGTCGCGCAGGGTGTGGGTGGCTTTTTCCTGGGCTAACTCGAGATCCTTGCTCGCACGATCTGCGGCAGCAAGGCCGTCTGCGATTAACTTCTGGCGTTCGGCCATCGCAGCGGTGATGAACGGCCACACGAACTTCATGCAGAAAAGCACGAAGAATAAAAACGTGATGGACTGTCCGATTAAGGTCAAATTAATGTTCACGCCGATAACCCCTGTTGTGGAAAGCTTTTGGCTGTTGGTAGAAACCTTCGAGAGAAACCCTCAAAAAATTTCTGTTAAAAGCACAAGCGTTTCAAATTAAGCCAGAGTTGGCACAACAACGAACAGAACGTACATCGCGATACCTACACCGATCATTGGAACAGCGTCGAGCAGACCGGCGATCAGGAACATTTTGCCTTGCAGCATCGGCGCCAATTCCGGCTGACGCGCAGAACCTTCCAACAACTTACCGCCCAAAATAGCGAAGCCAATAGCGGTACCCAACGCACCCAAACCAATCAACAGTGCAACAGCGATCAGAGCTAAACCCATGGTGTTTCTCCTCAAATGGTCAAAAGTTAAAAAATAAAGCTAAACAGTGAATGAAAAAATTAATGCGTAAACTGGTCTTCTTCTTCCACATTGTGTGCCATAGCCATGTACACGATGGTCAATACCATGAATACAAATGCTTGCAGCGTGATCACCAGGATGTGGAATACGGCCCAACCCCATTGCAGGAAGCCCCCGAAGATACCGATCAACAAGCCGGCACCGAACATGGTGGCAATCAGGATGAAGATCATTTCACCGGCGTACATGTTGCCGAACAACCGCAGGCCAAGCGAAATCGGCTTGGCGATCAAGGCGATGGTTTCGAGGGTGAAGTTAATCACGATCAACAGCGGCGCAAAGATGATACCGATGCCGTGGAAAGACGGGTGGAAAGGGTGGAAAGTTAATTCCTTGATAAAGCCGATCAGGCCTTTTTTGGCAATACTGAAGCCAATCATCAGAGCGAATACGGTGAAACCCATGGCCATGGTGATATTCACATCGGTCGTCGGTACGACCTTGAAGTAGAAGTGACGGTCGCCCGTGATCCACATCGCCAACTCCGGCAGCCAGTCCACCGGCACCAGGTCCATCAGGTTCATCAGGAATATCCAGACGAAGATAGTCAAAGCAAGAGGAGCGATGAAGGGATTTTTATGTTGGAAACCGTCTTTCACGGTCTTGTCGATAAATTCGATGATCATCTCAACAAAGTTGAGGAAACCGGTGGGCACACCGGCGTGGGCTTTTTTGGCCGCCCACCGGAACAGGGTGACGAAGATCAAACCCAGACCGATAGACCAGGCCATAGAATCCAGGTGGATCGCATTGAAACCCATGGCTTTCATTTCTTCGGAACAATGTGCAACCACCCAACTGGTGGTTTCCTGTACCCGAGTGCCATCGCAATAAGTGCCTGCGGGCAACTTGCCATAGGTCCAGTTGGTCAAGTGGTGCAGGATATATTCAGTCGTAGTGGGGGCGTGCCCTTCCGCTGCCATGGTTAATTCTCACGTTGCAAGTTGGATGAATATGGATCAACGGGGCTGCTTCAGCGTCAGGGCTGTAAGCAACCACGAAAAAATCTGTGCGGCGATGAACGCGAGGAAGAATACGAGCAGATTGACCTTGTCTGCGCGATGGAAAACCGCAGCAAACAGCAATGCCGTGAGAAAAAACTTTATAGCCTCGGCGCGGTAAAATGCACTTACCGCTGTTACAGCCGCACGTGCGCCCCGGTATTTAAACGAATACCAGGAGAAGCAGATGGCAGGTAACAAGCAAACCGAAAAACCCCATAAAAGTGATAGACCCCATTTGGAATCTATCGGCATTACCGCCACTGCCAGTACAACCGCCGCCAGCCACAACATAAACAATCGCTGCACAACTGGTGGTCTGGCTATGGTGCTTGGACGGAGTCGACCTATCTCAGGCTTTGTTTTTCTCAATTCTTCGACGTTTTTGCCGCTTCTTATCAACTAACAGCCCAAGTTGGTGCAACCTTTGTGCTACCTGATTGGGCCGCCGCATTATAGGGACATTAAATAGGCGCAGCAAGTTTAAATCCGCCGCGCCCGTGGCTCTCTACGTTAAATAACTTACTAAATCCACTATCTCACTTGATATGGGCGAGAATGCCATCCAGTTCATCAAGGGTGTTGTAGTTAATCACCAGTTTGCCTTTGCCTTTGGCCGTATGCTGGATCTCCACACCCGCGCCCAGCGTATCGGACAATTGTTCTTGCAGGCGCCGAATATCAGCGGAGGGTGCAGCTGGCGCCTTGATCTTGTCCTTGTGTTTATTTTCCTGAAAGTTGCGTACCAGGGTTTCCGTTTGGCGAACCGATAAGCCCTTCGCCACGATCTGCCGGCCGATATCGCGTTGGTCTGGTGCATCCAGCGTCAAGAGCGCGCGGGCGTGACCCATCTCCAGGTCGCCGTGTTCCAGCAGGGTTTTGACTTCATCAGTCAGGGCAATCAAGCGCAACAGGTTGGTCACTGTCGTGCGCGACTTACCCACCGCTTGTGCCACTTCCTGGTGCGTTAATTCAAATTCATCCTGCAGACGCTTGAGCGCAACCGCCTCTTCGATAGGGTTGAGGTCTTCGCGCTGGATATTTTCGATCAGCGCCATAGCGATTGCCGCTTCGTCGGGCACATCGCGGATTACCGCTGGAATCTTGTCCAGTCCGGCCAATTGAGTAGCGCGCCAGCGCCGTTCGCCGGCAATAATTTCGTACTTATCCGGACCTATCTGCCGCACCACAATCGGCTGCATCACGCCTTGGGCTTTGATGGATTCCGCCAGTTCTTCTAGTTGTTCCGGGTGCATGTCGCGACGCGGCTGATATTTACCGCGCTGACAAAATTCCACGGGAATATGCGCCAGTTTGCCATCAGCGGGTAACTGTTCAGCTGTTGAAACGGTTTCTCCGGTGGGAGATGTGGTGGCAACCTGTGGCGGTGACATTCCCAACCCGGCACTCAGGAGTGCATCCAGTCCCTTACCTAAACCTTTGCGTTTTGACGACATATCTTGCGAGCCTGTGTTCTGAGCTCCGCTATTCGGAGCGGGCTTGAATCCTAGTGAATCGGGTCTTCCGCCGCAGCGACGAATTCTGAGGGTTTGTAATTGGGATCGTTGCGGCGAATGATTTCCCCGGCCAGAGCCAGGTAAGCAATCGCACCCTTGGATACCCGATCGAACGCCAGCACGGGTTGACCGAAACTGGGCGCTTCCGCAAGGCGGACATTGCGCGGGATGCAGGTGCGATAAACGCGATCGCCAAAATGCTGGGTCAATTGGGCCGAAACATCATTGGTCAAACTGTTGCGCGGATCGTACATGGTGCGCAGTAAGCCTTCGATCTTCAATTGCGGGTTTAGCAATTGCTGAATCTGGTTGATGGTATTGACCAGGGCCGACAAACCCTCAAGGGCGTAATACTCACACTGCATGGCAATGATGACGCCATCGCAGGCCGTCAGTGCATTCACCGTCAACATGTTCAGCGACGGCGGACAATCGATGATGACGTAATCGTATTGTTCGCGAATCTGTTGCAAACCCTGTTGCAGCAGGCGCTCTTTGTTCGCCAGGGAAAGCATCTCCACTTCCGCCGCCGTAAGATCGCTGTTGGCAGGCAACACCTGATAGCCGCCACTTTCCGAGGTGAGGATACAGTCGACCGCTGCCGCGCGCTGGGTCAGTACATCATAGACACTGCGCTCAACATCATCTTTGTCGATACCACTGCCCATGGTGGCATTACCTTGCGGATCGAGATCCACCAGCAGGACACGCTTTTTGGTTGCCACCAGCGAAGCGGCCAGATTGACGCAGGTAGTGGTTTTACCTACTCCGCCTTTTTGGTTGGCTACAGCGTATATCTTGGTCAAGTGATGTTCCTTAACGGGCCCGGATGAGACAGCGGGCTATTGTGTGGCAGTTATTTTTTCAGGGCAACCGGGAAGATGGGATTTTTACCACCGCAACCAGAGGTTGCCAAGGCTTAGTCGACGGGTTTGAGAATCAGCAAGTGTCGTTCCCCGTCCGTTTCGGGGACATTGAGTGGATAACTCGCCTCAAGGCTGACCTTGCCTTGCAACGGCAGCAGTTCATCATCGGGATACAGGCCCTTCATCGCCATAAAGATACCTTCGTCCGCCAGCAGATGGATACAACCTTCGGTCATATCCTGCAAACTGGCAAAGGCGCGGCTGATCACCACCTGGAATTTTTCGGTCGGCTGAAATTGTTCAACACGACGGTTTTCCACGGTGACGTTATCCAAATCGAGTAAGGTTTTTACGTGAAATAAAAAGCGGGTTTTTTTACCGTTACTGTCGAGCAAGGTAAACCGTTTTTCGGGAAACATGATGGCTAGGGGAATACCCGGCAAACCTCCGCCAGTTCCTACATCGATAATATTTTCAAGATGGGAATAGGTCGACTGCTGAAAGTAGGGCACCACACTCAAGCTATCCAGAATATGCCGTGCAACCATTTGTTCAATATTACGAATGGCTGAAAGATTGTAAGCCTTGTTCCATTTATCAAATTCGTTGAGGTAAGCCAGTAATTTTTCTATCTGCGTTTCATTTAATGACACAGACAATTGATCAGCACCATCAATCAATTGTTGTTGTAGTTTTTTTTGTAGATCAGTCAAAACCAAATACTCGTAAGGAAAGATGTTCGCGAGGATTCCATAGTGACTTCCGAGACCATCACCCGCATGGATGCGGGTGCTGAGCCTACAGGGATGTATTCACGGCGTGTCTCGGAAGTCACTATGGAATCCGTCTCTCAGAGCTAAAACTCTGAAATTAAAATTTTCTTTTTCGCAATTTATCAAGAAGCTTGTTCAAGACTCTCGGCTGATTTTGCTTTTTTTAACAAGCCACGTTTTTTCATGTACATCATGAGTTGTGAAATCGCTGCCGGGGTTACGCCGGAAATTCGTGAAGCCCGTGCAAGAGTTTCCGGTTTGGCGTTGGCGAGTTTTTGTTTTACCTCGTTGGACAAACCTTCCACTTGGGTAAAATCAAAATCCGTCGGAATCAAGGTGTTTTCATACGCGCGCATGCGCTCGATCTCTTCCTGCTGGCGATCAATGTAACCTGAGTACTTCGCCTCGATTTCAATTTGTTCCGCCACAAACTCATCAGCAACGCCTTCGCCTTTTAAATCGGCAAGATCTGCATATTCCAGTTCCGGACGTTTTAATAAGTCGTAAAGATTGTATTCGCGTAATAATTTCGTCTGCACTTTCGCTTCGATTTTTTCGGCTTCAGGTGATCCGGCTTGAATCCAGGTGGCTTTCAGGCGTTCCTGTTCGCGCGCGATGGCTTCGCGTTTTTCGCAGAAGGCGCGCCACTGTTCTTCGCCGACTAATCCCAGTTCGCGCCCTTTTTCTGTGAGCCGTAAATCGGCATTGTCTTCGCGCAGCATCAACCGGTATTCCGCGCGGCTGGTGAACATGCGATAGGGTTCTTTGGTACCGAGGGTAATCAGGTCGTCAACCAATACACCGAGATAGGCTTCATCGCGACGCGGACACCAGGTGTCTTTGTCCTGCGCGCGCAGCGATGCATTTAAACCGGCGAGCAAGCCTTGGGCGCCCGCTTCTTCGTAGCCCGTGGTGCCGTTAATCTGGCCAGCAAAAAACAATCCGCCAATGACTTTGGTTTCAAGACTGTGTTTCAAATCCTGTGGATTAAAAAAGTCGTATTCAATCGCGTAGCCGGGGCGAACGATATGCGCGTTTTCAAAACCTTTGATGGATCGCACCAGGCTCATCTGCACATCAAACGGCAGGCTGGTCGAAATACCATTGGGATACAGTTCGTGGGTGGTTAAACCCTCCGGCTCGATAAATACCTGGTGAGAGTCTTTATCCGCGAAGCGGTGAATCTTGTCTTCGATGGATGGACAGTAGCGTGGACCGATGCCTTCGATGACGCCGGAGTACATCGGCGAACGATCCAGACCGCCGCGAATAATCTCGTGGGTTTTTTCGTTGGTGTGGGTGATCCAGCAACACATTTGCTCCGGGTGCATCGCGCGATTGCCGCGCACTGACATCACCGGGCGTGGCTCATCGCCCCATTGTTTTTCCAGACCATCAAAATTAACGGTACGCGCATCAATACGCGGCGGTGTACCGGTTTTCAAGCGATCAACGCGCAAAGGCAACTCGCGCAGACGTTTGGAAAGTGCAATGGACGGTGGATCACCGGCACGACCACCGGAATGATTTTGCAAACCGATATGGATCAAACCACCGAGAAAAGTGCCGGCGGTCAACACCACCGAACTGGCGTAAAACTTTAATCCCATCTGTGTCACCACACCACGTACCTGATCATTTTCCACGATCAGGTCATCGGCGGCTTGCTGGAAGATCCACAGGTTAGGCTGGTTTTCCAGCATGTGGCGAACCGCTGCTTTGTAAAGAATCCGGTCAGCCTGGGCACGGGTAGCCCGCACGGCCGGGCCTTTACGAGCGTTGAGTACCCGAAACTGGATGCCGCCTTTGTCGGTGGCCAACGCCATCGCACCGCCCAGGGCATCGATTTCTTTCACCAGATGGCTTTTTCCGATACCGCCAATAGCCGGATTACACGACATCTGCCCCAAGGTCTCGATATTGTGGGTCAACAACAGGGTTTTACTACCCATCCGCGCCGCCGCCAGGCAAGCCTCGGTCCCTGCGTGGCCGCCGCCAATTACGATGACATCAAAACGTTCAGGAAAGATCATGGTTTTAAAGGCCTCACAAGTCAGCCGGTTGGAAAAAGGGGATCAGGCAAATTCAAAAGGGGCGCCATTATAGAGCGGCGCGCTCACTTGTACAAAACTTGCGCAAACTATTTTTAGTTTCAATGTTTTTAGTTCTTCACGTTACAACAGTGGAAAATTTATTAATTAAAAATATATAGAGTTATTTAATGAAAGGATAAATGCTGTTACTACTAATATGAGACCGGCATTCTGTGGATAAGACAAAAATATCCTTTAATTTCAATAAATTAGTTTAATAATAAGTCCAAGGGAAAGATCCTCATAAGCTGGCAGAAAGCTGCCGCAAAGCTGGTGGTAAAAGTGTTAGTTATACAGCCAGAGCTGATTTTTCAGGTTATCCCCAAAACTATTGGCAGTTTTTAAGCCCACAAGCCAACAGACTTACCCACATAACGCAGATAGCTGGATCAAAATATGAAGGAAAACAGAAGTTTATTGAATAAACCTGTGAATAAATGTGGATAACTTGTGTAACTGCTGGTGGAATCAGGGTTAATAACGAGGAAAAGGTTACTCGCAGGGGAAGGTTTTTGCTCGTTATTGACGTGGATGGGGTGTTTATTTGCCGATGCAGAAACTGCTGAAGATACGGCCGAGGAGATCATCAGAGGTAAATTGACCCGTAATTTCACTCAGTGCGTTCTGAGCCTGGCGTAGATCCTCGGCGAATAATTCGCCCGCAGCATAGCCATGAAGCTGGGCTTTGCCGGCATTGAGATAGATCTGGGCACGTTCCAGTGCATCCAGATGGCGTCGACGGGCGGTGAAGCCGCCTTCACCGGTCTGTTGATAACCCATGATGTCTTTAAGGTGTTGCTTGAGGATATCGATCCCGGCTCCGGTAGCGGCACTGATGCCTATAGCACTGTGTTCTTTATTAAGGAATCCACAGGCCTCGTTGGTTAAATCGATCTTGTTGCGTACCAGAGTCAGCTTGTCCGGGTCCGGCAGCTGGGAAACAAATTCCGGCCAGAGGATCTCCGGTTGTTGCTCGTCACTGCTGCGCGCATCGACTAATAAGAGGATACGGTCAGCCTGGCGGATCTCCTGCCAGGCGCGCTGGATACCGATCTGTTCGACTTCATCGGGACTGTCGCGTAATCCGGCGGTATCGATGATATGCAGCGGCATGCCGTCAATGTGGATATGTTCGCGCAACACATCGCGAGTAGTGCCTTCGATGCTGGTGACAATGGCGCTGTCCCGTCCGCTCAAGGCATTTAACAAGCTGGATTTACCGGCATTGGGACGACCGGCAATCACCACCCGCATGCCGTCACGCATCAAGACGCCTTGTTTGGCTTCGCGAAATACCGCTTCAAGACGCTGCTCTATGTGTGCAAATTCTTTTGCAACGTGGCCGTCGCTCAGGAAATCGATCTCCTCTTCGGGAAAATCGATAGCCGCTTCAACATAGATGCGTAACTGGATCAGCGCTTCCACCAGTTCATTGATCTTCACTGAGAAGGCACCCTGCAAAGAATGTAGGGCATTGCGAGCGGCCTGTTCGGTAGTGGCATCAATCAGGTCAGCGATGGCTTCGGCTTGGGCGAGGTCCAGTTTGTCATTGAGGAAGGCGCGCTCCGAGAATTCGCCGGGACGCGCAAGTCGTACACCCAGTCGGGTAATTTCGCGCAGCAGTAAGTCCAGGATAACCGGGCCACCGTGGCCCTGCAGTTCGAGGACATCTTCGCCGGTGAAGGAATGGGGACCGGGGAAAAACAACGCAATACCCTGGTCGAGGACTTCGCCAGCTTGAGTGTGGAAGCTGCAATAGTGCGCATGGCGCGGTTGCAAGGGTTGCTTGAGTAATGCATCCGCCACTATGCGGGCTTTAGGGCCTGAGACCCGCAGGATACCGACACCACCGCGCCCGGTGGCGGTGGCGATGGCGGCAATAGTGTCGGTATTGGGATTCACGATAAGGGCTTAAGCCTTTTTATCGGCGTTCTCTATCTGGCGGGTAATCAACCATTGTTGCAAGATACCCAGTGTGTTGTTGGTAACCCAGTAAAGTACCAGACCGGCCGGGAACCACAGGAACATAAACGTAAACACGACCGGCATCAACTGCATAACCCGCGCTTGCATCGGGTCCGGTGGTGTCGGGTTCAATTTCATCTGGATAAACATGGTGAGGCCCATAATCAGCGGCAACACAAAGAATGGATCTTTAACGGACAGATCCTGAATCCAGAAGAAGAAAGGTGAATGACGTAACTCGACGCTCTCCATCAAGGTCCAGTACAAGGCCAGGAACACCGGCATTTGCACCAGGATCGGCAGGCACCCGCCGAGCGGGTTCACTTTTTCTTCCTTATAAAGCTTCATCATTTCCTGCGACATCTTCTGGCGATCATCGCCACACCGCTCTTTCAGGTCCTGCATCTTTGGCGCCAGCTTGCGCATCTTGGCCATGGATCGATAACTGGTAGCACTCAATTTGAAGAAAGCGGCTTTCACCAGGATCGTTAAACCGATAATCGCCAGACCCCAGTTACCCACGAAGCTGTGGATAAATTTCAATAACCAGAACAGAGGTTTGGCAATCCACCATAGCCAGCCGTAATCCACGGTCAGGTCAAGGTAGGGAGATATCTCTTCAAGCCGTTCGGTATCTTTCGGGCCGGCGTAGAACTGGGCCTGCAAACTGCCCTCGCTACCCGGCGCAACCTCTACCCGTTGACTGGTAAAACCCAGCAGATACAAATCCTGTCCGGCAACCTTGCGCAGGTGGTAGGTGTTTTGTTGTTGTGCGGCGGGAATCCAGGCGCTGATAAAGTAGTGTTGCACCATCGCGACCCAACCACCGTCGCGCGTGGTTTTAAAGTCTTTCTCGCTCAGGTCATCAAAACTCAATTTCTTGTAGTTTTCATCCAGCGTGGTGATGGCTGCACCGAGGAAAGGGTTCATCTCCAACGCGCTGACTTTATGGAAGTTCTGACCGTCGCGCTTGATCTGACCATAGAGGTTGGCGCTCCAGGCTGTGTCGCTCTGGTTGTTGATCAGGTATTCCACCTTGACCAGGTATTCTTCGCGGGTGAAAGTGAAGCGCTTGGTGATGGACACCTCACCTTGTTGATAAACCAGGTCTACGATCAGGCTGTCCTGGTCATCTGCCATGCGGTATTCGCGTTGAGTCGCGCTGAAGGTCGGCCGTCCTGCCGCACTGTCGGTGCCGTTAGCGCCAATCAAACCGCTCTGTGCAACATAAGTGTGGTTATTGCGATTATCCAGCAGTACGAAGGGAACATCGGGCGTATTCAACTCAGCGTAATGGCGCGGCAGGGCAACAGAGGTGATATCGCCGCCGAGGGTGCTGATCTCCAGCTGCAGACTGTCGGTGAATACCTTGATGGTCTGATTGGTGGGGGTTGGTGCCTGATTGGGTTCGGCCGGTACATCCTCATTAGCCGGCAGGCTCGGGATATCACTGGCACTTTGATCCGGGGTCTCGAAACCTGAACCTTCAGTAGTGGAGCTTGCTACGGGTACTTGTGAGTCGGGGAGGTTTTCCTGAAAGTCATTCCAGCGAATCACCAGCATAAAAAGAACGGCGATCATCGCCGCGATTAACAGGTTCTTTTGCCAATCCATCTTATCGAGTGCCATCTGTTGGTTGAGTATGAGTGGTTTTCTCCGGGACCAGATCAATTCCGCCCGCATGCCAGGGGTGGCATTTTATAAGGCGACGGAACGTTAAATAACCCCCTTTTATAAAACCGTGTTTTTCAATTGCTTCCTCAGCGTAATGCGAACAGCTCGGGTAAAAGCGGCATTGATTGCCGATCCACGGACTCAGCAGGTAGCGATAGCCATGTATACATTTAATGGCCAGCCGACGCATGCGTGTTACCTCTGTTCATTGCGGGCAGGTTGCGGCGTCTGATTGAGTTTGCGTACTACCCGCTGCCACTGTTGCTGGAGTTGTTTCGCAACGACCGGATTCGCCAGGTCATCCATCCCTTTGCGGGCCAGTACAATAACATCTATACCCGCCAAAGATTGCTGTTGTTGACGAAAACTTTCGCGAATCAAACGTTTTATGCGATTGCGAGCCACGGCAAGACGAATGTGTTTCTTGGCTATCACCAAACCTAAACGGGGATGATCCAATTGATTGGCGCGCGCGAGGATAAGGAAGTGCTGGTGGGATATACGAGCAGTGGCGCCATCGAAGACGCTTTGAAAATCACTAGAGGAAAGAAGGCGGAGCGACTTCCCGAACGCCTGCTTCACTCTAGCGACTCATTTTCTTGCGGAAGCAGCAATTAGATAGTTAATTGCTTGCGACCTTTAGCGCGACGACGAGCCAATACCAAACGACCGTTCTTGGTAGCCATGCGGGCACGGAAACCGTGATTGCGGACGCGCTTCAGATTGCTGGGCTGGAATGTTCTTTTCATGAAACTGAACCTGTTGTTTAAGAGCTGCTGTTGATGCAACCGTAGCGGAGATCACACGGCGTGTGAAAAGACGCGGGATTCTAAAGAAAGCCCAAAGGTAAATCAATGTATTTTGTCGAAATGCTGCAGGCTTGAGTGCATTTTGTTGTTATTTTTCGATATACCGGTTTTTCACCAATTTATTACGAGGATATCCACAGATTTATTAACAGATAAGATTAAAAAATGAACAATTTTTTGTGCCAGCTCTGTGTATAAATTTTCTGGTGAGTGGTTGTTAACTTATTGAATTTAAATGAGTAAAAAATTTCTTATGACATTATTTTTTTGTGTCAACTGTGGATAACAAAGAGGTGGGAGAGTACACTAGCCGGCTCATTTTGAAATAATAACTTTCAGCCTGGAGTAGGGGTTTTGCCGCAGTCACTTTGGAAATTATGCGCATCGAGTTTACAGGGTGAATTGCCCCAACAGCAGTTCAACACCTGGATTAAACCGTTGCAGATCGATGAGTCGGCCGGCCCCAACGAATTACGTTTATTAGCACCTAATCGATTTATTTGCGATTGGGTGTCCGAAAAATTTCTGACTCGCATTCGTGAGTTGGTCGGCAGTTACCAGCAGGGAAGCAGTTTGACAGTGGTGATCGGGATTCTTCCCAGACCCCAGGCAGCGTTCCAATACAATCGCGTGCCGGTATCGCCTGCTGTTGAATCAGTTCCCGTATCCTCGTTTGCGACCCAGCAACCTCAACACAATGGCAACTTATCATCGGAATCCCGCGCTCCTGCTTTGTCTTCTATTGATGGCGTGGTCTCAGGGGTTACCTCGATGGCTACGCCGATAAAAGACGCCGCAGCGGTGGAGACCGGTTTTGAGTCTGGTTCGCGTAACACGCAGGAGGCGGAAGTTGAGGGAGCGCTTAAGCATAGTAACTATCTGAATGTGTCCTCAACCTTCGCTACCTTTGTTGAAGGTAAGTCCAACCAGCTGGGCCTGGCGGCGGCACGTCAGGTGGCTGAAAATCCCGGCGGTGCATACAATCCGTTATTTATTTACGGCGGGGTAGGCTTGGGTAAGACCCACTTGATGCAGGCAGTTGGTAATGCCATGGTGGCCCGTAATCCGAATGCCAAGGTGGTGTATCTGCACTCCGAGCGTTTTGTGGCAGATATGGTTAAGGCGTTGCAGCTGAACGCGATCAACGACTTCAAACGCTACTACCGTTCCATGGATGCTTTGTTGATTGACGATATTCAGTTCTTCGCTGGCAAAGAGCGGTCCCAGGAAGAATTTTTTCATACCTTTAATTCCCTTCTTGAAGGCGGTCGGCAGATCATTCTCACCTGTGATCGTTATCCCAAGGAAATTAATGGCCTTGAGGAGCGCTTGAAGTCCCGTTTTGGTTGGGGGCTAACGGTGGCCATTGAACCGCCGGAGCTGGAAACTCGCGTCGCTATATTAATGAAGAAGGCTGAACAGGTCGGTATAGATCTACCCCACGAAGCCGCCTTCTTTATTGCCCAGCGTATTCGCGCCAATGTGCGCGATCTGGAAGGTGCGTTAAAGCGGGTGATTGCCAGTGCTAATTTTACGGGTCGCGCCATTGATGTGGACCTGGTGCGCGAAGCTTTGAAAGACCTCTTGGCCCTACAGGATAAACAGGTGGGGATAGATAATATCCAACGCGTTGTAGGCGAGTATTACAAGATCAAGATCAACGACTTGCTTTCCAAGCGTCGCAGTCGCTCAGTTGCACGTCCGCGGCAGGTGGCCATGGCGCTGGCAAAAGAATTAACCAATCACAGCCTGCCGGAGATCGGTGAGGCTTTTGGTGGACGAGATCATACAACGGTTTTGCACGCTTGCCGCAAGATCAAGGAGCTGCAGGAAGAGAGTGCGGACATTCGTGAAGACATGAAAAATTTGCTGCGTTCCCTCACAACTTGATCCAGACACACTGATTCGGTTTATGATGCGCAAGCCGTGCAGGGTTATCGCACACCAGAATTCCTATACCTTCTGTTGAAGCACTTTTATCAGGACATTTAAAGAGACCAACACATGAAATTTGTCGTTTCCCGCGAGGCTCTGCTTAAACCCTTACAATTGGTTGCCGGTGTGGTAGAGCGCCGTCAAACCCTGCCAGTACTGTCTAATGTGCTGCTGGTCCTGAATGGTGATCAACTGTCGTTGACCGGTACAGATCTGGAAGTGGAGATTGTCGGGCGCGTACAACTGGAGCAGGCAGGGGAGAGTGGTGAGATAACTGTTCCTGCACGTAAGCTGGTAGATATCTGCAGATCCCTTCCTGATGGCTCCAATATCGAGTTTTTTCAGGAAGAGCAGCGCATTATTGTCAAGAGCGGACGCAGCCGTTTTACCTTGTCTACGCTCGCCGCGAGTGATTTCCCCAATGTTGAAGACAGCCCGGGCAATTTGCAATTCAGCTGTGCCCAACAGGAGATTAAACGCCTGATTGAACGCACGGCTTTTGCCATGGCACAACAGGATGTCCGTTACTACCTGAACGGGATGCTATGGGAAGTTCGTCAGGATCAGCTACGTGTAGTTGCCACCGATGGACACCGCATGGCGATGTGTACCAGGGCAGTTGCCGTCAATACCGCTGAAATTATCCAGGCGATCCTGCCGCGTAAAGGGGTATTGGAGTTATCCAGATTACTGGATGACTCTACTGCTCAAGTAGAAATTACTCTCAGTGCCAATCATATTCGCGTCACTTCAGCTGAGTACACCTTTACCTCCAAGTTGGTGGATGGCAAGTTCCCTGAATATGAACGAGTGCTGCCCCGTGGTGGTAACAAGGTGGTGATTGGCTCGCGTCTTGAACTTAAACAGGCGTTTGGTCGCACCGCTATTCTATCGAATGAAAAATACCGGGGCGTGCGCTTGTTGTTAAGCGATGGTGTGCTGACGATTGTGGCTAATAACCCGGAACAGGAAGAAGCAGAAGAGCAGGTTACTGTAGATTATTCTGGCGATTCTTTGGAGGTGGGTTTTAACGTGAGTTATTTGCAGGATGTAGCGAATGTCATCAACCACGAGAACATCAAGATTACCCTTTCTGATGCTAACAGCAGTGCCTTGATTGAAGAGCCTGAGAACAGTGATTCGCTTTATGTTGTTATGCCGATGCGTCTGTAAGACGCGTCGGTGTAGCGGCCTCATCTCAATCCCTGATTTCCATTAAGAGACCTTCTTATGACCTTGAAGCGTCTCTTTATCCAGCATCTCCGCAATCTCGATTCCATCGACATTTCCCCATCAGAGCAGGTTAACCTTATTTTTGGGGAGAATGGCTCCGGCAAGACTAGCATTCTTGAAGCCATCAATGTCTTGGGTGTCGGCCGTTCCTTCCGTAGTCATAAACACAAACCGCTTATTAATCACCAACAGGATTCCTTTACTGTATTCGGTAAGGTGAGTGCTGAGGGCACAGAGATACCGGTCGGAATCAATCGTCAAGCCAATGGAACAGCCACTTTTAAAGCCAACGGAGCTTTGGTGCCTTCAGCCGCAGCGCTGGCATCCTATCTACCGATTCAGGTGATCAACTCGGATACGTTTCAGCTTTTAGAGGGAAGCCCTAAGGTGAGGCGCCAGTTTATGGATTGGTTGGTGTTTCACGTGGAACCGGGTTTTTTCCAGGTCTGGAAAGATGCGCAGCGGTGCCTCAAACACCGCAATAGCCTGCTCCGGCGTGATAGAATGGACCGCTTTGAACTCGCGACCTGGGATAAAGAACTGGCTCAGTATAGCGAGCAGATTCACGCTTACCGACAGGTTTGCATGACCAAATTTTTCGAAACCTTTTATTCATTGATTCAGGAATTCATTGCCATAGAAGGGATTGAGCTCACCTATTATTGCGGGTGGGACCAGAATAAAGACTACGCCAGCATTCTCGCAGACAGTGCGGAAAAAGATCGGCGGCAGGGTTTCACCCAGATAGGTAGTCATAGGGCAGATCTGCGCATAGCAGTAAAGGGGTTTCCGGCAGCTGAAGTATTGTCCAGAGGTCAACAAAAGCTCCTGGTATGTGCCCTTAAGATTGCTCAAGGCTATGTGTTTTCTCGACTTACAGAACGTCGTTGCATCTACTTGATAGATGATTTGCCAGCGGAGTTGGACGAGCAGCACCGTTACTTGCTCGTAAGATGGCTGGACAGTATGGGTACGCAAACATTCGTAACCGGTGTAGAGCAACAGATTTTGATAGATGCCTGGCGGCAACTGCCGGGAACGGAGATAAAACTGTTTCACGTGGAACAGGGTAAAATTCAAGCGGTTATCAATTCACGATAAACGCGACAGATAAAGTAGCAAGCGGAGAATAAATCTATGTCAGATGAGAAGACTTACGACTCGTCCAGTATTAAAGTCCTTAAAGGACTGGATGCGGTGCGTAAGCGCCCAGGGATGTACATTGGTGATACTGATGATGGTTCAGGCCTGCACCACATGGTCTTTGAAGTTGTCGATAACTCCATCGACGAGGCGCTCGCCGGTTACTGTACTGATATCAAAGTAATTATCCACCCGGACGAAACTGTCTCTGTCGCTGACAATGGTCGGGGTATTCCGACAGATATGCACGAAGAAGGTGTATCAGCGGCTGAAGTTATCATGACAGTTCTGCACGCTGGCGGTAAATTCGATGACAACACCTATAAAGTGTCCGGCGGTTTGCACGGGGTAGGGGTATCCGTGGTTAATGCGCTGTCAGAAGAACTTAAACTGACGATTCGCCGCAAAGGCAAGATCCACGAGCAAGTCTACCGCCATGGGGTTCCACAGGCACCCTTGACCATTGTGGGCGATACCACAACGACCGGTACAGAGATTCACTTCAAACCTTCTCCGGAAACCTTTACGAACATTGAGTTCCACTACGATTTATTGGCCAAGCGCCTGCGTGAGCTATCTTTCCTTAACTCCGGTGTCTGCATCCACCTGAAAGATGAACGCAGTGGAAAGGAAGACACCTTTCAGTATGAAGGTGGGTTAAAAGCGTTTGTTGAATACCTGAATCAAAACAAAAGCTCCATGAATAAGGTTATTCACATCCTTGCGGCGCAACGGGAAGACGGCATCGGTGTGGAGATTGCGTTGCAGTGGAATGACTCCTTCCAGGAAAATCTCTTCTGCTACACCAATAACATTCCCCAGCGGGATGGTGGTACTCACCTGGCGGGCTTCCGCGCAGCATTAACCCGCAGCTTGAATACTTACATCGAGAAAGAAGGCTTGGGCAAGACCGCCAAGGTTGCCACCACCGGTGACGATGCCCGTGAGGGTTTGACGGCTATCATCTCGGTAAAAGTACCGGACCCCAAGTTTTCCTCACAGACCAAGGACAAACTGGTTTCATCCGAGGTGAAAACAGCCGTAGAGCAGGAGATGAACCAGATCTTCAGCGATTACCTGCTGGAGAATCCCTCTGAAGCCCGCGCTATTGTTAACAAGATGATCGAAGCGGCTCGCGCCCGTGAAGCGGCGCGCAAGGCGCGTGATATGACTCGCCGTAAAGGGGCATTGGACATTGCCGGGCTGCCCGGCAAGCTGGCGGATTGCCAGGAAAAAGATCCGGCATTATCAGAAGTTTACCTGGTGGAGGGTGATTCGGCGGGCGGTTCAGCCAAACAGGGTCGCGCCCGTAAGACCCAGGCAATATTGCCGCTCAAGGGGAAGATCCTCAACGTTGAGAAAGCTCGCTTCGACAAGATGCTCTCCAGTGCTGAAGTCGGCACCCTGATTACCGCCTTGGGCTGCGGCATTGGTAAAGACGATTACAACCCCGAAAAATTGCGTTACCACAGCATCATCATCATGACGGACGCCGATGTGGACGGTTCCCACATCCGTACCTTGTTGTTGACCTTCTTCTTCCGCCAGATGCGTGAATTGATTGAACGGGGCCACATCTACATCGCTCAGCCGCCCTTGTACAAAATCAGCAAAGGCAAACAAGAGCAGTACTTAAAAGATGAAGCGGCGATGACGGAGTTCCTGACCCAGGCTGCCCTGGAAGGCGCCAGCCTGCATGTCAATGCAGATGCGCCGGGTATCAGCGGAGAAGCACTGGAAAAGCTGGTGGGCCAGTACCGTAAGGTCATGGCTACGATCGAACGTTTGTCCCGTCTTTATCCATCAGAAGTGCTGGAGAAGATGATTTACTTGCCATCACTGCGCGCTGAACATTTGGCAGATCAAGGTCATATGCAGCAATGGTGTGACCAGATGCTGGCCCGATTTAGCCTGGATACCCGTGCTGGCAGCCAGAAGTACATCATCAGTGTGCGTGAAGACAGTGAGCGCCATTTATTCCTGCCACAAGTCGAGATCATCGCGCATGGCATTTCACACCACTATCCCTTTAACCACGACTTCTTCCAGTCCGGCGAGTATGCTTCGATCGTATCCTTGGGTGAAAACCTTGAAAGCCTGATGGAAGAAGGTGCCTATATGCAGCGTGGTGAACGTAAGCAAACGGTAAGTAATTTTGCCGAGGCGCTCGATTGGTTGATGAAGGAATCCCGCAAGGGTTACAACATCCAGCGCTATAAAGGGCTGGGGGAGATGAACCCGGAACAGCTGTGGGAAACCACCATGAACCCGGAAACCCGACGTATGTTGCGGGTCAGTATCCAGGATGCTATCGCTGCTGATCAGATTTTCACCACGTTAATGGGTGATCATGTGGAACCGCGCAGGGAGTTTATCGAGACCAATGCGTTAGCGGTTGCTAACCTTGACATCTAATGTTGCTGCCGCCATGGTCTATACTGGTTGTATGGCTGCATCGCAGTCAGTTCAATCAGTAACCGTGTAGCAAGAGGCAATATCAATGAGTGAAGAAAAACTCAAGGTAGTAACGCTTAGCCAGATCGCTGAGGCGTTGGAAGAACGCCAGACGCCCGATCGGCGCAAGAAGAGTGAGGAGCTTCCGGAAGGAGTCGTCAATGAGCGCCGCAAAGGTGATAGACGTAACCTTAAAAGTGAAAGCAAGTAACCGGTAACGTTTTCGCAAAAAAGCCAATCTGTACAGATTGGCTTTTCTTTTTGGTCATCACAGAAATCTACGCATCAAGTTTGCATTAGCGGATGAGAATCGATATATATCGCTTTGATACATTTTTTTACTAAAAGACGACGTATTATTCCAACAGCATCATCGGCTTGTCGACCGGGCTCAACCTTGTGAGAGGGTTATGGACACACCTGAACAGTCTAATAAACAACGATCATCCGCTGAGCCCATGGTGTCCATCCAGGTATTGAATGCCTGTCGTATTCTGGTGATCAACGGCAAAGGAGGTGCGGGAAAGACAACGGTCAGTACCAACCTCGCTGCCTGGCTTGCTCACCGTGGCGAGCGAACGGTATTGGTCGATGCTGATCCGCAGGCTTCTTCCCACTACTGGGTAACGCATCGCGATCCTGTGTTGCCTTCTATATATAGCGTCAAGATCGAAACCAATTCGCGCACAACGCGCAGCTTCCAATGGCGTGCCCCCAAGCCGACTCGCTGGCTGATTACCGACGCTCCGCCGGGCCTGACAGGCCCTGCGCTGGACGATCTGGTGCAGGACCACGATTTGATCGTGGTTCCCGTACAGCCTTCTGATATCGATATTCGTGCGAGCGCGCGCTTCATCGGTGAGTTGCTGCTGACGCAAAATATGCGCCGCAAACGCCGGCCGATTGCTGTGGTTGCCAATCGTGTGAAGCAACAAACCAACGCGTGGGAGCGCCTGCAAAAATTCCTGCTGAGTTTGAACATTCCGTTTCCCGCCACGCTGCGCGATACCCAGAATTATGTGCGGGCTTACAGTGAAGGGCGTGGCATCGTGGATTATCCGTTTCAAAGCCACGCGCGCGATCGCCAGGATTGGGAGATTTTAATTCGCTGGCTGGATGCGCAGAATTCGACCCATGAATGGCTGAAAGACGAATCACCGAGTAATACCATTACCAACGCATCCTGATACCGGACACCGTATCCTCAATGATAAAAAAATCTGTCCGATTCCTATTGCTTATTTTGTTGGCAATAGCCTGTCTTTCCATACTCTGTTATCTGCTGTTGCTCGCTATAAATTGGCGTGACCAAGTGCCCAATGCTGCTGCTTTGGAAATGGTGAGAATCAATTCACTTCCAGCTATCGGTGACGACCAAGATAATGGATTTCATATTTTTTATGGATTTGATGCACCCTTAGAAAAAGATGCGCAACAAGTGGGTAAAGACAGAGCAAAAGAAAATCACAGAAATGATTATGGCGCTGGGACTATATGGGAGTCTCAAGACTTTAAATCTACGTGGTCAGAGGCTTCATTGAAGCTATTTCGTGACTGCGAGGAAATGAATGACCACTGTTACGAATCAATAATCAAGGCAAACAAGACGGACAACATCCTGTTTGAAAACGAAGAAGTGGTTGTTCAACGTTATCAAGAGCTTCTAGATAAACCTTTCTTTCATGAAACAACCGCATCAGCTATTCGATTTCCTTCTTATGCGCCTTTGCTCGACGCACAACGTTTGTGGTTATTTCGCGCATTTGCGCTGGCGGAAGCCAGAGAGAGTAAAGGCTTGGCTGATTTATTGGATCAGGATTTCGTCTTCTGGCGCAAAGTAATGGCAGACTCCAAGCTTCTTATCACACGAATGGTGGCTGTGAACGCTATCAAGCGAAACTTGGCGGCAGGCTGGATAATCTATGTAAATCATCAATCCGAAATGATTCTTCCAAGTGCATGGCAAGTTCCTTTTACCCATGCAGAACTATCGTCAAGAAAAGTTCTCGCAGGTGAGTGGCAATATGTTGCAGGTTTAATTAACGAAGGCTACGAAAATATTTCCTCCAACGAAACCAGATTCGAAAAAATAATGAAAACTATCGTTGCACCATTATTTCAGCCTCAGGATTCGATGAACCGCCACGCCACTTATTTGTTAGCTTTGGCAAAAGAATCAGAAAGAGAGCTGAATGAAATTCAGCTCAACGTGAGTAGCGCACAAAAACTTGCTGATAAAGCTTTCGATCCAAATAACCTTGGGTGGATTAACTATATCTATAATGGTATGGGAAAAATATTGTTGAATTTGGGATTCTCGCAATATACCGAATACATAAAAAAAGCACATGATCTTGAGGGAATTCGTCGGCTCCATATTTTAGCAATTCAGTTGCGTGCTTCTCGCTCGTTGAACAAAATGCAGAAGCGAATCTCTACAAGCATGTTGAGAAACCCATACGACGAAAAACCATTTCTCTGGGATCAAATGAACAGAAAGCTAATCTTTGATGCTCGGGGGGATAAGGAAAAATATTACGAAATTCCGTTGTAGTTCTTAAAGCTTTCACGCAAACAAAGATCTATCAATCCCCATTTTCTTCATACGCGACGCCAGGGTAGTTGGCTTTATACCCAATAGACTCGCAGCACCATCATCGCCATACAGTTTTCCTTTTGTTTGTCGCAAGGCGTCGATCGTGGTTTGGTAACGCAAATGCCGATAATCCTGCTCCGTAATAGCTTCGGATATCGTTGGCGAAATATCTTGTGCTGGCTCATATGTTAAAGCGAGATCATCGAGCACCAGCTTATCGCCGCGACTTAAAATCACTTGCCGTTCAATCAGGTTTTCCAACTCACGAATATTGCCGGGCCAATCGTACTGCTGCAGACGCTGTATTTGTGCGATGGATACTTTTAATTCCGGTTTGTGAAAACGCTGACAGGTTTTTTGCAGAAAGTGAGCTGTTAGCAAGGGAATATCTTCCAGTCGCTCGCGCAAGGGCACAGAGCGAATCGGGAAAACATTTAAACGGAAATATAAATCCTCGCGAAACCTTCCTTCCTTGGCGAGTTGCCTGAGATTACGATTTGTGGCAGCGATTACGCGCACATCTACCCGGCGTGTTACCGATTCACCAACCCGCTCAAACTCGCCATCCTGTAACACCCGTAACAATTTTCCCTGCAATCCCGGCGGTAACTCGCCCACTTCATCGAGAAATAGTGTGCCGCCATCGGCCACTTCAAAGCGACCCAGGCGATCTGTCACCGCACCGGAAAAAGCGCCACGCACGTGACCAAAAAATTCACTCTCAAATAAATCCTGCGGAATTGCCGCGCAATTTACGCGGATTAAGGGTCGGCTATTACGATCACTCGCGCTATGAATGGCACGAGCAATTAATTCTTTACCGGTCCCGGATTCGCCGGTAATCAAAACTGTTGCAACCGTGGGTGCGACCAATTGAATTTGATACGCAATTTGTTGCACCGCCGGACTGCGGCCAACGATATGATGCGGGTTATAGCCTTCACTGATCTCTTCTTGCAGATAAGCATTTTCCAATTCCAGTTTATGCTTCAACTGCTCAACTTCTTCCAGTGCCTTACGCAATTTACTTTCGGCCAGTTTGCGATCCGAGACATCGCGAAAGATGACCACCGCACCCACCAGGTGACCATTGTCCATAATAGGTGTACTGGTATATTCCACCGGAATCGGCCGGCCATCACGATGCCAAAAAACTTCGTCATCCACGCGCCGTATCGCACCGTCTTTAAAGGCGGCAAAGATCGGGCAATCGTGCACGCAATAATCTGAACCGTCGGTATGACTGTGATGAATTGCCACATGAATATTACGACTGATTAATTCTTCCGCCTTCCAACCCAGGATACGCTCCGCCGCAGGGTTCACAAACGTCGCGCGACCCTCGGCATCAACGCCGTAAATACCTTCGCCGGCCGCGCTCAATATCAACTGGTTTTCCTTTTCAATATCCTGGAAAACCTGGTGGATGCGTTGCCACTGCAATAAACCAAATTTGTGATGGCGCTGCGCGTTCGCGTGCATGCGCCACTGCTGATAAAAATCCCGGTCGCGCAGGCACAGACAAATCAGTTGCTGGTTGTCGACGCTGGTGATCGAAGCATTGATCTCCAATTCAATTTCGCGACCATCTGCAGTGGTGATGGTGATGTCATCAATCAAACTGCTGCCTTTGTGCAACACCGCTTGGGTAAACACATGCAAACTGGGAAGTGAATTTTTAAAGCAACTGCTGACACGCTGATTAATTAACTCATCGCGATCCCATCCCAACAAATCACAGGTTAATTGATTGATAAACACAAACCGGTCTTGCCAGGGGTTGATTAACGCCATGGCTTCAGGTGCTTGATCGAGCATGATTTCGTTCATAGTCATACATTTGTTGTGAAGATGGTCAGGGCGCATTGGGTAGAGGTTTCCGAGACCGTCGGAGGCATGGATGCCGACGCCGAGCCCCCACGGAAGGGTTCACGGCGTGTATCGGAAACCTCTACCCAATGCGCCCACAGTCCCACTTTAAGAAGAGAGGTGGCAGCACTCCGTTGCCGCTTGCGAGACACGCCGTGAATACATCCCTGTAGGCTCGACATCGGCATCCATGCCGATGACGGTCTCGCAAGCGGCAACGGAGTGCTTTTCCCGCCGACCTTCACTTCGAAGAACAACAACGAAAAATCGTGCCAAGTGCAACGAAGTTTCGTTAATCACGAAAAATCGTGGTGATCAGATATCAAAAGGGAAATAAAAACAGAATAGAAATCAGGGAGTTGAGCGAAAAGACAGGATTGGCACAAAGCTCGCAATAGCCCTCTCAGCCGTAAAACAGCAACAACAACTTCTTAATACATTCCGTGCAATGGCTGCCGCAACTTGGTGCCTTGCGCATTAAAAGGGGGCGTTATGAGTAACAAGAGTTTGGGGAATCCTTACGATAGCAATGTCTCGTTAATCCATACCAAAGGCTGCAGCTGCTCCACTTGCCAGGCTGCCACCGATCAGAAAAGTTATTCGCAGGCGCTCGAACAAAACAAAGAACATACTCAACCGGTTGCTGCCGAGACAACGGATTTACACTCCGTCGAAGATTACATGGATCGCGCTGTGGAAAACGCGATTGTGCGTGCGGTGTTTAATCAGGATGACGGTGGTCGCCGGCGTTTCCTGCAAGCGATTGGCGGCGGAACTTTGGCCGCTGCGCTCTCCAGTGTGATTCCGCTCGGCGCCATCAAAGCCGCTGCAAAAGAAGCGGGCGGTCCGTTGGAAAAGAAAAACCTTAAAGTCGGTTTTGTACCCATTACCTGCGCAACGCCCATCATCATGGCGCATCCCATGGGCTTTTATGCCAAGCATGGTTTGGATGTGGAAGTGATCAAGACGGCGGGTTGGGCGGTGGCCCGGGATAAATCCCTGGCGGGCGAATACGATGCGTCGCACATGCTCACGCCCATGCCGATTGCCATGAGTATGGGTGTGGGTTCAACCGCGAAGCCTTTCATCATGCCCGCCGTGGAAAATATTAATGGCCAGGCCATTGTGTTGCATGTGGATCACAAAGATAAACGGGACCCCAAACAATGGAAGGGCTTCAAGTTTGGTGTGCCGTTTGAATTTTCCATGCACAACTTTTTATTGCGTTATTACGTTGCCGAGCATGGCCTTGATCCTGATAAAGATATCCAGATTCGTGTTGTACCGCCGCCAGAGATGGTCGCCAATTTACGTGCGGGGAATCTCGATGGTTATCTCTCGCCCGATCCGTTTAATCAACGCGCCGTGTGGGAAAAAGTAGGTTTTATCCACACGTTGACCAAAGATATCTGGGAAGGTCATCCCTGTTGCGCCTTCGCGTGTAGCAAGGAATTTGCATTGACCAATCCCAATACCTACGGCGCCTTGTTGAAGTCTATTGTCGAGGCGACGCACTACTCCGCCAAGCACGAAAATCGCAAGGAAATCTCAGCCGCAATTGCTCCTGCGAATTATCTTAACCAACCGGTACCGGTGATAGAGCAAGTCTTGCTAGGTCGCTATGCCGACGGCTTGGGTGAAGTGAAAAATGTACCCGACCGTATCGACTTCGATCCCTTCCCCTGGCATTCCATGGCGGTGTGGATTCTCACCCAGATGAAGCGTTGGGGTTATGTAAAAGGTGATCTGGATTATCAAAAAATTGCCCAGGAAGTTTACCTGGCTACCGATTGCGAAAAAGTCATGAAAGAGCTGGGTTATACCGTGCCGACATCGACCAACAAAAATTATTTCATCATGGGCAAAGAATTTGATTACACCAAACCCGACGCCTACGTTGACAGTTTTGCCATCCGGAGAAGTTGAGCATGAGCAGTATCAACTTACGCGCGCTCATCGTATCGCTCACCTTTCTTGTGGTGGTGCTGGGCATCTGGGAAATCAGTGCGCAAGCACCGGCGGCAACAGAAGCCTTATCGGAATATGAATTACTGATGGGTGGCGCCGACCAGGAAGCGCGTGTGCCACCACCCTCAGCGATTCTGGTGCGCGCGTGGGAAGAATTGAGCAATCCATTTTACGATGCCGGGCCCAATGATAAAGGCATCGGCATTCAATTGGGCTACTCCATCTACCGTGTATTGAGTGGATTTTTTCTCGCTGTGTTAGTGGCGATTCCGATCGGCTTTTTAATCGGGATGTCGCCGCTGATGTATTGCGCGTTGAATCCCTACATCCAAGTATTGCGCCCGATTTCGCCGCTGGCGTGGATGCCGCTTGCGCTGTTTATCATCAAGGATTCTGAAACCTCCGCGATCTTCGTCATCTTTATCTGTTCCATCTGGCCGATGCTACTCAACACGGCGTTTGGTGTGGCTAATGTACGCGAGGATTGGATTAATGTAGCACGCACCCATGAGCTTTCGCCCTTGCGTACCGCGTTTACCGTCATCCTTCCCGCTGCAGCGCCGACCATATTGACCGGTATGCGAATTTCCATCGGTATTGCCTGGTTGGTGATTGTCGCCGCCGAGATGCTTGTGGGCGGCACCGGCATTGGTTACTACGTGTGGAATGAGTGGAACAACCTGGATTTAACCAGTGTGATTTTCTCGATCCTGATGATCGGCATCGTCGGCATGATCCTGGATCTGTTGTTAACCGGCGCCACAAAATTGGTGCAGTACGACGAGTAATTTATGAATAAACATTTTCTGCAAGTTCAAAACCTTGCCAAACGTTTCAGCGGAAAAACCGCTAACGATTCGCTTACTGTTTTTGAGAACGCCAACTTCTTTATCGAGAAAGGTGAATTTGTTTGCATCATCGGTCACTCCGGCTGTGGTAAATCCACCATCATGAATTCGCTGTCCGGGCTGGATAAACCCAGCGAGGGTGTCGTGATCATGGACGGAAAGGAGATCAGCGGACCGAGCCTGGAACGCGGCATTGTGTTTCAAAATTATTCACTCTTGCCTTGGCTGAGTGCACTGGACAATGTGATCTTTGGTGTGCGTGCACGCTGGCCTCAATGGTCGAAAGAAAAAATCAAACAACACAGCCGCGACTATCTGGAGATGGTGGGTTTAAAAGGTGTTGAAAATCGCAAACCGTCGCAACTCTCCGGTGGTATGCGGCAACGGGTTTCTATCGCGCGCGCCTTTGCAACGCAACCGAAGTTACTGTTACTCGATGAACCTTTTGGTGCACTGGATGCGCTGACGCGCGGTGTGATTCAGGATGAACTCACGAACATTTGCAACAAGACCCAGCAAACCGTTTTCATGATTACGCATGATATTGACGAAGCCATGTTGCTCGCGGATCGTATCCTCTTGATGAGCAATGGACCGGGTGCGGTCATTGCTGAATCAGTCGTGGTGGATTTACCGCGCCCGCGCAAACGTGCGGATATTATTCACCATCCTGGCTATTACCAGATTCGCAATTACCTGGTGGATTTTTTGGTCAACCGTTCAAAAACCATCAAGGCTGAACCCGGCGTACAACACTTTCCCATCAACATTAACCCCACAACCGTTAATCCAACAGAGGATGCGCAGCAAACGTACAAGGTTTCTGCGCACGCCGTTAATGCCTAGGAGCACCACACCATGAAAAAACAAGACGTTGTAGAAGCTATTGTTCTCGCCAAACAAAAGATGAACCTGACCTGGGAAGGCATCGCGGAAAGTATCGGCATGTCGCCCGTGTGGACGACCTCGGTGTGCCTGGGTATGAACAGCGCACCGGCCGAAAAAGCCGAAGCCTTGTGCAAGGTATTTGATCTGCCGGAAAGTGCCAAAGCCGCGCTGATGGAATGTCCTACCAAAACCTGGGGCGACGCCATTCCGCAAGATCCACTGATCTATCGCCTCTATGAAATGATCGGCGTTTACGGCCCGACAATCAAAGAAATCATCCACGAAAAATTTGGTGACGGCATCATGAGTGCAATTGATTTTTCCATGGAGATTGGCAAGGAAGAAAATCCCAAAGGGGATCGCGTCATTATCAACTTAAACGGGAAATTCTTGCCCTATAAAGCGTGGTAATATCCGAATCCTGCGCAGAGTCTTTGGTTGGTCTGTACCATCTGAAGGCATCCGCGCGGGGTCACAGAATGCTTCTCCCGCCAAAATGAAACGCGATTTACCCATTCTTGTTTCAAATCAACTCCTACGATCACTTTCAGACTTATTTTATAAGTTGAGAGAATCAACCAGGAGTACATAGAAATGGGTAAACGCATCTTGCTATTACAAGGTCACCCCGACGGAGCTGGCCATCACCTGTGTCATGCGCTGGAGCGGGCCTACCAGAAAGGCGCTGCCGATGCGGGCCATGACATACGACAGATAAATATAGCGGCGTTGGATTTTCCCTTATTGCGCAGTCAACAGGATTGGGAGCACGGCAAACTACCCGCGGTGTTGCAACCCGCACAACAGGACATTCACTGGGCCGAGCATCTGGTAATGTTTTTTCCGTTGTGGCTGGGCGATATGCCCGCGCTCGTGAAAGGATTTCTGGAGCAAGTGGCGCGCCCCGGTTTTGCTTTCAACTACGATGATAAAAACCCCTTTGGCAAAAAAGGCCTCACTGGCAGATCTGCACGCGTAGTGGTTACCATGGGTATGCCCGCTGTCGTTTATCGCTGGTTCTATCGCGCCCACAGCGTCAAGTCGCTTGAGCGTAACATTCTCGGCTTTGTCGGATTCAGCCCCATCAATGAAACCTTGGTTGGCCTGGCAGGTAATATGAAAAAACCTGATGCACAAAAATGGCTGATTAAGCTGGAAAAACTTGGCGCAAGCGGCGAGTAAGACTTGCGCCCACGGTTTTACAACATCCTGAAGTCCTGGTTCAGAAATTCCTTCCGTAGTAGGTTAAGATTGCCGGTAATCCAATAATTGTCAGGGGTTTCTCCACCTGGCAAACGCTTTACCTATTCGGCATGGTGACGGGTCTGCAATTCTTCCAACCGTTAGGACAATAATGATGAATCAACTTACTACCGCAGCGGCGCTTTGCGCAGTGCTTGCTTCTTCACTGACATTTGCACAGAACCCTCTGAACTTCGGCAGCAATATAAAAACCGCTGATCCCTCAGGCCACGTATGGGCCGACGGTAAAATGTACCTTTACACCTCTCACGACGAAGAATGCCAGCAAGATTTCCACATGAAAGACTGGCACACCTTCTCGTCATCAGACCTGGTGACCTGGACCGACCACGGCCCCAGTCTGTCGGTGGATGACCTCACCTGGGCCGACGACTTCGCCTGGGCGCCGGATGCGGCTTACAAAAACGGGAAATACTATCTGGTCTTCCCCGCCGGCACCGGCTTTAAAGATCGCGTCAATCCGGAAAAAAGCACCAAGTGGATGGGTATCGGTATTGCCGTCAGCGATTCCCCCACCGGCCCCTTTAAAGATGCCATTGGCAAACCCTTATGGAAAAAGCCCTACGCCAATGACCCCAGTCTGTTTATCGATGATGACGGCAAGGCCTATTTGTATTTTCACGGCATGCAGCACGATTACTATGTGGCTGAAATGGCAGACGATTTACTCAGCGTGAAAGGTGATTTCATCAAGATGGATATGGGCGGCTACGAGCCCAAGATGGAAGGCCCCTGGGTGTTCAAACGCGAAGGCATCTATTACTTCACCATGCCGGAAAATAATCGCGTACTCACCTACTACACGGCCAAGTCACCGACAGGCCCGTGGAAATATCAAGGCGTGTTTATGGATGAAGAAGCCAATGCAAATAATCACCACTCCATCGTTGAATACAAAGGCCATTGGATTCTGTTCTACCACCGCTGGCTGCAGACACCGGGTTTAGCCTGCGACAAGAAACAACGTCACGTCGCTGCCGAATACATCCATTTCAATGAAGACGGCACCATCCAGAAAATAGAAAGAACCACAGAGGGTGTGCGTGATTTCCCGCAAAGAATCAAACAATCTGAACAGCTGAAACGATAGCTAAAACCTTGGTGCCATTGATGGGCTGCTGTGAATTTGGTGGCGTTCTTGCTACTGTAAGCTGCTTTCTGTGAGCCGCTCCTGCAACTTATGGAACCTGTCTCCCTTCCGGTGACAGGTTCTCACCATCAATGGAAAGACTGAAAAGGTATAAGTAACCATGAACGCAACTGAACAGATCAATGCTTTCATCGCGCATATCAAAACGTTCAACAAGAGTTTTACCGAAAGTCGCAGTAGCTTGAAAAAATTGCTGGTGTATTTACGAATTCCGGCAAACAGTGAAAAACGCTTTATGAGCGTGCAAGAAATAAAAATGAAATGTGCAAACCCCAAAGATAAACGGCTCGATAAATACGAGCCTGCACTTAATGAACTGAAAAAAGTCTGGGGCACATCGCTCAATTACGGAAGACCGGTCAGCGTAGCACTTCCTCCACCTCCGCTGGTCACCCCAAGTAACGCCATGACCCTGGTGAACGAAGTCAGAGCGGAACTGGAAAAGTGTAAGCTCTATGCCTGCAACGATGTAGGAACTTTCTCTTCTTGTGTTAATAAAAGTTTGCCTAAATCCGAACAGGATCGTATTAGAAAAGCCAAACCCGAATTTGTTGGTGCACCGATTCTCTCACCGGACAGAAGTTGGAAAGCGCGAAGCCTGAAGGTTGCCTTCGATTCTGTTAATAGCAAACAAGCGGCGGAATGCACCAACTTCGCTTACTACGCCGCGCATATTCTCGGCACCGGCAAAACAACCCCGCAACCGCGAATTGAAATCGTGTCCTGGGAAGGCGAGGGAACATTAAAACATCTATTCGTTCTTGTCGGCCGAAAAGGCACTACGGCTGTTGACGGTCGCATACCCTCCGCATCGACCTGGAACAATGATGTCGTTATTGTAGATTGCTGGGCACTATCCCTGGGTTGGGACTGCGTCTTTACGAAAGATAACTACTGCTTCAAGGGCATGATGTCCCCCCTCAAAGTGCAGATGGACAGCACCATCGCCAGCCTTGCCGGACCGATGAATGTGCAAGGTGGACTGAAAAAAACGGGTTTTGATCTGACCAAGTAGCCGGCTTCATTTTTCTGATCGTCGAACAACCCAAACGACTTTCAAATTGCCTTTTCACCTCGTAACCGGTTAGGATGTCCTTTGTCCTGAAACAAAGGACATTCCGGGCGTAATTTGCTAAAACGAGAATCAGAGATGAAAGGTCAGGACATAGTGCTGCTGCTCAAACTCCTGAGCATCGAAAAATCCGCATCCGCGGCAAGCGAAACCCAATACAGTGTGCGTCAGTTGGAGGTTGCTACCGGCATTAGCAAATCGGAGTTGAGCGCGGCGCTTAATCGCTGTATTCGAGTGGGGCTGGCTGCGCGTGACCATCAAACGGGTATACCCAAAGTGAATCGTAAAGCCCTGCTAGGCTTTTTGCTTCACGGTATTAAATACGTGTTTCCAGCAAAACCCGCCGAGTTGGTCCGTGGTATGCCCACTGCTTTTGCTGCTCCGGTTATGGCCGGCAGATTGATGTCTGCAGGTGAAATTATTAATGTCTGGCCAGATGCAACAGGGCAACATAAAGGCCAAGCTATCTCACCACTCTTTAAATCTGCACCTATGGCGGCAAAAGCCGACGCCAAGCTCTATGAATTACTTGCTTTGGTCGATGCAATTCGCATTGGCAATGCTCGGGAACTGAAGCTCGCTACTCAGTTGCTTGAAGAGGAATTCGCCCGATGAGCATCTACAACACACATCGCGAAATGATACTGATGGTTGCCGATGCGTTAGGCAGTGAACTTTTACCGCAAGTAGCTTTTGTGGGCGGCTGTACTACTGGACTACTGATTACCGATGAGATGAGTAAAGAGTCGGTACGGTATACCGACGATGTTGATCTTATTATTCACGTATTCGGATATACCGGTTGGCATTCATTCAGCGAACAACTCATTGCGCGTGGTTTTCGTATATCAAAGGATGACGAAGTAAACTGCCGTTTTCGCTTGGGTGATTTGCAGGTTGATTTTATGCCGGATGATGTCAGCGCTTTAGGCTTTACCAACCGTTGGTACAAAGCAGCACTGCAAACCGCTCAGCCTTTTTCCATGAGCGAAAAGGTCACTATTAGATTGGTGAAACCAGTTTATTTTTTAGCAACTAAATTTGAGGCCTTTAAAGGTCGTGGAAAAAATGATGTGCTTGGCAGTCGTGATATTGAAGATATTCTCAGTGTGATTGATGGTCGCGCTGAATTACTCGAAGAAATACGCAGTGCAGCAGCGGACGTGAAAAGCTATTTAACCATGGAATTTAAAATGTTGCTTGGTTCGCCAGATATAGCATACGCCGTCCAGTCTAGTGGAGCGGGAGATGCTGGACGTATACACCTGATATTCGAACGAATCAACGATATTGTTACGCTTCCAACATAAAAAAACCGGACTGTTTTGTGCTGTTTTACCAAGTGAACATCTGGGAAACAACGACTGATAAATCCTTTATGCCGAACATAGAACCATCCATTAATAAAAAATCTTTTATGCTAACCTCTGTGTGTTTTGTGCAAGCTGTACTGATAGCCACTGTGATGGGTTGCATCGCCCAAACCCAAATTAACCTGGCGGCGCTGATCAACCTCGGTGCAGAAATTCCACCGGCGTTACGCCTGGATGTCACCATTCAGGATCTGCTGGGTTTCGGTCCCGTATATTTCGCAATGGTGTTTACCGCATTTATCCCCGCCTTGTTATTTGCGCATTTTCTTGCTCGACGTTGGCCGCACCTTAGCTATCTAATTTTCGTTTTCGCCGGTGCTTTATCGTTGTTATTAACCTTCAAATTGGCCGATGCTTTTGCACCTATGCCGACCTTGATCGCTGCGACGCGAGATATTTTCGGCACTTTATTGATGATGGCCGGTGGTGCCTTGGGAGGTTGGTTTTTCGCGCGGGGATATCGACGAGGTGACGTATGTTGAGCTCGCTTCGTGCGGTAGTTGCCAGCCTGATTTTTGTAGCCAGTTTGATGGCGCATAGCCAGCAAAATTATCACGTCGAAACACTCGCCGAAGGTTTGGAACTTCCCTGGTCCCTGGCTTTTTTACCGGATGGCCGGCTGCTAATCACCGAGCGACCGGGGCGTTTGCGATTACTGGATCGGGAAGGCAAACTGCATTTCGTGAGTGGCATGCCTGAGGTTTTTGCACAAGGTCAATCCGGTTTGTTTGACGTATTGCTCGCCCCGGATTTTGCCAGCAGTGGGCAGGTTTATCTCAGCTACACCTGCGGTACGCACAACGCGAATACCCTGTGTTTGGCGCGCGCGGTGTTGGGTAACAAAAATTTGAACAATACTCAGCAGATCTTTGCTGCAAAACCTATGCGCGAGGGCGCCGCCCACTACGGTGGCCGCATGGTTTTCCTGCCGGATAATACGTTGGTTTTGACCCTGGGTGATGGTTTTGATTATCGCGAGGAAGCACAGAATCCACGCAATCATCTGGGTAAAATATTGCGGTTAGATGTAGATGGCAATGCGCCAGCTGATAATCCCTTCATTGATAAAGCCGATACCGCACCGGAAATATTTAGCCTCGGTCATCGCAATGTGCAGGGTCTGGTATATGACCCCCAACAAAATCGCATCCTCGCGAATGAACACGGCCCCAAAGGTGGCGATGAAATCAACTGGATTCGCGCCGGGCATAACTATGGCTGGCCGTTGGTGAGTCACGGTATCGACTACACTGGCGCGCGCGTGACGCCGTTTACACAACTCGCCGGCTTTGAAGCACCCTTGCTTCACTGGACACCGTCAATCGCGCCCGCGGATATGACCTTGTATCAGGGAGAATTATTTCCAGCCTGGCAAGGCGATTTGCTGGTCGCCGCGCTCGCGGCCAAAGCCGTTTACCGTGTTCGCTTAACGGATAGCGGCGCTGAGCAAATTGATATTGTATTTGCCGACTTGAACGAACGTATCCGCGCCGTGCGCACCGGTCCGGATGGGGCGATTTATTTACTAACGGATAGTAGGGAAGGGCGGTTGCTTAAGGTGACGCCCCGGCCCTAATTGTTTTAATCTCGAAGAGAAAAATTCGAGCCTAACACCTTGTTCCGCATAAGAAATCAACTCATTTAATAACCCCCGTTCGTTTAACCTCGCTTCTGCAATCTTTCCAGGACGCTGTACGTGAAACGCCCCCGCTCCGGACATCTCCTCAACAAACTCAATAAAATCACTTGCCAACTGTGTATATCTGTATATACTGTGCATATCGTATATATACAGATGGGGTTTGCGTGACCGAAGCATTATTTCTTTCGCAGAATGATAGTCGGCCCATGTATCTGCAGATCATGGAGCAAATAAAGCAAAAGGTTCGTGCGGGCGATTGGCCGGCAGGGCATCCCTTGCCTTCAATTCGGGAGCTGAGTGTTGTCACCAAGGTGAGTGTGATTACGGTTAAGCGTGCATATACCGAGCTGGAACAGGAAGGTGTGATAGTGACCCAGGCCGGGCGCGGATCGTTTGTGGCAGACAGCGCCGACTTAACCACCGAATTAACGAAAGCCGAACTGGAGAAGACCTTGGACAGTTTTATTAGCGGTATGAGGCGGTTGGGTCTGAGCGATACGGAAATCATGGCGCAGCTAAAAAAAGCGTTAGGCAGAGTTCGCTAGCACAACAACGATTAATGGATTTATTGGGATAGGGTTATGCAAAACGCCATCGAATTTAATCAGGTCTGTAAACGTTATCCGGAGTTTTATCTGGATCATCTCGATTTGCACCTGCCTGTTGGTCAGGTGATGGGACTGGTCGGTGTGAACGGCGCCGGTAAATCCACGATGCTCCGTTTGGTGATGGGCTTAATCCAGCCGGATGCAGGCAGCGTTAGTGTGTTGGGATATCGCCTGCCGGAACATCAAGTATCGGCAAAGGAAAATATTGGTTACGCTGCCGAAGATATGCGTTTGTACGGAGCGGAAAATCTGCGTTGGCACATGCGCTTTATCCAATCGATTTTCTCTTCGTGGGACCCACTTTATGCAGAGCATCTATTAAAAAAATTCGACATGAATGCCGAGCAAAAAACCAGGGGTTATTCACACGGTCAGCGCGTTAAAGCGAGTTTGATTTTATTGCTGGCGCGGCGCCCGCGTCTGGTGATTCTGGATGAGCCTACGACCGGGCTGGACCCGGTATCACGGTACGAAGTCTTATCTGAGCTAGCCGAAATTCTGCGCGATGAAAATCGCAGCGTTTTATTTTCCTCGCACAGTACCCAGGATGTCGAGCAGCTATCAGATTCGATTACCTTTCTACATAAGGGAAAAACCCTGGCCTGTCAGGACAAGGAAACCTACATCGAAGGTTGGCGCAGGGTGTTGTGTTCAGGCACGCTCAATCAGTCACTGAATTTACCCGGCATCGCAGAATTGAAAAGTAATGGTTCGCTGCATGAGATTAAAATCAGGGGATTTGACGAGACCATGCTTGCCAAACTCAGTGCGCACGGGCTCCAGGTGTCACAGGTTGAGCGGATGACCTTGGAGCAAATTTTTATCGCAAGTGTGAGGGAGGTAGCGAAACAATGAACCCAATAATCGACACGGCGAGTAACGACCCGGTAAGTATCAATTCGCAAGCGAATCGCCCTGCGCTGAATATGCCGGTGATCAAACAACTGGTTTATAAAGATTGGTACTTGAACCGAAAATTGTTGGCCATCTATATCGGCGGCGGCATCTTCTCTTTGAGTATTCTCAGCCTGGGTGAATGGCAATTCTTTATGGGTTCCATCATGTTCATCACCATGTTGGTGGCCTTGGGCAACCACCAATTATCGGTCACCATGATCAATGAACGAAAAGAACAAACCCTGGCGTTTGTAATGAGCTTGCCGGTGTCGCCCGCCGATTATGCGATGGCGAAATTTTTAGCGAATATGGTGCTCTTTTTTGTGCCTTGGCTATTGTTGGTCATGGTGACAACGGGCGTTATCTTGCTTACACCGTTACCGGATGGACTCCTGGCCTTTACCCTGCTGGTGTGTGTGTTGATTGCCGTGAATCATTGCATCTGCTGGAGTGTCACCATGTTTACTGAAACAGAAGCTGCGTTTCTGATGGTGATGATTGGTCTCAACTGTTTGCTAAACCCGGCTTTATATTTCCTGGCACGTTCGCCGAATATCGGTATTAGCCAAGGTGAAAGTTTTATCTGGACTGATACGGCAACGCTTGTGTTGTCGGGCGAAATTTTAACGATTCTCCTGCTGTTATTCGGCACCCTGTATTTCCGATCGCGTAAGAAAGTTTTCTTCTAGTCCTGATCTCATCCCTGAGTCATCAGGGTTCCCAAATTTTCCTTAAAAGGTGGCTATTATGAACTCCACAGAGTCCCCGCGCGCCCATGAAATGATAAGTCCTACTACACAGCGTCTGCACTATCTTGATAATTTGCGTGCGTTAGCCATGATCGGCGGAGTATTTTTTCACGCCGCGCTCGCCTACAGCCCGGTGTTACACAATCTCTGGTTGACGGCGGACAGCCATCAATCAGCGGTGGTCGATATTATCAGTTGGTTTTCACACTTGTTCAGGATGCCGGTGTTTTTTGTGATTGCCGGATTTTTTGTCGCCTACCTGGTTGGCAAACGCGGTATGGGCGGCATGTTGGCCAATCGCGCCAAACGCATCCTGTTGCCGTTTATTATTTTCTTGCCGTTGTGTTTGTGGGCAATTGTTGCATCGCTGATGTCGGCGGTAGCGACAGTGGAAAATAAATCGCCCATGTTGCTGATGATTGCTCAAGCCATCGCAACACCGGGCTCGCCACCACCACCGTTTTCCACCATGCATTTGTGGTTTTTATATAACCTGACGTTTTTCTGCATCCTGACCTGGGTACTTGGCTACCTGAACTGGACGCGGCTATTTAACCTGTTTAATAACATCAAGCCCTTGTACTTTATGTTGTTATTTCCACTGCTGTTACTGCCAGCGCTCATGTCGGTTTCATCGCCATTTCCTGCACCGGATCAACTATTGCCGCAATTGTGGTCGTTTGGTTTCTTTGGTTTATTCTTTGCCCTTGGCTATTGGATATTTCGCGCTGAGAGATTTATTGAAAAATTTCAACCCTACGGCTGGACCTTGTTGGTAGCGAGCGTTCTGGCTTATGCGCTTTATCATTATTCTATTCCCAAACAAATCAGCTACCCGCCCGTGCCCAATGCGTTCCCGCTAAACTTGCTATTGAAATGTTGCGAGGCCTATATTTCGGTCTGGATGACGCTGGCCTGTCTGGTTTTCGGTAAGCGTTATTTAAACACTCACAATTCGGTTATGCGCTTTTTCTCGGATAGCTCTTACTGGATCTACATTATCCATTTGCCCCTGTTGTTTGCGGTGCAGTATCAGTTACTGGATCAGGATTGGGGCTTGCTGGCGAAATACACAGCGTCAGTTGGCATCACATTGGTAATTGGAGCCGTGAGTTATATTGCGTTTGTCCGCTGGACGCCGATTGGATGGATGTTAAATGGGCGAAAGAAAACGACCACCAAAACCGAGGCGGTAGTTAGCTGACCGGCAGCGCCGTTTTATTTAACGGCGACTTCAACACAAACGACGAATGCACACCGCTGACGCCTTCGATACGGGTCAGTTTCTGTAATAGAAATTGCTGGTAAGCGTCCATGTCTTTCACGATGACTTTTAATAAATAGTCGGCGGATTGTCCGGTGATTAAATGGCACTCCAGCACTTCCGGATAACTGCCGACGGTTTTTTCGAAGGCGTCAAAACGTTCCGGCGTATGCTTATCCATGCTGATCTGGATAAAAGACATGAGCGTGAGGCCGAGCTTGCGTGCATTGAGAAGCGCGACATAACCGTCGATAAGACCGTCTTCTTCCAATTGACGAACCCGCCGCAGGCAAGGGGAGGGCGACAGGCTGATCGCATCGGCCAATTCCTGGTTGGAGATACGGCCATTGTGTTGCAATTGTTCCAGAATCAATCGGTCGTAACGGTCGAGGTTCATGGCGATGACTCACTGCATAGATGAAATAAAAAAACGTATGGCGTTACCAAAACCGCTCAAGAAAATTCAACAAGCGTTCGCCTGACACATCGGTCATTACCTTCTCAATCTAAAAATACCCTAAAAGGCTGGCCTTTCCTGCCGGGTGTATTTACTCATCAGGCGATCGCTAAAGCTGGTTTTGTGTTGCCTTCATGACCGTTTGAAACGGCATGAAGCTATGCTATCAGCTATTTATGCCTTTAAATATCGTTTTCTGGCAATAAAATTGCTCAAAAAACTTTATCGAGGCAATTTTGGCAATATTCTGGCGCGGCAACGCGATTATACTGTGTCCAACCTGTTCGCGAAGAACACACCGCCACAAGCGGTTTGCAGGGCTGGCTGCCTGAATTCTTACCGGGATCGCCCACAAGCCAGCGGCACAAGGGGTATTCCCTAAGGCCATACCCGCAAGTTTCTTCTACAGGTTTTTGCTCAGCTTTTGCCGTTTAGCCACCTTTGTTCCTGGAGCCCATCATGCTTGCCAACCCATCCACCAAATATCAGCGTTTTGTCGGCGTGGCTTTGCCCGACCGCCAGTGGCCGAACAAGATTATTGAAAAGCCGCCGATCTGGATGAGCACCGACCTGCGCGATGGCAACCAGGCGCTGATCGATCCTATGTCGGTAGCGACCAAGTTGCGCTTCTTTAAAGAACTGGTGGCGATTGGTTTTAAAGAAATCGAGATTGGTTTTCCCTCCGCTTCGGAAACTGATTTTGAATTTACCCGCTTATTGATCGAAGAAAATCATATCCCCGACGACGTCACCATCGAAGTATTAGTGCAGGCGCGATACGACCTGATCGAAAAAACCGTGCAGAGTTTGCGCGGTGCCAAGCGCGCGATCTTGCATATGTACAACCCGCTCGCGCCGGCGTTTCGCAAGATCGTTTACAACACCGATAAAGAAGGTGTGAAAAATATCGCCATTCAGGGCACCAAATGGGTTAAAGAATTAACGGCGCAGGCGCCCGAGGTGGATTGGACTTATCAATATTCTCCGGAGGTGTTTTCCAGCACAGAGGTTGAATTTGTCAAAGAAGTGTCCGACGCGGTGGCGGCGATCTGGCAGCCGACGCCGAGCAAAAAAATGATCCTCAATTTACCGGCAACCGTGGAGATGAGCACGCCGAATACCTACGCCGACCAAATTGAGTGGATGCATCGCAACATCAACAACCGCGACGCCATCATCATCAGCGTGCACCCGCATAATGATCGCGGTACCGCCGTGGCGGCGGCGGAGTTAGCGGTGATGGCCGGTGCGGATCGTGTTGAGGGTTGTTTGTTTGGTAATGGTGAGCGCACCGGCAACGTTGATCTGGTCACGCTCGCGTTGAACTTATATTCACAAGGTGTTCATCCCGGCCTGGATTTTTCCGATATCGATCGAGTGCGCAAACTGGTGGAAGACTGCAACCAGTTGCCGGTGCATCCGCGTCATCCTTATGCGGGTGAATTGGTATTTACCGCGTTCTCTGGTTCGCATCAGGATGCGATTAAAAAAGGTTTCGCCGTGCAGAAAAAAGACGCACTCTGGGAAGTGCCTTACTTGCCGGTTGATCCCGCAGATTTGAATCGCAGTTACGACGCGGTGGTGCGCGTCAACAGCCAATCCGGTAAAGGTGGCGTGAGCTTTTTATTGCAGCAGGAAGCGGGTTTGCAGTTGCCGCGCCGGTTACAAATTGAGTTCAGCAGCGTCGTGCAAAAGGTCAGCGACAAGACCGGTAAAGAAGTCAGAAGCAGCGAGATCGCGCAATTGTTTGAGCAGGAATATTTTGCCGTTAATGCGCCGTTCCGTTATCACAGCAGCAAGGTGAGTGAGGATGCTGAGCATGTGGATATCATCATCCATGCGCAGCACCAGGAAAGCCCTCTTTCATTGTCTGGCAGCGGTAATGGTCCCATTGATGCTGCCGCGCACGCGCTGAGTCAGCAGATTGGTAAGGAAGTTAGCGTGGTGGATTACCACGAACACGCTATCGGTGAGGGCTCGGATGTGGCGGCGATCTGCTATGTGGAATTAAAAGTGGAGCAGGGCAAGCCGGTCTTCGGCGTGGGTAAGGACAGCAACATTATTTCAGCGGCAATCAAGGCATTGCTGAACGGCGTGAATCGACACGAGAGAACCCGTAGTTGATATTCAATGGCCGGTGTTGAACGTGTCGGCCATTGAATTCGGAAACGCTAAATTTTCTAACCTTTGGCACAAACCGGCGGTGAAAACTGGTGTAAAGTTAACCACCGCCATCGTGCTGTCATCACCATCCGGTTAGAATCTGGCGAATCACAAGGAGTAGCTTATGGCTCAAACCACCTTTGCCAACTGCCGCGGTATCGTCCACAAAGGCAGTAACGGCATAAGCATAGTTTTTCCCGATGTCTGCAAGACTCCCACCCCGGGTGGGCCTGTGCCGATCCCTTATCCCAATATTGGTAAATCCTCCGATACTGCCAAAGGCCCCAAGAGCGTAAAAACCGACGGCCAGATGCCCATGGTTAAAGGCGCGCAGTACACACGCAGCATGGGTGACGAGCCGGGTACCCTGAAGGGCGTTGTCAGCAGCGACCAAATGGGTGTCTGCGAATTTATGATGTATTCACCGGATGTGAAATTCGAAGGCAAAAATGTCTGTCGCATGGGCGACCCGCTGTTTCACAATAAGAAAAATATCATGGGCTGATAAGGCCCAGCGAAAACCCATTACCGACTGCAGAATCGAAGGAAGCGTTGATGTCCCAGCACACCAAGGTCTATGTGGCCGGCGCCGGCACCATCAGCCCTCTCGGCCCCACATCCGCCGCTATGGCGGCGGCGGTCAGCGCCGGTATCAGTGCCGTGCAGGAAACTGCGCTGCTGAGCAAGCACCTCATTCCTATCAAGATGGCCCAGGTACCGGAACCGGTATTGAGTCCCCTCGATCCTCGTTTGATCTCCGCCAGGTTGCCTTCCCGACAGGTGCGATTGCTGCAAATGGCAGCGCCGGCGCTGCAACAATTGCAACCGCTGTTACCCCAAGGCGTTGTGATGCCGATGCTGCTCGCCCTGCCGGACGTTATCGCCGACCTCAGTCACCCCTGGCGCGGTAATGCGATTGAGCAACTGGCTATACAGAGCGACATCCCTCTGGACGTGCGCAACAGCAAGGCCGCTGAAATCGGGCGCGCCGGCGGCTTGCATGCGCTCAAGCATGTTTTCCAACTGATAGAACAGGGCCAGGATTGGGTCCTGCTCGGCGGTTTAGATACCTATTGGGATGCGGAACTGTTAGCGCGGCTGGATGCGCAGGACCGGCTGCTGCTGGAAAACAGTCTCGATGGCTTTCAGCCGGGCGAGGGCGCCTGTTTTGTGCTGCTGGCCAGCGAGCGGGTTGCCGGGTCATTAGCCGCACCGCGCGTGGCGCTTTACCGCCCCGGTATCGCACAAGAGGCTGGCCATCGTTACAGTGACGAAGCTTATCGCGGTGATGGTCTGGCTAATGCTGTCCGTGAAGCTATCGCGCAAGCGCCGACAGCGAAGATCGATGCTGTCTGGACCAGCATGATTTACGATAGCTACGGTGCAAAGGAATTTGGCGTGGCCATCACGCGCAACAGCGCACATTTTTCTCCGGCCGCCAGCCAGAATCACCCGGTGGATCGATTCGGTGATGTGGGTGCGGCAATCGGTCCGACACTGATCAGTCTGATCTTCGAATTGTCCCGACGCCCAAAAAAACCGGGGCAACATCATTTGCTTTGCTGCTCGTCCGATACCGCCTATCGCTCGGCGGTGCGTCTGGATATAGAAGCAAACCCATAACCGCACTTAAAAAAACTGTCTGGAAAGCGTCTGAAAATTCGGCATTGCCCAAAAATTCAAGCTGTCAATTGTTCAACAAGGCGTTCAGCAACCTGAGGTATTGGTTGGCGATGATTTTACCTGGAGAAGACAAACTAATTAACGAAGGAGCAAAACGCATGGGCGAAACCGATCTGCGCGATGCATTAGCGGTGGAACGTACCCACCTGGCCAATGAGCGCACGCTCTTGTCTTATATCCGCACGGCCCTGGCTTTGTTGGCCGGGGGTGCGATGGTGTTGAAATTCCTGAATAATGACCCGGTGTTGATGCCTTTCGCCTGGGCGGCGTTGGTGGTGGGTACGCTGGTGTTGGCGATCGGCGGTTATCGTTTTTTCAGTGTGCGGCGGCGTATCAGTCGCGGTTAACTTTGTTGTTAAAAGGACGCTTTTTCCAAAGTTGTAAGGATGACGATTTCCCTCTGTGCTGTACTCTCCTTATCCTCCGGCTTTGACTTACGTCGTCCATTTTCAGCGAATTGAAAAAATTTTTAATCAGGTGAATCTGAAAGCGCATTTCCCACTTCTAATCAGATAACAAAACGGCAAGAAGGCTTTGTAGCGAGCACCATGTCGAGAGCCAGACGGGTAGGTGACAGATGTCATTAGTTTGTTAATTTCGGTAAAAACCTGGCCATTTTGCCGATGGCGACCGGGAAAACTGTTTAAGCTTGGCGCAAGCCCGTGGTTCCACGAAGGATTCAGAAAACAATGATCAAACTGCATAACATCCATAAATACTATTCCACCGGTGAGCAACGCTTGCACGTGCTCAAAGGAATTGACCAGCATATTCGCGAGGGCGAGCTGGTATCGATCATGGGCTCGTCCGGTTCGGGCAAGTCTACCTTGTTGAATATCCTCGGGATTCTCGATAACCACGACGAAGGTGACTACTTTTTGAATGGGGTGGAGATCCGCCGTCTCAAGGAAAAAAAGGCCGCCCAACTGCGCAATCAGTTGCTGGGTTTTATTTTCCAATCATTCAATTTATTGCCGTTCAAAAATGCCACGGAGAATGTGGCCCTGCCGTTGTATTACCAGAATGTTAGCCGTAAGGAGCGCAATTACCGCGCCGCGCAGTATCTGGAGATGGTCGGGTTGGCGGATCGCGCAACTCATATGCCCAATGAATTATCCGGTGGCCAGAAGCAGCGCGTTGCGATTGCCCGAGCGCTGGTGACCAAGCCCAAGGTGATCCTTGCCGACGAACCGACCGGTGCGCTGGACAGCCAGACAACACAAGAGATCATGGCACTGATGAAAGAGGTTCACAGCCTGGGGAATACGATTGTGATTGTGACCCACGAACAGGATATCGCTGACCAAACCCAGCGTCAGATTATCCTCAAGGACGGCTTGATTGTGCCGGGCAGAAAAAGCTCACCGGTCACACTGACACCCGCCATCGCCAACGAAGAAGACATCCTGGGATAAATGACAATGGACGGCTTACAGGAAATTCTCTACACCCTGCGCCAGAACAAACTGCGCACCGCGCTGACCGCATTCGGCGTTTTCTGGGGCATCCTGATGTTGATTTTATTACTCGGTGCCGGGCGCGGGATGCAGAACGGTGTTTACGCCGACTTTGGTTCAGATGTTCTGGATTTTATCGTGGTGTACACAGGCACGACATCTGTGGCCTATCGCGGCATGGGACTGGGTCGGCAAATCAGTTTGACGCTCGACGATGTTGAAGCCATTCAACGGCAGGTAAAAGGTGTTGGTGTGATTTCACCGACCAACGAGCGCGGTGGTATTTCAATTGTTTATGGCGATAAAACCGGCAGCTTTGCGGTTCACGGTGTGCCGGATGAATTCTTCAAGGTGAAAGAAAGTGTGCCCTTTCCGTTGGGGCGCAAGATAAACCCGCTGGATGATGAATACGTGCGCAAGATTGCCGTCGTCGGCACTGTTGTCGCCGAGCGCGTGTTTGGTAAAGACGTTGATCCGGTCGGAAAAGATATTCGTGTTAACGGCGTAATGATGAAGGTGGTAGGCACCTTTTACGATAAAGGCAATCGCGGCCGCGATTCCGAGCGTGTGTATATTCCCATTACCACCTTTCAGAAATTATTTGGTGCCAGCGACAAGATTGCCGCCATCTGGCTGCGGCCACAATCCGGTTTTGATGGTTTTGTGGTGGAAGAAAAAATTATCGAATTATTAAAACGTCGTCACGCGGTGTCACCGGAAGATCGCCGCGCGATTCGCTCGTTCAATATGGCCGAGCCGGCCAAGATGGTAAACGGTTTGTTCCTCGGCATTAATGCGTTTATCTGGTTCGTCGGCCTGGGTACTTTAATGGCCGGGATTGTGGGTGTGAGCAATATCATGATCATCACGGTTAAAGAGCGCACGCGTGAAATCGGTATTCGTAAAGCGCTCGGTGCAACGCCGTTAAATATTGTCAGCACGCTGCTGTTGGAGTCGATACTAGTGACCAGTATTGCCGGCTATGCAGGGTTGGTTGTGGGTGTGGGGTTGATTGAGCTGGTGGCGTATTTACTCAAGTCCGTCGGTGCGCAACTGCCTTACTTTACTAACCCCGAAATAAATTTTCAGGTGGCAATCACCGCGATTATTTTATTGATTGTGGTCGGTGCGCTGGCAGGGCTGATGCCCGCGTTGCGCGCTGCGAAGATTATGCCCATTGAAGCCATGCGCGCGGATTAATCACCATGATTATTGATACAGAAAAATGGCAGGAAATTTTCAAGACTCTGGGCCAACACAAGTTGCGCACTTCGCTCACCGCGTTCGGTGTGTTCTGGGGAATCTTTATGCTCACCGTGCTGCTCGGTGCAGGTAAAGGCTTGGAAAACGGTGTGATCGAAGGTTTCCCTCGTGTAACTAATAGCGTGTACATCTGGATTCAAGGGACCACTCAAGTGCCTTATCAGGGGCTTCCCATTGGCCGACAAATTCGTCTGGAAGCGGCAGACGTCAAAGCCATTCAAGACAATGTGCCCAGTGTCAGTTTTATTCGCGGGCAAAATTCTGTGGGCATCTGGGACGGCACGCCGCCTTACACAAAATACAAGGATAAAAACGGCACTTTCTATGTACAAGGCACTCACGCTGGCATGACCAATATTAATTCCATGCGCATTATCGAGGGCCGCAGCATCAATGAGACCGATGACAACGAACGACGCAAGGTGGCGATTATTGGCACGCGGGTAGAAACGCAATTGTTTGATGAAGGCGTCAATCCGCTGGGTGAGAACATCACCATATCCGGCATCAGTTTCACCGTGATCGGTGTATTCAAATCCCTGGCAGATGGCAACCAGCAACAGGAAGAAGAAAAAATTTATATCCCCAACGACACCTTGCGTTACGCCTTTAATCAGGTCGGTTGGGTCGGCAGTTTTGTGGTGATACCGCAACCGGGTTTACATGCGCGGATAGCGGAGCAGGATGTCAAAAAATATCTTGCCGAAATCAAAAAAGTGTCACCGGATGATGTCGGCGTGTTCGGCAGTTTCAATTTGCAAAACGAGTTCGACAAGATCCAGGGTTTGTTTACCGGTATTGAAGTATTCAGTTGGATGGTGGCTATCGGCACCATCATGGCCGGTGCGATCGGCGTGGGCAATATTATGCTGATCGTGGTGAAAGAGCGCACGCGGGAAATTGGTTTGCGCAAAGCCCTGGGCGCTACACCGACATCAATCGTTGCGATGATTGTGCAGGAATCCATCTTTATCACCGCTATCGCGGGTTATATGGGCCTGGTGGTGGGTGTCTTCCTGCTCGAAGGCGTCAGCAATGTGCTGGAAGCCAGCGGCGGTGGCTCGGGTATGTTTCGTCGACCCGAAGTGGATTTCGGTACAGCGATCAGTGCTTTGGTCGTGTTGGTTATATCCGGTTTTCTGGCGTCGCTGATGCCGGCCGCCAAGGCGGCCGCTGTGAATCCGATTGTGGCCTTGCAAGATGAATAATTGAGGTGTCTGCTGAAAAATTTCCTGTGCTGTAGAGCAGCTATTTTTCAGCAGTAGCGAACAAACCTGTAAAAAATTTCAGTCAAAGGTAAGAAGGGAAAAATGAAAAAATTAGTGTGGTTCGCCGTATTGGCTCTGATCGCGTTTATCTTTATCGGGACCGCTGTATTCCTGTTCAATAAATCCCAGGAAAAACCGGTGGTTTATGAAACAGATGCGCCTTTTAAAACAACCATCATCAAAAAAACCGTGGCCATCGGTAAAGTCATTCCACGTAAAGAGGTCAATGTCACCTCCCAGGTTTCCGGCGTGGTGGAAAAGGTTTACGTGGTCGCTGGCCAAACGGTTAAGAAAGGTGACTTGATCGCGCGCATTACCCTTGCTCCCAATATGGTGATGTTGAACAGCGCTGAGTCACAGCTGCAATCAGCCGAAATCAATTTAAAAAATGCCGAAGATGAGCTGGAGCGGCAGAAAAAACTCTATGCCGACAAACTCATTTCTGAGTCGGAATACAACAAATTTTTGTTGACCTATAACCTCCAGCGCCAGGCGGTAGAGTCGGCGGAAAATAATCTGCTGCTGATTCGCGAAGGGGCGACGCGCAAATCGGATTTGGTCTCCAATATGATTCGCGCCACGGTCGATGGCATGATTCTCGATGTACCCAATAAGGAAGGTGCGTTTATTGTGGAGTCCAGTACCTTCGGCGCGGGCACCACCGTGGCCAGCCTGGCGGACATGAACGATATGATCTTCGAAGGGATGGTCGACGAGGCGGAAGTGGGCAAGATCCGTGAAGGCATGGAGTTGGTACTGGATGTGGGCGCACTGGAAGGTGAGCCCTTCAGCGCGGTACTGGAATATATCTCGCCCAAAGGCATTGAGGATCAGGGCACCATCAAATTCCAGATCCGCGCGGCGGTGACCCTGAGCGACCAACTTTTCCTGCGCGCCAACTACAGTGCCAACGCGGATATCGTGCTGGACAAGCGTGAGAATGTACTGGCGATCAATGAAGGCAATCTGTTAATCGAAGATGAACAGCATTTTGTGGAAGTTGAAACAGCGCCGCAGCAGTTTGAGAAACGCAAGGTGGAAACCGGGCTGTCTGACGGTATCAATATTGAAATTGTATCGGGCCTCAAAGAAAGCGAAAAAATCAAACGCCGTTGAGAAGCTGTCCCTCATAGCGGATAATGCGGGCCACATCAGTGGCCCTTTTTTCAGGGTAATTTCATGGGTCTGCAAGCCATACGCTGGCTGCTAACCGGGTTATAAAGCGAACTACAAATTGTTACAACATAGCGGAACCTTTCAAGGTATACATAAGCTGGGTGATTTTGCCCTGGCAACTTATGTACGCAATTATGAATAAACACCTTATCCAAGCCTGGTTATTACTCCTCGGCTGCTTCAGCGTAACGGCTATGGCCGACGACTGTGAGAGCAGCGCGGAAGGCTGCGTGGAGATTGGTAAATGGCAGGTCGCCGTCGCGGTTGGCGTGGGAGTGCGCACCAATCCGGTTATTGATAACGATGATATTCCGCTCTACGTCATTCCGCAGATCAGTTATAACGGCGAACGCGTCTTCCTGCAAAACCTTGACCTGGGTTATATCCTGTTCGAGGACGACACCCGGCAATTCAACCTGTTGTTAACGCCCAGTTACGATCAGGTTTTTTTTCGCCGTTGGGACGTGAATAATTTTGTGCTCAGCGAAAATCTGTTATCCGATCCCGGCCCTACCTTCGGCCCCTCAACCGACGCTTACCATAAACTCATCGATACCGACCAACTGCGCAAACGGCGCATGGGAGGATTGGCCGGTTTTGAATACAACCACCAGTTCAACAAGGTTGATCTACAGCTCCACGCCTTGCAGGAGTTCACCGGTTATCACGACGGACAGGAAGTGCGGATTGCCCTGGCGCGACATTTTTTAGCGGGCAAACATCACTGGATTTTATCCGCTGGAGCGATCTGGCAAAGCGAGGCGGTACTCGACTATTACTACGGCATTCGCGAAGGTGAGGGCGGCACTCTGGGTTATCGCTACAACCCCGGTAGCGGAGTATCCGGCGTTGCGCGCCTCGACTGGAACTATCGTATCAATGAGCGCTGGAGCCTGAATTTCACCACCGCCTATCGACGCCTGGCCTCGGGCATCCGGCGCAGCCCCGTCGTGAATGACGATAAAGTGATTACCTCGTTCATTGGAGGGGCGTACCATTTTTAACGGCAGGTTATTTTCGGTATCCACAGCACTGTTTTGCTTGCTTGCGTTATCGCTGAGCGGCTACGCTGTGGCTGATGATGCTATGGGTCAAAAGAAACTGCCGGTGATTCAATTCTCCATTAAGCCGCGCCTGTGTGTACTGGCTGCCAAAGAAGAAGTGTGTCGCGACGAACTGGAAGTCACCTGGGCGGCGGAAGAGGCACGCAGCCTGTGCTTGTACCAAAGCGGCGAATCCATGCCCCTGCGCTGCTGGGAAAATCAAACCCAGGGTGCTTATCAATTTAATATTACCGCCAGTACCAGTGTCGATTTTCATCTGCGCGAAGAAGAAGGTACGCAAGCCTTGGGCAGTGAAGTGTTTGAAGTGGTTTACGATCAAAAGAAATTCCGCAAACAGCGGCGCAACCCCTGGAGTTTTTTCTAGCGCGATCAGTTTATGACTATGAATAACAATCTCATCCTGTTAGTAGAAGACGACCGCCGCCTGGCCGATCTGGTTAAGGATTTCCTTGAAAGTAATGATTTTGCGGTGGTGGTGGAAGCGCACGGCAATCGTGTCATTCGCCAATGCCAGAACGTAAATCCAGCGTTGATCATCCTCGACATCATGTTGCCGGGTAAAGATGGCCTGACGTTGTGTCAGGAATTGCGTCCGGAATACAAAGGCCCGATCCTGATGTTGACCGCGCGCAATGAAGACGTGGACCAGGTGCTCGGCCTGGAATACGGCGCAGATGATTATGTCATCAAACCGGTTGAACCGCGGGTATTGCTTGCCCGCATTCGCGCCCTGCTACGTCGTTACTATCAAACCGATGTGCGTGAACAGGAAGTGTTGGTGTTCGACCAACTAACGATTCAACCGATTCAGCGCAAAGTAGAGCTGGCGGGTCAGGAAATTCATTTATCCAGCCACGAATTTGATTTACTGTTGGCGCTGGCCAATCAAGCCGGCCAGATTCTCAGCCGTGAATTTTTATTCAATCAGATCTACAGTCGTCCCTACGATGGCCTGGATCGTTCGATTGACGTGCGCATTTCGCAATTGCGTAAAAAATTACTCGATAATCCGGAAAATCCCACACGTATTAAAACCATCTGGGGACGCGGCTATTTATTTATTGCCGATGCCTGGAAGGACTAACGGGCGTTTATGAACCGCGCGTTTATCTCGCTGTATTTCTTCATTGTCTTTTCCGTCATTGTCATCGGTTGGGGTTTGGATAAGTTTTGGGAAAAACTTTACCCGGCGCCCGAATTGGAGACTGATGTAGCTGATTTGATTGTACTGCTTGAGCAAGACCTTCAACTGTTGTCAGCAGAACAGCAAGATGCCCGCATCGAACAACTTAATCAGAATCTGCACAATCAACTCCAGTTAATTCACATCGATGACCTCGCCAATTCATCAGCAACGCAACAGATTCGCGCGGGCGAGGTGGTCAGTGCTTCGGCCAGTTCTGATCGCCTGATCTGGTATAAGCGTGTTGCAGAGAGCGATCAAGTCCTGGTGATGGCATCGCCCAATCCCGACCGGACACGTTCACCGGTTTACTCCGGGTTGTTAATCATGTTTTATCTCGGCATTGCGCTGGTGGTTTTCTTGTGGGTCTGGCCCTTGTCGCGCGATCTTAGCCGGCTGGAAAAACATACGCGCCTGGTAGGCAAGGACGGCGCGCCGGATCAAATTGCTGTTGCACCGACCTCGACGGTATTTACCCTGGCTAATGCATTCAATCGCATGGCAAAACGCATCCGCGAATTGATCGGCTCCCATAAAGAAATGACCTATGCTGTCTCACACGAATTGCGCACGCCCCTGGCGCGCATGAAGTTTGCGTTAGCTATGGCGAGCAATCACGGTGACGCACAGTTACAGAAACAACTCGACAGTATTCATCAAGACGTGATGGAGATGGAAAACCTCATCAGCTCACTGTTGAGTTATGCAGGCTTTGAACAGGAATCCCAGCAACTTGATCGTTGTGATGGCTACATGCAGGATTTACTGAGTGAAATTATCGCGCGAATTTATCGCGACCGCCCGGACGCGGTACCGATTCGCATCCAGGATGACACCGGCGGGCAAGCATTTAACTGTGAATGGAAATTGATGGAGTGTGTGATTCTCAATTTGCTGCAAAATGCGGCGCGCTTTGCCAAAGAAAATATCGTTGTCGAGTTGCGCGTAACAGAAACGGAATTTCAAGTCGCCGTTGAAGACGATGGCCCCGGCATTCCCCCCGAAGAACGCGCCCGCGTGTTTGAATCTTTTGTCCGCCTGTATAACGAGAACAGACCGCAAGCCAGTGGTTTCGGGCTGGGGCTTGCGCTCGTCAAGCGCATCATGAGATGGCATGGTGGCGACGCCGCCTTTGTCGATTCACACAGCGGCGGGGCACGCGCTTACTTGTCCTGGCCAAGAGGCTGACGGCGATTAGTTCCCCCTACATCACCCATTCTCCAATTGAATGGCATATAATAATTAGGAATTAATCCAAAGACTTTTATATCAAAAATCAATTAATAGGCCATTTTTTCAATCAAATTTTACCTAAATTGATTGAAAAAGCTCCGCTCGGGGGGTGGATGTGGCGCGATTTATGGGTATAGAATGCAGACTCAATCAACCACAGAGTGTGATTTGGGTGGGATAACAGTAAGACCAAACACCCCCGGGCGGCGAAGAGAGCGCCACTATCTTTGAGTACAGCCGGCAAACGGCGACCGAAGAAACCCGATAATAGTTATCCCTGAATCATCACTCGCTGCTTGCGTGTGACAATGAAAATAATAAGCCTGATCAGGGCGCTGGGGGTTATATCCCTGGTGTTCGTTGCTGTTTGTGCAGCCGCCGATAACACCTATCGAGAAATATCGATAAGTGAGTTTGCGGATGCCATAAAGCATTGGAATGATCGCACCGGCGAAACAGACGCAGCGCATTACTCCCTCACCCAAATCCCGCAAATTGCTGACAACATCCTGCGCTATCAACGCGAGAATGGTGGTTGGCCCAGCAATAAACATCCCACGCGCTTACTCTCTGCTGCGGAGCAAAACGTCCTCGCTGCGGAACAACACCTCACCGACGCCAGCTTCGACAATCGCAATAGCTATCCGCAAATTAACTACCTCGCGCATGCCTATCAACAAACCGGTGATGTCCGTTATCGCGATGGCGCTTTGCACGGCATCGACTATATTCTAAAAAATCAATATAAAAATGGTGGCTGGCCCCATACGCCGGCCAGCACTAAAGCGGACTATCACCAACACATTACGTTTGCTGATGATGTGATGACGGGCCTGCTCACATTTTTGCGACATGTGCGCGAAGATCAGTCGCTCTTCAATTTTGTTCCGGCCACAACCTTGGCGAATATTAACAACGCGATTCAAAAAGGTGATCGGCTGATTGTGCAATTGCAAATAAAAGTCGACGGAAAACCGACTATCTGGGCCGGCCAATACGATAAGAATACCCTGGAGCCGGTTGGCGCCCGCGCGTTTGAATTACCCGCGCTGCTGGCATGGGAAAGTGTGGCGGTGGTGGATTATCTACTAGATATTAAAAATCCTTCGCCCGACATACAGAACGCAATACACGCCGCAACTACCTGGTTCGACCAAGCGAAAATTGAAGGCATAGCGATTCAAAAAATTGCGCATCCGGCAACGCGTTATCCCTACCACACGGCTGATTACGACATAAAAATTATTCGCGACCCAAACGCCGAACCGGTCTGGGCAAGATTTTACGACTTGAAAACACAACAACCATTTTTCGCCAATCGCGATGGTAAAAAAGTATTCAGCCTTGAAGAAGTGCATCAAGAACGCCGCACGGGCTACACCTGGTATGGCACCTGGCCGAAAACGCTACTGACCACCCGCTATCCCGCGTGGCGCGACAAAGTAACCATTTAATACCAAGAAGCAGCGAGGTTTTTAGTTTTACGCAGGCTACACCCGAATAATAAATCAATCACTGTATCAACCTAGTCTTACAAGATCCTTTTAATAAATTTCGATAAAAACGAGGGAGAAAGAGATGTTCAAAAAACGCCTACTACCAGTCTTTGTTGCCATGGCAGCCACCGGCTCGCTACCCGCACAGGCACAGGATTCTTCTGACGGTGCACTGGAAGAAGAAATTATTGTGACCGGTGTGCGGAATGCGGAGTTGAATGCGCGTCAGCTTGAGCGTGATAAAAAAATATTCAGTTCCGTTATCTCGCAAGATGACGCGGGTAATTTTGCCGATCAGAACGTAGCGGAATCACTTCAGCGTCTTCCAGGTATCACCTTACAGAAAACGGAAGGTGAAGGCCGTTATGTCACCGTTCGCGGTCTGGGCCCAGGCTTCGTCACTGTAAGCATGAACGGTGCTGAATTGGCTTCTGCCGGTGGTGACGTTGGCGGTGGTGACAGCCGCGACTTCGCCCTGGATGCTCTGCCAGCAGATATGCTTGGTTCCATTGAAGTGTTTAAATCGCTTACCCCGGATATGGATCTCAATTCCATTGGCGGTAATGTCAACGTTAATACCGTGACGGCGTTTGATCGCAAACGCGATACGCTAAAAATGACCGTGCAAAATTATTACCAGGATTTCCGTGAAGAGCATTCGCCGAAAATCTCGGTTCAGGGCACTAAACTGCTTGCAGATGACACTATTGGTATTGGTTTTTCGCTCTCTCACGAAAAACGCCAAACAGATACTTATGAGGTACGCCATCATTCCACAACCGATATGCGATATGTGCAAGCGGACATTGACGGTCTGGAAGAGCCCACTCCATCCGATGCGAGGATGTTAATCCCATGGGAAGTTGAGACTCGTGAAGAAGGCGCGGAAAAAACACGCAATGGTGCGTCATTAGATCTGGGTTATCGCCCTAACGAAAACAGCGAATATTACGCACGTTTTAGTTATACCGAATTTACAGACCTCGATATTGCTTTGCGTGAGTACTACCGATTCAGCCAAGCAGGGGATGGAGATATCGCCTACCTCGATCCGAGTACCAATACCTTTGGTGTTGTAGGTGGCGATTTACAGCATCAGTTCTTTATCCAGGAAAGTGAAAACACCACCACCGCTTTCTCCATCGGCGGTGAAAATATCTTTAATGACCTCTGGACGTTGGATTATCAATATTCCCATTCTGTTGGTAAAGATGAAAAGCCTGATGGTCGACGCGTGCAGTTCCGTATCCGCGATATTCCGATGTTAGGTCAATTAGACAAAGAATATATCGCTGGCCAGGTTGTTGCTCCGTGGGACATGGCTGCTTTAGCAGGTGTTGATTCTGTACCCGGCGGTGCATATGGAACCAACGGTTATCGCGATGGAGAGCAGATGCAACGCAATATGCTCTACGACAATATTTTTATTGAAGACGCATTGCGCGAAGATACCTTGGACCAGATTTCTGTCAATCTCAGAAAGGACTTTACGGACGGCTTTGTCAATTACATCAAAGCCGGTTTCACCATCAAAGAGCGTGAACGTGAACGCAACAAAGATCGCTGGAGTATTGTGCCGGGTGACTTCCCTGCTGGTTGTGGTGACGATGCGGAATGTCAGCAAGCGGTAAACAGTCGTCTGGGTGATTATGAAACCTATACCCCTAACAATCCGGACTTTGATCACGACTTTATTACCTACAGCGAAGCTGAACGTCTGCTCGATATCACGTCCAAGGTTGCACGTTTCACCGATCCAGATGGCGTAGATCAAGAGAGTGTCAATGACGATTATCTGTTAACCGAAGACACAGCAGCAGCCTATTTAATGGCGGAGTTTCAACTGAGTGAGAAATCTTCGGTGATCACCGGGGTGCGTTACGAAGAAACCGATTTTACCTCGACCGGTAATTTCTCTATTCGTAATGACCGCTTCGAAGCAGAAAACGAAGCTGCTTCTTTGGATATTGCCATCCCTCTACAGGGTGCGAGCAGTTCTTACGATGACTTGTTTCCCAGCATCCACTACCGTTATGAAATGAATGACGAAATTCTGGTGCGCGCTGCACTGTGGACCAGCTTTACTCGTCCTTCCTATGACCAGGCTCGCGCCTCCGCTGAGGTGAGTGGACGCGTCATACTGTGTAATCCGGAAACCAACGTCTGTAACGATAATCCCTCAACGAATGGCGCTGAAACGTTAGCGGATATACAAGACTTTACCTTTGCGTCAAACAACACATTGAATTTTGGTAATCCGACCTTAACAGCAATGACTGCTACCAACTTTGATGCATCAATCAGTTGGTACGCCAGCGAAGATCTGTTCTTGCAGGCAGCTGTTTTCTACAAAGACATTGATGACTTCGTTGTTGACGTTAATGGTGCGACTCAGCGCCTGGATGAATTACCACTAGACCTGCCAACGGAACAAGTAACGCAGTTCATCATTCCTGAAGACCTGGTCATGACCAATGTCAACTTCGCCACCAACGGTGACAAAGCAAAAGTCTATGGTATTGAATTGAGTTACTCACAATATTTCCAGAACGGATTATTCGTGCAGAGCAACGCCACCTTTATGAATAGTGAAGCCAACGTCGGTGATACCTTACGCGCGGGTGAAATTCAATTACCGGATCAAGCAGACAATACCGTTAACCTGACACTCGGGTGGGAAAACGAGAAAATTTCCACACGGTTTATCACCAACTATCGCAGCAAAGTGCTTGATCGCATTGGTGCCTGTTCCTCAGACGCTATCGTGGCTGATGAATCAGTAGGCTATGCAGAGAACTGCAAAACCTGGGCTGACGTATTCCACGACGATACCTTTGGCCTGGATTTCAAAGCGACCTACAAAGTGACTGATGCAATCAGAGTTTACTTTGATGCAATCAATATCACTGACGAGAAATCCATCTACTACTTTGAAGGCAACCAATACTCCGGCGGCAATGTGCTATTTACATCAGAAGCCTTCGGTAGATCTTTCCAATTGGGTGTCAACGTAGATTTTATGTAAATGTGGATGCTGTCCGCCGGACGATTCGTCTGGCGTAGTACAGCCCTTAAACCAGTTTCTGAGAGAGCCTCATTAAAAATAAATTAAGGTAATCAACTATGAAAAAGCTAACGTTATTCAGCGCGCTGATCCTGACCGGATTGCTCGGCGCATGTGGTGGAAGTGACCCAAGCAACAAACCCGATACGCTATTCCCGGACGGCTATGAACCGCTACCTCCACCCGTAGGCGGCAGCGATGACAATATTGTCAACACACCGTTACCCATCCTTGAAGACTTTGATAATGCTGTAGACATCGGTGGATTCTTCAGTGCCGATTACAAACCCTTATCAACCGATAATGCGGAAGATGCAGCTCCCTCGTTCTACTACCCAACCTGTTGTTTATACGACGACGAAGGCAACGTTCAGGAAAATAGTTTCTGGTTGTCGGATACTGAAAATAAAAAGATGCGCTTTGGTAACGCGCGTTTCACCATCGGACAAACCTTGTCTGAACTTGCAGGTGATGCATCAGATCCGAAGATCAACACAACTTCTGCGACTAACACTGACAGCTGGGGCGAACTGGATTTATCACGCCCTTACAAAGTCTCGTTCTGCGTGGTGCAAACCGGCGGTAGTGAAAATATGTTGATCTTTGTTGACAACAACACCACGGGCGAAGCCAACTCCAAATGGGGCGGCGGCACTAACGGTTCGCCCATCTTCAAACAAAATGTAAACTCACTGATTCCTGGCCAACGTGTCACCATCAATGTTCCCGGTGAAACACGCTTCTCACCCGATGGTGCTTCGGTGTTGAACATCACCGAGCAAGTCGGTGAAGAGCACTCTTTCCTCCAAGTACGTGTCGGCAGCGGCGGTTACGCCATCATTGATGATCTTGTTATTGAGTATCAGGATGAAACTTCAATTGAACCGGCAGCTGAAACCTGCGTGGCCGATCCTGATCTGCAAGCACCGCCACCGAAAACAGCGCCGGTTGCGCCTTCTGCACCGACACTGATAGTGGGTGATGCACAACTGACAGTCACATGGTCAGCAGTATCCGGTGCTGCTAATTACGAGGTTTATTACAACACAACAGATTCTGCTGAAGGGGCCACGCCTTTTGCGGGTAACCCTGTAGAAAGCACCAGTGCCGTATTGACTGATTTAATTAACGACACACCTTATTACGTTTTTGTCCGCGCCGTTAACAATATTGGTGTCAGTGAATACAGTGAAAGTACGACTGCCACACCCGTTGCGCCAACGGTATTCGATACGGATTACGAATGGGTCTTTAATCCTGTTGCCTATCAGAACGAAGAAAATTTCTTTGCGGCGGCATTCGATGCTGGCGGAAACAACAACATTGTTACTTCTGATGAAACACGTGAAGTAGATGGTCTGCTTATCTTTCTAAATAATGGAACAGCTCTGCGTTATCGCGGTAACGACAATCGTTGGAATTTCAACGGTCACTCCTGGTCCGGTGGCTCGTCGGTTCTTGCGCCTGCTGTTGGTGAGGACGTCGCTGAGCTGCGGGCTTTCCTAGGAGTGCCTATTGATGCAGGAAGAAGTGTGACTTTGGACTTTACATTCCAACAAAGCTCCGGCAGCGCTGTGGCAGGTAAGGTCATGTTAATAGGCAGCGACAACAAACTGCTTGCTGTAATGGATGCTAATAATGGTACAGATCCTCAAACAATTACCTACTCAGCACCTGAAGGCCACACCTTGTCTCACGTGAAGGTCGCCTATTCAAGAGAAGGTGATTCAACGGGTGGAGCTCACATTAACGGCATCGTAAAAACTTATGGTGATGGTGGAGATCCAGCCGCAGAAGATAAAACCTGGGGTTACGATATTGCTGCTTACCAAGAAGTGGATACCGATCTGTTTGAGTCGGCATTTGATATAGAAGCGAGCGATAACCGGATCAAGGCTATGGCCGATGTAGATGACTTGCCTGCACCTGCCGTCGAAGTTGATGGATTACGCTTTTATTCTCGCTCAGCCGGTGTACTTCGTTTCCGCGTAGCAATACCCGCATGGAATACCAATGGTTCGTTCTTCACCAATAACACAACATTGCTACCTGGGGTTGGAGAGGACCTACCGACGAATGTCAGAACTTATATTGATGTTCCGGTAGTTAGTGGGGAAGCTGTTGATATTAGTATCACTTACACTCAAACCTCTTCCGGTATTACCGCAGGAAAGCTGGCGTTTGTAGGTAGCGACAATAAGCTCTTGGTTGCGCAAGATGCAGATTTTGAGCGAGTTGGCCAAACCCTCACCTATAGCTTATCCGATGGCCACTCCTTAACTCATGTAAGAATTATTTACGGGAGAGAAGAAAGCACTAGCGGTGGTGTCAATATCACCGAGATATCAAGGGAGTATCAACCTTAAACCCAAAGCAGAAAGTGGTGATTCAGTCACCACTTTCTGCTTTTATTTTTAGATAAAACTGACCATATTTCTTTTGCTGTAAACCTCGGTGTGAGAGCCGATTAACAACCTTAATAATAAAGAGATGTACAACATGAATAAAAACCTTCTAGTTGTGCTGCTAATCAGCAGCGCACTGGCCGCCTGTGGCGGTTCCGATAATAACTCCTCTTCTTCAAGCGCATCATCTTCTCCGACTATTTCTTCAAGTTCCTTATCTTCCTCGTCGGAGGCGCAGTCGTCTTCTGCACAATTCTCGTCTGCGCCGCCTTCATCGGAAGCATCATCATCCGAACAAAGCTCAAGCACCGCATCCAGCGAACCGGGTTGTGACGTTGCGGCGATTGATCTCGCGGCGGTAACACCTTTGAGTCGAAGTGTGCTTGATGGCGCTGAGCCGGAAACGGACGTGCCGGTTGATTTGCCAGAATATGTATGCGAAGACGGTTTATATTTCTGCGATGATTTTTCCGCAGGCGATGGTAAGTGGAACTTGTTGCCAACAACAGAGCACGAGCTAACACCCAACGGTGCTTTCGATGTGCTGGATGACGGTGGCAATAATGTATTGCGTTATACCGCCGACGGCGTGGGCGGCGTGATTGCATTGATTGATCCGGCAGAGTTTACCGGCGTAACTTCGGCGGATTATTACGTGGAGGCGCGTATTCGTCCGCGTGCGAACGGTACGACGGGCAATAAACAAATTTATCTGCTGGCGCGTTATCAGGATGGCAATAACTGGTATGCCGGTGCGTTGAATGTGCAGAACGCGACGACCAGTACCCAGGTTGAAATTGCCATGATGAAAGACGGTGTTATATCGCGGCCGTTGCAAGTGAAGCGTCCCCTGGAGCAAGGCGCGCGCGATGCAACCGACGGCACCTGGTACACGTTGCGCATTGAGTTAATCGGTGATGCTTTAACGGTTTATCTTGACGGCGAATTAATTGGTAGCAGAACGGAGGCAGAGTTTACGTCAACCGGTTTAATCGGTTTGTGGACGGCGAATAAATCCTTCGAGATCGATGACATAAAAGTGGGCAACGCCAATGACAAGCCCGCGCAACTCAGTATTTCTCCCGCGAGCACGATTTACGCAGCCGAAGTCAATGACGCGCCTTACGTGATTGATGTGACAGCGGTTGCGCCCAGTGGTGATGCAGATAATTTTACCGTGGAGTCGAGCGATCCGACCGTGGTTTCTGTCAGTGTTGAAGGCTCGCAGGTTTCTCTTGCGCCGGTGGGTGAGGGCAGTGCGGTCATTACTTTCACCAGTGGAGCGGATGCCGGCCTCACACGACGCATCAATGCGACTATCGCGCCGGAGTTTGTATTACCGGTGGCGACTTACGATCTTGAGTGTGCTGCATTTCCTGCACCGGGTAGTGTTGATGTACACGTAGATACCAGCTTGACCCTGACCTTTGATGAAGCGCCGACTTTCGGTGACGTGGGCGCAATCCGCATCTTCAAAGCCGATGACGATACGCTGGTGGACAGCATCAAGCTGGCGTATGAAAAAGATATTATCGGTGTGGGTTCAACCACGCGCACATTGAACACGCTACCGATTCAGTTGACCGGCAATACGGTGACGATTGATTTGCATAGCGATAAGTTGGAATACAACACCACCTATTACGTTGCCATCAGTGCGTCAGTGTTCCCGGACGCTACGCTGGCTGGTGAAGTGTTTGCCGGGATCGGCAAAGACGCCGGTTGGTCGTTCTCTACCAAAGCTGCTCCACCGGCGAATGAAACAACCGAGCTGACCGTTGGCAAAGACGGTGCAACCAGCGACTTCGGTTCGGTGCAAGGTGCATTAAATTTCGTGATGGAAAACATCGCGAAAGAAACACCGGCCACGATTGAAATCCAGGATGGTGTCTACGAAGAATTGTTGTACCTGAATAACAAAGACAACCTCACCATTCGCGGCGAAAGTCGCGACGGTGTGACGATTCAGTATCGCAATTCCGAAGGCTTGAACGGCGGTTCCGAAGGACGCAATGTGTTCCTGGTGGCGAATACCGATTTGTTAACTCTGGAAAACCTTACGCTGAAAAATACCACCTTGATCGGTGAAGGCGGTCAGGCAGAGACGATTTACTTCAATAGCCAGCAACGCTTGATCGCGAAGAACGCCAGCTTTATCAGCGAACAGGATACGCTGCAGCTGAAAGGTTACAGCTGGTTCTATCAAACACTGGTCGCGGGTAACGTCGATTATATTTGGGGTAATAATCGCGTTGCGCTATTTGAAGAAAGTGAAATCCGCACCATCGGTCGTTCCAGCGGCAACAACAACGGCGGCATTATTCTGCAAGCGCGTACCGTGAATCCAGAGGATAAAGGTTTTGTATTCCTCAACAGTGAACTCACGCGCGGTGCAGGTCCGACAGGTGAAGAATTTGCTGATGGAACCGTGTGGCTGGCGCGTAGTGGTGGCAATGCGTCTTACTACGACAACATTGTTTTTGTGAACACAAAGATGGACGCTCACATTCGCCCCACGGCCTGGTCCAACGATCCCGTTGCTAATCCGGCCGTGCCCTCCGCCATCAGCGGCTGGCGTCAATACAACAGCATGAATCTCGCCGGTGAATTGCTGGATGTCAGCGGCTGGACCCTCGGTTACACCTTGTCGCAAACCGAGTACGAAGATGAATTCGCCGATCGCGCAAAAATCTTTTCAACCTACAACGCCGGCGCAGGCTGGAATCCCCAACCCTAAGACGTAGGTCGGATTAGCCAAAAGCGTAATCCGACAACCCTCTCAAAAAGCACAAAAACGCTGCCCCTAAAAAGGGGCAGCAACAAAACCAAAAAAAGGACGTTTAAAAAACGCAATAAAAACTGTAACGACAACGAGAGAATCAACCTATGAAAATCACACAGCTCGCTTTATTGGTTGCCATGGGCAGTACCCTGGCAGCTTGCGGTGGCGGCGGGTCCGGCGGCTCGTCTAACGATCCGAGTCCGACACCGAGCAGCAGTTCGACATCATCCAGCAATTCAGTTGCATCCAGTAGCGCAGTTGTATCTAGCAGCTCTGCAATATCCAGCAGCCAGAACAACTCATCCGCGCCGGCAAGTGCTTCTTCAAGTAGCGATGCCAATCCCAACGCATGTGAAAAAATCAACACCGTCCAGGGTTTTGCGTCATTAAATGGTGGCACCACCGGTGGTGCTGATACAGGCGCAGGCAATCACGTTGTTGTCGCCACAACCGGTGCAGAAATTTCAGCAGCGTTAACCAATGCCACTTATACGGATTTACCTTTGACCATCTATGTCGATGGCCAGATGACCTGGGAGAATTCCAACAGCGCACCGATTCGTGTTCGTCGCGATAACGTGTCGATCATCGGTCGCAATGCGGGTGAATTTTACGGCGTGGGGATTGAAGTCAGTCACGGCGCCAGCAACGTCATTATTCGCAACTTAAAGATGCACGAAGTTCCGCAAAGTCGTGGTTCGGGTGACATCATCAGTTTAAATGGCCAGGATGGTCCGGTGAGAAATATCTGGATCGATCACAACGAGCTTTACAACAGTTTGGTCGCGCCGGGTTGTACCACCGAAACCTGCCATAAAGATTATCACGATGAACTGGTCAGTGGTCGCGCCGATGTGAGTGACGTAACTATTTCTTACAACTACCTCCACGATAGCTGGAAGACCTCTTTGTGGGGCTCGTCAGATACCGGCGAAGAAGGCGATGCTGATCGCCGCATTACCTTCCATAACAACTACTGGTACAAAGTGAATTCGCGCTTGCCATTGTTCCGTTTTGGCGAGGCACATATCTTCAACAATTATTATCATCAAGTTGACGGTTCAGGCATTAACTCGCGCATGGGTGCGGTCATGCGTATCGATGGTAATTATTTTGATACCGTGAAAAATCCGATTGTCTCTATCGACAGTGCTGAGTTGGGTTTCTGGACAGTGGCAGACAATGTGTTTGAAAACGTCACGACCAGCAGTGGTAGTTGTGCAACTGATTCACCGCCTTGTTACAACGCTCACGAAATCTCCACCATCGAAGGTCATACACCCGCATATGAATATGAGTTGATGGCAGCAGCAGATGTTAAAGCGCATGTCAGCGAAAATGCCGGCGCATATAAAATCAATGCGTGTCTCGGATTTGATGAGATCAGCAGTTCTTCATCTTCCGCCAGTTCCTCGGTCATGCCCGAAGGGCCAGCGGCGTGGAATGTTTACAACGCGGATGCCTTGCCGGGAACAGCCGGATCGGTTTCATTAGCAAACGGTGGTTCAACGGAATTTTCGATTGGTGGTGGAAACAGTGATTACGCTGCGTTTACCCTGGACTCGGGCGTTGTGCATTTTGATACGTCAGTGGGTTCCATTGTGCATCACGCCAGTGTGAATGAGGTTGTTAATAGCGATGGCACTTATCCAAAATATTTCACGCTGTTAGCCGGTGTAACCGGCAATGCAGATGCGCTGCGTGGTCTAGAGATTGAAGTCGCCATGGCCGATGCCGGTGAAACCGGTAGCCGCGTAAAAATGTTGATTCGCCCGGAACAAGGCGGTGTGCAACTGGAGCAAGCGAACAGCGGTGATTCAGTAGCGAGCTATCAAAGTCCCGGCACAGCTATCGACATGGATGTGTTTCGCGTTTATCACCTGACGATTGCATTAACATCCGACACTGTCGGGTCAGTAAATGTTTACGCTGAGGGCAGTGAAACGCCCATGCCCAACCTGAGCCTGAGCGATGTCACCATGCGTCCGGCTAGTGGCACCGGCAGTAACTATGTGCGTATCGGTGATGGCGGTAGCAGTGACTACAAATCCAGTATTGATTGGCTGATCTGGAGTGACGAAGCTGTCTACACACCGGCACAACTAAAAGGATTGTTACCCGACGGGCTCGGTCAGATTACCGGCTATGCAGCTGACTGAAGTCTCCCGACTAAAACCCGCTTCGGCGGGTTTTTTTATGCGTGAAGTTTGCCGATCAAGGATTATCTGCTGGCACACCATCATCAGAAAGTTCTCGCATTACTTAACCGCATTAAGAACTCAAAGTTGTAACCTCTCGCCCTGACCACAATTACAGCACATAATCAGAAAGATAAGAAAACGGTTACATGCTTTTCATGAGAAAAATGTAATCGGATTCATTCATAAAATGGCAATATCCATCACAATAATTGGCAAAAATGACAAAATTATTGATTGACCTTTAATTGGGGAAAGTGCAAGAATTGATCAACACGCCAAGACAGGGAAAGCCATACCAAGCAGATCCCTTTTCACATTTCTTCAGGGCTCGCGCCAACCCGCCGCAGGATTCAGCGGGCGATGTAAAAAACACAAAAAGACGGTGAGAGAAGTCTGAATAGACGTCGTTAAATACGCGGGCAAAAGACCCGCACATAACAACAATAATGAAAATACAGCGTTGGATAACAACGCCAATGCGGAATTCCCGCAATCAAGTGATACATCTTTTTACGTTTCGATTTGCAGCCGCAAGACACGCTGAGCCGTGTGTGGATTTATTTCTCCGCGGCGCAGTGCTGTCGCTGCGATGCTGTAAAAAAATAGTGGTAACCGTGGTAAAGAGCAATGCTTCGATGAGTTCACTCATTGAAGTCTTGTTATTTATGTTTCCATTTTTTCGAGGAGGTCAAACGTCAACATCCAGCCTTACCCATTCTGTTAACTCACTCATTGCGCCCTGTTAATCAACCACATAATGAAGCAGGCGTAACAAGATAAGAAGGAAAAATTTATGAAGATGCGAGTTCCCCTTTTACTGCGCCAGTGCGCGCTCGGCGTAGGCGGCTTGCTAACTGCCGCCGCTACTTTTGCCGGCCCGGTAGGTTATGCAACCTTGAATGGCGGTACTACCGGCGGTGCCGGTGGCCAGGTGGTTTACGCCAGCACCGGTGCTGAAATTAATCAGGCGATGTGTAATCGCGCCTCCGATGATACGCCGCTGATTATTTACGTGAGCGGCACCATCAACCACGGCAACACCCAAAGCTATTCAGGTAGCTGTGACACCCAGGACGATGAAATTCAATTCAAGGGCGTCAGCAACATCTCCCTGATCGGTGTAGGCGATGGCGCTTTGTTTGATGAAATAGGTATTCACTTGCGTGATACCTCCAACATCATCCTGCAAAACCTGCACATCAGAAATGTGAAAAAATCCGGATCACCGACCTCTAACGGTGGCGATGCCATCGGTATGGAAAGTGATGTATTTAATATCTGGGTTGACCACTGTACGCTCGAAGCATCCGGTGGAGAAGATGACGGTTACGACTCCTTGCTGGATATGAAAGCGACCACGCAATACGTAACGGTTTCCTACACTTACTATCACGATTCCGGTCGCGGTGGTTTGATGGGTTCCAGCGACAGTGACGATACCAATACCTTCGTCACCTTCCACCATAATCGTTACGAAAATATTGATTCACGTTTGCCACTGTTGCGTCATGGCACCGCGCATGCGTTTAACAATTACTATTACGGTATTACCAAGTCCGGTATGAACCCGCGTATGGGCGGTGAAATTAAAGCCGAACATAACCACTTCGAAAATTCACATAACCCCATCGGTACCTTCTACACCGACGAAATGGGTTATTGGGATCTCAAAGATAATATTTTTGAAAACGTCACCTGGGCTTCTGCGTCAGACGAATTTCCGGCAGGTCCTAATCCGGTTTCCACCACGTCCATCAGCATTCCTTATTCGTATCAATTAGATGCGGTGAATTGTACAAAAAGCATCGTGTTGGCTACGGCGGGTGCAGGTAAAGGCCTGGCGACGTCTGATGGTTCTTGCAGCGTAGATCCGGGCAGCTCTTCAAGCTCAAGCGCGCCAGCAAGTTCTTCTTCCAGCACACCGGTAAGTTCTTCCTCCAGCTCTACCCCTCCGGGTGGCGGCACGCAAACATTACAGGCAGAAAATGCCTACATTGATCGCGGTACGGTGGATAACATTCACAACGGCTACACCGGTGCCGGTTTCGTGGATTACGAAAACGTTGCTGGCAGTTATGTCGAGTGGACGGTTACCGGCGTAGCGGCAGGCCAGGCAACGGCTACATTCCGTTACGCAAATGGCACCACCACCAATCGCGCCATGTCGATCACCGTTAACGGTCAGGTTGTTAACAGCAGCCTTGCTTTCAATGGTACCGGCGCTTGGGCTAATTGGGCTGAGCAAAGCATGACGTTGAACTTGAGTGCGGGTACTAACGTGATTCGCGCAACGGCTGTTACGTCTTCCGGTGGTCCGAACCTGGACTCGTTGGTACTGACTACCGCTGCTGCCAGCAGCGCGCCAGCATCCTCATCCAGTTCTGCCACGCCTGTCAGCTCGTCCAGTGCCAGCTCTGCGCCGAACGAAGAGCCTGGTGAGTTAGGGCCTAACATTGCCGACGATGCCGGTGCCGATGGCAGCAGCAAAGGCGGTGGCACCAGCTACGGCAACGTGACGGATGGTGACCTGAGCAGCTACTGGTCTCCCGGTTCATCCAGCGGTGAGCGTGTCTCTGTGAAAGGTTTGAGCGGCAGCTTCAACACCGTCATCATTCGTGAACTCAACAACGCAACGACAAGTTGGCGTTTGGTGAATAACGATAATGGTCAGGTGTTAGCGTCCGGTTCTACCTTAGGCAGTGCAGGTGTCATTACGTTTGCCAGTGTTTCGGCGAGCAAAATAAACCTGATGATCGACAGCGCAAGCAGCGCGCCGCAGATTGCAGAGTTCGAAGTGTATAACGCGACCGGCACGATTCCGGCGAGCAGTGCGTCTTCTGCTTCCAGCGTTACGCCGCCCTCCAGCAGCAGTGCACCAGCACCGTCCAGTTCAAGTGCGCCGGCCAGCAGTTCGTCTTCTGTAGCAAATTCCAGCAGCAGCGCGGCTAACTCTTCACTACCGGATTACTCGGGTCCATTGAGCAACGACTGTATCAACCTCGCCACCAACCCCAACGTGAACTGGCGTGATACCTCGCTGCAAAGCGATCAGGAAATTGTTGAGTGTCTGGCGCAAACCCTGGGTCAACCGGTAGGTTACGGTGAAAATGCACGCGGTGGTTACGATCCGAATGGCAACAGCAAGTTGACTGTTATCACCAAAAACGGCAACACCTCGGTAGAGCAGCAAATTTATGATGCGATTACCGATAACGCGCATAACTGGATCGTATTCGACAAGTTTGATTTTGCGAATCCATCTGAAATTGCGATGTACCGTTTGCAGTGTGGTAACGCTGCTGTTCAATCCCATCTGGGCGCAACCGAAGCACAATGTATTAACTACACCCAGTGGTGTTCCAGCAACGGCGTCTCCAGCGCTAATTGTGTAAGCGAATTCTTCAACAACGCGTTGAACGAAAGCGACTTGCCGATTCGCAATATCGTTGTCGGTTCCAACAAAACGCTTGATGGTCGCATGAGCGAAGCTTTCTTCCGCTTTAACGGTTTTGCCATTGGTCGCGATAGCGAAGGTCAAGCGGTTCAAACATCTAACAGTGTGATCCTGACTCACCTGAATTTTGTGGGTGCCGGCCACACTGAAGACCATGGCCTTGATCCCGATATGATTCGCGCTACCGGCGAGTCACACGATATCTGGATTCATCGCAACAACTTCGACACCACCGGCGATGCCGCCTTTGATGTAAAAGTTGGCGCTTATGACGTCACCATTTCTTACAACAAGCTGGTCGATGTGAAACGCGCCTCCTTGCATGGCTCCAGCGATAGCCGGACTATCAATGCGCAAATCACTACAACCATGCACCACAACGCCTTTATCACGCGCGATGGCAGTTACGATTCCTTGGGCAACACCCTGCGTCGTATTCCGTTGATTCGCCGTGGTACCTCACACATGTTCAACAACGTCTTTGTTAACTATCGCAAAGACATCCTGAGTGTACGTGTGGGTGCGAGTGTATTGTGGGAAGACAACGCTTTTGTAGTTAACCGTGCGCACCAGGAAAAAAGCTCGCTGGAGTCTTCTCTTGACGAACTGCAAGCCAACTTGGCACGGGATGTTGATGGTGGTAGCTTCCGAGCCGACCGCACTTATCTGTGGTTCGCCGATGGTGCTTGTAACATCGACGGTTCTACTCAACGTCAGATCACCAACTCATCTGGCAGTGTAGGTAATCTTACTCAACAATATTCTTCCAGATCACAAAACAGTATTGCTGACTGGCGTTTCGATGCCGGCCAGGATCTGGTTGATTACGTGAGTGCGACCGCAGGTCGTGATGGCGTGTTGCCCTTCAATTCGCCCTTGGCTGGTGATCGCTACTACGTGTTGGGCCTCGGTAAGGTGCCTTGCCTGTAAGCACTATCCGTAAGACGTTCAAGATATAACTGAAAGTCGAAAAAACTCCCGCTAAGACTTGTCTTGCGGGAGTTTTTTTATAAGCAACAATTAAGTGGAGAGAGTTTTCTTGAACTGTTAAACAAGATCGACAAACTTGTTAAAAAATGTACGAGAGATGATTGACTTGAAAAAACCCTTGTGTGCAAAATAACGCCAAGGCTAATAAGAAAAACCCTGTTGTAGCTTTTCTTCTGATGTGTGTCTTCTGGATATATGAGTACGCCTGATTTATGTAGGAATCAGGCCGCACCGATGTAAATCTTGTTTGAAATTAATTTTACTGAAAAATCTCATAAGGACTTGGTTATAAGTTTCCTTAATGTTTTCGGCGCTTTATTACTGAAAAATGTTGAAGAAGTTATAAAACAAGCTGTTGCGCATTGTGCTTTGAATCGCAACATAAAAATAAGAGATAGAAAAATGAAAGAGCTTAGCCCCTCCAAACAAATCCTGCTGTGTGTGTCGCTGTTGTTGATCAATATTATTTTTAATGTGGTGATTCCCAATCCCAACCCCTGGTGATGTGCCTGCATTGATAAACCGTTCTCGTTGTGCTGTATAGTTTTTGCTATCCGCATTTGGGTTGGCAGTACGGATAGCAAAACTTGTCAGATAACCTATCCCCTTTCGCTTTTTTAAATTCGTTCCTCGTAAAAACACCGATACTTTTTATTCCCTTAAAAATACCCGCTTCGTTTGTTTTCCACGCACGATTCTGGACGACCTTATCTTTCCTATGGCTGTGTAATTTATGCGTCATAGCCGCCTCGTTGGTAGGTGTGTGAACGAACAGACCGTGATTACCGCCTAAACTACTTTCGCTTTCCACTGCCCTACATAAAAATAATTTCCGCAAAGGTAAAGGAGATCGGTATGCAAACTACACTCGATGAAAATTCTGTGAGCACTTATCGTAGCGATGAAACAAACCTCGCGGCTGTTTCTGCCAGTGCTGTTTCCTGGGGTGCCATCTTCGCCGGTGCAGCGGCGGCGGCAGGTTTGTCGTTAATCTTATTAATCCTCGGCGCCGGTTTGGGATTTGCCACTACCTCGCCATGGTCTGGTGAAGGTATCAGTGCAACCACCTTCGGTGTATCCACCATTATTTGGGTGATATTTATGGCTTTTGCCGCCTCGGCAATTGGCGGCTATATCGCAGGGCGGCTCAGAACCAAATGGGTCGGCGTGCACACGAATGAAGTGTATTTTCGGGATACCGCCCATGGCTTTCTCGCGTGGTCAGTAGCGACGTTAGCCACGGCGGCACTTTTAAGTTCAGTCACCGGCGCCATTATTAGCGGCGGGGTAAAAGCCGGCTCTTCCATGATGGGTGGTCTGGCTTCTACGGCCAGTGCCACAGCCGGACAAGTGGAGCTCAACGGGGGTGAATTGGAAGAGAGTGTTGATTATTTTGTTGATTCACTCTTCCGTCGCCAGCCAACAAATGACAGCGCCAATCAGGCGCCAGCGACTGAAACCACAAACCCGGAAACCAATCCCAATGCATCTGAACCTGCTGCTGTAGCCACGACCGATGTGCCAGCCCAAGCTGATGCCACTGAAGATAACGCTGCAGAAAATACCGCTGAAGTTGTGCGCATTTTTATGCGTGGCTTACGCGAAGATGGCGATTTACCGCAAGAGGATGTGAGTTACGTTGCGCAATTGATTGCGCAGGAAACGGAGTTATCGCAAGCAGAAGCTGAGCAACGGGTTAACGATGTTTACGAGCGTGTGCAAAGCAGTTGGCAAGAAGCCAAAACCACCGCAAAAGAAGCGGCGGATAAAGCACGCGAAGCATCTGCTTATGCTTCCTTGTGGTTCTTTGTTTCTTTGTTAATTGGCGCGTTTTCAGCGAGCCTGGCAGCAACCTTCGGCGGTCGTCAACGCGACCTGTAAACAATAAATTTTTTAAAGGAGAAGGATTATGCACGCGATTCTTTTATGGCTACTCGGTGTACCTATCCCCATCATTATTTTGCTGATTTTATTGTTGTGATGGGTTGTTAAAAAACGCCGTGTGACGCACGGGCAAATTATCAACATTAAGGAGAACATCTATGTCTGTCGGAACTATTCTGATCATCATTTTGATTTTGCTGTTAATTGGCGCCTTTCCCGCGTGGCCCCACAGTCGCAGTTGGGGTTACGGCCCAACAGGCGGCTTAGGGTTGGTGCTGGTCATTCTGCTGGTGTTGGTGCTACTGGGCGTTGTCTAGTGGAGGCAGCAGCCAGGTTTCAACGTGTGGTCGGCACTGTGCTACTGGCATCAGTACTGGCAGGCTGCGGGGAGAGCGCGCGTTTGCCGGTGGAAGCTGGCACCGGCGTTAATCCCCAGTTGCCGGAGCCCAATGAAACATTGCTGCCGACCGTCAATATTGCACCGGCCGAAGGTTGGCCGGATGACGCCGAGCCTACCGCTGTTCCAGGGACGCAGGTTAACGCCTTCGCCCGCAATCTGGATCACCCGCGCTGGCTCTATGTGTTACCCAACGGTGATGTGTTGGTGGCGGAAACTAATGCGCCGAAGCGTGCCGAAGGCAGACCGGGCATTAAAGGCTGGGTAATGGGCAAAGTGATGGCCAAAGCCGGCGCCGCCGTACCCAGTGCCAACCGCATTACCTTGTTGCGCGATGCCGATAACGATGGTGTGGCCGAAGTGCGCACGGCTTTTCTGGAAGACCTTAATTCGCCCTTCGGCATGGCGCTGGTGGGCGACCAACTTTATGTCGCCAATACCGATGCTGTGGTCAGTTTTCCCTACACAGCGGATGCCACAGAAATTACTGAACCGCCCTCCAAACTGGTGGATTTACCGGCCGGTAAACTGAATCACCATTGGACTAAAAACCTGATTCCCAACGCTGACGGCACCAGGCTCTATGTCACCACCGGCTCTAACAGCAATGCGGCGGAACAGGGTATGGACGTGGAAGAAGGGCGCGCGGCAATCTGGGAAGTGGACATCGCCAGCGGCGAGCATCGCCTCTTTGCCACCGGCTTGCGCAACCCCAACGGCATGGCGTGGGAGCCGAACACGGGCATGTTGTGGACGGTGGTTAATGAGCGCGATGAACTGGGCAGCGATCTCGTGCCCGACTATCTCACTTCCGTACAGGACGGCGGTTTTTACGGCTGGCCCTACAGTTATTTCGGCCAACATGTCGATGAGCGGGTAGAACCCCAACGCCCGGATCTGGTGGCCAACGCCATCGTCCCCGACTACGCCTTGGGCGCACACACGGCGGCCTTGGGCCTGACGCATTCGGCAGGCAATCAATTAGCACCGCAATTTGCCGAGGGCATGTTTATCGGCCTCCACGGCTCCTGGAACCGTAAACCCCACAGCGGTTACAAAGTTATCTTCGTCCCCTTCGCCAACGGCAAACCTTCGGGCCAGCCGCTGGACGTGCTGACCGGATTCCTCAGTAAAGAAGGTGGTGCCTACGGCCGCCCGGTAGGCGTCGCGATTGATAAGCGAGGCGCGTTATTAGCGGCTGATGATGTCGGGAATGTTATCTGGCGTGTGACTGCAGCAGATTAAAATTGATGTGCAAGAACTCACTTTCCCCTCTCTATTCATTTTTTCATCAAATGTAAGAACGCGTTAAAGCCATTGTATTTTGTCACTCACGCGGGCAGACTGATTTTTATAAATCGGATAAATAAGCCTAATAAATGTGACAGGAGATCTTATGGCCCCCATCTTTGCTTTCCGCAAACGGTTTACCCTGCAATACACACTGATTTTATTATTGAGTGGACTCGCGTCGCTTTCCGTTATGGCCGAAACCTTCACCGTGTCGTCCCCGGATGGCGCGCTTGACGTAACGGTAGTGACAGACAATCAATTGCAATGGTCGGTGACCCATCGCGGTAAAAAAGTGATTACGCCCAGCGAACTGGGCATGGTAGTGGATGGCAAACCCATCACCCGCAAGCTCGCCATTACGGAACATCGAACCCATGAAGTCGACCAGGTTGTAATCCCCGCTGTTGCACAAAAATCCTCACGCATTCGCGATCATTACCACGACCTGCACCTCGTGTTTAACAATCAATTCGGCATTGAATTTCGCGCATATAACGACGGTGTTGCTTATCGTTTTTTCAGTCAACGTGAAGGCGATATGCAGATCGACAGTGAATTGATGGAATTAAATTTCCCCGCGGGCGCGACCACCTTATTTCCGGAAGAAGAAACGCTGATCTCTCACTTCGAACGCCATTACATTCCGGAAACCATTGCCGATATCAACAAAAAACGGTTTGCATCTTTGCCGGCATATATGGCGGTGGATGACATCAATGTTGTATTTACCGAAAGCGATGTGTGGGATTATCCCGGTATGTTTTTATACGGCACCGGCAAGAGCGGATTCCGCGCAGATTTTCCCGGCGTTGTAACTCGCGCAACACCCATGCGCGGCTCGGAAGATCGCAACCAGGATGTAACCTTTGCCAAACACATCGCCGAAACACGCGGCACGCGCAGCTTTCCCTGGCGCCTCGCGATTATCACCGCAGACGACCGAAAAATTATTGAAAGCGAACTGGTGTATTTGCTCGCGCGCGACAATCAGATTGGTGATACCAGCTGGATAAAGCCTGGTAAGGTCGCCTGGGATTGGTACAACGCCAACAATATTTACGGCGTGGATTTTAAATCCGGTTTAAACACGGAAACGTATAAATACTACATCGACTTCGCATCCCGATACGGCCTGGAATATGTGATCCTCGACGAAGGCTGGTCCAAGTCCACCACCAATATACTCGCACCCAATCCTGACCTGGATGTGGAAGCCTTGATCGCCTATGGCCGCGAAAAAAATGTGCGCATTATTTTATGGACGCTCTGGGGACCGCTGGATAAAAACTACGAAAATATCCTCGCCACCTGGGCATCCTGGGGCGTCGCCGGAATCAAGGTCGACTTTATGCAACGCGCCGATCAATACATGGTGAACTTCTATGAAAAAATCGCCCGCGAAGCCGCCAAACACAAATTATTGGTGGACTACCACGGCGGCTTCAAACCCAGCGGCCATGGACGCACTTACCCCAACGTGCTCTCACACGAAGGCGTCAAAGGCAATGAAAACAACAAATGGAGCCGCGACGTCACACCCAAGCACACCGTCACACTCCCCTTCATCCGCATGGCCGCCGGCCCCATGGACTTCACCCCCGGCGCGTTACGCAATGCACGCATCGAAAACCACAACATCAACCACTACCGCCCCATGAGCATCGGCACCCGCGCGCATCAAGTGGCGATGTACGCCGTTTTCGAAAGCCCCTTGCAGATGCTCTGCGAATCACCCTCAAGCTACTACCGCGAACCCAAAACCACCGAATTCATCGCCCGCTTCCCCACCACCTGGGACGAAACCCGCGTACTCCACGCCAGCGTCGGCGAATACGTCGTCATCGCCCGCCGCCACGGCGACAACTGGTACATCGGCGCAATGACCGACGAACAACCACGGGAATTTACAATTGATTTTTCTTTCCTGGGTGAAGGGAACTATCAACTGGATTTATATCGCGACGGTGTTAACACCGAAAATTTTGCAGAGGATTATCAGCGTGAACAGCGCGATGTAACGAGGGAAGAAAAACTAAAAATTAAACTCGCATCCGGTGGTGGTTGGGCGGGGATTGTTTCGCGGAATTGATTTTTGCGCGTAGCGAAGACGTTTGCCATGAGTCACCATGTTTCGACAGCACACAACAAATTGGCAGGAAAGCCAATTTGCACAGCGGAGCTGCCCGCAGGGTAAGCCACAAGGATCTAGCGAATGAATAAACTCTCTACTTGACCCTTGCACAATGCGAGTTTGGCGTTAGGGCTTTGGTTTCGAAACCCTCAAGTCAAGGACGACTTGAGGGAGCTACAAGGATGTATTCATGCGTTTTCGAAACCAAAGCCCTAATGACAAACGTACTACGAAGCACTTCCCTTCAAAACTATCTTAGCGCCCGACTTGAACTCGCCGGATGCCAAGGCTCAGGCACATAATGCGTTCTCTCCAACGCTTTGTAATGCTCCAAATCATACTCCGGCTTCTCCAAACCAGCAGGAATCGGCTTCCCGGAAAGACTCTGAAAATAAAGCACACAAGAATCCCGCCACCGCACCGCATCGCGTTCTTGTATTTCCAACAGCGCCTTCACCTGCGCAAACCGTTGCGAATCAATCAACCCTTCCAGTTCACTCCACTCACGCTGCATTTCCCGCACCTGCTCAACGCCTGCGTAATATTTGTGAACCAACTCCTCCCACAAGGTACGCCCCGATACCATCTTGTGATCCCAACTCACGTGATGAAACCACAGCATTAAATCCTCAGGCACTTTATCGATATCACCATAGATATCCCGCACCGCAGGATGATATTGCGCGACCGCATTGGAACCGCTGGCGGTGCGATCAAAACCGATGCCGTCTTTGCTGGCGCGGTGATAATAGGTTGCCGTCCAGTCGGCGCGGCCGGATTTATCGTGCCAGGGTGCGGGACCATAGTGGTGGCCTTGCGCGTACAAATGGGTAAGACCCAATGGCGAGCGATAATTCACCCCGGCTTCGCGGGATTGCATCATCATCTCGCGCAGGGGTGCGATAAATTTTTCGTTATTGGTGAAGGTCATGCGCAGCCATTCATCGGCAATGGCTTCTGCGGTGAGTGTGTAATCCCAGGCCAAACGGCCGAAAGCGTACCAACTGGATTGCACAAACGGATGACCGGTCCAGTTACGGTCGGTGCCGGGATTGATGACGGCGGCCATGCCGGTGCGTGAATAATTAAATACTTTGCCTTCGAGAATTTTGCCGATGGTCGTGCCCGGCCCTTTGGCGTGAGTGTCGGTGTTGAGCACTTCAGTAAACAATGGCCCCTGGTAGGCGAGGTGTTTGTCGAAACCAAAATATTCCTGGGTCACCTGGAATTCAATCATGGTGTTGGTGTTCGGCAGGTTGCCGAACAGCGGCGAGAAAGGTTCGCGCGGCTGGAAATCAATGGGGCCATTTTTCACTTGCAGGATGACGTTTTCACGAAACTTCCCGTCGAGTGGTGTGAACTCATCGTAAGCACCGCGAAAGCGATCTTCGATATCCGCGTTGTAGACAAACGCCCGCCAGAATACGACGCCGCCATAAGGCTTGAGCGCATCAGCCAGCATGTTGGCGCCATCGGCATGATTGCGGCCGTAGCCTTGCGGGCCGGGTTGACCTTCGGAGTCAGCCTTCACCAGATAACCGCCGAAGTCAGGAATATAGGAATAAATTTTTTCGGTGCGCGCCTTCCACCAGGCTTGCACGCGCGGATCGAGCGGATCGGCGGAATCCAGATCGCCAAAGGCGCGCGGCGAATCGTAATTGATGGAGAGATACAACTTGATCCCATAGGGCCGGAAAGTGTCAGCCAGGGCAGCGACTTTTTTCAGGAATTGATCGCTGAGGATGCGCGGGTCTGCATTGACGTTGTTGATTACCGTACCGTTGATGCCGAGCGACGCATTGATACGCGCATAATCGGTGTAACGCGGGTTTTTATACTCCGGCAGGCTGCCCCATTCCCACAGTGACAAACCGGCGTACCCGCGTTCTACCAGGCGATTCAAATTATCCCAATGGTTGACCACGCGATGCTGTACGCGCGGCGCGCTACTGATAGCGAGATCATTCAATTTCCGGTGTGTCTGCATCTGGCGCAGCAAATCGAACACACCGTAAAGCACACCCACATCACTGTTGGCGGCGATCACCAACACGTCGCGCTTGTTGACCTTGGTCTGTTCAATCAAATACCCCTCGGGTCCGAGTTCGGCCAGGCGGTCATCAAGTTTCAGGGCGGCAATCAAGGGGGAGCCTTGCGGGGTACCGATAACCACAGAACCTTTGCGGGCAAGATTTTTGGTTAGGGGGATCTCGGTATCCAGTAAACTCTTCAGGCCAGTTTGCAATTCAGCCGTTGCGGCATGCAAAGTGGGTGAATCGGCTTCGCTGACAATGTGCTTAACCTGCGCGCGGTAGTGTTTAAGCAAACTACTATCAGAGACGGTCGGGTAGCGCAGCCACATGTCGTAGCCGTCTTCGGCAATGGCTATCTGGGCGACTAGTATACAAGTCAGCAGAATAAACCGGGAGAAAGCGCGTATAAACATAATAATCGGCCTGTTTTTATCGGTATATTGACGCGTTTATCAGCGTCGATCAGATTGGATAGGAGAAAGGGCAGAACGCAAACAATGCAAAAGATTCTGGTTAATGTCAAATAAACCTAAAGTAAAAAAGCGTCAATGTGGGACGCTGGCGGGACAGGGGTTCAATAAAAATCAGGGCTGCTCAGCCGCCCGATTGGCTTCATCCAGCCAGGGGCGTTTGCCGTCCTTGCGAGCGGGTGGCAATTGACTGATCTGGGTTTCAATCCAGGTTTTAATGTCTTCAGTTAACTGTTTGCGATCACGGCCTTCGGTGAGGATGGGCTCGCCGATCACGACGGTCACTGTGCCGGGGTATTTGAGAAAGTGTTTGTGGGGCCAGCACTCCGCGGCATTGTGCGCAACCGGTACAACAGGCACACCGGCGGTGCAGGCGATGTCTGCGCCGCTGCGCGCATAATTTCCTACCGTGCCCAAGGGCACGCGCGTGCCTTCGGGAAAGATCAATAAATTGTTACCTTCCTTAAGTCTTGCCAGACCTTTGCTTTTGACATCTTTTAAAGCCTGGATCGGATTCCTGCGATCAATGGCGATAGGCCGCAAGGTTGCCAGGCCCCAGCCAAAAAACGGAATGCGCAGTAATTCTTTTTTGAGGATGGTGCTGACCGGACCGAAATAATATTGCAGGAACATGGTTTCCCAGGTGCTTTGATGTTTGGACATTACCACGCAGGGATATAGCTCCGGGTGGCGCTGGCCGACGATGCGAAAACGAACTCCGCAGCATATTCGCAGCAACACCATGGTCAGACGGTTCCAGATGGTGACGATACGCCAACGCCAGCTGTATGGCAGGATAGGCTGAATGATTACCGCGATAAAGCCGATGACCATGCCGGTGAAATTGTGCAGGACGAGAAATAAAAAACTGCGAAGGTAGAGCACTATGCATTCTCGCGTGTTGTGTTGATCAGAGAGTCGGCCGCTGCGGCCAGATCATCAAAAACCTGTACCTGTTCCAGGGTCAGCCCCGGAAAATCATCGGTGCTGTCGCTGTCCGGGTATTGCAAATCTTCAAGGGTTTTTAACCCATTACCGGTGCGCACCAGCACCGGCTGGCAAGCTTTACTGATTGCCGCTTGCAGATCGCGCAGGGTATCGCCGATAAAAGGCGCACCTTCGGCAGAGATATTAAATTCTGCTTCGATAGCGTCAACCAAACCGGGTTTGGGTTTGCGGCATTTACAGTGATCTTCCGGCGCATGGGGGCAATAAAAAATCGCGCTGATCTCGCCGCCGTGATCTTCCACCAGCTGCGTGATTTTTTCATGCATGGCTTCCAGATCGTCAAGATCAAATTTGCCGCGCGCCAGGCCGGATTGATTGGTAGCAATCACCACCGTAAAGCCCGCCTGCGATAAACGCGCGATGGCCTCAATACTACCCGCAATCGGCACACACTCATCCGCCGACTTCACAAAGTCAGGCCGGTCGAGATTGATCACACCATCGCGGTCAAGAATTACCAGTTTCATGCCATCTCACAAGGTCGAATTAGCCGCGCAAAGCGCGGCGTAATCCGACACGCATCTTAAAAAAAGAATTAACTCTTTGCCGGCACCAGATAAGAAATATCCGCCACTTCCAAAAACAAGCCGCGCAGTTGCTGCAACAAGGCCAGGCGGTTTTGCTGTAGCGCCGGGTTGTCGCACATCACCATGACGTTGTCGAAGAAGCTGTCCACTGGCTGTTGCAAATCAGCGAGGCTGGCGAGTGCTTCCGTATATTGATGCGCAACATACATGGGTGCAACCACACTGGCTTTTGCGATGATCGCGTTGGCCAGATTTTTCTCGGCCTCTTCCACCAACAGGTCGGGATTTAATGCTGCGCCAATCTCGCCAGCTTGTTTGCTTAGGATATTGGATACGCGTTTGTTCGCGGCTGCCAGTGCTTGTGCTTGGGGCAATTTGCTGAATTCGAAAACTGCTTTTACACGCAGGTCGATATCCAGCGGCACGCTGATTTGTTTCGCGTTAACTGCCTGGAACACTTCTGCCGGAATCTGTGCGTCTTCATAAAACGCGCGGAAACGGTCGAGCATATAACCGAGCACAGTATCTACCAGCTCGTCGCCTACCGTTAATGCTTTGTGTTGTGCCTTGGCAAAGTTCAGCAGGTCGCGCAGATCCAGGTTGAGTTTTTTCTCCACCAGAATACGCAACACCGAAATGCTGGCGCGACGCAACGCGAAAGGGTCTTTAGAGCCGGTAGGTTGTTGGCCAATGCCAAAGATACCGGAGATGGTATCCAGGCGATCCGCCAGTGCAATGATGGCACCAGTCGTTGTCGCGGGTAATTCATCGCCGGCGAAACGCGGCAGGTATTGTTCGTTCATCGCCGCTGCGACGTCGACATTTTCGCCGTCATTCAATGCATAGTAATAACCGGCGATCCCCTGCATATTGTCGAATTCGCCCACCATGTTGGTGACCAGATCCGATTTGCACAATTGCCCGGCACGTTCAGCCAGCTTTTTATCGGCCTTTAATTGCTCAGCGATATACACCGCCAGTGCTGCGACACGTTCGGTTTTTTCATAAATCGTCCCAAGCTGGGCCTGGAAGACGATAGTTTTCAAACGCTCACGCAGGGATTCCAGAGTAACTTTTTTATCGGTTTCAAAAAAGAAGGCTGCATCGGACAAGCGTGGGCGAATCACGCGTTCATTTCCGTCAATCACCAGCGCCGGATTTTTACTTTCGATATTGGCCACGGTAATAAAGTGCGGCAGGAGTTTGCCTTTGCTGTCCACCACGTGGAAATATTTCTGGTGTTCTTTCATGGACGCGATCAGTGCTTCGGCGGGCACATCCAGAAAACGTTTTTCAAATTTACCGGTTAAGGCCACCGGCCATTCCACCAGCGCGGTGACTTCGTCGAGCAGGTCCGCATCGATAACTGCGACACCGCCAACCTTTTTCGCTTCGGCTTCCACTTGCTGTTTAATGAGTTCGCGTCGCTCGGTCATGTCGACCAGCACGTACCCGATAGTCTTCAACTTGCTCAGGTATTCTTCCGCACTTTCCAGTTGTAACTCCTGGTTGTAATGGAAGCGATGGCCGCGCGTGCAGCGGTTGGCGCGCAAGCCGAGCACGGTTGCGTCCACGATGTCGTAACCATAGAGCATCACCAGCCAGTGGGCCGGCCGCACAAATTCGGTCCGTTTTGCGCCCCAGCGCATGCGTTTGGCGATGGGTAATTTGGCGAGCGCGGTTTCTACAATCTCACCCAACAGGCTGCAGGTTTCCTTGCCTTCGGTGGTGACGCGGGCAACGAGTTTTTCGACTTTGCCGTCGCTCTCGGCAGCCAAGGCATCCACGGAAATACTATTCTTTTCTGCGAAGGCGATAGCGGCTTTGGTGGGTTTGCCAGCGCCATCAAATGCCACGGTTTTTGGTGGGCCCCAGACAACCAGTTCTTTTTGCGGCGTAGCTTCGATCAACTGTTCAACGATGATCGCCAAACGGCGTGGCGCCGCAAACGATTTAATTGCGCTGTAAGTTAATTCCTGAGCTTGCAAACCGGCGGCGATGTTTTCTTCCAGCGCGGCAATCAGGGTTTTCAGGGCTTTGGGTGGCAGCTCTTCGGTGCCCAGTTCCAATAAAAAATCAGCAGACATTATTCTTCTCCCTCCGCGGACAGCAATTCATTGCGCAGAGATTCAGGGGCCAGCGGGAAGCCGAGGGATTTGCGTTTGTCAAAATAGGCTTGCGCTACCGCACGCGCCAGCGCACGCACGCGCAAAATAAAACGTTGGCGTTCGGTAACCGAAATGGCGTGACGGGCATCCAGCAAGTTAAACGCATGGGATGCTTTCATCACCATTTCATAGGCTGGCAGCGGCAGACTTTTTTCCATCAAGCGTTGGCTCTCGCGCTCGTAGACATCAAAGCTGTGAAATAAAAATTCCGTGTCCGCTTCTTCAAAGTTGAAGGTGGACATCTCCACTTCATTTTGATGGAACACATCACCGTAGGTGACCTTGTCGCCGTTGGGGTTGATGGTCCACACCAGATCAAAGATCGAATCCACGCCTTGCAGGTACATGGCGATGCGCTCGATACCGTAGGTGATTTCGCCGGTCACGGGATAACACTCCAGACCACCCACTTGTTGAAAATAGGTGAACTGCGTGACTTCCATCCCGTTCAGCCAGACTTCCCAACCGAGACCCCAGGCGCCGAGTGTGGGCGATTCCCAGTTGTCTTCCACAAAACGGATATCGTGAACGGCGGTGTCGATGCCCATTTCGCGCAATGAACCCAGATAAAGTTCCTGGATATTGTCCGGCGATGGTTTAAGTGCAACCTGAAACTGGTAGTAATGTTGCAAGCGGTTGGGGTTCTCACCGTAACGGCCGTCTTTGGGGCGGCGGCAGGGCTGCACGTAAGCGGCGTTCCAGGTCTCCGGGCCGATGGCGCGCAGGAAGGTGGCGGGGTGAAAGGTGCCGGCGCCGACTTCGAGGTCGAGCGGTTGCAGGATCACGCAACCCTGGCGTGCCCAATATTCTTGCAGGGCGAGGATTAGCCCTTGGAAGGTGCTTACATCCGGTTTTTTTGCATCAGGCTTGGGAGAACCTGCGGAATCTTGATGGTCAGACACGGAGACTTGCCTCTGGCTTGCGGTTCGAAAAGATAAAAGAGCGCCGGATTATAGCGGGACTGGTGCGGCATTAGTACTGTCGGGCTCCATGGTTGTGGATGGATTGTGAGGTTATCTCTGAGACTCGCCGTAAACCCGGCCCCTTCGCGCTCCCGGCGCTTCGGGACACTTCCCACATCCATGTGGGTCGTCCATCGGGGCTCATCACCAGCATCCTTGCTGGTGATGGTCTCAGGGGTAAGATCGGAAACCATGGAAGATCGGAGCAATACCCGGCGTTCAGTTGTGGGTTTTTTTCCGGTAAGCTGGCTGGCCGTTTTGCCAGTTGTTGGCAGTAGTTGTTCACAATAATGAGCTCAACAAGAATGAAAGACTGGTTGGTCGTCAGCTTTATTAAATTCCTTTCGCTTTTACCGTTATCAGTAAGCCGTGCTCTGGGTGCTTTTCTGGGTGGTTTGTTATGGCGCGGGCGGGGGCGGGAGAAGCAGGTGACGATCACCAATTTGCGTTTGTGTTTTCCGGAGTTAAATGAAGAAGAAATTCATGCGTTGGCGCGCCAGAGTTTGCAGGAGACGATGAAGACGGCGATGGAGGCGGGTGCGGTTTGGCGGAAAGATTACGCGTGGCTTAAGAGCAAGATGGTGGAGGTTGAGGGCGAGCATATCCTGCGGGAAAAGTTGGCTTTGGGGAAAGGGTTGTTGGTGTTGGCGCCGCATCATGGGAATTGGGAGGTGGTGGCGCCTTATCTGGCGAGTATTGCGCCCTTGACGGCGATGTATCAGCCGTTGAAGTCGGCGGCGATGGATGAATTGGTGTTGAACGGGCGCAGTAAGTTGAACATTACGATGGCGCCGACCAATCGCAAGGGTGTGATGATGCTGCTCAAGGCGTTGCAGCAGGGCACCATCGTGGGCATCCTGCCGGATCAGGTGCCAGAGAAGACGGCGGCTGGGGGTGTTGCGCCTTTCTTTGGTCAGCCGGCGCTGACGATTGGTTTGATCCACGGGCTGATTCAAAAGACCGGTTGCGCGGTGGCGTCGGTTTTTGCGCAGCGGGTGCCGGGTGGGTTCAAGATGGTGGTGCTGGATGCCGATCCGGCGATTTACAGTGAGGATGAGTTGACCTCGCTGGCGGGTATGAATGCGAGTGTGGAGGCGTGTGTGCGACGCGCGCCGGCGCAGTATCAGTGGGAATACAAACGTTTTCGTCGCCTGCCGGAGGGTTATCCCCGGCATTACCAGAAATCATCCCGCCAGACGGCGTAGCGGGGTAAGCATTAGCGCGTGGCTATCGATATGCACGCTTTGCAAAAAATCCTTTTTCACCATAGTGTGTTGCGCCAGTCTTAGGGCTACAATTAGGCGGCTTTTATGTCGCTGCGCTCCGTGTGTTATTGACGAGGGCGCTCATCCGTCGCTGCTAACCCAGCATCTTCTGTATTCAAATCATGTGATAGTCGTTGGCCAGAATAATGAGCAATAACACAAAGTCAGGTTTGCATTGGTTCCTTTTTGGTTCGCTATGGTTAACGCTGACTGCTTGCAGTTCGACCTCTCATCTGTTTGTTAAAAAAACTGAGCTGGATGCGCTGGACCAATGTCTGGCAACGCAGAAATCCCAGCAGGAAATCTTTACCCAGCAACAGACCAAGCTGGAAGAAACCATCAATATGCTCAGTGAGAGTCTTGAGGAACAAAAGAAACTCGCTGCCATTCCCCCACCGCCTCCGCCGCCCGTAGAAAGACCCCGCCCGATTGTATGTCCGAAATTGCCACCGCGCCCGGTGCAGGCGACCAACGTTAATGACACGGTATTTCAGGATAAGCAGGTCGTGGGTGAGAAAGAACAGGTTTACCTCAACGATCTGGGCATCAGCATGAGTGCGCGTATCGACACCGGTGCCACCACAGCGTCGATGGATGCCCGTGACATTCAGACCTTTGAGCGCAACGGCGAAGAGTGGGTGCGTTTTATCGTGTACCACCCGACCACCCGCGAGCCGATTGAGGTTGAGCGTAAACGGGTCCGTCGTGTGCACATTGTTCAGTCCGGCGCTGAAGAACCGGAGCGTCGTCCGGTGGTGGAGATGCGGATTACCTTGGGTAAGATTACCCAGAATGCCGAGTTCACCCTCGCTGACCGCAGCAATCTGGAACAGCCGATGATTATTGGTCGCAATGTATTGCGCGATGTGATGCTGGTTGATGTGAGCCGCAGTGAAATTGTTCCTCCGGTTCGCCCGGAGAAAGCGCCCGAGCCAGCACCCAAGCCACAGGACAAACCCAAAACGGAAGAAAAGCCCAAGGCGGCCAGCGAGCCTCAAGCCAAACCGCAAACCCAACCAGAGCCTAAACCTGAACCACAGGCTGACCAATGAACAAACCCTCCCGCGTTCCGTTTTACAGCATTATTGTCGGATTGATTCTGCTCGGGCTGGGCACCGCCTGGCTGCGTCATACCACCATGGAGATTCCCTTTCTGGCCGGTGAGCAGCGCCCGGTGTGGATGATTGAGGCACGGGTAGATTTTTATGCGAGCGGTGATGCCGTCGTCGCCAATCTGGCTTTGCCGGATAACCCGCCCGGTTTCCGCATGTTCACCGAACAAGCCGCGTCGCCCGGTTACGGCTGGTCGGTCATCGAGAGCAGTGAAGGCCGTCGTGGCGAGTGGACCAAGCGCAGCGCCAGCGGTCTGCAAACCCTGTATTACAAAGCACAATTCGTCGGTGGTCTGGATTACGAGCCGACCATGGAACCCGAACCACCCCAAGCCAAACCCGTGATCTGGGATGGCCCCCAGGCAACCGCTGCCGGCCAACTACTGGCGGTGGCGCTGTCCACTTCCAGCACGCCGCAAAGCATGACGCGGGAGTTGATCAAGCTGCTTAAAGATCCCTCGCCAGACCAGAACGCATCGCTGATGTTGGCGGCCGAGCCCAATATGGCCACTCTGCTGGAAAAGCTGCTCAATCAGGCCGGTATCCCCGCCCGCAGTGCCATGGGTTTGTATCTTGAGGATGCCCGTCGTCACCAATCCCTGACGCAGATGGTGGAAGTTTATGACGGCGAAGAATGGGTGCTGTTTAATCCCGTCACCGGCCAACAAGGCGTACCGGAGAATCTGTTGATCTGGCATCGCGGCAATCAGTCGTTGCTGGACGTGGTGGGTGGGCGCAACTCGCGTATCGGTTTCTCGATGATTTACCAGACAGTCCCGGCGCTCGAACTGGCCCGCGCCCAGACCAATGACAGCATCTTTTCCATCATTGGTGTGCATCGCCTGCCCATTGAAGAACAGAGCATGTTCAAGCTGCTGTTCCTGCTGCCGCTCGGTGCGCTGGTGGTGGTGTTCATGCGCGTAATCGTGGGTTTGAAGACCTCCGGCACCTTTATGCCGATCCTGATTGCGCTCGCTTTCTTGCAAACCTCGCTCGTTCTCGGGTTATTCAGTTTTATTACCGTGGTGTCCTTCGGGCTGGTGCTGCGCACCTATCTCTCGCGGCTGAACCTGTTATTGATTGCACGGATTGCCACGCTGGTGGTGTTGGTGATCTTTATTATCTCCATCCTCAGCCTGATTGGTTACCAGATGGGTCTGAATACCGGTATGACCATCACCTTCTTCCCGATGATCATCATCGCCTGGACCATTGAGCGGATGTCGATCCTATGGGAAGAAGAAGGCCCGAAAGAAGTCTTGGTGCAGGGTGGGGGTAGTTTGCTTGTCGCCGTGCTGGCCTACCTGATGATGCAATTGCCGTTGATCGGTCACCTGACCTTTAACTTCCCGGAGCTCAACCTGGTGTTCCTGGCGTTCATCATGTTGATGGGTCAATACACTGGCTACAAATTCTCTGAGTTGCGCCGCTTCCGCGCCATGGTGGAGAACGAAACTGTCGAAGACAAGGCGGGTGGCACCAAGTGAAATGGGTCAGTCCGTGGCGCCTGCGCCGCATGGGAATTCTGGGGATGAATTGCCGCAATCGCGACTTTATTGGCAGCTACAACTCCCGCCACCTGTTTCCTTTGGTGGATAACAAGCTCAAGACCAAGCTGCTGGCCGAAGAATATGAAGTGGCGACGCCGCGTCTGTTTTTTGTGGTTGAACAGCAGCACGAGATTGCCCATATCGAAAAGAAGCTGGAAGGCTTGGAAGGCTTCGCGGTCAAGCCGGCGAAGGGTTCCGGCGGTAAGGGGATTCTGGTCATTATCGGCCGACGCGGCGACAAGTTCATCAAATCATCCGGCGCGGAAATTACTGTCGAAGATATCCGCCGCCACATGAGTAACACCCTCGCGGGTCTCTATTCACTGGGCGGCAAACCGGACATGGTGATCGTGGAAGACCTGATCCAGTTCGACGATTCGTTTGAAGGCTATTCCTACGAAGGCGTACCGGATATCCGCATCATCGTGTTCAAGGGCTATCCGGTGATGGCGATGCTGCGTCTGGCAACCCATGCCTCGGACGGTAAAGCCAATCTGCACCAGGGCGCAGTGGGGGTGGGGCTGGATATCGCCACCGGTCGCGCGCTCAAAGCCGTGCAATTCTCCAAGCCGGTTACCCATCATCCGGACACCAAACGCCCGCTCAATGAAATTCAGATCGCCAACTGGCGTGACATGCTATTGCTGGCCTCTCGCTGTTATGAGATGACCGGCCTGGGCTATATCGGCACCGACATCGTGCTCGACAAAGTGCGTGGCGCGCAGCTGTTGGAATTGAATGCGCGCCCCGGATTATCGATTCAGGTCGCCAATGGTCGTGGTTTACTACCCCGTCTGCGCCACATCGAATCCCTCAAGCCCCGCGCCCACCGTACCCCGGAACAGCGGGTGGACTATGTGATGCGCACCTTTGTAAAAGACGGCCTGTGATGTTTGGTGTTTGTTGATCCCGTAGGTCGGCTTAGCCAAAGGCGTAAGCCGACACCCCACGCTCCAACACTCACCGCCGCCAAAACATCGGACTGAACAACACCAATAACGTAAACACCTCCAACCGCCCCAACAGCATCGCGAAGCACAACACCCATTTTGCCGGTGCGTTGATGCTGCTGTAGTTGGACGCGACCTCGCCCATGCCCGGACCGAGATTGGTGATACAGGCGCCGACAGCAGAGAAGGAGGTAACCAGGTCCAGGCCGCTCATCAACAGCAGCAAAAACATCAGGATGTACATCACCACGTACATCGCAAAAAATCCCCACACCGCTTCCACCACGCGATCCGACACATTGATACGCCCCACCTTGATAGGGATGACCGCGTTGGGGAAGATCAGGCGATGGATTTCGCGAATACCTTGTTTGTAGAGCAGCAATACTCGAATCATCTTCATGCCGCCGCCGGTGGAACTGGCGCAACCGCCGAGAAACGCGAGGATAAACAGGGCAAAAGGCAGGAAGGATGGCCAGGCGACAAAGTCTGCGGCAAACCCGGCAGTGCTGAGCGTTGATGCCAGGTTGAAGAAGCCGATGACAAAACTGTCTTTGGCGTCGTAGGTATGCGTGAAATAGAGGTAGCTCACCGTTACCAGCGTGCCCACGGCGATCCAGCCGAAGTAAAACCGAAACTCTGCATCGGCGAAATAGTAATGCAGGCTTTTTTCGCGCCACACGAAAAAGTGCAGTGCGAAGTTGGCGCCCGATATCAGCATAAAGATGGAACATATCAACAAGATCGCCGAACTATCGAAATAGCGAATGCTGTCATCGTGGGTGGAGAAGCCACCGTTGGCGACGGTGGAAAACGCGTGGCATAGGGCCTCAAACCAGTTCATCCCCGCCAGCCAATAGGCGACACCGCAGGTGATAGTGAGCACCAGGTACATCAGGAACAGTGCCTTGGCGGTTTCCGTAATACGCGGCGTGAGTTTGTTGTCCTTCACCGGTCCTGGCGCTTCCGCGCGGTACAGCTGCATGCCGCCGATGCCTAACATTGGCAAAATTGCCACGGCGATCACGATGATCCCGATCCCGCCAAACCATTGCAACTGGTGGCGATAGTAGAGGATGGAGGGCGGCAGCTGATCCAGGCCGCTGATGACGGTAGCCCCGGTAGTCGTCAGGCCCGAAACGGCTTCAAACATGGCGTCGGTAAAGGACAGAGTCAGCCCATCGGACAGGATCAACGGCAGCGTCCCGAAGGTACTCAACACCGACCAGAAGAGTGCCGTAATCAGGAAGCCGTCGCGGGTGCGCAGGTCCGCTTTGCTGGTGCGCGCCGGCAGCCACAAGCCGATACCGGCAGCGAAGGTAATAGCGAAGGCCAACAGAAAGGTCATGTAATTGTGGTCGTCAAACCACAGGGAGATGGCGATAGGTACCAACAGCGTCAGGCTGAACAGGGTGAGCAGTACGCCCAGCACCCGGGCGATGATGGCAAAATTCATGTCACACGTAATCCATCAGTGGGCGTTAAACGTCAAAAGAAGGTGAAGCCGACCTGGAACAGCTTCTCGATGTCGCGAGTGTGCTTTTTATCCAGCAGGAACACAATCACGTGGTCGCCGGACTGCACCACCACATCGTCGTGGGCGATGATAACCTCGCTTTCGCCATCTGCTGTATCGCGCACAATTGCCCCGATATTCGCACCTTCCGGCAAGTCGATATCTTCCAGCGCCTTGCCCACCACCTTGGATGATTTGGCGTCGCCGTGGGCAATCAGCTCCAGTGCTTCCGCCGCGCCCCGGCGCAGTGAGTGAACGTTCACCATATCACCGCGCCGCACGTGGGTCAGCAAACTGCCGATGGTGGTGGTCTGGGGCGAGATGGCGATATCGATATCGCCGCCCTGTACCAGATCCACATAGGCGGGGTTGTTGATCAGCGTCATGACCTTGCGCGCCCCCAGCCGCTTGGCGAGCATCGATGACATGATGTTGGCTTCGTCATCATTGGTCAGGGCGAGGAATACATCGGTATCTTCAATGTTCTCCTCCAACAATAAATCCTGATCCGTCCCACTGCCGTGGAGCACGATGGCGCGTTCCAGTTGTTCAGACAAACGAGCACAGCGATTGCGGTTGTGTTCAATCACACGCACGTTATAACGGCCTTCCAGTTTCTTCGCCAGCCGATAACCGATGTTGCCACCACCGGCGATGGTCAGACGCTTATAGGGCACCTCCAACCGGCGCAGCTCGCTCATGACCGCGCGGATATCGGCCTTGGCTGCGATAAAGAAAACTTCATCATCGGCTTCGATCACCGTCGAACCGGTGGGCATAATGGCACGATTGCGTCGATAAATAGCGGCCACACGGGTTTCGACATTGGGCATATGCTGGCGCAGATAGCTTAACTCCTGACCCACCAGCGGCCCGCCGTGGTAAGCACGGACGGCAACTAACTGAACTTTGCCATCCGCAAAATCCAGCACCTGTAAGGCGCCGGGGTTTTCGATCAGGCGAAAGATGTAATCAGAGACCAACTGTTCAGGGCTGATCAATACATCAATGGGAATGGCGCCGCTTTCAAACAGGGCGCGGTGGGTGAGGTAGGCGGTGGAACGCACCCGCGCGATCTTGGTGGGGGTGCGGAACAGGCTGTCGGCGACGCGGCAGGCGATCATGTTGATTTCGTCGTTATTGGTCACGGCGATCAGCATATCCGCATCTTCAATACCGGCCTGGATCAGGATATCCGGGTGTGACCCCTCGCCGGTGATGACACCGATATCGAGTCGGTCGCGCAGATCGCGCAGGCGCCCTTCATCGGTATCGACCACGGTAATGTCATTGGCTTCGCTGGCGAGATGCTCTGCAAGACTGCCGCCCACTTGTCCCGCACCGAGGATGATGATCTTCATAAGCCTTCTTAGTTAACCTGAGGTTCAAATCCGCCGTCGCGCATCCGGAGCCCGACTGGATAGCGGCTGCCACTTTACTGCGTTTGGGTGTAAATACACCATAAAAAGTAGCTTAGTCGCCTTTTCTTTTTAGTGCTGGTTTCCTTGTGCTCTTGGGTTCGTCAAAATTTCCCTTATATCAATTGCCCATATTAGTTTTGTTGCTTTCGATAGGGCAAACAAGAAGATCAAGGGCAGGATCATGGTCTTTAGTAGAAAAAGCGTCATTAAATTCAAGATGCCGTTTATAGCACCTTCAAGTTTATCCTTCATGGAAAAAGCATTAAATTTATCGCCAAGACTTTTCATTGACGACATCGAATCAGACACGGTCATTCCGATGGATTCCATAAGGCTGTTTGGCTTTCCGGTCAGGGTATTTTCTATATAGGTTTTTCTTTCCTGGATTGCTTCCATATTTTCTTCAAGCTCCTCTATCTGTTCTTCGAGAAGTTGAAGGCTTTTCTTTTTGGCTGAAGCAGTGCTTTTTAATGACGATAAATCTTTATCCGACAGCCTTTGCATGAGGCTCAATTTTTCTTCTGCATTTTTGATGTTTTCATCAGCTTTATTTACAGAATCGTTTGCGTCCTCACGTAGTTGGTGCTGCTTCTTCAAGAGACTGCTAATAGATTGCTCCTCTGCATTTAGTTGTAGCAGTTGATCTGAAAGTGTCTTATTGTCTGCGACAGATATTTTTTGTATCTGATTTGCTGTATCAATATCGTGACTAAGTGAACTTAGTGCTTCTACATCATCTTGTGTTTTCTCATCGAGAAACGCTTGGTCTACAAAACTATTCATAATGATGACGAAAGCTAAAGAAAACCTTATGAACAGGAAAAATAAAAAGAGCCTTGACAGAAAATTCAGATGAATCCCGCTTTTAAAATAGAATCCGATTAAAAGTATTGCTCCTGATACGCTCAATAAAATCTTGAACAATGTGTCAGATACAATCTCCACTAATAATTTTTGAATTATTAGTGATCCGATAGCAAGTTTCATGAGTGATGCATAGTCTTCTACCAAGTTATTGACAGGATTCAATACCTCTCCAATCGTTACATTGGCTACACCTACGCCTAATGTTAATGATTGACAGACAGAAATTACGGCATTAAGTGTTCGCGCAACACCAAACGCTACAGTGGACTTTACCAACGAGTCGTCAATATATTCCGTAGAGAGCTCGTCCAGTTTGCCGAGCCATGAAATTAGCACTAAAAGTAAGATGCTAATTACTAGAATGTTGCGGGTTTTCGGATGCTGGATCTTAGGTGGGTAGGGATCAAATGACATACTAACTCCTTATAGCTTTTGTTGTTGATAGCTGCCTTAGCAAAAAGTAATTGCTCATTCAAACGAGAGTAGCTTGTTAATTTATGCCATTTTTGCGCAACTGCGCATAATAAAATCCGTCATGGCCATTTTCGTTAGGTAGTAATTGTCGACCACAATGTTGTGGAGTGCCCCAGGGAACATCGAGCAATTCACACACAGCTTCAGGTTGTCGCGTCAAAAAGGCTTCGACAACCCGGGTGTTTTCATCAGGCATGATGGAACAGGTGGCGTACAGCAAGACGCCATCGGGCTTGAGCAGCGGCCACAGGCTATCGAGCAGCTTGCCCTGGAGCTGCGCCAGCTTGGCGATATCGGCGGCGCTACGCAGGACTTTGATATCCGGGTGGCGGCGAATAATGCCGGTGGCGGAGCAGGGTGCATCGAGTAGGATGCGATCAAAAGGCTGACCGTCCCACCAGTCGTCGGGTTGGCTGGCGTCACCGCACAGGATCTGCGCGCTGACATTCAGACGCGCAAGATTCTCCCGCACCCGCCCGAGGCGGCGTTCATCGCTGTCCAGCGCCACGACCTGCAGATCGTCGGTGCTTTCAAGGATATGTCCGGTTTTACCGCCCGGCGCACAACAGGCATCCAGGACCCGTTGCCCCGGTTCAAGCAGCAGCAAGTCAGCGGTCAATTGGGCGGCTTCGTCCTGCACGCTGATCATGCCCGCGTCAAACAGCGGCAATTGTCGGGGATCGCAGGCGGTTTCAAGGGTAAATCCCACCGGACTAAACGGTGTGGGTTGCGCAGCGATAGCGGTTTCAGCCAAGCGGGCGAGATACCTTTCCCGGCTCTCCTGCCGGGTATTGAGACGCAGGCTAAAGGGCGGGTGAGTGTTGTTGGCGGCGATGATCTGTTCGATCTGGTCCGGCCAGGCACGCTGGAGGGTATTGAGCAACCAGGCAGGATGGTTGCTGGTAAATACCGGATCATCCTGCAACTGCCGATCCAGATCTTCGCGCTCCCGCTGAAAGCGGCGCAGGACGCCATTGATCAGTTTCGTGGCCCAGGGCTTTTTCAGTGGGCGGGCAGCTTCCACGGTTTCGCTGATGGCGGCATGATCAGGTACGCGGAGGTGAGTCAGTTGGTAGAGGCCCAACAGCAGCAGCGCCTGGATATCACTGTCCTTGGCGCGCAGCGGTTTGTCGAGCAACCGTTGCAGGTAGGCATCCAGATGCGGTTGCCAGCGCAGGGTGCCGAAGCATAACTCCTGCAAAAATGCGCGCTCTGATTCGGGTACTTTGGTCTGGTTTATCGGTAACACGCTCGACAGTGAACCCTGCTGGCGCAGAATCTGGCCGATAACCTGAGCGGCGGCCGTGCGGGCAGTGAGCGGCATCAGGCGGGTAACTCCAATTGATCACCGACACTGAAGAGATGGGGATGTCCGCGTAGCAGTTCATCGACGGTTACCGGTTTTTTGCCGGGTAATTGCAGTTGCTCAAGCAGCAAACTGTCCTGCCCGCAACTGACCCGGATGCCGGGGGCGCCCACTTCAATCAAGCTGCCATGCGGTTTATTAGCGTTGCCAGCGACGACCCGACTTGCCCAGATACGGATGCGCTCCTCACTACCGGCTTTTTGGGTAAACGCTACAGGAAAAGGATTAAATGCGCGCACTTTACGCTCCAGTACCGCGGCCGCTTGGCGCCAGTCCAGCAATGCCTCATCTTTGTGTAGTTTGGGTGCATAGCAGCTTTGGGTATCGTCCTGTACTTCGGGTTTAGCCGTGCCGTGTTGCAGTTGATCAAGGGCTTCCAGCAGCGCTGGCGCGCCGATACCCAACAATCGGTCGTGAAGACTGCCGCCGGTATCTTCCGACAAGATTGGACATTCCACTTTGACCAGCATATCCCCGGTATCCAGCCCCACATCCATCTGCATGATGGTCACGCCGGTAAGGGTATCGCCGGCTTCCAGGGCGCGCTGAATCGGTGCGGCACCACGCCAGCGGGGCAGGATGGATGCATGCACATTGATACAACCTAATCGTGGCGTATCCAATACCACCTTGGGCAACAGCAGGCCATAAGCCACGACCACCATGATGTCTGCTTGCAAAGTCGCCAACTCTTGTTGGGCTGCGGGATCTTTAAGGGAAAGCGGTTGGTAGACGGGAATATTATGTGCAAGGGCCAGTGCCTTCACCGGGCTGGCGGTTAATTTCTTGCCGCGCCCGGCCGGGCGATCCGGTTGTGAGTACACCGCGATGAGCTGGTGGTGGCTATCCAGCAAGGCTTGCAGATGATGCGCCGCAAAATCCGGGGTACCGGCGAAGACAATGCGCAGACCCTCAGTGGCGGGACGAGACGATGATGACATGGAAGACCTGGCTGTTCGGGAGTCGTAAAGAAAAAAGCCTGATGGTTTAGATCAGGCTTGGGCGCGATGTTTCTTCTCAAGCTTCTTGCGAATACGCGAGCGCTTGATGGGTGATACATAATCGACGAAGAGCTTGCCGTTAAGATGGTCGATTTCGTGCTGGATGCAGACCGCCAGTAACCCATCGGGCTCGATAGTGAACGGCTTGCCATCGCGATCCAGGGCGTTGACCCTGACATGGCCGGGGCGCACGACCGTCTCATAAAAGCCGGGAATCGACAGACAGCCTTCGTCATATTCCTGTAGTTCTTCATCCAGCACAGTAATCTCGGGGTTGATAAACACCATGGGCTGGGATTTGTCTTCGCTGATATCGATCACGATGACCCGCTCATGCACATTGACCTGAGAGGCGGCGAGCCCAATACCCGGTGCGTCATACATGGTTTCAAACATGTTATCGACCAGCTGCCGGATACGGTCGTCGACCACGGCGACAGGTTTCGCAACTGTGCGCAGACGCGGATCGGGAAATTCGAGTATTTCTAATATCGCCATAGCTTGTGACAAACTTCTAGTAAAAAGACAATAACCGCTGCTAACATGATGATCGCACAGCATTTACGCCGCGCACAGAGGCCACCAGCGGGCGGTAGATTGGGCTATTATAACGTCAACAGCAGGGTGAAATCCTGCTTTACTTGTTGGTACAACGTTAAAAATGGCGGTTAAACCACCGGCTTCAAGGGTGACGCAACAAAGGATGACGCCAATAGTGGTTTGAATTTGTGCTAGCCTTCTTTCGGCGGCACCGCTGTGCAATTGGGGCGCTGCTAACTTCCAGGACCGAAAAAAACAGGATCGGTTTCTATGAAAAAAATGATAATTGCGGTACTCGCAGTGTCACTGCTGAGTGTGTTGACTTGGGCACAGGATGGGATCTTGCGTGATAACCATCCCGATGAATACACCGTTAGAAAAGGCGATACCCTGTGGGATATCTCTAACACCTTTTTGAACACCCCCTGGATGTGGCCGGAAATCTGGCACGTTAATCCCCAGATTGAAAATCCTCACTTAATATATCCCGGTGACGTGATCCGTTTGATTTACCTCGACGGTCAACCGCGTCTGACGCTGGATCGCACCGTCCGCCTGGCCCCCGGTGATACCAAACTCGGGCCGAGCGTACGCGTATTGCCCAACGAAGATGCCATCCCTGCGATCCCGCTGGATCGTATAGACAGCTTCCTGTCGCGCAGCCGAATTCTCGACCTGGATGATCTGGAAGGCGCACCTTACATGCTCGCCGGTCCGGAGAAACGTATTGTGGTCGGTGCTGGTGACACGGCTTATGCGCGCGGTGATTTCAGCGGCGATATCAAAAATTACGGTGTCTTCCGCAAAGGCGATAAGTATGTCGATCCGGAAACCAAAGAGTTTCTGGGCATTCATGCGCAAAGCATCGGTACCGTCAGTGTGCAATCGCTGAAGGACGATATCGCGACAGTTAAAGCGATCCGCAGCACAGAAGAAATTCGCATGGGTGATCGCCTGCTGCCTAACGAAGAGCGTTCGGTAGATTCCATCTTCTACCCCAGTGCACCGGATACCGAGATTGAAGGGGTTATCCTGGGCGTTGAAGGTGGCGTGAGCCAGGTCGGGAAGATGAACGTGGTGATCCTCAATCGCGGTGATCGCGAAGGGCTCCAGGTCGGCAACGTATTAGCCATCTATAAAACCGGTGAGCTGGTACGCGACCGGGTAACCAACGATCGCGTGCAACTGCCGGACGAGCGTGCCGGTTTGCTGATGGTCTTCCGTACCTTTGAGAAGATGAGCTTCGGTCTGGTACTGGAAGCAGAGCGTCCGCTCTCCGTGAACGACAAAGTGCGCAATCCCTGATCAAGTTTCCCCTTAATCCAATACAGCCGCTTCATTGACGAAGCGGCTTTTACCCAGCAAGGACGTGTATGCAAGACTCCCTTCAAGCCAGCCTTATTCTCCAACGTTTACCGGATTTCGGCCCCGCTACTTACTGGCGGCTACGTGATGCTTTTGGCGATCCGGCCAATGTGCTCATGCAATCCCCGGACAAACTGCAATCGTTTCTTAAGCCCGCCGCAGCGGAGGCCTTGCTGGATTATCAGCGGCAGCGCCACAACAGCCAGGTGGGCCGATACCTCGCGCGCGACCTCGCCTGGCTCAATGAACATCCCGAGGTGACGTTACTCAATCTGGACGATACCAATTACCCAGGGTTGCTGCGCGAAATTCGCCGCCCACCGCCGTTGTTGTTTGTCTTGGGTGATCCTGCCTGCCTCAGCTTGCCGCAGGTGGCGATTGTGGGTAGTCGTAATCCCACACCGGGTGGTAGCGATAACGCGCATCAATTTGCCCGCTTTCTCGCCGGCGCCGGCTTTACTATTACCAGTGGGCTTGCTTTGGGTGTTGATGGTGCGGCACATCGCGGTGCTCTGGCGGCGCAGGGTAAAACCATTGCGGTATTGGGTACCGGCATTGATCGGGTCTACCCGGCACGCCACCGGCAACTGGCCCAGGACATCATTGCGGCGGGTGGAGCATTGGTCTCTGAATTTCCCCTCGATACACGCTCCAATGCCAGCAACTTCCCGCAACGCAACCGCATCATCAGCGGCTTGAGCTGTGGCACTCTGGTGGTGGAAGCGGCGGTACAGAGCGGATCATTGATCACCGCCAGGCTGGCGCTGGAGCAAAACCGCGAAGTTTTCGCTATCCCCGGCTCTATCCACAACCCGCTGGCGCGGGGTTGTCACAAGCTGATTCGCGACGGCGCAAAGCTGGTCGAAACCGGGCAGGATATCGTGGAAGAGCTGGGTGCTTTGCTCGGCTTTCAGCAGGCGGAGCTGGATTACACCCAGAGCGTCACCGCCGTTTCGCAAATGCAGCTTGACCCAGCAGAAGCCAGGCTATTGGATGCCATGGGTTATGACCCGGTCGATGTGGATACCCTCGCGCAGCGCACGACGCTGGATGTTGGTCTTATTGCGTCGCAGCTCATCGGGCTGGAATTAAAAGGGGTAGTCAGCAATACGCCGATTGGCTACGTGCGGGCAACCGCCTGAGCTAGACACGTGCGGATGTACCTTGAGCCAGCCGGCGCGGTGCATTAGAGTGCGGTCTCGTTTAACGGGCCAGCCATGCCCACTTGCTACAGGATCTGCGTTATGACCGACTGGTCACTCAATCCACGTATTCGCCACGCAGCCGAAGTGATGCGTCGGGGTGGCGTTATTGCCTACCCCACCGAGGCCGTCTGGGGGCTGGGGTGTAATCCGTTCGACCGACGGGCGGTGGAATATCTGCTGTCACTCAAGCAGCGCCCCATGCACAAAGGCTTGATCCTGATCGCGGCCGATATCCGCCAACTGGGGCCGTTTATTGATCATCTCGATGACCTGCAACGCCAGAAACTGAAAAACTCCTGGCCTGGTCCGGTGACCTGGTTGGTGCCCAGAAATAAGCTGGCACCTTTTTGGGTGACGGGAAATTCGCCGTCTCTTGCGTTGCGGGTGACAGATCATCCCCTGGCGGCGGGTTTATGTCGGGCATTCGGTGCGCCGATAGTTTCCACCTCTGCTAACCCTCAGGGGCTCGAACCGGCGCGTGATGCATTGACCTTACGGCGCTATTTCGGCGATCAACTGGATGCCATTACCCAGGGGAAAGTCGGTCATCGAGCCAATCCCTCGGAAATTCGCGATTTGCTCACCGGAGAGATTCGTCGGCCCGGTTAGCTTTGATGAGACCGCCACATACGCTGGCATCATCAGAGCTTACAATGGCACCCCGCTGCAAGGCAGTGATTCACCCATGTCATGGCCGAAGCAAGCCATGCTCAAGCAGAGTGAGGATTTATGAGCGAGACCACCCCCGGCAATATCCCCGACAAGCTAGCCGTGAAGGCCTATTTACTGGATTTGCAGGAGCGTATCTGCGCAGCGCTTGCCGAAGAAGACGGTGGCGGGAAATTTATCGAAGATTCCTGGGTCAGAGCGGAAGGTGGCGGCGGACGTTCCCGCGTGTTGACCGAGGGTGCCGTGATCGAAAAAGGTGGGGTTAACTTTTCCCATGTACACGGTACACAAATGCCGGCTTCGGCCACTGCCCATCGTCCGGAACTGGTGGGGCGCGCATTTGAAGCCATGGGGGTGTCGTTGGTCATTCATCCACACAATCCCTACGTGCCCACCAGTCACGCCAATGTGCGTTTCTTTATCGCAGAGAAAGAGGGAACGGAGCCGGTTTGGTGGTTTGGTGGCGGTTATGACCTGACACCTTACTACGGCAACGAAGAAGATTGCCGTCATTGGCACCACACAGCTCAACAAGCCTGTGTGCCATTTGGTGAAGAGGTATATCCGCGCTTTAAGCAGTGGTGTGATGATTACTTCTTTCTCAAACATCGCAACGAGGCGCGCGGTATCGGTGGTTTGTTTTTTGATGATTACAACGCGGGCGGCTTTGAACAAAGTTTTGCCCTTATGCGCGCGGTTGGCGACAGTTATCTTCCTGCTTACCAACCGATCATGGCGCAGCGCAAAAACCAGGCCTATGGCGAGCGTGAGCGGCATTTCCAGTTGTATCGGCGCGGCCGCTATGTGGAATTCAATCTGGTTTATGACCGTGGCACGCTATTTGGTTTACAGACTGGCGGACGCACCGAGTCTATCCTGATGTCGCTGCCGCCGCTGGTGCGTTGGGAGTACAATTGGCAACCGCCGGCCGGATCAGCGGAAGCAGCGCTTTATGAGAAATTTTTGCCAGCGCGCGCCTGGATTTGATTGGCCGTAGACTTGCCGCCCTTATCGCGGGGTGGCGCCTTCTTACAAGAACGATAACAACACGCACGACACACTGGACTTGCAATGACTGATCTCTACGCTGTTTTCGGCAACCCTATCAACCACAGTAAATCGCCGCACATTCATCGTCATTTTGCCGAGCAAACCGGGCAGGATATGACCTACACCAAACAACAGGTGGCGCCGGGTGAGTTCGACCAGGCGGCGACGGAATTCTTTGATAAAGGTGGTAAAGGGTTGAATATCACCGTGCCCTTTAAGCTGGACGCCTACAGTTTTGCGGCGCGCCTGACGCCTCGTGCCCGTCGCGCCGGTGCGGTTAATACCTTGGCACTGCAAACGGATGGCACGGTACTGGGTGATAACACCGACGGCATCGGCATGATCCACGATATGCACAATCTCGGATGGGAATTGCGGGGCAAACGCGTATTAATCCTCGGCGCGGGCGGTGCGGTGCGCGGCATCCTGCAGCCCTTGCTGGAACAGGAGCCGCAAGAGGTTGCCATCGTGAATCGCACGCATCATAAAGCGGAACAACTGGCTAACGGCTTTCACGATTTAGGTGACGTGCGCGCCCTGACGCTGGAAGCGCTTGCTGGTCAGCAATTCGATATTCTTATCAATGGCACCTCCGCCAGTTTGCATGGCGAATTGCCGCCGCTGCCGGATGATCTGCTGGCGCCCGGCGCCTGTTGTTACGACATGATGTACAGTGCCGAGCCGACAGTATTTTTACAGTGGGCCCAAACCCATGGTGCGGCGGCGGTCGCCGATGGCTTGGGTATGTTGATAGGGCAAGCGGCGGAAGCTTTTTATCTATGGCGCCAAATCCGTCCGGAAGTGGTGCCGGTTATTACTGCCATGCGTCGACAAATGACGGAAAAAAATCAGAATCATAAATAAAGACAGAACAGTCGCCTGATAAAAATAATCGGCCAAAATAACACCAATCAGCTATAGTGATGAGGCAAACCGAATCGGTTCGCCAGTTGAATTTAGGATGTTATCGCTACTGGATAACCTCCAGGATTACTGATGCTTTGCAAGAAGAAAACCCCTTCAACCGTCCATGAGGATGTAAAGTATGAGTAAGTCACAAGACTCTAAAAAAGAAACCAAGAAGCAGCCTTTACTAAACGCCAAGGAAAAAAAGGCGCGCAAGAAAGAGAAAAAAACGGATAAGTAATCGCGTATCACTGACGGAACCCGCGCTTGTTCAACGGGTTCCGTTATCTGCCCCACAGAGCCCGCGCAAAAAACTATTTGTCAGCTCGACGCAAAAAACAGCTGCGCATTTTCAATAGAAAAAATCCCCGTCGTCATTCCTCCGTTTAAAACGCTTATACCCATTTAATTAGCCGGGATTTTAATTATTTGTGCGGGATTTTCATTTTGCTAATAAAAAGCAAAAATCCCGGATTGATGTGTCCGAAAAAACCAGATTCTTAGGCAGTTTTCCAGCTGAACAAGACAAAAATAATTCGCAGGAAGTGTGATGCAAGAGCGCTTTCGGTATTGCGCTTCTCTATATAGTTTTTCGGCTGTTGGTTTAAAGCGCAACGCGGGCAGCGACAGACGGAGGTTCTATCGTTAGATCGCAAGATAAAAATCCCAAGCGCTGTTCGCACAATAATAACGTCATGTGAGAGAGCAAAAATGTTGAAAAAAACGCTAGTTTCAATCGCCCTGTTATCCATGTCGGTGAGCGTCTTCGCCGCCAAAAATCGTCCTGACGGCTACGTCACTATCTGTAAGATTGGCCAAACCTGTTCAGTCAGTTCTCCAACGAATGTGGCCTTTGGTGCGGCTGACAAATTCGTTTACAAAGTATTGAGCGGCAGTTTTTCCTGCTCGGTGGCGACCTTTGGTTCCGATCCAAATCCTGCCAAAGCCGTAAAAGAATGTTCCGTTCCATCCGGCAGTTCTGGCGGTGGCACATCTTCCAGTGCTTCGTCCAACTCCTCCACGAGTTCATCAAGCAGTTCGTCGGGCGGCGGCAACTCCGGCAGTATTACCGGTGCGTCCTGTTCCGCTAACGGCTCAACCACAGTGAACTCTACTATCCGTGTCACCAGCGGTACTTATGATGGTAGTTGCCGTGTGCATAACGGTGGCGGTGCGCTAGGTGATGGCAGCCAGGATGAAGGCCAGGACCCTATATTCCGTGTGGAAAACGGTGCGACCCTGCGTAACGTGATCATCGGCAACAACGGTGCAGACGGCATTCACGTGTACAACAGCGGTAATGTAGATAACGTCACCTGGCAGAACGTCGGTGAAGATGCCTTGACCATCAAGTCATCCGGTACGGTGAATGTCACCAACATTGAAGGTTATGATGCCGGTGATAAATTCTTTCAGGTTAATGCGGCCAGCACCTTGCGCGTAAGCAACTGCATTATTCGCAACGCGGGTAAAGCGCTGCGTCAAAACGGTGGAACAACGTATAAGATCGATGTGGCGTTTGATCGTTGCGATCTATCCGGTTTGAATGAAGGCGTGTTCCGCACCGACAGCTCTACCAGTGTGGCCCGCATAACAAACAGCCGGCTGGAGTCTGGTACGACCATCTGTATCGGCTTCAGATCGGGCAACTGTACCTCGTCCAATATTACTTATTATTAATTTTTATCGCTGAAATTTAAATTGTGTAAGCGCCGACTTCGGTCGGCGCTTTTTCTGTTCTGATCGAGATGATGTGTATTTTTTCAGGAGAATTTTTCAACCTGTCATGGCGAAAATGATTTTTATCGATAAAATCATCGGAACCTATTCTTTATCTGCTGTAAAAACATTTCAATCAATAAAATCAGTTGTAATTGTCAGCCGAGTTGGTAATAGCAAATCCGTCTACTCATTTGTCACATTTATATCAGGTAACCGTTTACCTACCCCAGGTATGCCTATATATTTTTCTCCCGCTTGAAGTTCGCAGTAAGCGCAACGCGAACAATCATTGCCCGACGGATTTATTTCCGCTCTGCGGTATGATTGTGAAAATAAAAAAGTCGGCGTTGTTCGCACAATAATAACGTAATGTGAGAGAGCTAATACTATGTTAAAGAAACTGTTATTTTCTTTTGTTGTGCTATCCCTATCTGCCAGCGTCTTCGCTGCCAAAAACCGTCCCGACGGTTATGTCACTATCTGTAAAATTGGTGAGACCTGTTCTGTCAGTTCTTCAACCAATGTCGCTTTCGGTGCGGCGGATTTGTTCGTCTATAAAGTGCTGAGCGGTTCATTTTCCTGTTCGGTAGCGACCTTTGGTTCCGACCCAAATCCGAACAAGTCCGTAAAAGAATGTTCGATTCCTACCGGTAGTTCAGGTGGCGGCGGCAATTCCAGTTCATCCAGCTCATCAGATTCCGGTGGCGGTTCTTCTGATGTAAGTCTGGGTGCGTCTGCGGGTAACGGTAGTGTGTCTTTGAATTGGTCTACCTCGGCCAATATCAATGCGATTGAAATTTATCGCGATACCGATTCCAATCCCAGCGGTCGTGTTCGTATTGCCAGCCTGAGCGGCAGTGCACGCAGCTACACCGCGACCGGTTTGTCGAACGGCACAACATACTGGTTCTGGGTGAAATACCGTTTGAGCGACAACAACTGGTATAACTCCAACGCGGCGTCAGGTACACCGACAGGCTCTTCCGGCGGCGGCTCCAGCAGTTCATCGGGCGGTGGTTCCGGTGGTATTACCGGTGCGTCCTGTTCCGCTAACGGCTCAACTACAGTGAACTCTACTATCCGTGTCACCAGCGGTACTTATGATGGTAGTTGCCGTGTGCATAACGGTGGCGGTGACTTAGGTGATGGCAGCCAGGATGAAGGCCAGGACCCGATATTCCGGGTGGAAAATGGTGCGACCCTGCGTAACGTGATCATTGGCAATAACGGTGCAGACGGCATTCACGTGTACAACAGCGGTAATGTAGATAACGTCACCTGGCAGAACGTCGGTGAAGATGCCTTGACCATCAAGTCATCCGGTACGGTGAATGTCACTAACATTGAAGGTTACGATGCCGGTGATAAATTCTTCCAGGTTAATGCGGCCAGCACCTTGCGCGTAAGCAACTGCATTATTCGCAACGCCGGTAAAGCACTGCGTCAAAACGGTGGAACAACGTATAAGATCGATGTGGCGTTTGATCGTTGCGATCTATCCGGTTTGAATGAAGGCGTGTTCCGCACCGACAGCTCCAGCAGCGTGGCGCGGATCACCAACAGCCGTCTGGAAAGCGGGACTACTATTTGTATCGGATTCAGTTCAGGTAATTGCAGTTCATCCGGTATTACTTACTACTAAGTTCATGCATTAACGATTTTTATTCGTCTGATTGAGCGCCGACTATGTCGGCGCTTTTTTGTGTGTATTAACTACTTTGCCCGATGGAATTCGTATTCCTCGCCCGCCGTTGTTGCCACATCCCATAAATAGCCTTCACGCACGACGGATCTTTGAGCTGTCAGGCCACTGGCAATGCGTGGTGTTTTAGTAACGGGTACCGAAAAAAACGGGTTTGGGTTATCGCCATTCGCAACGGCCAAAAGATCAGTTTTCTCCAGTGCGGTATGAACGCGCAGCCGCGCAACGCCACCCAGCTGTGAATGTAATCTCAGGTAACTCAGCTCCCCGTCTTTCCAGGCAATGTCCACCATAAAACCACCGCGCGTTACCAGGCCTTTTACTTCACCTGTTGGCCAGGCATCTGGCAAAGCAGGCAGAATGTGAATAAAACCATCGTGACTTTGCACCAGCATCTCAGCAATGCCCGCGGTCACACCAAAATTACCGTCAATTTGAAACGGCGGATGGGCGTCGAGCATATTCGCGTAGGTGCCGCCTTTTTCGGAGATAGCATCAGTTGCTTCGGTAAGATTAATTTGTTCTTGCAATAACGCGTAGGCGCGATTGCCATCGAGGAAGCGTGCCCACCAGTTGATCTTCCAGCCCATGGACCAGCCGGTTGACTTATCACCGCGATGGGCCAGGGATACTTTCGCAGCGTTTAACAACTCAGGTGTGCGGTAAGGGGAAATCTGATTACTCGGAAACAAACCATACAGGTGCGATACATGACGATGATGATCCTGCGGATCATCCCAATCTTCCAGCCACTCCTGCAATTGCCCGAAGCGACCGATCTGCATAGGCGGTAAACGGTCACGTTTGGTTTGTAGTTCCGTTGCGAATTTTTTGTCGATACCCAGCACAGCTGATGCATCAATAACCGCTGAAAATAAATCAAACACCAGTTGGTTATCCATGGTAGTACCGGCGCTGATTGATGTTGGTGTGCCTTCGCGGCGGTAAGTATTTTCCGGTGAGTTGGAGGGCACCACGACCAGCCATTGATGCGCGGGTTCCACTTGCAGGGTATCTGCAAAAAACTGCGCGGCTCCGCGCAACACCGGGTAATACTTGCGCAAAAAATCTTTATCGCCGGTAAATAAATAATGCATCCAGATATGCTGGCTTAACCAGGCTCCGCCGGTTTGCCACTGACCATAAAAGGGCGCATCCACTTGCCCGGTAATACGCCAGAGATCGGTGTTGTGATGCATCATCCAGCCGCGCGCACCATACAGTTTTTTAGCGCTGTCCTGACCCGTTACAGAAAGGTCTTCGAGCATGTCAAACAATGGTTCGTGCAACTCAGACAGTTGTGTAACTTCGGCGGGCCAGTAATTCATCTCAGTGTTGATGTTGACGGTGTACTTGCTGTCCCACGGCGGATTGGTGTGTGGGTTCCAGATACCTTGCAAGTTTGCCGGCTGGGTGCCCGGTTGCGAGCTGGAGATCAACAGATAACGACCATACTGGAAATACAACATGGCCAGATGCGGATCATCCTGGCGGGAAAAATTGGCAATGCGTTGATCGGTCGGCTGTTTTATTGCCGGTGTTTTACCGAGATCAAGCGTAACGCGATTAAAAAATTGTTGATAAAACTGTTGGTGCGTACTCCGCATCGCTGAATAAGGTTTATCGTGGGAGCGACGCAAATAATCCTCGGCCCGCGCTAAACTGTTACCACTTACATCATCATAGTGATTAAAGTTGGTGCCGACGGCGATACGAATAATGACTTCATCCGCTGCTTCAATAACCAAACCCTCGGCCGCTTTCTTTACTCGACCACCAACCACCTGTGGTTCGATCAAAGCCGTAAATTGAATCTTGCCTTCTACACCCTCATGCGCATGGCCTTGCCCCTCAATGCGTAAACGAGAGTCTTCAACATACAGCTGATGTGTTTGCGGGCTGTTAAAACCAAGGCGCGTGGAAATTTGCCCGGCATGATCTGCCGTTAAGCGGATGACCACCACCTGATCGGTAAACGAACTGAACATCTCGCGCGTAAAAGTCACGCCATTGTGGCGATAGCGAACTGTCGCCACCGCATTGGCCAAATCCAGGTCGCGATAGAAATCGGTGTACTCCGCATGATCGGGAAAATCCAGCGTCAGATTGCCCAGGGTTTGATAAGGCATGCCATCGTTAGTGGATTTAATCTTTCGATCAGCCAGAGCCTGCGCCTTTTCATATTCACCCGCGAGTAATAAGTCGGTGACTTGTGCAATTGCATCGGCAGCGGCCGGATTAACGTTATTGTTTGGACCGCCGGCCCAAATGGTGTCTTCATTTAACTGAAGCTGTTCCTGTGCCGGATTACCAAACACCATAGCACCCAAGCGGCCGTTACCAATGGGTAAGGCCTGGTTCCAATTCTGTGCCGGCTGTTTGTACCACAGGCGTAAATCGGTGGATGACGAGGGAGCATGGGTGGTTTGACAGGAGAGTGTTAACAAAGCAGCGCCGACATATAACAGCATGCCCAAGCGTGAAGAAAAAGAAGTGAAAACGGAAAGCATGATGACAATCCTGTTAGGGAACAATGATTTCAGCAACCGCACATGAGCCGCTGCACAGAGATATGCCGAGCAGTATGAGTATTATTGTAGGAATAAAAAACCGGCCCGCCTGGCGGGCCGCTAAAGTATAAATCAGGGAAGCGCGCGATAAATCAGATTACGAAACTTTACCTTGCCGGTGCCGGCGGCATAAATCGCCGGGCGCAAACTCATAAAACCGTAGGCCACGTTATGGTGATAACCGGAGACTTCCATCTGCGTATCGTATTTGTGCCAGGTTTTCCCGCGATCTGTGCTGTAGTGAATTGTTAATATATGACGATCATTGGTTACGCGTAATCGGAATTTATTCCCTGTCGGGCGTTTGGTATAGCGCTGATCCATGCCGTAGCGATGCAACAGAAAACCTTTCTCTGCAATTCCCACACCGGCGTACAGCTTATCGTTGTAAAACAACAAGGCACCGCCCAGTGCGCCCGGTTGCAATTCAATATCCACTTCAAATTGATAAGCCTGATCGCCGGCGACAAATGTCATGGGTGATGAATTGCTCGGTGAATCACCTTTCGGACTTAACTCCAGGTAAGGCCCTTGCTCATCTTTTCCGTAACGCAGGCGTTTGCTTTCGGTGACATCACCGCGAAAGAAACTCCACTGCACGCCAAATTTATTGGAGCTGAAATCATCCGATAAAGGCATGCCGTTTGCATCGGCGATACCACCAGCGGGTTTGGGAATGGGTTGGCCTACGTTGTAACCCTTGGAGCGAAACCAGCCATCATCGGTCCATTCAATTGGCTCCAGCATCGCCTGACGACCGAGTGTGTGAAAACCATTCTCGTAACCGTGATACATCATGTACCAGTCGCCCTCGGTCGGGCCTTCCACCAAGGTGGCGTGACCGCGCGACCACCATTTTTCCGCGGCGGATTCCGTGCGAATGATGGGGTTGTAGGGCGAATTTTCCCAAGGGCCGTGAACGGATTTGGCGCGCGCGGCAATCACCATGTGCCCGGTAGGCGGGCCGGCGGTGCCGCCGACAGCGGTGACCATATAAAAATAATCACCGTGCTTTAACATCTTCGGGCCTTCTTGCGCGTAACTTTCCACATCCCATTCTTCCGGATATTTCCAGCCGTCGTAGACATGCTTCATCTCACCAACGAGACTCAAGCCATCGTCTGCCAGTTGCACATAATCGCCGTGGGAGAAAAATAGATAACGTTTGCCGTCTTCACCCACCAGATGACCGGGGTCGATACGGTCCGGGTATTTTTTATCGAGATTTAAATCAATCGGGTCGGACCAGGGACCGCGAATATCATCAGCCCACACCACGTAATTGGAATTATGGCCCGGCAATTTAGCGGGAATATACACGTAGTAACGACCGTTGTGTTTGGTCAGCTCCGGCGCCCAGATGCTGCCGACATACTTGGTCAGTGCAGGGCCGACGGGTTGCCAGTTGATCATATCCTGCGAATGCCAGATGGTTAGTGCGGGATAGGATTCAAAGGTAGAAAACACCATGTAGTAGTTTTCCCCATCTTTCAAAATGCTGGGATCGGGATGGTCGCCGGCGACAATGGGATTCAAATAAGTGCCGTCACCCAAGTCCGCCTTGCGTTGACCTTCGTGGGTTGTGGCCCATGTCTGACAATGCCGCAAAAACGAAATGCCCAGATGTTCCGTACAATCTTTTTCTGACACGTGCGACGCGTATTGAGGTGTGCTATGACACGCGCTCAATACGAGTGCCAGCAGCGCATAAAGTAATAAAATGGTACGTTGATGCATGGGTCTTTCCTCTCTCTCGTGAAATAATTTTTTGTTATGGCTTTGCAAAAAAATTTACATATGACGGCTGATGATATCCATGGCAGCAATATGCCGCTCAGGCTCTTGGATGCCCTGAATTAATTTTTCCATCTCGGTGAATGCAGCATTGATCATAAACGCAGAATCCTGACGCACAGAACACAACGGATTGGGTAAGAAATCCAGCATGGTGTGGTCGTCGAAAGTGGCCAGGATCATCTCCGGCGGAACAGCGCCATGCTCCCGGCGCAACGCGTGCAGCGCGCCTTCGAATAAGGGAATGGATGAGGTTATTAATACGCTCGGTAATTCAACGTTACGTTGTAAAAATTCGGTTATTGCATCGACACCTTCGGTAAAACCGTTGCGCGGTGCATGGCAGATCTCGATCTGCTCGGCAGGAAAATCCAGCTCGGCCAGAGCGTGCTGAAAACCGTGTAGACGACCGGCAATGGATGGCATTTCCGGATTACCGGCGATAAATAAAAACCGTGTCGTGGCCGCGCGCGTCTGGCTAAAACGATAAAGTTTTTGGGTTAATGTCGCGCTGCTGCTTTCGTTGGCCGTGACCACCACCGGATACTCTGCAAAACCGAAATCGCGATCAAGCAGCACCATACGTTGCTCAAACAATTGTGCGGCTTTAGGCGGGATCTCGGCGTTGGATGGCACAACAAATAGTCCATCGATGTTGCGCTGGCGAAAATTCTGGATCAACTGCAATTGCGTCGCGGGATCGTCATAGCAACAGGAAATAAATAATTGCAGTCCCGCTGCGCGGCAGCGAATTTCCAATAGCTCCGCCAGCAGTGCAAAAAAGTGGTTCGACAGGCGCGGTACGATCAGCGCCAGAGAATCGGTACGCTGCAGGCGCAAACTGCGCGCGGTATGGTTGATCTGGTAACCGTGCTCGTCGGTGTAGCGTTTAACCCGCTCTTCGGTCTTCGCACTGATGCGGTATTGCCGGGCCTTGCCCAGCAGCACCAGCCTGACCGTGGTGACGGAAATACCCAGTTCCGCCGCGATTTCCTCAATTGTCTTGCCCATAGTCTTCACTTATCGGTTTTTTATCGACTGTTTTTAGATTAAGCCAGTGCTAACACGAATTTGCAATATGCGATAAAAAAATAAGTAGCATCTTGTATTCATAATAACCATATGATAATTTTAATGCTAACACGTATTAGCAAAAAAGATTCTGGCGCCAAAAAGGCCGCCGGGCGTGTGACCAAATAAGAATAATTCAGCCAAGCAAGACCGAGAGAACAGCCGATGACAACAACGATTCAGCCACAGTCCGGTGCCATGTCGCCATCATCTTACATTTCCCCGGCCCCCAAGCACCGGGTAGGGCTGCCTTTTCCAAGCCGTCCCGTGCCCCAGCTCGCTCGCCCTTCGGGGGCGCTAACACCGTAACGAATTTCCCGATCGCCGCCCGGCGCACGCTATCCGCATTTAGGCGGCGGCAGTTTTTTGCAAGTGCGCTGTGTGGCCGGGGATCTTTATTCAGGATGTTGTATTGACGTCGCGTCAATAGCAGGACGTACAGCAGGAAATAACAACAAGCAGGACGTAACAGCAGCAACAATAATTAAACGAGGAATCAACCATGAATAATAAAATCTTTAAACATAAATTATTAACCCTCAGCGTGTGCGCCGCTATTGCCGCCAGTGTGCATCAGGTGTCCGCACAGGAGTCAGACATTGAAGAAATTGTGGTCACCGGCAGCTTTCGCGATAGCCTGGCCAGCGCGCTGAACGTAAAACGCAACAATACGGCGGCCATCGACAGCATCGTGGCCGATGATATTGCGTCATTCCCCGATAACAACCTCGCTGAATCCATGCAGCGTGTGCCGGGTGTGAACATCACTCGCGTCGGCGGTGAAGGGCAGCAGATCAATGTGCGCGGTTTGAGTGCGGATTTTACGCGTGTGCGTATCAACGGTATGGAAACTATCTCTACCGGTTTGGGTAATCGCGGTCGCGCGTTTGATTTCAATATTTTTGCGTCTGAATTGTTCAGCCGTATCGACGTGCGCAAAAGCCAGTCGGCGGCGGTTGAAGAAGGCTCTTTGGGTGCTACGGTAGATTTATCCACCGGCAAGCCACTGGATTACGATGAATTTACCTTTGTGACCTCTGTGCAAGGTGGCTATAACGATCAGTCAGAGTCCTTTGACCCACGCGCGACAGCGTTGGTGAGTTTTACCAATGATCCCGGCACTTTTGGTGCGTTGTTTTCGGTAGCTTACTCTTCACGCGATGTTGATCAAATCGGTCATAACTCCGGTCGCTGGGAATCAAACCGCAACACCGGTGACAACCAATGGGCTAACGCCGCCGATTTGCCAGATGCTGTGAATAGTGCCGCACACCCGCGCTTTCCCCGTCAAATGGACCGCAATATTGACATTGATCGTTTAGGCTTTACCGGTTCCTTGCAATGGAAGCCGGCAGACGAAACGCTTATTACGCTTGATGCAATGTATGCCGACCTTGGTCAGGTGCAAAGCGAATATACTCTGACTCCGATTTCCCTCGCACGTACCGGTGGAACGGGCCGAATTGAAACTACCGTTAACGACTATTTTTACGATGCTGAACGCAACGGTTTGATGTATGCCGACTTGTCTGGTGTGGATGTGCGTAATGAACACTTCCGTCAGGATTGGAGCACGGAATTTCATCAAGTATCGCTGACACTTGATCATGACTTCACCGATTCACTGCGCATCAAAGCCCTTGCGGGAACTTCAGAGTCGCAACACGAAGTTCACAGTGAAACCACCGCTGTGTTCGAGCGTTACAACGCCGATATGAGTTACGACTACCGTAATAGCATGACTGATCCTGTGATCAGCTTTGGTTTCAATCCGGCTAACTCGGAGAACTATTGGGTTGCGGAACTGCGTGATCGCCCCGCAGATACCACCAATACTTTCGATACCCTGCGCGGTGAAATTGAATATGATTTCTATGTCGGCAATATTGAAATGACGCTGAACACCGGCGCCTCCTGGAAAGAATTTACTTTCGACAATAATCAATACACCCGCGACCGTGCGATCATTGATCAAGGTGACCATGAAAATCTCGCCGTGGATGTACCGGCTGGCTGTGACATTACGTTGGATGATTTACAAGTTACCAATGCGATGGGTTCGGTGTTTCAACCAACCGGTAATTCACCTGCGTTCTTCTTGCCTGACCTGAATGTGGTGACAGAGCAATATGGTTTATTTACCAATGACGCTTGCTTCCCTCTGGTTGCCAACCAGGGTGCAGATCGTTGGGTGGAAGAAGAAAGCCTTGGCTTCCACGTGCAATTGGATTTCTCTACGGATATTGCGGGCATGCCCTTCCGTGGTGATATCGGTGTGCGCGAAGTGGAAACAGATCAAACCTCCAGCGGCCTGGTCAGCGGTGCAGAACAAACTATAAAACGCAATTACAGTGATACCTTGCCCGCGTTGAACCTCGTGCTTGAACCCGTGGGTGATGTGTTGCTGCGCGCATCCTGGTCAGAGGTGATGACCCGTCCGGGGTTGGGCAGTCTGACACCGGGCGGCAGTGTGGATCGCTTCAACCGTGTTCTCACGGCAGGTAACCCCTACCTTGAACCTTTCCGTGCAGAAGCGACAGACCTTTCTGTTGAATGGTATTTTGCTGAAGAGTCGTTGATCTCTCTGGCGTATTTCGAAAAAGATATTGAATCTTTCCCGGAAAGTATTCGCGAAGATTTGACCTGGGCGGAAATTCGCGCGTTGGGTTATTCAGATAGTCTGTTGGAGCCGGGACCAGCAACTGTGGACGACATCTTTAACTACCGCACCTCTGTCAATGGAAAAGGTGGCTCGCTCGAAGGTTGGGAAGTCCAATATCAACAGCCCATCACTGTCGGGCCAGACTGGTTGCGTAACTTCGGAATCAAAGCCAACTATACCTACATTGAATCAGAACTGGACGGTGGTACGGATGAAAATGGCCAACGCATTATCACGCGTATGAACGGCCAATCCAAAATAAGTTGGAACACCACTTTGTGGTATGAAAACGAGGCGGGTTTCAGCGGTCGTGTGTCCTGGAGTTATCGCGATCCTTACCAACGTGCGACAACATCTACCGCAGGTCCCGGTGCGGATACTGCCGACGGTACGCGCGTCGTGGATGCGGCGTTTAGTTATCAGGTAAACGACAATCTGAAGCTCACGCTGGATGCACTCAATCTCACTGACGAATCAGAAACCTTGTTGCAGAGTGATTACGATTATCTGGAAACACTGGTGCTCTCCGGTCGCCAGTTCTACCTGGGTGCACAGTACACATTCTGATGTTGATCGCATTATAAAGATACTTTCTGTTCGCCGGATCACTATTCCGGCGAATTGAAAGGAGGTAAATGCTCTCCTTTTCCCCCACCACGCAAGCAGCTTAAGTGGGTTTGGGGTATGAATTTTATACCCCTTTTTTCAACGACTTCCGGGATTGGCTTATGACATCCAGCAGCAACATCAAGTCGCTCAATCGCCGTCATTTATTACGCACAGGTTTGGCCGGTGGTCTTGCGGTTAGCCTTTCACCCTTGCTTCATGCCCAGGATAAATATCCACTGGCAACAACCCGCAGTGGAAAAATTCGCGGTGTGACTGAGCATAATATTCATGTGTTTCGCGGTATTCCCTATGGCGCTGATACAAGCACACGTCGTTTTATACCTGCCTTGCAGGAAGAAAAATGGACAGATACGCGCGATACATTTTATTTTGGAGCGGCTGCGCCGCAACGCAATACGCGTGAACCCATTAGTGAAGATTGTTTGTACTTGAATGTCTGGACACCAGGACTCCGCGACGGCGCGCGGCGGCCGATTTTGTTTTACATCCACGGCGGCGGCTACAACAATGGCTCTGGTGCTGATCCGCAATACGATGGCATTAATTTGTGCCTGCGCGGCGACGTGGTGGTGATTACGGTTAACCACCGTTTAAATGCGTTTGGTTATCTCTACCTTGCGCAATTGGGCGGAAAAGAATTCGCTCATTCCGGCAATGTAGGTCAACTGGATCTTGTGCAAGCCTTGCAATGGGTTAAACAACATGCGCTGGAGTTTGGTGGTGATCCGGATAACGTCACTGTGTTTGGTCAATCCGGTGGCGGCGCCAAGATTATTACGTTGATGGCCATGCCAGCCGCCAACAATTTATTTCAGCGTGCTTTCACCATGAGCGGCCAACAAGTAACTGCCGCCGGACCGCGCGCCGCGACACAACGCGCAGAAATATTTCTCGACGTCTTGCAGTTGCCGCGCGAAAAAATCGCACGCATACAATCCTTACCGCTGGAAAAAATACTGGAAGCAACCCAGGTAAAAGATCCTTCGCGTGTAGAAAACAACCGCCTCTATTTTGGGCCGGTTCTGGATAATCAGGTATTGCTGCGTCACCCATTCTATCCCGACGCACCGGCGCAATCGCGCCACATTCCACTGGTCATTGGTAACACCAAAGACGAAACCCGCGCGTTCCTCGGGGGTGATCCGGACAACTTCAAGCTCACTTGGGAACAGCTACCACAAAAATTAATTGAGCAACAATATGTTGATCTCAACCCAGAGGTCGTGATTGCCGAATACCGGCGTTTATATCCCAAGTATTCACCCTCAGATGTATTTTTCGCCGCAACCACTGCCGGACGCTCCTGGCGTGGCGCCATCATTCAGGCGGAAGAACGCGCGCGGCAGGGCGCTCCTGCTTATGTATATCAACTCGATTGGGGCTCACCGCTCGATGATGGAAAATTCGGCGCTTTTCACACGCTGGATATTCCGCTGGTCTTCGACAACATTGTCCAACCTGGGTCGCGTACCGGCACATCCAAAGCAGCCCAAATAGTTGCGGATCAAATGAGCGAAGCGCTGCTCGCCTTTGCACGAACAGGAAATCCCAGCCACAAAGGTATTCCTGATTGGAAGCCCTACACCCTTGATAAACAGGAAACCCTGGTGTTTAACGAAAAGTCAGCGTTGGCTTTTGATCCGCGCGGCGATGAACGGAAACTCTATGAACGAGTGCCGTTCATCCAGCGCGGAACTTTTTAATTCAAAACCAAAAAAACCAACGTAAAAAAATGAGAGGAAAAGAGAGAACAACGATGTGCCAAACAATCCGACAACTGACGCCCTTGCTCCTCGTATTTCTATTATCCGCTTGTGCTGCCACGCACAAGGCAAGCTCAACCGATAATATCACCCACATCTACCTGGCCGCCGATTCCACCGTAGCCGATCACACCCTCAACGAGGACTACTGGACCAACCGCCACCCGGTCACCGGCTGGGGCCAAAAATTTCAGCCCTTTGTCAGTGAAAAAAATCTGGACGCGCTACGCCACCTGATCAAAACCGGGCACACTGACGTCATCAACAAAGCCAAAGGCGGCCGCAGCACGCGCACCTTTTTTGAAGAAGGCCGCTGGGACGAAATCTACCGCGCCCTGCAACCGGACGACCTGGTACTCATCCAATTCGGCCACAACGACGCTGCCTTGGAAAAGCACGAACGTTACGTCAACCTTACCGGTTACAAACAATACCTGCGCCTGTTTATCCAACAGACGCGCGAGAAGAAAGCATTACCGATTTTACTAACACCGGTTAACCGTAACTATCCCTGGGAGAATGGCCAGCTAGGCAATTCCCACGGCGAGTATCCGGCGGCGATGAAGGAGGTGGCGCAGGAAATGGATGTGTTGCTGATTGATCTGGGCCAGTTATCGCGGGATTTCTTTACTGAAAAAGGCCGGGATTTCGTGAGTCAAACCTATTTTATGAATCTGTCGAAAGGTGCATTTCCGGCGTACCCCAATGGTTTGAATGACAACACACATTTTCAACCGAAAGGCGCGGAAGAAATAGCCAGGCTGGTGTATGAAGGAATGAAGAGCCTGCCTGCTCATCACTAAGAATAAATTTTTTATCTAATTAAGAACCACGTTTTACCAGATGGCACAGCGGTGATTGCGGAGTACCTTGTGAGACCATCACCGACATGGATGTCGGTGATGAGCCCCCATGGATGGGTTCACGGCGAGTCTCACAAGGTACTCCGTAAGCGCCGTTCTCAATTAAATATGAGTTTAAGAGTGTTACTTCGTAGTTTAAGGCAGCTGTTCCGAAGCCCTCTGCGAGACACGCCGTGAATACGTCCCTGTAGGCTCATCACCGACATCCATGTCGGTGATGGTCTAGAGGGCTTCGGAACATCTGCTGTGCCACCTGATGTAAAAATGCTCACTGAATTTCAGGGAAAGAAAAATAATTAATTGAGATGTCATCTGATGAATAAATTAAGAAACACACTCAACATATCCAGACAATATGCAACCGGCATACTTTGCTTGTTTGCAATATTGGTCTTCAATACTACAATCGCTGACACCAACAAACCGCAATTACTCTTTTACGTCAGCGCCGAAGAAAGCCTCACTGCCGACATCGCCGCCGGTGAACCCCAACCCAATTTTCGCGATAACATCAAGCGCACCCCAACGGGCGTACCCGATCAAGCCGGCAAACCGGGATGGGCTATCGAGTGGGCCGACAACGGCGTACTCAGCTGGAACGCGCCGGGCAATATCTACGCCCAGCGCGGCACGCTTTCGTTTTTCTGGCGCTCGCGCTACCTGGTTACCGAAGCGCCCTTTGTGATTTTTCGAGTTGGCTACGCTGACCACAGCAGTTGGGATATGGCCTGGTTGCGGCTTGATTGGAATGGCGAAGGCTTCGATGCATTTGTTACCGATGCCAATCTCGCGCGTACCCGAGTTTCCTATCGAATACCTGAAACACCTGCGCCGGATCAATGGCTGCATCTCGCCGTTGCCTGGGATGAAACCCGTGGTGTGGTGTTGTATGTCAATGGTCGTGAAGCAGCGCGCAAAGAAATGACTACGCGGTCTGGCAGTGCTGATTTTGATAGCGGCCTGGATCAGTTCGGCTTGGCGGGGCGGGTGTTGTCGCCGCATCAGGTGCAAAGTCGTTACAATTTTTTGCGCGGCAGTGATATCGCGGAGATACGTATTTATGATCGTATGTTGGATGCCGCAGGTGTCGGCGAGCTTGCACACAACCGCGAAGCGCACACAGCGGAATCTTTTGCTACGCGGGACGCCTGGCTATTTCGTCACGGTTGGGAAGGGCGCACGCCACCGCCGCTGTTGCAATCGCCGACTACCAGTATTCGCAAGGTAGAGTTTGCGGATACGCGCGATATCAAGCAGTGGATGTGGAAGGGTACCGACGGTATTGCTGAAACCACTTGGCCTGGTGTGTATAACCGTTCACGTTTGCCGGGGCGCGACGATTATTTTCAGTTGCCGGATTGGAATACCTATGTTGAAGGCGGCAAGAATTTTGATTTGACCTTGCCAGCGGAAACCGTTAATCGAATTGAAATTCGCGGTGCAGCTTTTGGTGAATTGCAATATCGTGGCAACAAGAAAGAAAATTTTACGTGGGTATTGAAAAGACCTGAAGGTGCAGTGCGCAGTGTATACGACATCAAGGACCTTAAGGGTGGTGAGTTACGGTTTAGTAACAGCGAACAGGAAACGCCGATCCAGGAAATCTGGGCTTATCATGTCAGCTATAAACCGGAGCCGGAAGGATCGGTAAAATTGCGTTACACCATTCGCGCGGACGTCGCGCCGGATTTTGATAATCTCGCCGAGCTGCGCGATTTTATCGTTGGTCGCTTTCCCGCCGATGAGCGCGAGACGGTAACTGCCGTGCCACGCGGTGCATCGGTGCGTACCCGTGCTACATCCAGCGCAAAAAAATCCCAGCCCCTCGTGCATGTGCTGATTCCATCCAGCGTCGGTCATCCACCTGCAGGCAAAGCGGTAACGCGCAGTTGGGCGTACGGTTGGGAAAATATGTACGACGGCCTGGATGGCATCGCCATTGATTTGCCAGCCTTGACGCTTAAGCCGACCCACAAGGGCGTTATCCCACTCAACATTCGCGTTAAAGATCCGCTGTGGCCAGCGCGCGATCTTATCGATGTGTCGGTGTCCGTCAAACCGAATCAGGCGCGCACGCTGTGGCTGGATGTGCGTGACCGCATCCTGTCCGACGACAGTTTTTATCTCACCATTGCATCGGCCTCACCGGAATTTAACGGTGCGTCGCTGGACGGTGCAGAAGTGCGCCTGATTTTTAAACCACGCGCGCAAGCATTGGCAGAACATACAGAGGATCGCTTTAATCAAGTGCGCGACAACTGGGGCTTTTTGGTGGAGGAACACACCACCTCGCAACGCCAACAGTTATATCGGCGCGCTCACCGCGACATCAGTGATTTATTGCGCGTCGCACCGGATCATCAATTGGGTCGGCAGTATTGGCATTACATGAGTTACCGCAGCCAAGGCGATCTTCCTTTCGAGCAACCCCAGGCGCCGAAAGATGGTCCACTTTGGGCTTTCCGCCAATTAGAAGAATTAAAATTGATCCGCCATCACATTAACTGGTGGATAGATGAACGGCAGGCACCCTTTGGGGACTTTGGTGGCGGCATTTCCGATGATTCGGATATGGTCCAACAATGGCCCGGCCTGGCGTTGATGGGTGTCGATCCGGAGAAAATAAATGCCTCCATCACCGCCCTTGCCGATGCCGCATACAAGAATGGCATGTTCACTAATGGCCTGAGCACCATTGAAACTGATGAGCTGCACGTTTATGAAGAAGGTATCAACACCAACAGCGCGCTCTTGTTATTGAACTGGGGTGATCCACTGGCAACGGAGCGCCTGATGGAAACCGTCAATGCGCTCTATGACATCATCACCGTGAATCCACAGGGTAATCGGTTGTTCTCCAGCAATTGGTTCAGCGGCAAAAAAATTTACCGCGATAATAATTGGGAATGGCAAAAACCTTATTCGTTTCCGATTCTGCACCCCGCCATCATGCTCGGCGAATTTAACGCAGGGCCACGCAGCCGCCAGTTACTTACCGAAACGGCAGACGGTTATATGGCTTACGCCTACACCGCCGATGATGGCCAGTGGGTGTTGCCCAACGAAATTCATTGGCGCACCGGTGCAACGCGCGGCGGCGAGATGATGCGCGGTTCCGGTTCCGGCGATGTGCCAACAGTGTTCTGGACGGCCTGGCATTGGACCGGCGATAAAAAATATTTAAAGGTGCTGGACTATCGCCGAGCGCGCGGCGGCATCAGCGCCCTGTCGCGCCTGAACGATAATTTTATTGATGCCTTGGACAAACGCGAAACCTGGGGAAAAACCCTCACCGAAAGCGCAGGACCGCAGCGCGATTTTGAGAATTTTGTCGCCTGGGAAACCACTGGCGATAAAACCTACCTAGAACAACTCTATGCCGACGCGATTCGGCAAAAATCCCAGTCCATGTATTTCAATACGGAAGGTCACTGGTGGAGTGATCGGGTGGAAGCGCGGCACGACCTGTTGCAACGTGCGCGCCTCGGTGGCGTCGCGCTCAGTCGCAACAAAACCTATCCCGGCCATCGCGTCAGCTGGCGCTTCGCCGATCCGGAAGGTGCTGTGCAGGTGGCATTGTTGATGCCCCGCGCGCAACCTGATCAATTCAAAGTGATTGCCTACAACACCAGCAACAAACCCCAGGCCGCCAGCATGACCGGCTGGAATATCGCAGCGGGCGAATGGCAATTAAGCACCGGCGTCGATACCACGGGTGATGACAAAGCCGATATAAAACACGAGCAACGCCGTGTGCATTTTGAAAAAACCCAAACACTCGATTTCACCTTTCCACCCAAAACCACATTGATTATTGATATGCAATTGCGCGAGGAAACAGCGCCGGTAGAACAGCGCCCTGACCTCGGCATAGGTCGTGGCGACGTCACGCTGAAGGGCAACCAACTCACCGTTACCGTTCACAGCCTGGGCCATGAAGACACATCAACAGGTGTGTTGCTGTTGGAGGATCATGAGGGCAGGGAAATCCAGCGAATCACCATTCCACCACTTGCCGCGCCAGCCGATTTATTACCCAAAACGGTGCAGCTACAAATGAAACTGCCACGCGGATCTAATGCAAAAGCGGCGCGAGTGCGTGTAGCGCTCGCGAACGGCGCCGCGGAGATCACGCAAACGAATAATCAACTGGATTCCAGCCATTGGAATATCCATCGGTAATAAACAGGATGATGTATGTTTAAGGTTTACAAAAAAGTTTTCTCTATCGCCACATTGTGTGCGGGAATAGTTCTAGGGCTCGCTGGCTGCGCGCAGCAACCGATAAATCATTCATCCGCCTGGGTAGCAGACCTGGGCAATGGCGAATACCAGAACCCCATCCTGCACGCCGATTATTCCGATCCGGATGTGATCCGTGTCGGCGATACCTACTACATGACCGCCTCCAGTTTTAACAGCGCGCCGGGCTTGCCCTTGTTGACCTCCAAAGACATGGTCAATTGGGAACTGGTTGGCCACGCTTTTCAACAGCAAGTGCCGCTGGACGTGCATTCGCGCCCACAACACGGCGGCGGCGTCTGGGCGCCGACGCTGCGTTACCACGATAATAAATTCTGGATTTTTTACGGCGATCCTGATGTGGGGATTTACATGTACCAGGCGGAAAATTTTTCCGGCCCCTGGAGTGAACCGCATTTATTGCTCACCGGCAAAGGCCTGATTGATCCGACGCCCTTATGGGATGAAGACGGCAACGCCTACTTATTACATGCCTGGGCTGCCAGCCGTGCGGGCATCAGCAATAAATTAACCCTGCGCCGCATGTCGCCCGACGCACGTCGCATTCTCGATGACGAAGCGCCAGTGGTGGTGAATGGCGATCTACTGCCTGAATACCGCGCTCTGGAAGGGCCGAAGTTTTATAAACGCAACGGCTACTACTACATCTTCGCTCCCGCAGGCGGCGTCGCCCCGGGTTGGCAAAGTGTATTCCGCGCAAAGAATATTTACGGACCCTATGAAGATCGCATTGTGCTTGAACAAGGCAACACACCCGTGAACGGCCCGCACCAGGGTGCCTGGGTGCAAACACCGGCAGGTGATGATTGGTTCTTTCATTTTCAGGACAAAGGCGTTTACGGTCGCATCGTGCATCTGCAACCCATGCGTTGGGAAAACGATTGGCTGGTGATGGGCCAAAACATTAACGCACAGGGCGTCGGCGAACCTGTTTCACGTTATCGCAAACCGGTGCAAGGTTTTCCTATCAAGGTGCCTGCAACCAGCGATTCATTCGATAACGACAAACTCGGTTTGCAATGGCAGTGGAATGCGAACTGGAAACCGGAATGGTATTCACTGTCCGCCCGTCCTGGCCACTTACGTTTGTACAGCCAGTTCGATGACGTTTCCACCCGCCAAAAAAGCTTGTGGCCCACTGCATCGCTTTTATTGCAAAAATTTCCCGCACCAGAATTTTCCGTGACCACCCGCGTGACCCTGAATGGCTCGGCAACCGGCGACCGCGCAGGTTTGCTGGTTTACGGGTATCACTATGGCTGGATCGGTTTGCGCAAAGAGGGCGATAAAATCCAACTGGTTTATGCAACCTGTTATGACGCGATGAGTGATCGCGCTGAACGCATTCGCTTTCGTGAGGACGTTAATACGTATTCGGTGTATTTGCGTGTGGAGATGCGGGAGGAGGGAAAGGCGGAGTTTTCATTTAGTGTTGATGGGAAGCATTACCGGACTGTAAGTGGATTATTTCGCGCGGATCGCGGGCGTTGGGTTGGTGGGAAGATTGGGTTGTTCAGTTCCAGTGACGTGGGTAATGATCCAGAGCGTTATGGGGATTTTGAATTCTTTGAAGTCAATCCGTTGGTCGATTGAAGCTTGGATAGGCGCTTTGAATACGTTCGCTGTGAGACTGGGTATTTCGAAAACGCGGTGAATACATCCATGTAGCTCCCTCACGTCATCCCTGACGTGAGGGTTTCGAAATACCCAGTCTCACAGCGAACTCACAATGTGCTAAGCGACGAGAATACATGTGCCGGATGCGCGAAGCTTGAAGCATTTTCCGCCAAAGATATTTGCTAAGAAATTACATTCACAAATATGGCACAGCAGGTATAGCGGAGAGGTATGCGAGACCGTCACCGGCATGGATGCCGGTGCCGAGCCTACAAGGATGTATTCACGGCGTGTCTCGCATACCTCTCCGCTATAGCTGCCCACATTCGGAGAAAAAAACTCGACACCAATATAAAACTCAGCGTTTGAAATTAATTAAATAATCATGCTGCAAAAAAAAGCGGCACAGGCATCTATTTGCCAAAAAACCATCAACATCCGTCTATCACCAACCAAGGAGGCAACACCCATGATATAGCCCAAAGCGTCACAATAATCAACGCAAAAATCAAGAAGTCATTCCCAATAACGCATAACAACTTTGAGAGATTCCTGATGAAAATACTAACCAGTCTATTCATCATCACCGCACTCGGCCTCAGCGCCTGTGGCGGTTCCGATGATGAACCCGATCAACAATCCAGCAGCAGTGCTGCAACCAGTTCAATCAACAACTCTGCCAGCAACAGCAGCCAATCTTCTGCTAATGAGAGCTCCTCCAGCAGCACGTCATCATTCGCTGCCGGAACTTATACGCAATGGCAAGAAATCGACACCGCATTTCCTGGTGCAGAAGGCTTCGGTAAAAAAGCCAGCGGTGGAAGGGGTGGTGATATTTATTATGTGACCAACCTGTCCGATAACAACGAGCCGGGGAGTTTGCGGTATGCGATTAACCAAACCGGGCCGCGGATTATTTTGTTCAAGGTCAGTGGTTATATCGACTTGAGTAGCAACCTCGATATTGCGAATGGTGATGTGTCTATTCTTGGCCAGACAGCGCCGGGGGATGGTATTACGTTGCGCGGTGGCAGTTTGCGGATTCGGTCGGGCGTGGAGAATGTAGTGATTCGGTTTATTCGCTCACGTCTCGGCGCGATTGAAAATGAGGCCGATGCGTTTGAAGGCCGTTATCTGAATAACATCATTGTTGATCACAGCAGCTTTTCCTGGGCCATTGATGAAACCACGTCGTTTTATGCCAACAACAATGTAACCTTTCAATGGAGTGTGATCAGTGAAAGTTTGAACGATGCGGGTCACGGCAAGGGTGAGCACGGCTACGGTTCCAACTGGGGTGGAGTGAATGCGAGTTTTCACCATAATGTGATGGCTCACCATAAAAGTCGCGCGCCGCGCATTGATGGCATTCTCGACAAGTGGAGCGACCACAAAGACATTCCCAATGTCGATGGTGTAGCGGATTTACGCAATAATATTTTTTATAATCACGCAACCTTTCCGCCCTATGGCGCAGAAGGCAGAAGCGTGCAGTTTATCAATAACTATTACAAACCCGGTCCGGCTACCACGGCGGACAATGTGAAAAACTTTATCTTCCTCGCCAGTGGTCGCCGTCCTATGTATGAAGAGGATCGCCTGTACACCCTGAGCGATTACAACGCGATGGCTGCGGCCGGTACACTCGATCCAAAATTTCTGGTTAATGGTTCGCCTGCTAAACCGGTGGGTCGGGTTTTTGTAAACGGTAATTACCTGGAAGGTAACGCAGAGGTCACTGCCAACAATGTACTGGGTGTGCGTTACGACGATGAAAGTTTGAAAGACAACATCATTCAGGCGGAAGCATTTTCTGTTGTGCAGGGTGAGGTCACCACGCAATCCGCAGCGGAGGTATTTGATTGGGTACTGGCGGGTGCCGGCGCAAGTTTGAAACGCGATGACGTTGACGAGCGCGTCTTGTACACGGTGCGTCATGGCATTGCCAGTGTAGGTAATGGCATCATCAATCGGCCTGAGGATGTTGGTGGATATCCGGTGCTGAACAGCAGCGCGCCGCCCATGGATTCCGACAGCGATGGTATGCCGGATGCGTGGGAAACAGCCAACGGCCTTGATCCACAGGATGCAAACGATGCGTGGGAAATTTTTCAGGATTTGCAACAGCAATATCCTGAAGCGAAGGGTTGGTACACCAACGCAGAAGTTTATTGGTACAGTCTGGTCAAACACGTACCGGGTGCGGGTTTTTCCAATGATCCCGATGAATATGATTGGTCTACTTCCAGCAGTTCGTCTTATCAACATTCTTCCTTCAGTTCACCGGCTAGCAGTGTCAGTTCATCGGTAAGCAGCAGTGCGTCGTCATCCAGTGCACCGGTGGTGGGTTGCCCGGATACTGGCGAATATTTTTGCGATGACTTTTCCAGTGGCTTGACCAATAGCTGGACGCAAATAGCGCAAGCCGGAAATCCGGTCGGTGCCAACGGTGACTTTGCCATTACCAACGACGGCGACGCGGCGTATTTGAGTTACACCTCGGGCAGTACAGGCGGCGTTTTATTGTTGAGCGACCCGGCAGCTTTGGGTGATGTGGAAGGCGATGATTACTATGTGGAAGCGCGCTTGCGTATAACCAAGATTGGTGGCAACAAACAATTGTATTTGCTCGCCCGTTATCAGGACGAAGATAACTGGTACGGTGCCGGCTTGAATGTACAAAGTTCGCCTTCGGGCAGTCGCGTGGCTGTGGATAAAAATGTGGGCGGTGTACGTGGCGAAAATTTCCTGCCGCGTCATAACCTATCACTGTATCCAAATACCTGGTACACGGTGCGCTTTACGCTCAAAGGTGATGCGTTAACCGTTTATCTCGATGGCATTCCGGTTATTACAGGTAGCGATAGCAGTTTATCTGGACGTGGGCAAGTCGGATTATTCACCCACAATTTTTCGTTTGATGTGGATTATATACGCGTCGGCGACGCTGACGATATCCCGCTGCAACCATCCCAGCTGACACTTTCACCGGAAGCAACCACCTGGAATGCCGAAGCCAATGATGATCCTTACGAAGTGACGGTGACGGCGATCAATCCCAATGGTGCTGCGGATACGTTTACGGTTGAGTCGGATAATACGGCGGTGGTGAACGTGAGTGTTGTTGAGAATGTAGCCACGCTGACACCGCTGAGCGAAGGCACCGCGACAATCACCTTTACCAGTGGTTCTGATCCGAGCTTGACGCGTACCATTAGTGCGATCATTGCACCGGAATTTGTGCAGCCCGTGGCGACTTACGATTTGTCCGCCGCATCTGCATTTCCTGCGGCGGCAGAAACCGACACACCGGTGGATACTTTCCTGCGTCTCACGTTTGATTCGCCGCCCGCGTTAGGCACTGGCAGTATTCGGATCTTTAACGGCAACGACAACACACTGGTAGACACCATCAAGCTGGAAGGGGAATCCGACAGCATTGGTGTAGACCCCAGCCGGTTGCGCACGGTAAACACCAACCCGGTGCGTATCGATGGGAATAGCGTCACGATTAACTTGCATAACAATCGCCTCGCCTACAACACGCCTTACTATGTAGCCATTACCGCCGGCGTATTTACCGGTGCAACACTCGCGGGTGAAACCTTTGAAGGCATCGGGAAAACCACCGGCTGGCAATTTACAACACGTGCTGCTGCGCCGACCGAAAATGCGGTAGTGGTTGATGATGACGGTCCAGCCGACTTCCGCACCCTGCAAGGTGCATTGAATTATGTGATGGACAACATTGGCAAAGATGATCCGGCTAGCATCACGCTAAAGAATGGTGTGTATGAAGAGCTGCTGTTCCTGCGCGATAAAAATCAACTCACCATTCAAGGCGAAAGTCGTGAAGGTGTCGTCATTCAATATCGCAACAACGACAAGTTGAATCCCGGCGCGGGTGGCAGTGGTATAGCGGGTGGTGCAAATGGTGGACGCAGCGTGTTCCTGATAGAAGCCGTTGATTTGCTTACGCTGGAAAACCTCACCATCAAAAACACCACTTTGATCGGCGAAGGCGGACAAGCGGAGACGATGTATTTCAACAGCGGCGGCCGCCTGATTGCAAAACAGATCAACCTTATCAGCGAACAGGACACCTTGTTAGTAAAAGGATACAACTGGTTTTACCAATCGCTGATTGCCGGCAACGTGGATTTTATCTGGGGCGGCAACAATGTCTCACTGTTTGAAGAATCGGAAATCCGGTCGCTCGGTGATTCGCGCGGTAACGGCGGCGGTGGTTATATTCTGCAAGCGCGCACCGCCAACATCACCGACAAAGGTTTTGTATTTCTTAACAGCCGACTCACACGCGGCCCCGGCCCACTCGGACACACAATCCCCGACGGCGAAACCTGGCTTGCGCGCAGTGGTGGCAGCAGCAGTTATTACGACAACATTGCATTTATCAACACGCGCATTGACAGTCACATCCAGCCTGCCGGCTGGAACGGCTCCAAAACCCCCAACCCGGCCATTGCCTCGGCAACTGCCGGTTGGCGGCAATACAACATCATGAATCTCAATGGTGAACCCGTAGATATCTCCGCCTGGACTCTGGGCTACACCCTGACGGAAACGGAGTACCTGAACGAGTTTGCCGACCGGGAGAAAATTTTCTCGGCGTATAACGGTGGGGAAGGGTGGAACCCACAGCCGTAGCCGTATAACAGTGTTAAACTCAGCCTCTCACAGGATACTGTGGGGGGCTTTTTTTCGCACGGTGAAAGGAGTATTTATGAAACTCAACGATATCCGAATGTTTATTCCCAGCAAGGATTATGAAATATCCCAATCCTTTTATCAGGCGTTGGGGTTTACGTTATCGAGGGCGTCTGATGATTTATCTATCTTGGAAAAGGACGGTGTGACATGCTTTCTTCAACGATATTACAACAAGGAGTTTGCAGAGAATCTGATGCTGCAACTCGTGGTGGAAGATATTGAAGCAGCCTATAAAGTTGTGTCCGGGATTCAGGTTGGCAGCTACGATGTTAAATACAGTCCTATAAAACAGGAAAGCTGGGGCAAGGTGATTTATTTGTGGGGACCGTCGGGAGAGCTTTGGCATATTACCGAGTTAAAACCCTGAAAAATGAAAGCTCAAAATCTGTTTCCCCAATATTTAAAGGATTTCCTATGAGTAAACTGATCTTACGCTACACGCTCGTCGCCATCTTCCTTATCCCTTTCAGCGCATTTGCACGCGAGATTGCCATAACCTTTGATGATGCACCCACACCGGACTCTGCGTTGATGACGGGTATGGAGCGAACCACGAAGTTAATTGCGGCGCTACAAAAAGCCAATGTCCCCGATGCGCTGTTTTATGTAAAGGCAGATTATATAAATCCACAGACTTCGGCGCGCCTTGAACAATATACCCAAGCCGGGTTTCATCTGGCCAACCACAGCTTTAGCCACGTCTCAGCTAATGAGCTGGGTGTTGATGCTTATGCGGTGGATGCGTACAAGGCGCATCTGCAATTAAAATCCTTTGACAATGTTGTGATGTATCACCGCTTTCCTTACCTGCACTACGGCAAGGAGTTAGCGTCTATCAATAAGCTGCAACAGTTATTGGCTGAGCTGGGTTATAAGGACGGCTATGTCACCATCGATAATTTTGATTGGTATATAAACGCCTTGCTTGTCAAAGCGGCGGAAGAGGGTAAGTCAATAAACTATGAACGGGCGCGTTATTTTTACGTGAATACGCTCTATGACAATATAGAATTTTATGATGCGCTTGCCGAAAAATCCCTGGGCCGTTCGCCTCGGCATGTATTGTTGCTGCATGAGAACGACGCGGCCGCTTTATTTGTTGCTGATTTGATAGAACACTTGCGAAATAAAGGCTGGAAAATTATCTCGTCGCAGAGAGCTTATCAGGACAAGATCGCCAAAGATTTTCCCCAAACAGAGTTCCATAAACAGGGCAGGATCGCTGCTATCGCCCATGCTAAAGGTATACCCGAAGCTGAGTTGCGTCATGTATCTGAAGATGTTGATTATTTAAGTAACGCATTCTCGGCCGCAAAAGTTATCAGTGATTAATCAATCCGAACAATTCGCTCTCCCACCGCAAGCACCGCGCCCGTTTTCGGATCAGTCGTCAGGCTCCGGAAATGGCTGGTGGTGTGGGTGGGTAAAGTTTCCCAGCTTATACCGCCGTTTGTTGAGCGAATAACCTTGCCATCACGACCAGTGAGCAGCAGATTGTTTGTATCAGGTTCCACTACGGCATCGCGCAGCTCCTGAGTTGTTCCGCTATCCATCGCCTGCCAGCTATCGCCCGCGTTGGATGAACGAAGAATAGTGCCATCGCCCCCAAAGGCCAGTAGGGCTTTGTTATTCGGGTCCATTGTCATTCGCCGCAGATCGGATTGTGTCGGCAAAGCGATTGCTTGCCAACTTTGTCCATCGTCCCGTGAGCGTAACAAGGTGCCGCCCGCGCCGAGTAGAAATAATTGTTGATGGTGTTGGTCTGCATAACTTCCGAACAAATCAGCGATGGTGTTGGTATCAATCGCTTGCCATGTCTGGCCACCATCAAGGCTGCGCGCTGCTACACCAGCTTGACCGGTTATGAGAACGACGCTTTCCTGCGCGCGCATTAATACACTGCCATGCCAGAATTTGCGTTGTGTTGTAAGGGGAGATGCAACCCAGGTTTTACCCTGATCCTTTGACAGGTAATGTCGTCCATCGGCTTCGACTGCGATGAGCTGATGATGTGTTGAATCCATTAATAAATCGGTAAACGCTTCTGCCTCATTAAAAGGTGTGTAATGCACCTCGGTCCAGCTCACGCCATCATCTGTTGAGCGCACAATGGTACCGGTTGGCCCGGCGGCAATGAGTGTATTGGATTGGGGTTCTTCAATCAGTGCCCGGTAGGTTGGTGGCGTCATCGGATCGGTATAGGCGATGTTCAGGAGCTGCCAGTTTTTTCCTTGATCGGTGGACCTCAGCATATAACCCAACTCGCCGGCTACTAACCAGGTGCCCTGCGAACTGACCAATGCGTTGCGCCAATAAATATCCAGCTGCATGCGATGATTCTGCCAATGGTCGCCACGATCATTGCTGGTCGCGAGTAAACCGCCGCGCCCGAAGGCGACGTAGCTTTTTTCATCTTCCAGCACTAACACTTCTTCAAACGGCGTTTGCATATGCTGGGTTTGTGACTCCCAGGTTAAACCCGCATCTCGCGATATCAGATGCGTGCCGTAGTGGCCAAATGCGCGCAATACGTTTTTCTGTTTATCGATTACCACATTGCCGAGATAATTAGCCGCGCCGTGAAAGGGTGCATCGATTAATTGCCAGGTTTCTGCGTTATCCGCCGTGCGCAAGATTTTACCGTTGTGGCTCGCCAGCAAAAAAACATTCGCGGCGCTGTCAAACACCCCGTCATTAAAAAATGCCTGGCCATCGGTTTCAATCAATTGCCAGTTGCTACCTTCATCGCGCGACACCAGCAGTTTTCCATAAGCACTGGTCGCAACCACCACATCATTGAACGCATAAAACCCGCTCAACGGCGTATCCAGATCCAGTTGCATGACCTGCCAATTCACACCGCCATCATCCGAAAAACCAAACAAACCGCGCGAGCCTCCGATAAATAAACGCTGGCTCTTGGGCGAAACAAAAATCGCCTCTATATCCAGCATCGCCAAACCTTTGCCGAGCTCAATCTTTTGCCAATGCTGGCCATCATCAGAACGCAAAACCGTACTGCCGGTACCGACAGCAAACCACCGCTTATGCTCGCTGCTGTAAATTAACGCCTTCAGATTCGCCGTCGTATCCGCAGAAATTTTATTCCACGCTTTACCCTGATCGACAGAACGCAACACCGTACCCTGTTCGCCCACTGCAACCAACGCATCGCCACCGCTAACGATTTCATTCAACTGCGCCGTCGTCGGCGTCCCAACAAACTCCCACGTCCTCGCATCGGTTGAACGCTGAATAGCACCATCACTACCCCACACCAAAATCGCCTGCGAATGCGGTTCAACCAATGCGCCGGTGTAATTGGGATTAATGACCTCGGGTTGATAATGAACCACTTTTTCCGGCGATGCAGATTTCTCTGTACAACCGAATAATATGAAAACCAATAGAAAGGACACGCGTAACATAACGCTGGACAGGCATTGCATGATCAGGTTTCTCCCTCGATATTGCGTACAAGATTTTTATATCTTTTCTGTACATGATTATTTTTATTCTTGAAAAAAAGCAAATACTGCCAATCTCTGTTCGAAGTGAGTTTGTTGTTCGGCTTACCTGTTTCGAAACCTTCAAGTCAGGGATGACTTGAAGGAGCTACAGGGAAGTATTTATGCGCTTTCGAAACAGGTAAGCCGAACAACAAACTTCTAGCCAGTTACTCCCAGAGTGAATAAATCAACCAACCTCGTAATTATTATCAGCTGACAAAACCCACCATAAGCACAACCCCTTCCCAACACAACCCCCACACACTAATCCTGCGACGCAAACCAATCTATTCCCCCACACGCCTCCACAAACCACGCCAACGCCCTCCCGGCATTATCCTTCCGCCACGCCATATACAACGGCATATTCGGCCGCGGCACACTACACGGCAGCGCCACCAACTCACCGCGCGCCAGCAAATTCCCAATCAAATGCCGCGCCAGAAAACCCACACCCACGCCCAACCGCTGTGCATCAATCTTGGCCGTCATATTCGCCACCCGCACCGTCTGGTGACTATCCAGCAAACCGCTGGAGCGCAGGGGCGAAGTCAACGACGAATCCGCTGCAACAATCGTCGTGAACGCGCGGATCGCCGCCGCATCCACCGGGCCTTTATGCCGGGTCAGCGGATGGTCCGGCGCCACCGCAAACACAAACTCCACCTCACCCATCAGGCGGTACTCGAAAGTCCCCTTAGGAAATTCACCGCCCACACCCAGGGTCAGGTCGCAGCGGTCGCAGACCAACGCATCCCAGCTGCCACCGAGCACCTCCTCGCTGATATCGATGGCCACCTGTTTGTCCAATTGGTGAAATGGCGGAATCAGTTTCAGTAAGGGTTCGTTGGGCAGGATGGTGTCCTTGGCGATACGCAATTGCGTCTCCCAACCCGACTCCAACTGTTTGACGGCATCCTCCAGGCGGCTGGTGGCCTGCAAGAGTGTGCGGCCTTCTTCCAGCAGCAAACGGCCCGCTGCCGTGAGTTGGGCCCGTTGTTTCGATCGATCAAATAGATTGACGCCAAGCTCGGATTCCAGCTTTTGTACAGTATAGGAAAGTGCTGAGGGCACTTTGAACAGCATCTCCGCCGCCGCACCGAAGCTGCCTTTACGGTCAATAGCATCCAGTACTCGCAGGGCATCCAGGGTAATAGCATGGTGCATAACCAGCTCCAATTCGTGTGTTCAAATTTTTTGAAGTCTAGGCTCAAAATGTTCCGCTTTTAAGCGATGCGACGCAAGCATAAAGTGACAACCACTGGGGCGACGACAGGTTCACGCCGCAGGGAAGACGAAGACCTTCTTCGCCGACACAACCCTAAACTTTTATGTGGAGCACGCACCATGAGCGCAATTAAAAACATCATTAACCCCGGTCAACAATGGTCATCCCTGGTACTCCGCGTACCGCTGGGCATCATCTTCGCCGCCCACGGCGCGCAAAAATTGTTTGGCTGGTTTGGCGGCTACGGCCTCGAAGGCACCGGACAATGGATGGCTTCCATCGGCCTGCAACCGGGTTACCTGATGGCGCTGGGCGCGGGCTCGGCAGAATTTTTCGGCGGTTTGTTCCTGTTGTTCGGTTTGCTGACTCGCCCCGCAGCGCTGGTACTGGCGATCACCATGGTGGTCGCAATCTTCGCGGTGCACATCGGCAACGGCCTGTTTATGAGCAACAACGGTTACGAGTTCGGCCTGGCATTGTTGGCCGGTGCAGTCTCACTGGTGTTGTCTGGCGGCGGTCGTTTGAGCCTCGACGCCGTGCTCGCCGAGCAAGTGAAATAACACGCAATACAAAGACGCCGGGAGCGAACCAGGTCGCTCCCGTTTAAAAGCGAAAAGCAACGGAGGTCACACCATGATTAGCATCAGACGCAATAAAGAACGCGGCGCGGCGCAGTTCGATTGGTTGAAGAGTCGCCACACTTTTTCGTTCGGCAACTATTACGATCCCAAACACATGGGCTACTCCGCGCTGCGCGTGATCAACGACGACGAAGTAATTCCCGGCGCTGGCTTCCCCACCCACGGCCACCGCGATATGGAAATTATCAGCTACGTGCTGGAAGGCGAAATTGCCCACCGCGACAGTGAAGGCAACATTGCAACACTGCCGGCGGGAGAGTTTCAGTTGATGTCAGCGGGCAGTGGCATCACGCACAGTGAGTTCAACGCGTCGAAGAAAAACGCACTGAAATTTTTGCAAATCTGGATTCAACCGAATGTGTATGGACAAGAACCCGGTTACCAGCAAAAAGATTTTGGTCGTAAAGATGGCTTGACGTTAGTGATCAGCCCTACCGGTGAAAACGGCAGCCTGACCATCAAACAGGATGCATCGCTCTACCAATTGTTGCTACAACCAAAAGGCAGCGCGAGTTTGGCAAATCCCTACAAGCGCAAACACTATGTGCATGTGATTGATGGCGAGCTAACGGTGGAAGGCGAAGTGCTAAAACCCGGTGACGGTGCACAACTGGATGGCGTGGATGCGTTGCAGTTGGTGGCGGGTGAACAGAAGGTAAGGGCGTTGGTGTTTGATTTGCCGAAGTAAGTGAGTCGGGAGATTAAAATATAAAAAATACCTGCTAACTGGCAGGTATTTTTTATATTTACGCAACTACTAATGTAATCATTGTAATCAAAGTAAACCTGGAACAAATGATTTTCAGTTGATATTTTCGGTCCCTGGATTGGCAGGACAATCTTCTCTTCTCAATCTGCGCCTACTCTACTCTGATAATTACCAAAAGGATTTTACTAGTGATCAAGTTAACCATTAAGCTTATCGTGCTAATCAGTTCTATTTTACCGGTGGCAACAATATCTCAAACATATCGGGCCTGCACGGAGGGTGGCGGATGTAATTACTATACCCCACCACCAAGCCACCTCGATCCATACACTCCTGGCGGCATTCCAAATAACACCATGTACGGCACCCGATATTCAAACGAAGCATATCAACAAAAACTTGCGGCAGAGCGGGCAGGTCAAGCGGCAGCTGCGAAAGCCAAAAAAAAGTATGAATGTAAAATACAAAATGAAACGCTGCATCATCAGGTAAAAATTGCGCTTCTTAATGAGTTCAAAAATAATACCAATACCTGCAATAGCTACTACATAGCGGCCGGAGGGACTGGTGTTGTCGGCGTCGTTACTGCCATTCCCACATTTGGATATACTGCTGCGGTTGCCACCTCCGCATCAATATCACTTGGCACCGCAGGGGCTATTTGCCAAACTAACGCTGATGGAGCCTATGCAGAGCAGATCGAGAACGCAGAATATACCTTTAAGCAATATGATCTAACCGTATGCGAACAAATATAGTGAGGTAGATCATGTTAGGAAATTCCACAATGAACAACACTTCCAAGTATGTTGGCATAGCGATTTGCCTCACAATGATAGCCATATCGAGTTATCAGGTACTGAGATCAGACAGTCGAATGCCTATCTCAGCGAGTGATGCGCTGAGACAAAAAACGTTAGTAAGAGAGCCTGATACAACACAAACTCCTGTTGAACAAGAAGTGGAGTCCCGATCATATTCTCACCCGGAGAATTATCAACGCGACGCTTCAGATTTTACAGCATCTGATATCGCCGACATGAAAAAGTGGGATGAAGATATTGGGTATATACCCAAAGAAGATACTGCTATCTATGAAGGGTATGATATGCAGATTCTGGAATCTATGACTCAAGCTGGAGATGGGCGCGCCGCTACGACATTAGCCAATAAATATGTAGATGCTGGAAATTTCCCAAAAGCCAAGTCGTATTACTGGGAAGCAGCAGCGTTGGGCGTAACTGCATCACTTGGCAATCTAGCTTTACTTAGCGAGCCCGCAAGCTATGCAGGTTTAAGCCTTGACGAGCGGAAAGATAAAATTAAGGAGGTAATGGCTCTTTTAAAATTAGCCGAACTGCGAGGAGACATGCGTACAGCAAATATCGTCGGCAAAGGAGTAATCCAGACCTATCAGGCTAATTTTGGAAAACTGGAATTCAACGAAAGCGAAACAAAACAAATTGAAGCCCGAGCCCAGCAATTGTATTCAACTCTTGAAAATAGAAGACGCGAATTTGGCCTTGGTGATTTTAACAATTCAACCCCGGATATCATTAAGAAAAGGTATTCAGACGAATAGACCATGCGATCATGTCACGGCAAATAAGGCTCTACAATTTCCTATTGCTGTTAAGCTAATTCTACCGTGCACTCCTGTTATTAACGGCATGGCTGAATCTCACCTAAAATGTATTTCTGAGATGGCTGTTAGAAAAATATAGCGTCTCCTGCATTGTGGCACTGTGATTAAACGTTCGGTAGGTAAAAGTCGGATGACGCCTTTGGCTAATCCGACCTACGAATATTACGAATAGCACTCCGTAAATCCCTCTGTAAATCGAAAGACTCCCCCCATTTGGCGGGTTTTGCCGCTTGCATCCTGAACGTATGATGACCGATTCCGAGTAGACGGTGTGGTTAGAGCCCGGCTTTTTGCTGGGTGAGGACTTTGCGTTCGCCGGCCAGGCTCTTCCTAATACATTCCAATATAGTGGGCTAAACAAATGAAGCAGGTTATTTCTTGGGGCCGTGTGTGCATGGTATCGCTGGTCTTGATCCTCAACGCTTGTGGCGGCGGTGGTGGGGGAGGCGGCGGTAATGGCGGTGGTGGGAACAGCAGTGTTGCCAGCAGCGCAAGTAGCACCGTTAGTAGCGCAAACAGTAGCGTTAGCAGCGTCACGAGTTCATCCGATAGCAGTTCCAGTAGCAGTGTTCCCCCCGTGCCAACACCACCGGATTTGGTCGATGCAAACACACAAAGCTTTGTTCTGGATGAATTAATCAGCGTCAGCCTGAACAATATCGGTGGTCAGGCGCTGACCGAGTGTTCATCTGATTTACCGGACACCTTCACGGTTGCAGTGTCAGCGAATGCGTCAACCTGCGAGATCAGCGGTGAGGCTACGGCTTTGTTGGCTTTAACCAATTTTACGGTCACGGCAGTTAACGCAGAAGGCAGTGATTCAGCTCTGGTCCCGATTGAAATCGTAGCGGCTTCGCCCTTTATCACCACCTGGAAAACCGATAACGAAGGCGCCAGTGACGATAATCAAATCACGATTACCACATCGCCGAATTTCAGTTACGACTACACCATTGATTGGGGTGATGGTAACGCAGACGAAAATGTGACGGGTGATATTACCCACACCTACGCCACGCCCGGTGAGTACCAAATATCGATTAGTGGCCGCTTTCCTCAAACCTATTTCAATTTGTTTGAAGAGATTACCGATGCCAACAAGCTTTTATCGGTAGATGCCTGGGGTAACCGGGTCTGGCTGTCGATGGAATTTGCATTTGCAGGAGCAGCTAATCTGGTGATTAACGACAATCAAGCACCTGACCTATCCCGCGTGACCAGTATGTTAGGTACCTTTGCCAGCGCCGTTAACTTTACCAGCGATATCAGTCACTGGGATGTTTCTAATGTAACGGACATGACCGGAACGTTTTTTTCTTTAGAAAATTTCAACGGTGATTTAAGCAGCTGGAATGTATCCAATGTAACCACAATGGAATTCATGTTCAATCAAGCGTTTACATTTAACAGCGATATAAGTCAATGGGATGTTTCTAACGTAACGAACATGGCAGACATGTTCTCGGATGCAATTGCATTTAATCAGGCTATCAGCAGCTGGGACGTCGCCAAGGTCACTGATTTTTCTTCCATGTTTGAAGACGCACAAGCCTTTGATCAAAACCTTGGCAGTTGGAATATCTCCAATGCGACATCCATGAGTGACTTCGCGGAAGGGTCGGGTTTAACGCTGCAAAATTATGATGCCCTCTTGCTCGGCTGGTCGTTATTGCCGCTACAACAAGAACTCGATATCAATTTTTTTCCAACACAATACAGTGCAGCGGCCGAAGCGGCGCGCTTTATCCTGACGGATACCTTTGGCTGGTCAGTGTTTGATGGTGGCTTGTTGACCTCCCCTGATCTGCAAGACCAGGCTTTGAAGGTGCAAACCAATGATCTAACAATGATCAATATCGACAACAACGGTGGACAACCCGACAGCTGTGTTGCCGATGCCTTACCTGACGGACTTGAAGTCCAGGTGGTTGACAACACATGCGCCATCGTCGGCACACCCGCAACAGCGCAAGCAGCCATCGACGTTACGATTGTTGCAACCAACGCCTTGGGCAGCGATTCTGCGCTTGTCACGCTGACAATCGAGGAGCAAACGCCCTTTATCACGCGCTGGAAGACCGACAATCCCGGCATGAGTGACGATAATCAAATCACCATTCACACCGCATCTGGTATGACTTACAACTATCGAGTTGAGTGGGGTGATGGATCATTTGATGAAAATGTGACGGGTGAAATTACCCATACCTATGCATCAGCCGGTGAATATACGGTATCGATTACGGGAACATTTCCACAACCATTTTTCAAAGCCACATTCGATGCAACACAAACAGATTCGCAAAAATTATTGTCGGTTGAACAGTGGGGTAATCGAACCTGGCGCTCAATGAGACAAGCCTTTTTTGATTGCCGCAACCTAACCATTAATGATACAGAAAGTCCTGATTTGTCACAGGTCACCAGCATGGCCAGCATGTTTAGAAACGCTGATAATTTAAGTGGCAATATCGGTCAATGGGATGTATCCGGAGTGACCACTATGAGCCAGATGTTCAATGGTGCTGACAATTTTAATCTGGATATTAGTAGCTGGAATGTTTCCAATGTAACCAATATGGACAACATGTTCCGAGGCACAAAATTCAATCACGATATTAGTAACTGGGATGTAGCTAAAGTCACCAATATGAATGCTATGTTTCAGGAGGCAAGAGTATTTAACCAACCCATTGGCAATTGGAACGTCGGTAATGTCACGACCATGTTCGCTATGTTTAGAGAGGCCGATGCGTTTAATCAGCCTATTGGTAATTGGAATGTCGGCAATGTCAGGAATATGGTCGATATGTTTTTTGGAGCCGACGTGTTCAATGCTGATATTAGCAATTGGAACGTTTCCAACGTCACCGATATGGGCAATATGTTCAGAGAGACCGGCGTATTTAATCAACCTATTGGTAATTGGAATGTCGCCAATGTGACCAGTATGCGCGAGATGTTTTTCCGCACCCCGTTTAATCAGGACATTAGCCAGTGGAACACATCCAAGGTTACCGATATGGGCAATATGTTCAGAGAGGCCAGAGCATTTAATCAACCTATTGGTAATTGGGATGTCGCCAATGTCACAACGATGAGAGATATGTTTCTGTTTGCTGACCTGTTTAATGCCGATATTAGCAGTTGGGATGTTTCCAAGGTTACCGATATGTCGAACATGTTCAGAAGCACAAAAGCGTTTGATCAAAACCTTGGCAACTGGAATATCGCCAACGTAAATAACATGACTAACTTGTTTCTCGAAGGCGTGCTCTCTACGGCAAATTACGATGCCCTGTTAATCGGTTGGAGCCAGTTGCCCAGCGTTCAACCTGATGTGACCCTCAATGCGGGAGCAACAAGATTCTCGCCCGCTGCACAAACCGCGCGCGATACATTGATTAATAATGCTGGTTGGACTATCACGGATGGTGGTTTAGCGGAGTAATCCCTTGTGGCTGACGCCGCCTCACGGGAGGCGGTGTCAGTTGTACGCCAGGCAACTGTCCGCTGGTTGTTTAATGGAGATTTCAGGCATACTCCAGGATCACTTGATAGCTATGCCTCGTGGTGAAATATGCACATCTCTCAATCAACCTTTTCAGAATTACCCGTCCACCTCGCGGTGAAATGGGTTGTTCTTGTTCTGCTTTTCAGTCTCACCATGTCGACGGTTGGCGCTGTGCCGGACACAGGTGATGTATTGATCCTGAGCGATCCCAAGGCACGCAATGATATTAACTCCGCTCCCCAGGCATCGGGGCTCTATACCTGCCCGCAGGGTTTGAACCCTGACGCTGTGGTAGAACTTCAACGCCTGGCGACGCTTAAGCGGATAAATCCACACAGCCTTCAAACCACAACACTGCCAGATTTTCAGGAAAATCACCGTTACTGTATGTTTATTGCATTTCGTAATGAAACGGATCAGTACCAGTGGAAGCTGCATTTCAGCAACTTTTTTCTGCATAAGGTAAAGATAATCTTATGGGATGGAACGAGCCTGCAGGCGTATCAATCGGATTGGGCGTCTGGTGTCGGCACAGAAAGCATTAATGTATTGGGTAGGGCGTTTTCACTAAAACTTGAGCACAACAAAGATTACTTTATGGCCGTGGAATTAACCTCGCGCGGCTTGGTGGCAGCACCCTATGTGGCGCTGATGACGAAACATCAATACCAGACATGGTCAGCCGCCATGAGCGACCTGTACAGCCTCAGCACCGGCGTGGTACTGGGGTTGGTATTGATGGCGTTGTTATGCAGTGTCATCCTCAAAGATATTACATTTTTCTGGTTCGGTATCTCATCACTGTTTTTGTTCTCGTTCTTTGCCATCCGAAGTCATTTGGGACTTTTTCTGCTGCATGGCGATGAAGATCTACCTCCCTGGATCTGGTTGTGGGCCACGATAGCGCTATTGAGTTTTATGCTGTTCGCGCGCTCGTTTTTACTACCGGAACCGGAAGACCGTCCGCTCAAAAAAATATTTAATGCAGCTATCGTTATCTTTCTATTGTCTCTGCTGTTAAGCCAGTTCTTCTCGCGACAGTGGAACGTAGCGATGTATTTGTTAAACGGCATCATCATGATAACGCTTATCTTTTCTGCCGGTATCGTGCGGGTCATTGAAAAAGGCCGCTATTACCTGATCTTTATGTTGGGTTGGGTTCCTGTACTTTTCTCGCTGGTAGAGCTTGTCGGAACGGTTACCATTGAGCCAAAGCCTGGTGAAAGTACCCTGTCATATAAAATTTTACGCGAACCGTTATATCAAATCGTCCACATGCTGATTCATTTTGTGGCCATGTTGATACGTATCGATACATTGAAAAAAGAAAAACATCAGGCAGAGATGAAGAATGAGGCCAAGTCACGTTTTCTCGCCTCGGTAAGTCATGACCTGCGTCAGCCGCTACACAGCATGGGTATGTTTCTGGCGCACCTGAATGATTACGTGAGTTCGCCAGCAGGGCAAAATGTCCTGACCAAAGTCTATGGCCTGCACACGGCGATGAATGATTCGTTCAAAAAATTAATGGATCTGAGCCGCCTTGAAGCCGGTGCGGTCAAGTTAAACAGTGAATCTGTTGACCTGCGTTTACTGATTGCACGCATGCAGCTTGAGTTCGAACCCTATGCTTGCGCAAAAGGATTAAAAATTCGCTTTAGAAGCAACATAAAAAAACTTGATACCGATCCCGAACTGCTTGAAAGAATCCTCCGGAATTTGCTAACTAACGCCATCAAGTACACGGAAGCAGGCGGCGTGCTGGTGGGGTTTCGTCGCCGGAGAGATCATCTGCTTATCCAGGTCTGGGATACGGGTTGTGGCATCAGCGCGGATGATCAGCGCGTGATTTTTGATATCTACGAGCGCTCAGAAAAAGTGTCAGCCAGTCATAAAGGCATGGGGATTGGTTTGGCGATTGTCAGGCACCTGGTGGATCTATTAGGTGGTGAAATCCTTGTACGATCAACTGAGTCGAATACTCGGGCGAAAACGGGAACATTATTTCAGGTCAAGTTGCCGTATACAGAAACCAGTAACCAGGAAACCGAGAACAAGGCCAAGACCGGTTTGCGCATTATCGTCGACCTGCCTGATACGCCCATGTTGAGTAAAGTGTCCGGTAGTTTAAAAAGTTGGGGTTATTTAACGACCGACGAGTCCAGCGAGGGTGGCAGTGTGCCGATAACGCTGATCATCATGGCGTGTGCCGGGCAGTTAACCGCTGAATCCATGGCTGACTCTGTAAGTCATTTGGAAGAACAATACGGGAATGTCGTGATTGCCATGTTTTGTGACCATGTTGATCGGGAATTGTCCGGAAAATTAACGGCGCTTAATGTCCATATTCTCTCGGCACATTATCGCCCCGCGCAATTGCGTTCATTGCTTCGTTACCTGGAAAGCTTTCTATTAAAAAAGCAAACTTAGCTATTTGCGTAACAGCATGACATACCACCACGCGTAAAAATTTGTTGGAATAAATGTATGGCAGAATTACTTGCAGGCGAAAAAGTGCTGATCGCAGAAGATCACGAACTCTATCGCGACGGCTTAAAATTGCTTTTCGAGGAAATAAATCGCGAAACGCACATATATCTGGCAGGAAATTTCCCTGATGCGCTGACAATACTTCTGCGTGAACCGGATATCACGCTGGTTATGCTGGATATCCGTATGCCAGGAACCCAGGACCTGGATGGTTTGAAGGAGATACGCAGCCGCTTTCCGACACTGACCATTATCGTTGTATCCACGCTGGATTTTGATACGAGTACCCGGCAGATGATCGATGCGGGCGCAAACGGTTTTATCGCCAAGTCCACCCCGAAACATTTAATGAAAAAAGCGATTGCCGAGGTTCTCGATGGCAATATCGTGATTGAGTCCGAGCGCGAAGGAACGGACTTTATCGATCTATCGCAACAGCAGCTGGCTACCCTGCGCTATTTAGCGGAAGGTTTATCCAATAAAGAAATCGCCAGTCGGCTCGGCGTATCGCCGCTGACAGCAAAAGAATATGTCTCTAAAGTCATTGAACGCCTTAACGCCGCAAACCGAACCCAGGCCGTGCTTATCGCGCAAAAGCATGGACTGCTGATCGACCATTTAATGTAATTCGCACAACAGGCCTTGCGTTTTTTAGTGCAGGGTGTTTTCTATTTCAGCAAGTTTACTTTCTTCTCGTCCCCCCATTTGGGGGGTATTGGCTGCCAAGGATGGGGCGTATCATGAATCTTCCAATTGGATTTATGCTAGGTCGGGTATATCCGGACATTAGCTTACGAGGAGATGTGAAATGGTATTCAAAAGTAAACGTAAAGAAATTGAGATTACCAACCGTAAAACGATGCTCACGCTCCCCCAGTTTTCTTACCTGATAAAAACAAAGCATGAATTTGCGGCCTTGGTGGCGGCTGTTGGGCCGGAAGCAGCAGAAGAATCCATCAGGGATATGCACTGGCGTTACACCAGCAACAAGTTTAAGGGAGCTATCCTTGATGATGGGGATTGGGAAAGTACCTATACCTCCAATTTTCGCCAGACTCTCATTCGACAACGGGAAAAGGCGCTCAGTACAAAGGAGCTCGTTCAGCGCCTTTTCCGCAAGGCACTGGCGAACGACTTGGGAAAGAATTTACGTCAAACGCAAAACATCTTACCGATGGCAAGATACGGCGCGAGTAATGCCGACATCGACTCGCTCAAAGGCGCAAAGTGGATTGTCATGGCTTCTAACTCATCCAGGATGTCTGCGAATGATATTGCTGATGTCATCATCGAATGCCGCCGCACCAATCGTTCAGTCTTTGAGTTGGACACATTAAAATTTCTACATGATCGCCTGGTCCCAAAAGGTTCCATCGTGGAACGCCGACCGCTGAATCATGAACAACCCTGGCCAAGTTCGGGTGCAGCAAAAGCACTACAGAAAATGGTTGCTGATAATGTCCGCACCATCGGTGCTCGCACAAAGTTATTGACAGACGAAGACTGGGATAGCTTTGCCTGCTACTTTCTCAGTGCTTACATGCGTACCCACGGCTTTCCTGATGGCAATGGTCGCCCGAACCGCGCACTCTATGTGTTAACCATGATCGAAGGTTTTCGCCCCTTCGTTGCACCAAATTACAACTTTGAGCAAAGTCTGTGCGTCTAAACATTACCGTTGCAGAATTGCTCTTAACATATATTCCCTCCCACTTATCAAGCACCCCCCATTTGGCGGGTTTTACCACTTGCGCATCAAACGTATGATGATCAGCCTGAAGTAGAAGTATTTGCCGTTGAGTATAAAAAATTATGCTCATTAGACAGGCTCTTCTCAACACAAAAAAACATCGGGCTAAATAAATGAAACACATTAATGCGTTAATCCGTTTGTGCATCCTGTCGCTGGTGTTTGTTCTCACTGCTTGTGGTGGCGGAAGCGGTGGCAGTGACGATGGCGGCAGTGCAAACAGTAGCGTGACGAGTAGCACCAACAGCACAAATAGCAGTGCTGTGAGTAGTGCAGATAGCAGCACAAGTAGCAGCGAGAATAACGCCTCAGAAAATAGCTCAAGCAGCGTTGCAGAAAGTAGTGCAAACAGCAGTGTCGAGAGTAGCGCAAGTAGTGATGCACAAAGCAGTGTTGAAAGTGCCAGCAGCACAGCCAGCAGCGTCATCGCTATTCCGGACACAAGTTCAAGTAGCAGCGCGGAAAGCAGTTCACATAGCAGTACAGAAAGTAGTGCCAGTAATAGCGAAGAAAATAGTTCAAGCAGTAACGCCGAAAGTAGCGCAAGCAGCAGCGAAGAGAGTAGTTCAAGTAGTAATGCCGAAAGCAGTACTAGCAGCGAAGAAAGTAGCTCAAGTAGCAGTAGCAGCGTAGAAAATAGTTCTAGTAGCAGCTCTGACAGCAGCTCCAGTGAAGCCAGCGAAGACACAATACCAGACGCTTTTGCGTTTGCCGGTCAGCTTGATGTAACCCCCGGTGTTTTTGTGATGTCGGAAGCGATCACCATCGCTGGCATTAATGCACCTACAGCGATTGAGATAATCGGTGGTGAGTATGCCATTGATGATGGTCTCTTCACCGATGCAGACGGGACGATTACAGACGGGCAAACGGTGCGCGTTCGCGTCTTGACTGCGGATACCGGATTAACCACAACTACTGCCACATTGACTATTGGTGGCATCAGCAGTCATTTTGACGTGACGACTCAGGTGGATATTACGCCGGATACATTTAGTTTTGAAGCGCAAACCGATGTGGCATTTTCTGCGCTCGTCGAGTCGAACAGCGTGACCATCAGCGGACTGGATGAGCCTGTCATCATCAACGTTACCGGCGGTGAATACAGTATCGATGGCGCTGGCTTTACACCGGAAGAGGGTGTTATTCAGGTTGGTGAGAGTGTCAGGTTACGCGTGGCAGCAGCAGATACCTTCGGCACCACCACAACCGCTACCATTATTGTAGGTAACATCAGTGCGGAGTTTTCGGTTACCACCATCAAAGATACTTCAGCACCAACGGCAAACGTCCTCTTTCCTCTGCCAGTCGGGATGACAACGAGCAATACCATTTTGGTTCGTGGCACAGCGAATGATGCAGAAAATAATGAAATTACCGCTGTTACGATTGAGGGTGTGCCTGCCACCAGCGATGATGGCTTTGCTACCTGGCAAGCGCAGGTGCCACTCGCACTGGGCAAAACCATACTGGATGTAACCACGCAAGATATCAACGGCAATATCGACACGAATGCCGCCAGAATCACGATGACCTCAGGCACCTCCGTAGAAAACTTTGAACGGCCGCGAGCGATTGAGTTTGATGCGGAAAATAATCGAGCACTGGTGGTGGATGAAACCTTGAAAGCACTGCTTTCTGTTGATTTGGACACAGGCGGTCGCATTATGTTATCCGGTGCTGGGACGGGCGAAGGAACAACCTTTAGTAAACCGACGTCGGTTGCACTTGATAGTGACAACCATCGTGCGCTGGTGACTGATATTGGCAGAAAGGCCGTTATTGCCGTGGATCTGACCACCGGCGACAGAAGTATTTTTTCCGCCAGCTCAGACTGTGTTTTGTCAGGCCTTAAAGACCGGGTTCCGCTCGCTGTTGCGATGGACAAAGCCAATAATCGCGCGCTGACATTGGACTGCGTCAGCATAGCAGCAGCGGTGATGGCGATAGATCTAACCACCGGTGAAAGCAGTCGGCTGGACACTGGAGGCGCACGCATGGAGAACGTCACCGGTATCGCCGTAGACAGTCTAAACAACCGTGCTTTGGTGAGTGCTTTTGGCCAGTCATTTTTCGTCGGCGATGTTCCCCAGAACACGCCCAGTGTGTTAGCGATCGATTTTGCCACCGGAACCAGAACGGTATTTTCAGGCGACAACGGCAGTCGCCTTGTAGGAGCCGGCCAAAATGATTTTGAAAACCCGGTATCCATCAGCATGGATGTCGCCGGCAATCGCGCCATTGTTTTAGACGCCGACACCGATGGCTTGGGTGCTTTGTTTGGTGTCGATTTAACAACCGGCTTCCGCACGGTATTGTCCGGCCCGCGCGATGGCGGTGGCTCCACGGGCACAAAAGATCCTTTTACGGAGGCGATCTCCGTTGCCTACAACAGTCTCACCGGTAATAACCTGGTACTGGATGCCGCTCGAGATCTCATCATTAATGTGAGGAATGGTTTTCGCTTTCCCATCGCCAATCGAACAAACGCAACACTATTTGAGACACCCAACGGCTTGGCGCTTGATAGTGACAATAACCGCGTATTTACCGTAGATCATACCCGGGGCACTTTATTTTCCGTGGATTTAAATAGCGCGCAGATAGGCATCATATCCAGCGGAGCGCAAACCGATGGCATTCTGGATTTTGATTTGCCTTTTAATGTTGCCTTTGACCGGGATAACAACCGCATACTGGTGCCTGATGTACCGGAAGGTTTGATATCCGTGGACCTGACGGTGGGCGATTCCACGCGTAACCGCTCGCTATTGTCGGGCGCCGGCGCCGGATCTGGCCCTACGCTGGACTCACCCTTCTCCGTTGCATTAGATACCGAAAATAATATTGCTTATGTCGGGACAGCAGTTCAAGCCGATGCCAAGTTATTTGTTGTAGATACGGTGACGGGCGCTAGAACATTATTATCTGCCAGCACAAAGGGAACCGGGCCCACGCTCAGGAGTGTGCAATCGATTATTTTGGATAAGGACAACAATCGTGTATTGGCAGCCAACAGTAACTTCTCTGATGGCGGTTTTATCTGTGCCATAGATCTGACTACGGGTAATAGAAATATTATCTCCGGTCTCGGTGTGGGGGGAGGAACGCCTTTTGGCAGTGTTGCTTACATTGCCTCTGATACTGTTAACAATCGCCTCTTAGCTGCAGACAGCAAGTCAAATGCGATCATCGCAGTCGATTTAACCACCGGTGACCGGGTGGAAGTATCAGGGCCTAATACCGGCAGCGGTCCATTGTTCGGATCGCCTTCAGGCATAGCGCTGGGTGAAAACAATATTGTCTTCGTGATAGATAGCGGTCTTGATCAATTGTTTGCGGTGGACTTAATCAGCGGTGAGCGAGTGATGGTGGCACGCTAGATAAATAAAAGTGGCTCCCCCCATTTGGCGGGTATTGACCCGCGGAGATCGAGCGTAAAATTCAGTCTTCGTCGGCGTATTTCAAAATGAACTCAACAAATTATCTGTCGCTGCTGTAATAAAAAGAGGGCTTTCCATGACACATTGGTTGATCATAAAAAAGGCCGAAGCATTTAAAGGAATACATTCCTGGAATATATCTCAAGGCGGACATTTTCTTGCACCTTATGTGGGCACAGGGATCTGCCTTGCTGCCTCTTGTTACTATATGTCTATGCATAAACGAGGAAGTTCGTTAAGGGAAGGCTTGGGATTGCAACAAGGTAACAACAACCTATTCGCTCAGTTGAATGAAGATTCCATAAAGTTTCTTAGAAGTCAGCAAATATGTTTTGGCAGCAGAACTGATTCAAGCACATTTAAAAAATGGCTAGACACGGAAAGCAAGCTGAAGAGGAAAGGATACGGCGGAGGTGAGCTTACCATGGCAAAGTTATTAGCCTCGATCCGCGGCATTCTGCCTTCAGGAGGATACATGATGTTTATTGTTTCTCCGGCTGAAGAGTCGAAGCACGCTATGGTTGCGTACTTTGGCGCGAGAAGAAATAACCGGGTTCCTGTACGCTTTTTTGACATCAACGTCGGAGAATTTCTCTTTCGTGATCATGTGCGATTTTTATTCTTTTTTGATTGGTTATTGAGGTGTGTTTACGCTAATAACCAGCCTGCCACCTACGAATTTCAGCATTTTCTTTAAGCAATAGTTACAAACGGCCATCATTAAGATTAAAAGCTTGGGCCAGATAGGTACGATTACACACCAACCTATCGGGTTACTATGACATTCAAAACATGTATTGAACTTCCCAGACTTTCATAGACAAATCCAAAGCTCATTTTGAGGCGCGTTCAAACGCCTTGATAAGGAATGCAAAACGGCCATGGCGCGCAAAATAACATCATAGCCGTTGGTGACGCTCGGCATACCCCCCCATTTGGTGGGTACTGCATATTCACTATTTGACGTAGCATAAAGACTCGTCTTACCCCCTGTCTTCCAGGTGAGCCATCGCAACCGTGAGTTCTTCCGCTCGCTCATGGATTTGAGACACTAACAATGAGGTTGAAAAACTCCTATGCCCTTACCCACCGACCTGGAAGTTCTGGAAAAAGCCGAAGCCTACAAAGGCATTCACTCGTGGGACGTGTCCCAATCCCATACGATATTGGGCAGACAGGCGGGGCGGGGTGTTTGCTTTGCCGCCTCCTGTTATTACATTTCAAAGCACAAAGCGGGTGGATCATTGAGAGAGTTCATCGGCATGTATTTGGAAAATAACAAGCGAACCTTCGTTCCCTTGAACCAAAAGGCGGTAGGCCTGATTAAAACCGAGCAGAAACATTTCAGGCATTTTGAGACACCGGCTTTCGAGGCTTGGCTGAATCATAAAAGTGGAGTGAAAAAGCGCGGCTACGGTGGCGGTTCTGTCACTAGAATGAACTTGTTGAACTCCATCCTGGCCGTAAACGCCGGGTATATGCTGTTCGGTTTTATGCCGCCGGACGGTAGTGGGCATGCGGTGGCGATGTATTTCGGTACTGAAAGACGAGGTAAGGTTCCGGTTCGGTTTTTTGATGTAAATTTTGGGGAGTTTTTGTTTAGGGATCGCTATGAATTTTTCTGCTTCTTCGAATGGCTGCTTTTCGTGGGTTACGGCAACAGCGCAACATCGCGTTACGTGTTCTTCCACCTCGTATAAAGTGATTGCCGGTTCGGAATGTCAGTAGTGCCTGAAAGTGGCACTGACGCATTAGCTAACAATAACATTTTCTTTTGGAAGTACGTTGAAAACTGAAATCGTTTTCAACGTACTTTTAAATAATTTATAAAAATTATTTACGCAGCACCGCACAAAATTTCTCTTTTATCTGGCCTAGCATGATTGTGCCAGGTTGCCCGTTAAGGACATCAACGATAAGAGAGATACTCCCATGACTTTTTTTTCACACTCACGCATCGTCAAAAAAATTGCAGTGCTTTTTGCAAGTTCTCTATTCGCTTTTCCCACTTTCGCCCAAAACGAACACAATAATCTTAATCAAAAATTATTGATGGGTTATCAAGGTTGGTTCCTTGCCGCCGGTGATAACTCGCCGCCCAATGAATGGCGCCATTGGTTTAACAGCCTCACCAATCCTTCCGCCGCTAACCTCAATATTGATATGTGGCCGGACATGCGCGAATACACGCAAACCTATCCGACCAACATGACCTATGGGGACGGCTCCAGCGCGCGATTATTTTCGTCTTACGACGAAAGCACGGTGATGACCCATTTCAAATGGATGGAGGATTACGGTATCCACGGCGTTTATCTGCAACGCTTTCTCGGTGAAGCGGTAAACGATCCGCGCTTTTTTCAAGTGCGTAATAAAGTGCTGCAAAATGTGATGACCGCCGCGCAAACCCATGGCCGGCAATTCGCGGTGATGTACGACTTATCCGGCGTGCCCGACGACGGCAACCTCTACAACAAATTAATTAATGACTGGGAGTATCTGGTACAGAACTATCAGATGACGACGCAAGGCACTTACCTCAAGCAAGAAAATTTACCGGTGATTGCGCTCTGGGGTATCGGCTTTAATGAGCGCGGATTGAACCCGGATACTTTCGCGCAGATCATCGATTACTTCCAGAACAGTGCGCCGCCCGCGTATCGCGCTTACGTGGTAGGTGGTGTCCCTGGTGAGTGGCGCACGCTGACCGGCGATTCTGAAACGGATGCGCGCTGGGCGCAGGTGTATCGCTCACTGGACATGATCTCGCCCTGGACGGTGGGCCGTTATACCAACAATACCGAGGTGGATAACTGGAAGAATCAGCGCATCGTCCCGGATATGGCCGCCGCAGCGGCCAGCGGCGCGGATTATATGCCGGTGATCTGGCCGGGCTTTTCCTGGTACAACCTGCACGACGGCCCGCTCAACCAGATCCCGCGCAACGGTGGCCAATTCTATTGGCGGCAGGCCTACAACGCGCTCGACGCGGGTGCCGGGTTTATCTACGTGGCGATGTTCGACGAGGTGGACGAAGCCACCGCCATGTTCAAACTGGCGGAAACGAGCAGCGACATTCCCGCCCAAGGCAACTTCGTGACTCTTGATGCTGATGGCACAGACCTGCCCAGCGACTGGTACCTGCGTCTGGCCGGGGAAACCCAGAAGATTCTCGCGGGCACATCGCCTTTGTCCGCGACTATTCCCATCAGTCCCACTGACGAACCGGATGTGCCGGTGGGTGAACCGAAAAACCCGATCATCCGCCATATGTTTACCGCCGACCCGTCCGCCCATGTGTGGGACGACGGCCGTTTATATATCTACGCCTCCCACGATATCGCGCCCGCGCGCGGTGCGGATTTGATGGACCAATACCACGTGTTCTCCACCGACGACATGGTGAACTGGGTGGATCACGGCGAGATCCTGCGCGCCAGCGACGTGCCCTGGGGGCGGCCGGAAGGCGGTTTTATGTGGGCGCCGGATGCGGCCTACAAAGACGGCACCTACTATTTTTACTTCCCCCACCCCAGCGGCACCGAGTGGAATACCACCTGGAAGATCGGCGTGGCCACCAGCAGCCAACCCGCCAGCGGCTTTGTGGTGCAGGGTTATATTCCGGGGCTGGATGCGCTGATTGATCCGGCGGTATTTATCGATGACGACGGCCAGGCCTACTTTTACCACGGCGGTGGCGGCGTCGCGAAAGGCGGCAGGCTGAAAGACAACATGATGGAGATCGATGGCCAAATGCAAACCATGGCGGGTCTGGAGGATTTCCATGAAGCAGCCTGGGTTCATAAACGCAACGGTCTCTATTACTTGTCCTACTCTGACAACCATGACGTTGGCGACCAGCACAACCGCATGCGCTACGCCACCAGCACCAACCCCCTCGGCCCGTGGACGTCGCGCGGCATCTATATGGACCCGACGGACAGCTACACCAACCACGGTTCGATCGTGGAGTACAAGGGTCAGTGGTACGCCTTCTACCACAACAGCTCGCTCTCCGGTGACGACTGGCTGCGCTCGGTAGCGGTGGACAAATTGTTCTACAACGCCGACGGGACCATCCGGAAAGTGGTGCAAACCAAGGAACACGGCGCGCCCTATGGCGGCGTCGCGCGTGCCATTCCCGGCACCATCCAGGCAGAAGACTTCGATGAGGGCGGGCAAGCCGTTTCCTACAGCGATAGCGATGCGGAAAACCTCGGCGGCGCCTACCGACCCAACGAAGCGGTGGACATTGCAGCTAATGCGAGCGGCGGCCATCACGTCGGCTGGTTGGGCGGCAGTGAATGGCTGGAATACACCGTCGAGGTAGCCAACAGCGGCAACTATGAACTCGAACTGCGCGTAGCGTCTGAAAGCGGTAGCAGTTTGCGCATCATGGTCGATGGCATTGATGCGACTGGTCAGGTTCCAGTGCCTGCCACCGGCGCATGGCAGAGCTACACCACCATTAGCACACCCATCACGCTAACGGCCGGTCAACATATCCTGCAATTGCGCGCGGGCGGCGCATTCAATATCGACTTTATGCGCTTCAGCAACACCGGCGGCGATGGCCAGACGCCATTCGGCGGCACGCCCTGGGCCATTCCCGGCACCATCGAGATGGAGAACTTCGACAACGGTGGTGAAGGCGTGGCCTACCATGACGCGGATGCTGCCAACAACGGCAATGCCGGTCGCACCAACGAAGGCGTGGACACCGAAAACGCCAGCGGCGGCGGTTTGAATGTGGGCTGGACCAGCAGCGGCGAATGGCTGGAGTACACCGTCAATGCGGCCACCAGCGGCACCTACGACCTGGAATTCCGCGTGGCCACTATCTTCGGCGGCGGCAACTTCCATGTGCAGTTCGATGGCGAAGACAAAACCGGCTTGATTCCCACCAGCAACACCGGCGGCTGGCAAACCTGGACCAGCGTCACGGCAGAAAATGTCGCGCTCGACGCGGGCGAACAGGTAATGCGCGTTTATCTGGACAACGCCAACTTCAACCTCGACAAGGTCATTATCACCCCCGCCAACCCGGACGTACCGGACGACGACCCGGTTGCCTACCGCATTCGCAACGTCTGGCAAAACAGCTACCTCGGCGACGGTGGCGCAACAGTGACCTACAGCAACTCACCGAACAGCGCCAACTTCGAATGGCAACTGGAAGAAGTCGCCGGCGGCCTGCAAGAAATCCGCAACCGCGCCACCGGCGACTACATGCACATCGAAAACCTCACCGGGAATATCCAATGCACCACTCGCACCAGCGGCTGGGCCAGCGCCCGCTGGCACATCGCCGACGCCGGTAACAGCCAGTTGCGTATCAGAAACGCCTGGCAAGGTAATGACTACATTCATGTGGAAAACCTCAACGGCAATGCGCAGCACGGGGGTATTTATATGGAGTGGAGTAGTGCGAAGTGGGTGTTGGAGGTGGTGGAAGATTGATGGTTAATAGGCAGGAACTTATTTATTAGAAATTTATGTGTGGTGCAAGGTTATCTGTTTGTAAAAAGTCGGATTACGCCTTTGGCTAATCCGACCTATATTAAGCAAACGATGATTAACTGCTTACCAATTTCCCGGCGGCGATGCGCAGGCGGCGGGAGAGTGACACGGCAATTGCGCGAATCACTTTGGCGGCGACTTTGGGGTTTTCCTGCATCATTTTTTCGAGTGAATCTTTGGATAGCAGCAGCAACACACATTCACTGGCGGTGGCGCACATGGCAGAGCGGCGTTCGCCATCGAGCACCGCCATTTCCCCAAAACTCTGGCCTTTGGGTAAGGTGGCGATCTGGACATTTTTTTCTTCGGCATTGGCTTTATAGACGGCAACACTGCCGCTGTTGATGATGCCCATAAAGGTACCCGCATCCCCTTCCTTGAAGATAATCTTGCCTTTGGGAATTTTGTTAAGGCTGAAATAACCGGCAGCAGAAAGTAGCTCCGCTGCGGCCAGGTTGTTGAACAGATTACACTCCGCCATCATGTCGCGGATTTCAGTGATCAGTGAAGACTTGTCGGGCATGATTCGCTAACCTGCAGCAGTTACCGTTTTTTGTTTACGAATCCATTCATCCACTTGATGTTCCAATACTGTCAACGGCAGGGCGCCGCCTCCCAATACAAAATCGTGAAATGCACGCAAATCAAATTGTTCGCCTAACTCGCGTTTTGCTTTATCTCGCAGTTCAACAAATTTATTCATGCCGATTTTATAAGTCGTCGCCTGGCCGGGCATGACGATGTAACGCTCAATCTCCCGCGTTGCATCAGCGCGATTCATCGGACTGTTGGCAACAAAATAATCGATGGCTTGTTCCCGCGTCCATTTCTTGCTGTGAATGCCGGTGTCTACCACCAAGCGCACCGCACGCCAAAGTTCCATCGCCAGCCGGCCAAAATCGGAATAGGGATCAGCGTAAAACCCCATCGCCCTGGGTACCAGCTCAGCGTAAAGACCCCAGCCTTCGATGTAAGCGGTGTAACCACCGTGGCGACGGAACGACGGTAAATCCTTCATTTCCTGCGCAATCGCAATTTGCATGTGATGGCCCGGTAGTGCTTCATGATACGCCAGCGCTTCCATTTGGTAACGGGGTACGCCGCTCATATCGTACAAATTCACGTAATAGGTACCGGGGCGGGAACCGTCAGGTGCGGGACCATTATAAAACGCCTTGCCTGCTGATTTTTCACGAAAGGGTTCAACCGCTTTGACAATCAGATCTGCTTGGGGCAAGTGGCCGAATAGCTCCGGCAAACGTTTTTTCATCGCATCAATAATAGCGCGCGTATCCTGTAAATATTGTGCCCGGCCAGCGTCACTGTCGGGATAATAAAATTGCGGATCATCGCGCACAAACGTAAAAAAGGCTTGCAGGTCGCCATCAAATTTGACGGTCTTCATGACCTGCTCCATTTCCTTGCGAATCCGCGCAACTTCGGCCAGACCAATTTTGTGAATAGCGTCAGCACTTAGCGTGGTTGTGGTCATCCGCTCCAGCGCGTGATTATAAAAAGCTTTTCCCTGCGGTAATTTCCACACGCCATCACGGCTGTCCGCACGGGCCTGCAAACCCTCGACCGCTTTAATTAAACGCTGATACGCTGGCTTTAGGGTATGCTGCAATTCATGTGTTGCGGTACTGAGTACTCTTGTCTCTTGTTTGTCATCGAGCTTCAAGGCCTCTACTTTCTTGGTGAAATCTTCCAACAAAGGGCTGATATGTTTGCTGTCATCAAAGGGCTGGCCTTTGATGATATTGCGACTGTCATCCAACACGTAGGGATAAACAAACGCCGGTGCGAGAATACCTTTATCCGCGCGACGTTGCAGGTTGTCGATCAGTTGATCAATCAGTTCTCCCACACCGGCAAGTCGTGCTACATAAGCGTCGGCATCTTCTATCGATGCAATATTGTGCGAGTTGATAAGAAAGGCAGGAATACCGGCATGGAGTCCGAACATTTGGTTGACCGGATAATTGTGATCGCGCCACTTATAACCTGCGATATCTTTTTTCAGTTCAAATTTCTGTAGCTCGTAACTGAGCTGGTTATCAGGATTGAGTGAATTCTTATCCAGTTTTTTCAAACGCGCCAGTTGATCTTTATTCAGTTGGAGATAAAGCTCGCTTCGCTCTGGACTGATATCGTCCCATTTATCGTAATTGGTTTTGCGCCCCAGGTCGGTTTGCCACATAGGGCTGAGTGATACTGATTCTTCAAAAAATAATTCGAAAAGTGCACGCGCTTTTGCGTCTGCATCTGTGTCGGCGGCGAAGGTTTCAGTGGTGACGAATAGTAAAAAAAAAGCGATAAAAAACTTTGCGCGTATCATAACGTCCTCGTCGTGAAGATTTGTTTTAAGTCCGGAATTATTTACTACCTAATGGCACGGAGTTTGTTATCAGGGGTTGTGTTTCGAAACCCTCAAGTCAGGGATGACTTGAGGGAGCTACAGGGATGATGCATTCACCACGTCCATGTGGTTCACCCTACGGGCAGCTTCGCTGTGCAAATTGACTTTCCTGTCAATTTGTCATGTGTTTTCGAAACACAACCCCTGATAACAAACGCACTCCATTGTTACCACAGAGTGTCACTCCCAAAACTATTTACCCTGAATAACAGGCAACAATTTCCCATCCATTTCATATCCATTATCCCGCGCAATCTTCTCCAAATTAGCAATGCGCGCATCCAGGTCCGGGTGCGTAGACATCCATTCCGGCAACACCAAGTCATCATGTTCTTCTTTAAGTTTACGGAACAATTCATCAGCTCCCGCCACATGACCATAATGATTGTGGAGTGCCTGCAATGCCCAACGATCTGCTTCGTTCTCCTGTTGGCGGGAATAATTTAACAGGGCGAGATTTCCACCGACACCGGCGAGTTGGGCGAGGTCGGTTTGGCCGAAGATCATGGCGCTGAGCAAGCTCATACTTAAACCCCGCGCGACGGCTTGCACCGGGTGGCGGTGTTGGATGTGGGCGATTTCATGAGCGATCACAAAGGCGAGGCCTTGTTCGCTGTCGACGGCATCCACCAGGCCTTCGAAGATCATCATGTTGCCGCCGAGAGTGGCGAAAGCATTGATGGTGTCGTCTTCGCTGTAGCGAACCTGCAAGGTGAGTTCAGGTGATAGGCCACCGGCTTGTGCGAGTTGGTCGGCGAGTTGTTGTAAATAGCGTTGCTGTTCGCCGGGTTGTTCGTCCAGTGTCCAGGATTGTGTCAGTGCCTGTTCCCAGGAAAAGGGTGTCCACTTTGCACTCCAGGCGACGAGTTGTAATAGCAGCCAGCACAAGAGGGCGAGTCCGGCAAAAAAACCGATCACCAATAAAATAAAATCTCGCGCCCAGCCGTGCTCGACAACGTTGATGCCTTCCGGCGGTTGACGATTTTCGTAGCGCATGTGGCTGCCCTTCGTGACGATAAACTAATTGCGCGGAATAACGGCGGTACCGTAGGCAAGCACTTCCAGACAACTGACGCTGTTGGGGTTGCGTCCGCCGATGGACATGGTTTCCAATTTGACATTAAAGATTTGCGTTGCGCCGAGCGCTTTGGCTTCTTCACGCATGCGCAGAATGGCTTCACGGCGCGCACGGTCGAGCAGGGATTCATAGGTGTTCAACCGCCCACCAATCAGCATGCGCAAGCCAGCAATAAAACGCTTGAAGTAATCTGAGGAAATCACCACCGAACCGCTCACCAGTTGCGTTGCCGGTGCCGGCAACACGGGCGGTGGCAAACGTTCCGCGAAGACCATCACCTGGTCAGGCGAGGTCTCGCGGGCGATGATGCTGGCGTAATGTTTTTTCTCCAGGTAGCGACCGGAAAAAAACCCCACCGTGAGTAATACCAACGCAATGACCAGGGGCCCGATAAATTGGGCGAGAAAAATTTCCATGGTATTTACTCCAGTTCGACGGCGCTGCCATAGACGAATAATTCTGCAGCGCCCACAGCAACGGAACTGGTAGAGAAGCGAATATTAAGGATGGCGTTGGCACCCATGGCTTTTGCCTGGGCGACCATGCGCGCGATGGCTTCTTCGCGCGAGTCATTGAGCAGCTCGGTGTAGCCTTTCAGCTCACCGCCGAAGACATTCTTGAACGAGGCCGCGATGTCGCGCCCCACATGTTTTGCGCGCACGGTACTTCCCTGCACCAGACCATAATGTGCAACAACCCGACGGCCGGGAACAATTTCCAGATTACTCAGCAACATGAAGGCTTCCTTTTTCAACAGGCAGATTTAGAGGAGCGGTTAATCTAGCACAGTTGTCACTTCATGCAACGCATCAACGCTTGCGGCGGTAAAGCGTCATGGCGATGGGACCACAGACCAGTGTCAGCAGTGCCGGGGCAATCAAGGACAGACCGATAAGTTGCACGCTGGCATTGCCATCCATCAAGCCGCGAATGGCGCTTACCAGATGCGTTACAGGATTCACCGAGACAAAGGCTTGCAACCAGCCGGGCATAGTGGTGGGGTCAACGTAGATATTGGAACCGAAGGTTAACGGCATCAGTATCAGCCAACCAATCGTCATCACCGCGCCGGGTGTGCGCAACAGTAAACCGATGGTGGTAAAGATCCAGCCGAGCCCCAGCCCGAACACGTTTAACAGCAGCAGTGATAACAACACACCGACCACACCGGCTTCGGGTCGATAACCCATAAGTAAGCCGATAATTACGACGATGATGGACGCCGCGGTGTAACGCAGCACATCGCCGAGCATCGCACCGACAATCGGCGAGGGCGACCAGATGGGCATGGATTTAAAGCGGTCGTAGATGCCTTTGGAAATATCGGTATTCAGGGTGACGCCGGTGTAAAGCGACGTGAAGGTAACCGTCTGAGCCAGGATGCCGGGCAATAGAAATTGCAAATAGTCACTGGTGGAACCTGCCAGCGCGCCGCCGAATAAGTAGGTGAACATCACCGTAAACATAATCGGCGTGATCACCACATCAAACAATTGCTCCGGCAGGTGTTTTATTTTTAACAGCGCCCGCCAACCAAACGCCACCACATTGGCGATTGCACTGGCTTGCGGCGGGCGGGTGTGAGCGCGAATCACCTTGTGCAAAGCGGCGTTGATATCATGTGATGTGTTATTCATGAACCCGCTCCTTCTGTCGTCGGTTCGGCTGCGAGGGGCGCCTGGCCGGTTAAAGCAAAAAACACTTCATCGAGACTGGGTTGACCGAGCGAATAATCGCTTAAACTGATTCCGGCCCGCGCTATTTCTGCCAAGGCCAGCGTGGCTTTTTGGGCGTCAGAAATCTGCACCGACAATGCGCAAGGATCTTTCTCAATCAACACCGGCACCGCCAACTGCTCGACCAGAATTCGTTGCGCTGCTTCACGCTCCGGCGCATGGCTAACGCGCAGATGCAACACACCGGAGCCGACAGATTTTTTCAGCTCACCGCTGGTGCCTTCCGCAATCACCTTACCGTGATCAATCACCGCAATGCGATCCGCCAATTGATCGGCTTCCTCAAGATACTGCGTCGTCAACAACACCGTCGTGCCCTCAGCCACCAAGGCCCGCACAATATCCCACACCTGATTGCGCGAGCGCGGGTCCAGCCCGGTCGTTGGTTCATCCAGAAAAATCAGATCCGGCGTCACCACCAGCGACGCCGCAATATCCAACCGCCGCCGCATACCACCGGAATACTGCTTGATCTGCCGATCCGCCGCCTCCGCCAGATCAAACGCCAGCAACAACTCCTGCGCCCGCTCCCTCGCCGCGCGCCCGCGAAACCCCAGCAGCCGCGCCAACAACACCAGATTCTCCCGTCCGGTCAAATCCTCATCCACCGACGCAAACTGCCCCGTCAAACTGATCCGCGAACGCACCGCATGCGCCTCACGCACCAGATCATGCCCCAACACCCGCGCCTGCCCGCCATCCAACGGCAACAAGGTCGCCAACATCCGCACCGTCGTCGTCTTCCCCGCCCCATTCGGCCCCAGCACGCCATACACGCTGCCCCTACGCACGCGTAGATCAATACCATTCACCGCATGCGTCGCACCGAAATGTTTGATCAACCCGGAAGCTTCAATCGCCAAATCGTCAGTCATTGTTTTGTCCATAACTTTGGTTGTCGTACCACCAATCTTGCCGCCTTGGTCTGGTAATGCCGGTTGGGACCATCAGCAGCAGGGATGCTGATGATGAGCCTACAAGGATGTATTCACGGCGTGTCCCAACTGGCATTACCAGATCAAGGCCCGCACGAATTTACGCAACGTGATAATCAAAAAGTCTTCAACAAAAAATTACCCAGCAACAACATTCACCCGCAAACACTCCCCCAACCCCTCAAGATTCGCCACCAACCGATCCCCCGGCACCACCGGCCCAACCCCCGCCGGCGTACCCGTAAAAATCAAATCCCCCGCCCGCAAACGCACAAACCGCGACACCTCCGCAATCAACTCCGCCACCGGCCACACCATCTCCCGCCAATCACCTTGCTGTACCAGATTCCCGTTACGGGTCAGCGACAGCTGCCCCATCTTCTGCAACTCCTCATAGCCACCGAGCTGCAACGCCGAGCAAGGCGCGGAACCATCAAAACCCTTTGCCAATTCCCACGGCCGCCCCTGTTGTTTTGCCTGTTGCTGCACATCGCGGCAGGTCATATCCAGCCCCACACCGAAACCCGCAACCAGGGCCGGCGCATCCGCAGCGGACACCTGATAACCCGACTGACCCAGCGCAATCACCAACTCCACCTCGTGATGCACATTCTGCGAAAACCAAGGGGAAATAAAATCTGTGTCAGATTCTGTCAGTGCACTTTGCGGCTTGAAAAAAAAGAATGGCGGTTCACGTTGCGGATCATGGCCCATCTCCCGCGCATGCTCGGCGTAATTACGCCCGATGCAGATAATTTTATTGACCGCAAAACGCGTATGGGGCTGGCCGATAACAGGCAATGAACAATGAGTATCGATGGACATAATGAGATCCCGATCAGGCAGTGCAGAAATAAAAAAAGACCCTGGAGCGGGGCTCGATCCAGGGTCAAAAAAGCGGATAGCTTATTTGGCGGTCAGGGTACCGGTGTCAACCAGATAATTAGTCAGATTGCGCGTCCAGCGTTCCATCAACATTCTGAAATAACGGGCATTGGTTACCCGATCCGTGCGCTCCAGGCGATTGCCGATATTGGCTGAGGTTTCACGATGGTCAATAAATTGCGCGATGACTTTATCGTTGCTGGCCTGGATCAGGGTTAAATCAAACGTAGCATTACCCACTTCATACACATACTTTTTTGTGCGGCCGGGCATGCTTAAATCCGGCGCGTAAATATTTAACTCGCGCAACAGCGGGCGATAGATAACATCTGCTTCTACAGCGCTGTCGACCACGGTGACATTGGTTTGCTCAGCCATGCCTTCGCGCAAGGCTTTCTTCAACATCTCGCCGTAGGTGCTGGTGATGCGCTCCAGATCCCGGTCGGTGTAATCGCCGCGAAAATCCAGCAGCCAATGTTTGTTGAAACTGACTGCCGGGTCTTCGATAAACACGTTTGAAAATGCAGGAATTCCACTGCCCGGCATCATTAATACATGATCAAAGCTGCCCGCTTTGGTGCCCATTAATTTTGGATCAGATTTCGGTAAAACCGGATCGCTGGCGCAGGCGCTCAGCAGTAAAGCGACAGCCAGTGAAACAAAGATGGCTGACAGGGTTCTGAATGCATTGCTGGAAAAATTTTTTCTCAACAGGGGGAATGACATAACGCCTCCGTCCACTAGGTGGTATAGCAAAAAGACTGCAAATTATGATTGTGAGTGCAACGGCTTGGACAACATCATCCTGATATAAGCACTTTGCGCCAGGAGTATCAGGACGGACCGGATCAACCGTTTACCGGTCTGTCGTCATAGACAACTCGCGCAAGTGAATGTCCTTCAGCTTGACATAATTATTTGCAGAATATGTAAAAAATTGTTTCTCGCTGTCCTTCAGTGGTCGTATCTGTTTGCAGGGTGATCCGACGTACAGATAGCCACTTTCCAGACGTTTACCGGGCGGCACCAACGTACCTGCACCGATCACCACATCGTCCTCTACCACCACGCCATCGAGCAGCGTGGAGCCGATGCCTACCAATACCCGATTGCCAATCGTGCAACCGTGGAGATTGACCGAGTGGCCGACGGTCACATCATCGCCGATCACCAGTGGATAACCATCCGGGTTAAACGGCCCGGCGTGGGTAATATGCAGGATGGAGCCGTCTTGAATACTGGTGCGGGCGCCTATACGTATAGAGTGCATGTCACCACGCACCACCGCATAAGGCCAGATAGACGAGTCATCGCCGATTTCAACCTGGCCGATAATGACCGCCGTCGGATCGACCAACACATTTTTGCCCAGTTTGGGGGTGTGGCCCTGATGGGTACGAAGCGCCTGATGGGTACTAAGCAAAGGTGACGTGGGTGTATTCATTGCAAAATCTCACGCGTGGAAATGGAGGTCGGTGGCGCTCACAAGCCGGCGCTACGCCGTAAACAATGCGTGTATCATACGGAATCCCGCACAGTGATTCAGCTGATCGATTGATTGGAGTCTGCGTTATGTCCAACCCGTTATTAGAAATCCACGAATTGCCCCCGTTTTCTGCTATCCAGCCGGAACATGTTGAACCGGCTATCAGTCAGTTGATCGACGCCAATCGCAAACACCTACAGGCGCTGCTCAGCGATCTGCAACAACCGAGCTGGGATAACCTTGTCGCCCCGCTGGAAGCACAGGGTGACTTGCTCGATCAGGCCTGGTCGCCGGTCAGTCATCTCAACGCCGTGTGCAACAACGACGCGCTGCGTACCGCTTACAACAACAGTCTGGCGCTGCTGACAGAGTACGGCACTGAAGTCAGTCAAAATACCGAGCTTTACAACGCCTATCAGCAATTGGCTGATAGTGAAGACTATGGCCGCCTGACTCAGGCCCAGAAGCAAGCGGTCGACAACGCCTTGCGCGATTTTCGTCTGGGCGGCGTAGCGCTGGATGGCGAGCAGAAAAAACGTTTCGGCGCGATTCAAAAACGCCTGTCCGAATTGTCCACGCAATTTTCCAACAATGTCTTGGATGCAACCCAGGCGTGGTTTAAACATTTCACCGACGCAGAAGCACTTGCCGGTTTGCCGGAATCGGCGCTGGCCCAGGCTGCTCAAGCGGCAGCGCAAAAACAATTATCCGGTTATGTCGTGACCCTGGATTTTCCTTCTTATTTAGCGGTAATGATGTATGCCGACAGCCGCCAATTGCGTGAAGAAATGTATACCGCTTATGTCACCCGCGCGTCGGCAGATGGCAAAAAAGCGGACGGTAGCAGCGCCGCGCAATGGGACAACAGTGCACTGATTACCGAGACGCTGGCCTTGCGTCACGAGTTGGCGCAATTGCTTGGCTTTGCTAATTACGCCGAACGCTCACTGGCGAGCAAGATGGCAGAGAGCACGCAACAAGTGCTGGATTTTCTGAATGAGCTTGCACAAAAATCGCGACCGCTGGCAGAGCGCGATATCCAGGAACTGCGCGACTTCGCGGCAACGCAAGGTTGTACGGATTTGCAACCCTGGGATATGACCTATTACAGCGAAAAACTGCGCGTGGAAAAGTATGCGATTTCGCAGGAAGAATTGCGGCCCTATTTTCCTGCCGAACGCGTTATCACCGGTATGTTTGATGTTGTGAAACGCTTGTATGACATCGATATTGTGCAAGTAGCGGTATTTGATTCCTGGCATCCTGACGTGCGTTTTTATCACATCTTCAAAAACGGCGAAAAAATCGCGAGCTTTTATCTCGACCTGTTTGCCCGCGAGCATAAACGTGGCGGTGCCTGGATGGCGGATTGTCGCGTGCGCCGCAAAACCGACACCGGCACGCAATTGCCAGTAGCCTTTTTAACCTGCAATTTTACGCCGCCGGTGGGTGATACGCCCTCGCTGCTCACGCACGATGAAGTCACCACGCTGTTTCACGAGTTTGGTCACGGCCTGCATCACATGTTGACGCAAATTGATGTGGCTGCGGTGAGTGGTATTAACGGCGTCGCCTGGGATGCCGTAGAGTTGCCCAGCCAATTTCTGGAAAACTGGTGTTGGGAACCGGAAGCCATTCCTCTGATTTCAGCGCACTACCAAACCGCAGAACCTTTGCCTCAAGCTTTGCTCGACAAGATGCTAGCCGCAAAAAATTTCCAATCCGGCATGCAGATGGTGCGACAGCTGGAATTTTCATTGTTCGATTTCCGCTTGCATGCAGAATACGACCCCGCTAATCCACAAGACCCGCAAGCGGTGCTGGATCAGGTGCGCCGTGACGTCGCGGTGGTACAGGCGCCGGCGTTTAATCGTTTTCAAAACAGCTTCAGCCATATCTTTGCCGGTGGTTACGCCGCCGGTTACTACAGTTATAAATGGGCCGAAGTTCTGTCTGCTGATGCCTTCTCACGTTTTGAAGAAGAAGGTATTTTTAATGCACAAACCGGTGAAAGCTTTCTGCACGAAATTCTGCAACAGGGTGGCAGCAAAGCGCCGATGGAATTGTTCATCAATTTCCGCGGCCGTGAGCCCAGCATCGAAGCCTTGTTGCGTCATAGCGGTTTAGGTGAGGCGGCATAATGGCCTACAGTCAAAAACGTCGTTTTGTTGCCGGCGCGGTGTGCCCGCGTTGCTCGGCAATGGATAAACTGGTGGTCTACAGTGAGGATGGCAAGGATTACCGCGAATGCGTGAGTTGTGGTTATAAGGATGAAATGCGCTTTCCCGGTAAGACTAAAGAGTTGCCCACACGAGTGAATACAACGGAGGAAGAAAAGCAGGAACAAGTGCAAGTCGTGAAAATTCTTTCGCCCAAATAATATGATGTGTCCATGTAAGTTCATGTAAAAAGCCCGCTCAAATGTCGCGGGCTTTTTTCAGGAATTTTAAGCAGGGTCTGCTAATGCAATTTATCCGGCTTCTCGCCAAATTCTACTGCAATCGCCAGGTCATCAGTCAGACAAGGCCAGCGCTCCAATTCCTCGGACCAGCCGCGGGCTTTATGTGAATCAATATAATGTTGGAAATTTTCGCCGGAGAAACCGTATTCATTCAGTAACAATTCAGCGGAAAACAACACGGCTTGGTCCAGCTCATTGGCAAAGGGCTCGCCAATTAATTCATGAGCAATGATATTGGCACGGGTCATATCCATGGGCGCAAGTGGAATCCCGCAGTAACCGATAAAACGATCGTTCACTTCTTCCAGCAACCGGTGCGCCAGATAAGCTTCATCCAGCAAGGTCTCCAGATGGCTGTGGCCATTCACAATATCCGGCGGCGATAAAAAATAATCGCAGGCAATATTAAGCAGCGGGCTGACACCGTCATAGATACCGGCTTCCTGTGCAATGCTGGTAATAGCCTCAATAAAATTGGGCACTTGTTCAATATAACGCACGACAAAATCTGCGAGTAAATCCGCAGCGTGGTCATCAGGTAATTTGATGGCCTCGTGGAGGTAGTGGGCGCGTTTCTCAAGCAAGCTCAGAAGTTGCGCGCTTTCCTTGTCATGTTCTCTGGCGTGGGTGATAAAGTCGCGAATTTGACTCACAGGGTTGATACTCATGGTTTTCCGAATCTTGCGATTCTGTCTGGATTGGCTGTGACAGCAGTGTCGATTCTTTGTCGAAGAATGCCGTCGAACGCAACATTAAAAGTAAACCAAAAGGCTGTAATCGCAAGTGAGTCTTAATACCGTCTTCTTATAAAAATAAAAAAAAGTGCTGTGAAGCATGCAATCCCTGTCTGAAAACTGTCCGCCTCATCCCTTGGGGGAGCAAGAGGCCTGTTGTCGTCCGTAGTAACGAAGCGGGGCGCATGGATTCTCACCTGTGCTACTTCATGTGAAAAACCAGGGGAAATTAACCACAAAAACCACAAAGCGATTGACTTTTTAATTTCTATATGGAATTACTGTCGCCTCTTTATGCGACAATTCGTCGCATGCAATGATCTGTACTCACGAAGGGTGTTGTAAACACCCCGGGACTTGTTCAGGATCTTGTCGCGCCAGGTAGTGCAGCGTGAAATAATGATTCAACAAGGTTTTTACTGCGTGTAAACTCCGCGTTCGCTCTACTTTCGCTCGGCTTGCCCCGCTTAGTTCCTGAATAGCTTCCCTGTAAAGCGGTAAGCGTAGTCTTCCTGTTAGCAGAGTAGAGAGAAATTGTGAATCTGGCTTTCGTTGAGGTGGTAAGGGGTATCGCCGCCAGGTGGTTCAGCGAAGATGTAGCCTGGGGCACTCCCTCAAGGTGTCCTGCAGTAGTTAGAAAATAAGCATAATTAGCTACACGGAGAAGATGGGCGATGTTGAATAGAGCACACGGGCGAAGCCCTTGGCTGCTTGCCCCTGCCTTGCTGGTCAGCAGTTACCAGTCACTGGCAGAAGAGGTAGAGCGGTGGAAATACAATATGACTGAAGGGGTTACGCCTGTCAGTCAGGACATCCATGGTCTCCATATGGAGATGTTCTGGTGGTGTGTCGGTATTGGTGTTGTGGTGTTTGGTGTCATGTTTTTCAGCATGATTGTCCACCGCAAGTCGCGCGGCGTTAAGCCGGCACACTTTCACGAAAGTACTGCATTGGAAATCCTCTGGACCGTCATCCCGGTGGCTATCCTGATCCTCATGGCCATGCCGGCCACCAAAAGCCTGATTAATCTCTACGATGCCTCTGAGGCAGATATGGATGTATTGATCACCGGCTACCAATGGCGGTGGAAGTACGATTATGTTGAGGAAGATCTCAGCTTCTTCAGTAGTCTGAGCACACCGCGCGAGCAGATCGAAGGCCTGGCGCCCAAAGGCCCGCATTATCTGCTGGAGGTCGATGAGCCGCTGGTTGTGCCCATCAATAAAAAGATCCGCTTCCTGATTACCGCCAACGACGTGATTCACGCCTGGTGGGTGCCCGCTCTGGGTGTCAAGAAGGATGCAATTCCCGGTTTTATCAAAGAGTCATGGGCCGTGATTACTGAGCCTGGTACCTACCGCGGTCAGTGCGCTGAGCTGTGTGGTCGTGACCACGGCTTTATGCCCATCGTGGTGGAAGCCAAAACAGAAGAAGACTATCGCGCCTGGCTACAGGAAAAACAGGCTGCTGCCGCGGCTGTTCGCGAACTGACCTCCAAGACGTTTACCTTTGATGAGCTCTACGCGCGTGGTGAAGAAGTCTACAACCGCTCCTGCGCCGCTTGTCACCAGGCTAACGGTGAAGGTATTCCCGGTACATTCCCCAGCCTGAAAGGCGTAGGAGTTGCCGTAGGTCCCATCGGCCAACATATCGATGTGGTTGTGAATGGTGTGAAAGGCACCGCCATGCAGGCGTTTGGTGAGCAGTTGAGTGAAGTGGATATCGCCGCCGTTGTGACCTATGAGCGTAATGCCTGGGGTAACAACATGGGCGATATGACCCAGCCAATTGACATCTATAACCATAAACAAGGCAATTAGGAGCTAGGTTATGGCACACGGTCCTGCTAAGGGTATAACCCGTTGGTTATACACCACCAATCACAAAGACATCGGCAGCATGTACCTCTGGTTCAGCTTTGCCATGTTTCTGCTGGGCGGCGTCTTCGCCCTGGTCATCCGCGCGGAATTGTTCCAGCCCGGATTACAAATCGTTGATCCCAACTTCTTCAATCAGATGACCACCATGCACGGTCTGGTGATGGTCTTCGGTGCGGTTATGCCGGCATTCGTTGGTTTGGCTAACTGGATGGTGCCGATGATGATCGGTGCGCCGGATATGGCACTGCCGCGCATGAACAACTGGAGCTTCTGGATTCTGCCCTTCGCCTTCGCGATGCTGACCTCCACGCTGTTTATGGAAGGCGGCGCCCCCAACTTTGGTTGGACGTTCTACGCTCCGCTCTCCACGACTTATGCGCCGCCGAGCGTGACATTCTTCATCTTCGCTGTGCATATCATGGGCGCCAGCTCGATCATGGGTGCGATCAACATCATCGCCACCATCCTCAACATGCGCGCACCAGGCATGACCCTGATGAAGATGCCATTGTTCGTGTGGACCTGGTTGATTACCGCCTATCTGCTGATTGCGGTGATGCCGGTGTTGGCGGGTGTGGTTACCATGATGTTGATGGACATCCACTTCGGTACCAGCTTTTTTAATGCGGCCGGTGGCGGTGATCCGGTGCTCTTCCAGCATATCTTCTGGTTCTTCGGTCACCCCGAGGTGTACATCATGATCCTGCCGGCGTTTGGTATCGTCAGCGCGATCATCCCGACCTTTGCGCGCAAGCCGTTGTTTGGTTACGCCTCGATGGTATATGCCACGGCATCCATCGCGTTCCTCAGCTTTATTGTATGGGCGCACCATATGTTTACCGCTGGTATGCCATTGGCAGGCGAACTCTTCTTCATGTACGCCACGATGCTTATTGCGGTCCCGACCGGGGTGAAGGTATTTAACTGGGTGGCGACCATGTTCAAGGGCTCCATGACCTTTGAAACCCCTATGTTGTTCTCCATCGCCTTCGTGATTCTGTTCACCATCGGCGGTTTCTCCGGCTTGATGCTCGCCATCGCACCGGCGGACTTCCAGTACCACGATACCTACTTTGTCGTGGCGCACTTCCACTATGTACTGGTACCTGGCGCCATCTTCTCGATCACGGCGGCAGTGTATTACTGGTTGCCCAAGTGGAGCGGCAAGATGTACAGCGAAGTCATGGGTAAAACCCATTTCTGGCTCGCGTTTATCGGCCTGAACCTGACCTTCTTCCCCATGCACTTCTCCGGCTTGGCCGGTATGCCTCGCCGTATCCCGGACTATCACATGATGTTTGCTGACTGGAATATGATTTCCTCGGTTGGCGCCTTCCTGTTTGGCGGTGCGCAGGTCTTGTTCCTCTACATCGTTGTGTCCACCATTGTCAGCGGCAAAAAAGCCACGGACAAAGTGTGGGACGACCCGGAAGGTCTGGAGTGGACCGTGCCGTCGCCGGCGCCTTACCACACATTCAGTACACCACCGGAAGTGAAGTAACGGGGTTTCGTGATGAAGGGGCTGCTGCCAAATAATCCCATCCATGCGCTCTGCCTGAAGCTGGGCGTACTGGGAATTGGTATGTTTGCTTTCGCTATCTGGGTTATGCCGCCGATTTACGATGTGTTCTGTGAAATCACGGGACTCAATGGTAAAACCGGCGGCCCTTACCAGGCTGTATCAGCGGAGGTGGATACCAGTCGAACCATCACTGTGCAATTCGTAGCGACTAACAACGAAGGTATGCCATGGGAGTTTTCGCCCGAGGTGCGTACGGTGAAGGTTCATCCGGGTGCCCAAACGCGAATTAATTACTTCGCGAACAATCGCACGGATAAAGACATGATCGGTCAGGCAATTCCCAGCCTGGTTCCTTTTAAAGCTGCCACGTATTTTCACAAAACAGAATGTTTTTGTTTTGAACAGCAGCCATTAAAGGCGGGCGAAAGTGCTGAATTGCCGATGTACTTTATTGTCGATCAGGATATTCCTGAACATATCCACACCATCACCTTGTCTTACACCTTATTCGATGTAACTGAACGCTATGCCGACGACAAGGTTGCGAAAGTAGCAAACTAAAGAAAGCGACGAATTAAAGAAAGTAACAAATTAAATTGGACGTTTAACCGCAAAACCATAACGAACGCGGAGAGAAAAAATGGCAACGCATGAAGGAAGTTATTATGTACCCGAACAGAGCAAGCTGCCGATCTGGGCCAGCTTCGGCCTGTTCCTGACAGTATTTGGTGCCGCTAACTGGATCAACGGCAACAGCAACGGCCCGATGATATTTTTCGCGGGCGGGCTGGTATTTGCTTTTGTGTTATGGAGCTGGTTTTCCACGGTAATCAGCGAGAACATGGCTGGTCTTAACGGCCCGCAACTCAAGCGTTCATACGTATGGGGCATGGGCTGGTTTATCTTCAGTGAAGTGATGTTTTTTGCGGCATTCTTCGGTGCATTGTTTTATGTGCGCACCATGGCATTACCCTGGTTAAGCGGTGAGGGCGATGCAGCGGCAACCAATGAATTTTTATGGAAAGGTTTTGAAGCGGAATGGCCGCTGATGACTACGCCGGACATGGCGGTGAATGGCGATAAAGCCACCATGCTGGGGCCAAAAGAAAACATGAGCTTTCCTGGTCTGGTCGCTATGTTCAGTTGGTTGCCCTTCTGGAACACGGTGATCCTGCTTAGTTCGAGTGTCACTGTTCATTTTGCCCACAGTGCCATCAAGAATGACAAACGCCAAGCGTTTAATGCCTGGCTCGGTTTGACCGTGCTGCTAGGGATGATCTTCCTGGTGTTACAGGTGTGGGAATACCACCATGCTTATACCGAACTGGGTCTTACTCTCGAATCCGGTATCTATGGTACAACCTTCTTTATGTTGACCGGTTTCCACGGTGCACACGTGACCCTCGGTACGTTTATGCTGTTGGTGATGTTGCTGCGTTCGGTGCTCAAAGGCCATTTCAAACCGCATGATAATTTTGGTTTTGAAGCCGCCAGTTGGTACTGGCACTTTGTCGATGTGGTGTGGGTCGGCTTGTTTATCGCGGTTTATATCTTTGGTTGATGGTTATTTTCAGGCAGCTGCCGAATGGCAGTTGCCTGAAATTCAAATACGGTGATCCCAAGGTGCCTGGCTGTGTAATATGCCGCTATAAAATCCGTAGAAAATACACAGCATCATCAGTACCGCCAGGGTGATGCGAATACCCAAGGCATATAAGGTTCTTTTCGATTGAGGAACGTTGGCATCTTTCAACAAAAATCCCAACGCGCTGCTGAGACTGATCAGGATACCCACAAACAACACCAGAATAATTATTTTCAACCACATAGCAGTTTCCGTGTAATCAGTAAAAAATTGTGATGTAAGCGAAGGCGAGATTGAGGTACACGTGAACTCTGTCGATAAATCCGCACATCAACCGCGTTTCGTTGTGACCTTCAATCGCAATATCACCCTGTTTACGTTAATAGCCCTGCCAATTTTATGCAGTCTGGGTATTTGGCAGTGGCACCGGGCGGCGGAAAAACACGAGCTGGAAACCCGCTACGCACAGCTGCATGCGCAGCCACCGGTAACGCTGACAATGGAAAATATCAGTGACTTGCCCGACTATCAACGCGTTATGGTGCAGGGATACTTTGACAATGACCATACATGGTTGCTGGACAATAAACAACGTCACGGCAAGGTTGGCTTTGAGGTCATTACGCCATTTGTATTAACGGGAGGCCAGCGCTTGTTGGTGAATCGTGGCTGGTTAGCAGCGGGCGATACGCGTGCGCAATTGCCGGTAATTGAAGATGTTCCGGGGCAGGTAACCCTGTTTGCTGAATTGGTTTCGGTGGTGAAGCATCCTTTATTGGATGCGCATAGTGAGCGCAGCGACTGGCCGAGGATAATAATGGCCATCGATGTGGAAGACATGAACGCACAATTGCAGAAAGATCTTTTACCGCGCTACGTGCGTTTGGATGAAGGTAGTCCAGGTGCGTTTGTGACCGGGTGGCAAGCTGTCAACATGACACCGGAAAAACATATTGGCTATGCATTCCAATGGTTTGCCATGGCGTTTGCATTGGTCATCTGGTTTGTATTCGCCAATTCTAATCTGGTGGAATATTGGCGCAGTCGCCGACAGAAAAACAGGTAATAAAAAGGCTTTTTATGAGCAGTGATGTAACCCCTTTAACCGAACAGCAAAAACAGCAACAGCGCCGGGGGCGTATACAGGCAGCGGCAATTATGTTGATTGTTATTCTGCCCATGGTGATTGCCTACAGTGTGTATTACACGGGTGTTGGTGTCCCGCAAGGCACCATCAACAAAGGTCAATTGATAGACCCTCCACAGCAGATTGACGACCTGTCTCTCCAAACGCTGGACGGAAAGAATTGGCATGTCGCCGATCAAGCTACGCGATGGCGCTTGATCATTCCGGGGCACGCGCAGTGCAATGAACTTTGTCAACAAAATCTTTATCTGACACGGCAGGTGCACATTCGTCTCGCCGAAAAATCCGGCCGCGTGGAGCGCCTGTATTTATTGCTTGATCAACATATTGATGCAGCCACTGAGGAATTTATTCACACTGAACATCCGCATATGCCGATAGTTAAAAGTTCGGCAGATGCGGTTAAAAATCTATTCGCCCAAACCAATTTACCTCCAGAAGCCATCTCTGCTGGCCATTATTTTCTGATGGACCAGGAGGGCTTTATCATGATGTCCTACAACCCCCAACATCAAGGCAAGGATTTGCTCGACGATATCAAGCGCATGCTTAAATATTCATATGAGGAGTAAATCCGGTGTGGCATAACAATACATTATCGAGTGCATACCGTTGGGGTTTGATCGCCACTGCCATCGCATGTGTCGTTGTCGTCTTGGGCGCATTCACACGCTTATCCGATGCGGGACTTGGCTGTCCTGATTGGCCGGGTTGTTATGGACATCTGACCTGGCCGAAAAGTGATGATGCAGTAGCGCGTGCCGAAGCGCGTTTTCCGGAATTTCCTGTAGAGCATGATAAAACCTGGCCGGAGATGGTTCACCGTTACTTTGCCGGTTTTCTCGGCCTGATTATTCTGGGCATTACGATTTCGACCTGGCGTTGGTCGGTGAAGACACCGCACCAATCCTACCCACGCAAGCATGCTTTAGGTTTATTGTTTTTGGTCATCATCCAAGGCTTGTTCGGCATGTGGACAGTGACCTTGAAATTGTGGCCACAAGTGGTCACCGCACATCTCTTGGGCGGCTTCGCGACGCTCAGCCTGTTGTGGCTATTCACCTTGCGCTGCGCCGGCACTACCTGGCAATTACCCAGCGACAAGCATCGACAATTAACCGGAATAAAGTGGTTGGCACTGTTGAGTTTGCTGGCGGTCATTACCCAGATCGCCTTGGGTGGTTGGACCAGTTCCAATTACGCCGCACTGGCCTGCACTGATTTACCGACATGTCACGGAGAATGGTGGCCGGCCATGGACTTTGAGCACGCTTTTAATTTTGCGCAAAGTATCGGCCCCAATTATCTTGGCGGATTACTGGAAAACGAGGCACGCACGGCTATTCATGTTACCCATCGGGTGGGCGCGATTGTCGTGACGATGCTGGTATTACTGCTGTCATGGAAATTACTGCGCCTGGGAAGTTTTGTCACTCGACCCATTGCCTGGTTGTTAATGTTAGTCTTACTCGGACAAATCAGTTTGGGTATAAGCAACATTGTGGGATCGTTGCCCTTGGCCGTTGCAGTCGCCCATAATGCTGTCGGAGCCTTGCTTTTATTGGTGATGGTTACGCTGATGCATCGCTTGTTTACCGCCAAAAGTTGTTAACCGGATTCTGCGCGAGCAGAGGTAGTGAAATGAACAAAGTTCCAGAAAGCCAAACCACACAGACAATCGCTTCCGCCAATTGGCGCGACTATTACGAATTGTGCAAACCGCGTGTCGTCATGTTGATGATTCTAACCTCATTGATCGGCATGTTTCTCGCTGTGCCCGGTATGGTGCCCCTGGACGTATTGATCATCGGTAATCTCGGTATTGCTTTATGTGCGGGTTCAGCTGCGGCAGTCAATCATCTGGTTGATCGACACATCGATAAAAAAATGGCACGCACCTTTAACCGCCCGGTAGCCAAAGGACGTGTTGAGCCGATGCAGGCCGCGCTCTTCGCGCTGGTGATTGGCGCGCTGGGTATGACGTTGTTAGTGGTGTTTATTAATGTACTGACAGCTGTGCTCACGCTCGCTTCGCTCCTGGGTTATGCCGTTATCTACACCTTATTTTTAAAACGCGCTACTCCGCAAAACATCGTTATTGGCGGCCTCGCCGGTGCTGCGCCGCCTTTATTGGGATGGACAGCCGTTACCGGCGAAATTCATGGGCATGCGCTGTTGCTGGTGTTGATTATCTTCGCCTGGACACCGCCGCATTTTTGGGCTTTGGCGGTGCATCGCAAAGATGAATACGCGAAAGCTGACATTCCGATGCTGCCAGTAACCCACGGCGAGGCTTACACAAAACTGCACATTTTGTTGTACACCATCATCATGATTATCGTGACGGTTTTGCCTTACATCACAGGTATGTTTAACTGGTTGTATTTATTGGGCGCCCTGGTATTAGGCGCCGGCTTTTTGTATTGGGCGCTCGCTATGATTTTTAGCAAAAAACCTTCGGTGGGAATGGATACTTTTAAGTATTCCATTATTTATTTGATGGCGTTGTTTGTCATTATGTTGCTAGACCACTATCTATTGCCAATGCCGCAACATCTTGAATTTAATCTTTAGTAGGTAGCGTTGTGACCGATACACCGGACGAAAATTTTGATCTTGCCAGCCGACAACGCGGGATACGCAATACTGTCATCATTTTATTGTTGATTGTGGCAGCTATTATCGGTCTGATTGTTCACAAGGTGACGAAGCCGCGTATCCTGAGTCAAATGGAATTGCGCGCTCAGGATGCCATTTTGTTTGACACGCCGCGTCGGTTTAGTGATTTTGAATTGATTGATGATCATGGCGAGCCATTTACGCGGGAAGATTTACAAGGTAAATGGTCGTTATTATTCTTTGGCTTTACTCAATGCCCGGATATTTGTCCGTTGACCCTGTTGGATCTCAGCCGGCTTTTACCGACGTTGCCAAAAGAGATTGCTGAAGATACCCAGGTTATTCTGGTGAGTCTGGACCCAGCACGCGATACACCGGAGGTGCTGAACGAGTACGTGGCAGCCTTCAATAAAGATTTTATTGGCGTAACTGGAGAGTTTCTGACATTGCGTCGCTTCGCCAATGAACTAAATGTGGCGTTTGCCAAGGTGACGCAGGGAGAAGATTACACTGTCGATCACAGTGGCAATATTGTGTTAATAAACCCTATGGGCGATTACCACGGTTTTTTCAAGCCGCCCTTTTCCGTGGACAAATTACAACTGACGTATACATCAATCGTACGCAGCTTTGATTTCTGATGCTCACCTGTTTTACAAAAATATTTACCTAGTGACTTTCATTGGGTATTGATTAAGCCACTTTGCTGGTGACCAACTCACAGGATAAATCTTCCTGCCATTGCATCTGATCGCTGTAATGCAATAAACGCATCTTGCCCTGATAGTCTTCTACCAGCGCGGTGCAGTTTTCAATCCAATCACCGGTGTTGGCGTAGCGAAGCCCTTGCCTTTCAAACAGCGCCGGATAATGAATGTGTCCGCAAATAACACCGTCAAAACCACGCCGCCGGGCTTCTTCCATAGCCTCATTTTGATAAGTTTCAATAGCTGCTTTAGCGCCTTTAATATTGCTTTTAATCAGACCAGCCAGGGAGAAATAGGGGCGACCCATCCACTTGCGGAAACGATTTGCCCAGCGATTGATAAACAATAAGAAGTTGTAAGCAATGTCACCACAAAATCGAGTCAACCAACTGAGGTTGATATACGCATCCATGGCGTCGCCGTGCATGATCAGCAGTCGCTTGCCATCGGCAGTGGTGTATTCATGTTCCAACGCAATTTCAATTGGCCCGAATAACTGGCCGCAAAAATGGCGCATGGGTTCATCATGATTACCGGGTACATAAATGACTCGGGTACCTTTGCTGGCTAATTCATAAAATTTCAACATCACTTGATAATGTTTTGCCGGCCAGCAGAAGCGTCGCTTGAGCGCCCAGAGATCAATGACATCGCCGACGAGATACAAAGTGTCGCATTTGATATCGCTGAGAAACTCCAGCAGATAATCCGCCTTGCAGTCGCGATACCCCAAGTGGATATCAGAAATCCAGATAGTACGCGCACTGATATGGTTTGCGGGCGGTCGGGATTGGGGTTGGGACAATGCGGAGGTTAGTGGGGCGCTGTTGATATCGTCGTTACGCAAGGCTTGGCGGTATGCAGTCATGGTGCTGTTCCGTCGGGCTGTTTGCGCCAAGTCTTACCCAGCCATGTGACGGCTTTGCAACAGGATGATGAATATTTAATGACGAACAAAATGACGAAAATTAATTAGCCGGCTTGTTGTGCGCTTTTTGGATGGAGGATATCGGAAGGGTCGATATGAATGCCCTGGCCGGCCAATGCATTCAGTTGGCGTTCGTTTAGCTCCATGGCAAACGCGGTATAGCAGCGTTTGACATCAGGGGCATGGGAGCTGGCACCAGCAATCAACAGATTAATGATGCCTTGGGTCGTGGAGAGTTTGTGACGCGTGCCTGTGTGATAGTGGAGATGGTTGGCGAGTTGTTGCAGATGAAAAACAGCGGCTTGGGAAAAGATCAAGGTGTCCATGATAAATCCTTCCCTAAGGGGCCTATCAACCGTTACTGACTTTTTTGTTGTCCTGCAGCAGCCAATCCAGAACCGCCTGACGGCTTTCCAGCATATTTTTGTAAGTTTGAACTACAACGGGATTCGGGTTGCGTTGTTGTTCAAGCAGTTTCAGTCGATCAGCCAGAAACGTGATATCTGATTGCACCTTGATGGCAATCTCTTCGCTGTTAATCGCTTCATCACCAATGTTAAGTACCGCCATGATGCATGATCCTTGTGCGTTAAATTGTTACCAGTTTGCTACAAAGCACAACTGCAAAACAGTGGCTAACGGCGGTAGATCTTGTGAGATATTGCCTACAGGGTAAAAGCGCTAAGCCAATCGCTGCTTAGTTAACGTCAGAATAAAGAAAGCGGTGGCGGACAACACGATAGAAGGGCCAGCCGGCGTATCCCAAAAAAACGAAGCGGCTAAGCCGCCGCATACCGAGAGACAACCCAGCAGGCTGGCCAGTATCGCCATAGCTTCCGGCGTATGGGTTAAGCGGCGGCTGGCGGCGGCCGGGATAATCAGCAGGGCGGTAATCAACAGTACGCCCACGATCTTCATGGCGATGGCGATGACCAGCGCCATTAATAGCATCAATGCTGTGCGAACGGCTGTTACCGGCACACCCTCAACCTGGGCCAGTTCTTCATGAACGGTAATTGCCAGCAAAGCGCGCCACAACCCTATTAGTGCAGCCAGCACCAGGACAGAGACAATCCAGACGGTGACCACATCGGTCAGATTGGCTGAGAGAATATCGCCAAACAAATAAGATAAAAGGTCAATGCGACTCTCGCTGAATAAACTCACCGTCACAAGTCCCAACGCCAGGGTGGAGTGAGACAAGATACCCAGTAGCGTATCTGTAGCGAGAAAGCGATTTTGCTGCAAGGCGACCAATATCAGTGCCAACAATAAACAACCCACCGCCACGGCCAGGTTTAAATTGATATTCAGTAAAAACCCGAAGGTGACACCGAGTAATGCCGAGTGAGCCAGGGTATCGCCAAAGTAAGCCATGCGCCGCCACACCGCAAAGGAGCCCAGTGGACCCGCCACTAAAGCTACACCAAGACCGGATAGCAGCGCATAGAGTAAAAAGTCAGGCATGGTGATCGTGCTCGCAATCAGCACCGTGGCGGTGGGTAATAATGTTGCCGTGAGCATCGTGTTGATGATCGTGGTGATGAGTATAAATTGCCACTTGAGGCTTGGGTGAATCACCAAAGAGCGCCAGGTAAGCTGGATCGCTGGTGACTTTTTCCGGGTGGCCGTGACAACACACATGCTGGTTGAGGCAAATGACGGTATCGGTGGTGGCCATCACCAGGTGCAGATCGTGGGATACCAGCAATACGCCGCATTTACGCCGCTTGCGTATCTCGTTAATCAATCCATAAAGCGCTGACTGGCCAGTTACGTCAACACCTTGAACCGGTTCGTCCAAGACTAATAACTGTGGATCGCGCAAAAGAGCCCGGGCCAGCAAGACACGTTGGGTTTCGCCACCGGAGAGCGACTGCATGGGTGTTTGTTGCAACTGGGTAATACCGGTTAATTGCAATATCTCCGAGAGCTCAACCTTGGGCTTGCCCCCGAGGGCGAGAAAGCGCGCGACGTTTAAAGGGAGGCTTGCATCAATATTCAGTCGTTGCGGCATATAGCCGATGCGCAAGTCCGCACGACGCACAATAGTGCCCTCATCAATGCTGATTAAGCCGAGGACACTGCGCACCAAGGTCGTTTTACCTGCACCATTGGGGCCGATCAATGTAATGATTTTGCCTGCTTCGAGTGTCAGATCGGCATTCTTCACCAGATAACGGTCGCCCCGTCGAACACCGACGCCGCGAGCGCTGATCAAAGGCTCACTCACGATGCTTTTTCCTTACGTGGTTTGTTTACACACGCCGGGCAAATGCCCATTACCTCCAATGAATGAGTCTCCACGATAAAGCCGGCTTCTTTTGCTGATGATTGGATATCCTGGGTCAATTTAGTGTTATCTAACTCAACAGCCGTGTCGCATGAACGGCAAATCAAAAAATGACTCTGATGTTTCTTTTCCGGGGAGGGACAACCGATAAAAGCATTCAGCCCGTTGATGCGGTGCACTAGCCCCTGCTCAAGTAAAAAATCCAGCGCACGATAGACTGTTGGCGGCGCTACTCTCCGCGTAGACGCGGAAGCCAGCATATCCATCAGTGTGTAAGCGCCGAGGGGTTTGTGATTTTGCCAGATCAGCTCAAGCACCTGTTCGCGCAAAGCGGTCAGACGCACGCCTCGACTCTCACACAAATGACGCGCAGACAACATGGCGTCTTTGATGCAGTGATTGTGATTGTGGTGGCTATAAGCCAGAGGCGTTTTTTCCATAGCGAAGCGTAATTTCCGGTGAGCTGGCGAGAAGCAAGTATGTTACTCTATAACAGTCTTTGGCACTACCAGTCTTTATCTTCCCTCTTTGTTTGGTACCGGCGCTTCTTATGTTTCACTCCCGTTCATTAATATTTTTGAGATGTCTTCCAGGCATTTGTTGTTTGCAGTTGCTGGGATTATTGATGCTCCCATTAACGGCTGCTGCTGACGTTAGGGTATTGACCAGCATCAAACCTCTTGCCCTGATTGCCAGGGAAGTTGTGGGTGATAAAGCTAGCGTGGAAACCTTGCTGCCGGTGAAAGCTTCGCCACACGATTATCCGTTGCGGGTCTCTGATATTCGCCGCCTGCAACAGGCGGATCTGGTGCTTTGGGTAGGGCCAAATCTGGAAGCTTTTTTGCAGCGCCCTTTGAATAATATTGCGTCAGAGAAGCGCGTCGCTGTCTATGATATTCCCGGTATGTATTGGCCGGAAGAGGAGCCGCATTCGTCCCCCGGTGAGGCCAGCCATCAACATCATGGGCATGATCCGCATGTCTGGCTTGATCCGCGCAATGCCATTGTCATTGCGCAAGCATTAGCAAAAAAATTGAGCGAGATTGATCCTGCTTCGTCAGCTTTTTACACGAACAATGCCAGAAATTTTTCTGTAGCGGCCATGGAACTGGATCGACAGCTAATGACGGCATTGGCTCCGGCGAGAGATAAAGGTTTTGCGGTTTACCACGAAGGCTATCTTCACTTTGTGAAGCGTTATGAGTTACAGCAGCTGGCTTATGTGACGTTTACCCCGGAGCGTCGTCCCGGTGCAAAACATTTATATGAATTGCGCAACAAATTAAACGGCCGTGCCGCATGTCTTTTTACCGAGCCTTATTATGACGTAAGCATTGCTATGGATCTGGCGCAAGAATTGAATTTAAAAGTCGCTATCCTCGATCCTATTGGCGAAGAACAGGTGACATCTTATAAGGAGTTATTAGAAAAGATGGCGCAAACTTTTTTAGCTTGCCTTACGAATCGCTCCGTTACGGGAGAAGTTTAAAGGTACACGCAGGGTGACACCACGATCTGATAATGACTCAATTTGCCGCTTGTTTAGCTCCATGACAAATGCGTCATAGGATTCACGGACGTTAGCATCTTGTGCAAGCGCAGCGGCTTTCAACAAATCAAGAATACCTTCCGGTGTGGCAAGTTTATGTCTTACACCACTGTAATGGTAATAATGACTACCTAATTGTTGTAAACGAAAAATAGCAGACTGCGAGAAGATCAGAGTATCCATAAAAATTCCTTTGCTATTCAAAAACGATTAGCGATTGATCCAGAAATTGGTACATCCAGTCTCTCTAACGACAACCTCAACGAAAGAGTTGTTCACAGTGTAGGTGAATAGTGAAGAGTTTCAGGGCGGTAGCTCACTTAATAAGTACTAAATGTCAAATTTGTGATGCGAATAAAAAAAGAACCCTGTGTTTTTTGCACAAAAGGAAATAAGTGCCGACACAGGGTTAATCACGAGGAGAAAAAGGGTCAATAAAAATCCGGTTTGTGGTGATATAAACCGGATAAATAAAATCAGTAATCCAATTGGTTGTTAAATTTTTCTTCCAGACTTTTTTCCAGTTTGGCATTGAGTTTTTCATTCAATGCATCAGTTTTTTCAGCCAGGATGTCAGTGTGACGTTGTTCGGCAGTGGTCTCAGCCTTTTCCAGGGTCCAGCTTAACGTGCTGCCAGTTTCTGCTGCTGCAATGGTCAGATTTGAATAAGCTGCAGCGTCATCCGCCAGCGCATTAGTGGTCAGCATCAAAGCTGCAACGATAAAAGCGAGTTTTTTCATGTTTTCGTCCTCCGTGGGATGTTTTGCCTGTGAGGTGCCGGTGTCTCCGGTCAGCCCCTTGTTTGTTACTTGATGTTACGCATGGTAACACATTTATTATTTTGCGCTAGTGGTATTTCAGAAAAGTTTAATTTCCATGATGGTTTTGTGAATAAATACCGATACTTATACGAATATATGCATGTGGATAATCAACTTTGGCGTCAGGTAACACAAGGTAACACTTAATGGCGGGCTTATCTGGGAGGGGAATACATGGTTTCGGTGGGTTTGGCTTGTCGAAGGAAAGCTTCGGAATGAGAATTGGCTTGGGTAACAAGGTGGGGGCGGGCCGACCCGTCGGTTATTTTGGTGTATCCTGCGACCTTCTCTGCTTATGCCTGTCCACTCAGGGCGGAATGCCTCTTGAATACTAAAGAATGATGATTCATGACTCAGAATGATTTTCCCACGGCACCCCTGGTGCTGGTTGACGGCTCTTCATATTTGTATCGCGCGTATCACGCGTTGCCACCCCTGACCAACTCCAAAGGACAGCCGACGGGAGCGGTTAAGGGCGTTATCAATATGTTGCGCCGTTTGCGCAAGGACTATCCCCAAAGTCCCGTCGCGGTAGTCTTCGATGCAAAAGGTAAAACGTTTCGCGATGAACTGTTTGCAGCTTACAAAGCCAATCGACCGCCGATGCCGGATGATCTTCGGCCCCAGGTTCAACCTATTCACGACATTGTCACCGCTATGGGTTTACCGCTGCTGGTCGTCGAGGGCGTGGAAGCGGACGATGTGATTGGCACCCTTGCGCGGCAGGCGGCGGAAAAATCTCGTCCCGTCATTATATCTACAGGTGATAAGGACATGGCACAGCTGGTTTGTGAGCATGTTCATCTGGTCAATACCATGACCGACAGCTATCTCGATGTGCCGGGCGTGAAAGAAAAATATGGATTTGGGCCAGAACTGATGATCGACTTTCTGGCGCTGATGGGCGATAAGGTTGACAACATTCCCGGCGTGCCGGGAGTGGGGGAGAAAACCGCACTGGGCCTGATTCAGGGTTTGGGCGGACTTGATGCGATTTATACCAACCTTGAAGCTGTACGCGAACTGGATTTTCGCGGGGCAAAAAAAATGCCGGAAAAACTACAGGAGCATCGTGATCAGGCCTTCCTCTCCTATCAGCTCGCAACAATCAAAACGGACGTGCCTCTCGCGGTAACCCCGGAATCCATCCATATCGGCCAGCCGGATAATCAACGTTTGCTCGCTTTATTTGCGGATCTGGAATTTAAAAGCTGGGTCGCGGAACTCAGCGATGCCAGTGTAGCGCCGACAACAGATTTATTTCAGGCTTCAGGTTCAACACTCAATGAGCCCGATGTGGCGCCACACGTTGAAACTGTTGTGCCGATTGAAGTCAATTATGAAACGATTGTCGATAAAGCCGCCCTTGGGCAGTGGATTGATCGTTTGGCAAAGGCTGAGCTTTTTGCATTTGATACAGAAACCACCAGCCTTGATGCCATGCAAGCCAGGATTGTCGGTGTTTCCTTTGCTGTTGCGCCGGGTGAAGCCGCTTACGTGCCTTGCGGCCACGATTATATGGGCGCACCGACCCAGTTGGATCTTAACGATGTATTGCAGGCGCTCAACCCTTTACTGGAAGACGCCAACAAACAAAAGGTCGGACAAAACCTGAAATATGACCGCAGTGTTTTGTTAAATCACGATGTCAGGTTGGCGGGTATTGCCTATGACACGATGCTGGAATCGTATGTGCTGAATTCCATTGGCAGTAGGCATAACATGGATGACCTCGCCCAAAAATACCTTGGTCACACCACGATTCTCTTTGAGGAGATTGCCGGAAAAGGATCGAAGCAACTTACCTTCAACCAGATCAAGGTAGAAGACGCTGCGCCTTATGCCGCGGAAGATGCTGATATCACCTTGCGCTTGCACCAGCGGCTTTGGCCGGAGCTGGAAGCAATTGCTTCGCTAAAACGTGTATTCACCGACATTGAAATGCCGCTGTTACCGGTGCTGTCAGCTATTGAACGCAATGGTGCTCTGGTGGACGCCAGGTTGCTTGGTCAACAAAGTATCGAGTTGGGTGAGCGCATGGTCGAACTTGAGCGCAAGGCCTACGATATCGCCGGGCAGGAATTTAATTTGGGGTCACCCAAACAGTTGGGCGCGATTCTGTTTGATCAGCTAAAACTGCCAGTGATCAAAAAGACCCCAACCGGATCTCCCTCGACAGCGGAAGAGGTGTTGCAAGAGTTGGCGTTAGACTATCCTTTGCCCAAGGTGCTTATGGAGTACCGTATGCTGGCGAAGCTTAAGTCCACCTACACCGATAAATTGCCGTTGATGATCAATCCGGAAACCAAGCGAATCCATACGTCATATCATCAGGCAGTAGCCGCTACCGGGAGACTCTCCTCGACAGATCCGAATCTGCAAAACATCCCGATTCGCAACGAGGAAGGCCGTCGGATTCGTCAGGCATTTATAGCGCCAACAGGCTACAAAATCGTGGCAGCGGACTATTCGCAAATTGAGCTGCGTATTATGGCCCACCTGTCAGAAGATGCCGGTTTGCTGAATGCATTCGAACATGAGCTGGACGTGCATCGCGCCACGGCGGCCGAAGTGTTTGGTGTCGACCTTGATCAGGTAACGCCGGAAATGCGCCGTAGTGCCAAAGCCATCAACTTCGGTTTGATATACGGTATGTCGGCATTCGGCCTCGCCAAGCAGTTGCACCTGGGGCGCAATGAAGCACAACAATATATTGATCGCTACTTTGAACGCTATCCGGGTGTTCAACGTTATATGAACGAAACGCGCGCGCTGGCTCATGAACAGGGGTATGTGGAAACCCTGTTTGGTCGGCGGCTCTATCTGCCGGATATCAATGCGCGCAATAAAAATCTACAGCTGGCCGCAGAGCGCACAGCGATCAATGCACCTATGCAGGGAACGGCGGCGGATATCATCAAGACTGCGATGATTAACGTTGATAACTGGCTGTCTGAAAGCCAGCTGGACGCGCGAATGATCATGCAGGTGCATGACGAACTGGTGCTGGAAGTCGCGGAGAATCAGGTCGAGACGGTGAGCAAATCCCTGAAACAACACATGTCTTCTGCCGCATCCCTGAAAGTGCCGCTGTTAGTTGAGGTGGGGGTGGGAAACAACTGGGATGAGGCGCATTAATTCGCTTTTATGAAGTTCTGACCGAGTCGTCAGAAAAATTTTGTCAGTGGGAGTGAACTTATTAAAACGGCGGTAGGTCATAGAAATGTGTGTTTTATGTTCATGAGCTAACTCCTCCCCCTGATTGGCTTTTTAAGCCAGCTAAGCCTTCTAAGTATCAAGCGAAGCAACCCCGATGATAAATCGGGGTTTTTTTTTGCCCCGAAATTCGGTCATTTGCTTTGAAAATTGGCAGAAGTGTCGACATCGGCACGTAGCAAGTAAAAAGTTTTATTACCGTTGAACTTAATTATCCGGCCGTCGGTCGTAAATTCTGAACGCAAGTAGTGGCTACTCCCCATAGCTTCTGTAACCGCTTCAACTGACATCACCCCAAGGGTGTCAGTCCTTTACTCCGGTGATCTTCCTCTTGAATCACCGGATTTTTTTGCCTCAAATTTGAGCGAAACGGGTGTGTTACTGAGGAGTTTCCAGGGTCAGCCAGGCTTGTAATTGGGCTTGCAGTTCCTCGATACCGCTGCGCTTCAACGCAGAAAAGCACTGCACACTGATACGCTCGGCTATTCCTGCGGCTTTTAATTCCTTGATGACGGCCTGGCGCACATTATTGGCCGGCCCGCGATTCAGTTTATCGGCTTTGGTGAGCAGGATATGGACCGGCATATCTGCATTGATGGCCCAGCGAATCATGGTCGAATCAAATTCCTGTAAAGGGTGACGGATGTCCATCAGGAGTATGAGGCCACGCAGACATTGGCGTTTTTGCAGATACTCCGACAGGTGACGCTGCCATTCTTCCTTCATATGGCGCGATACCTTGGCATAACCGTAGCCGGGTAGGTCCACGAGTCGCTGTGTGTCTGAAAGATTGAAGAAATTGATCAGCTGGGTGCGTCCCGGAGTCTTACTGGTCCGCGCCAGTTTAGTGTTAGTCAACGCATTGATTGCGCTGGACTTTCCGGCGTTGGAGCGACCGGCAAAGGCAACTTCTACGCCGGTTTCCGGCGGGCATTCGCGCAGACTGGGCGCACTCTTGGTGAAATAGGCCTTGCTAAAAACAATGTCACTGCACATAAAGCCCTGCAAAATGGTGTGTTATTAAACGGTTGGTATATAATGCGAACCGCTTCTATATGGCCGTTCCCGCATCGGGGGCGGAATTGTAGCCTGAGCATAACAGGCAAGGCCAATCAGGCCGCAGAAGAAATCGTCGTAATCGTAACGAAACATAATCAGAACAACGGGTTAGCCAATGAAAAATTTACTGAAGCATGCACTTTTTTCGCTGGGATTGATGGCCATTGCGCAAGGCGCATTCGCCGCCGGTGATGCCAAAGCGGGTGCAGATAAAGTAGCGGTTTGTGCCGCTTGTCATGGTTCTGATGGCAACAGCCCTCTGCCGACCTTCCCCAAACTTGCTGGTTTGGGTGAGAGATATCTGCATAAACAACTGCAGGATATCCAGGCTTGGGATCTTGAGAAAGACGCTGCTAAAAAGCCAACCACGGGTCGTGCCGTGCCCGAAATGACGGGTATGTTGAGCAACCTGAGTGATCAGGATCTGCAAGACATTGCTGTTTATTTTGCCAGTCAGACTATTCAATTGAGCGGCGCAAAAGATTTACAAGTAAAAGTGAATTCAGGTGTTATGGTTGATGGCCTGGATCTGGGCGAGCGGATTTATCGCGCGGGTAATCTGGCCAATGGCGTACCGGCTTGTACCGGCTGCCACGCGCCGGATGGTCATGGCAATGCACCGGCAGGCTTTCCTCGCTTAAGCGGCCAATACCCCGAGTATGTTGAGAAGCAGTTGCAGGCATTTCGTAGCGGCAACCGCACCAATGATGGTGATCAGATGATCATGCGCTTGGTGGCAGAAAAGATGAGTGATGCTGAAATCAAAGCTGTGGCCAATTTTGTAGGCGGGCTTAATTAATTGATAGCAGCGTGAATCAGAAATTAAAAGGCGACTCAGGTCGCCTTTTTTACTATCGGCAGTCTGGTTTCGTTAACTTTTCAGTTTTTTACGTCATGGAATCTGGCCCATGGCTTGCTTTTGCTAGTGGAACTTGAATAACCTTCCCGGTTCTATAGTGCGTGCGGCAGCGTACATTTAACTCTATTCGATAACAACGGAGTAAATCCTATGCGTTTTTTGGTGGCCCTTTTTGCCGTTTTCCTCTCTCTTGCAGCTTGTGCTGAACAATCATCCAAACAGGCATATGTTGCCGGCGAACATTACATCGTGCTGGATCAACCGGTAAGAACCGTTGACCCGAAGAAGATTGAAGTTGCTGAAGTATTTTCCTACCACTGCGGGCACTGCTTCAATTTCGAACCTGCCTTGCAAGCCTGGAAAAAGCAACAACCGGACGACGTGGTAGTAGTACAAACTCACGCAATCTGGAATTCGCAAATGGAAAATCTGGCACGCGCCTTTTACACCATTAAAGCATTGGGCATTGAAGACAAAGCACATATGGCTATCTTCAACGCAATTCACCTTGAGCGTAAAAACTTCAATACCCCGGATCAGTGGGCTGAATTTCTATCTGGCTACGGTACAGATAAAGCCGCCGTACTGAAGACCTTTAATTCTTTCGGCGTGACCAGTCAGGTAAAGCAGGCTGACGCACGTGCGCGGGGCTACGGAATCACTGGCACACCGGAGATCATCGTCAACGGCAAGTATCGCATCAGCAGTTCCAAGTTGAGTGGACAAGCTGAGATGTTGAAAGTAGCTGATTTCCTTATCGAAAAAGAGCGCGCTGCTCTCTAGGTACAATTTAACAATAATCGCCTGCCCGCCAGTGCCTGTTGCTTCCATGCGCAGGTGCTGGCGGGCAGTTTCGTTTCTGGCAAGCGTGTTCTGGTGAAGTGTGTCTATAATCATAGGCACATAAAACGACTGAACAGGCTTTATCATGGTAGATCGCCCGGACGATACCGCTCATCACACGAACTGGCGTGACAAATATCTCGATGCTCTGGATACCCAGGAAGCAATAGAGCAGCAGCGGGAACTCCTGAGGCGCGCACTGGTGCGTCTCAGTGTGTCGGCGGATGGGCACCATGATTCTCTCGATACGGCGTTGGACAAGCTGCGTCACGCCCTGCGCAAAGATGTTTCACTCGATACCGGGGATCTCCAGCAACTGTTTGATCAACTCGATCAGGCCGTGGTTGCATTTGAGCGGCAGCGAGAAGCAACCGGGCAGCACATGTATCAGGCACTGGCTGATATTCTGCGGCCGTTCCATGATCGACAGCTCTCGCGGGGATTAAAAAAAGATATCGGAAATTACCTGTCACAATTACCCAAGCGCAGTGAAAAAATTCGTTTATATCCTGTGCTGTTAGAACAACTGGCTCATCTACAACAACGCGTTTTTATCGAGCTACAGCAACCACCAACCGGTATTCTGCAAAAACTGTTCGGTACCTCGCCAACAGTCGATGCTTCCCAAGGCTCCGAAAAACAAGGTTCAGAAAACCAAGGTTCCGAAAATTTTACTGCTGCGGAATCTCTGGTTACGGAAAACAGATCACTTCATCATATGCCGGATAATCACGAAGTGATTTCTCCTGCATCGTCCCAGCAAACAATTGTTACCAATGTTAGCCAGGTGTTAAGTGACATGCTTGACAAGGTTGACGTACCGGAAACGATTGCCTCGGATGTTGACATTATTCGCCAGCGACTGACGCAGGGCCTTTCCTCTGATAATTTGATATCAACATTGGAGCATGTGCGCGATCTGGTAGTTGAAGCCTACCTCGCGGCCAATCAGGCATTTGCTACCTATCTCAACAATGTTAATCAGGAACTGGCCGATATCTATCGCGTGTTGGGTGGTGCCGCCCAGCACCATGCGGAACGGCGCGAGGTAACCCGCAGCTTGCAGGATTCGATGATGCAACAAGTCGCCAATCTGGAAACCCATGTGGAGACAGCGACAGACCTGAACCAATTAAAAGCACAAGTTACCTCGCAGCTCGGCAATATTCGTCAGGCGCTGGACAATTTCCATCAGAGCGAGCAGGAGCAGCACCTATTGACCGGCCAATTACAGACGCTGGCGGAAAAGGTCAAAGCCATGGAGGAAGATGCCGAGCGAAACCGCAACGCGATGGAAAAACATCGTTATAAAGCGTTGCATGATCCATTAACAGAATTGCCTAACCGGGAAGCCTACAACGAACGTGTAGAGGCAGAGTGGCAGCGTTGGCAGCGCTACAACCACCCGTTAACGCTGGCGGTATGCGATCTCGATCACTTCAAAAAAATTAATGACAACTTTGGTCACCAGGCAGGTGATCGGGTATTGAAAGTCATCAGCCGTTCTATTGCAAAACGATTGCGTGAAGTTGATTTTTTTGGTCGATATGGCGGTGAAGAGTTTGTTGTGATTTTACCTGAAACGCCGCTTGAAAAAGCCGTGGCGGTGTTGGAAAAAATTCGCGCGGCGATAGCGAACACCGCGTTTAACTATAAAGATGAACCCCTCGCTATCACTCTATCCATGGGGATCACTGAATTTCGTGCGGGGGACACAACGGAAAGCGTTTTTGCCCGTGCCGATCGCGCACTTTACGCCGCCAAGGCTAGCGGGCGTAATCGTTGTCAGGTTGCTGAATAATATTTCCTCGGAGATTTGCTCGATCTGCGCCAGCATTATGTATCAATAAAAATAATCAGCAGTTGTTTAACAGTATTTAACATTTCTCCACAAAATAGAGCGATTCAAATAGCTGCATCGGGGTTTATGCTGGCGCCGCTTGGGTGCTCATTTATGCAAGCGGAACAATAATCATAATTCATACCTGACCGGTGTTATTGGCGATGCAGTTCGTCATTATGCCGGCATAACAGGCGAGGAGAACGACATGCGCTTAATCATATTCTCACTTTGTTTTGCCTTGGCTGCCGTAGCGCAGGCCAAGCCTAATCTGAAAATTAACGATCAAGGTTACTTTGCTACCCAGGGTTTAAACGTCACCGTATTTGCCGATATTTATCCTGATGGTCACCAGACCGGCGTCACTGTTATTCAACACGGCTCACGTGTTGCTGCTAACGGTGATTTGCGTCTTGAGGCTTCACCGGGGCAATGGTCTCCAGTGCCGCGCGGTGTCGGTGATGCGGTCGTGGATAAAGAAGCGCAGCGTATTTCCCAGACGCTTGCTTACCCGGACCCGGACAAAGATCGCAAAGGTTTTAACCCGATTTTATATCCGGATTTGCAATTTTCTTATCAGGTCCATGTAACAGCGCTGGACGGCAACAGTTTCAAGATATCTGTAGATCTGGATAAACCTTTGCCCAAAGAGTGGATCGGTAAAGTAGGTTTTAATTTTGAATTATTCCCCGGTCATTTATTTGGCAAGTCTTTCTTGATGGACGAGCAGTCCGGCATCTTCCCGCAGCAACCCAATGGACCTCTGGTTCATCATCATGGTGAAGTGCTTACGGCGCCTTTGGCGGTAGGCAAAAAATTTACGCTCGCGCCTGATCAGGATCAACAGCGAATGCAAGTGGAAGTAAAACGGGGCGGTGCACTGGAATTGTGGGATGGTCGTGCCAATCACAATAATGGTTGGTACATCCTGCGCAGCGAAGTGCCGGAAGGCGCAACGAAAAATGCTATTGAATGGGTTGTTACGCCCAATGTTATAAAGAACTGGCGTTACGCACCTGTCATTCAGGTTTCACAATTGGGTTACAGCGCACAACAATCCAAAAAAGTCGTGATAGAGCAAGATGCTGCCGATACCAAAGCAGATCGTGTGACGTTGTTTCGGTTAACAGAGGACGGAAAAAAAGTTGTACAGCGTGGCAAGCCGGAAGCCTGGGGTAAATTTTTACGTTACCACTACCTCACCTACGACTTTTCCGACGTGACAGAGCCGGGGATGTACGTGGTGAGTTACCGCGATCAAACCTCCCACGCATTTAAAATCGGTGATGATGTGTTTGATCGCCACGCCTGGCAACCCACACTGGAATATTTTTTGCCCGTGCAAATGTGTCATATGCGCGTGAATGAGAAATACCGTGTGTGGCACGGGCTTGATCATCTCGATGACGCCATCATGGCACCGGTAAATTTTAACCATATTGATGGCTATATCTCCGGCCCTTCAACCTTGACGACATTTAAACCCGGCGAGCGCGTGCCCGGCTTGAATGTGGGTGGCTGGCACGATGCGGGTGATTACGACCTGCGGGTAGAATCGCAAATCGGGACGGTCTGGCTGCTGGCGATGATGGTAGAAGAATTTGGTCTGGATTATGACGCGACCTTAATCGACCAGGAAAAACGTCTGGTTGAGATTCACGTGCCCGATGGCAAGAACGATGCGTTGCAACAAGTTGAACACGGCTTGCTGAGTATCCTCGGCGGCTATCGTGCCATGGGCCGTTTGTATCGCGGAATTATTGTGCCGACCATTCGCCAATATGTGTTGTTGGGCGATGCTTCGGTGCAAACTGATAATTTTGATTACGATGCGAATCTCAAACCCGGTGAAATCAAAAACGGTAAGTCGGGTACACCCGATGACCGCTGGGTTTTTACCGAGGACAACCCCGATCGCGAGCTCGATGTTGCCGCCGGATTGGCCGCCGCCGCGCGAGTCTTGCGTCAATACAATCCTGATATAGCGAAAGAATCACTGAGCGTAGCGCAAGCACTTTATCGCGATGCGTTTGCACGCAGCGATGACGTTGCGGTAAAAGCGTTTGTGTTGGCGGAGTTGATTTTATCCACCAATGATCAGCAATACCGTGATGCCTTGATCGCAATGCAAGCGGATGTTGTCAATAACATTGCCGACACCGGCTGGACGATCGGGCGCGTCATGGACAAGATCAACAATCCTGCGTTTGTTGACGCTGTGTCTGACGCCGTTGCGCAGCATCAACAAGCCTTGCGTGCGGCAGCAAAAACGGAATCGCCCTACGGCGTGCCTTACAAGCCCAATATCTGGGGCGCCGGTTGGACCATTCAGGACTTTGGTGTTAAACAATATTTCTTCAACAAAGCCTGGCCGGAACACACCAGCGCCGACTTTTATCTCAACGCGTTAAATTTTGTGTTGGGTGTACACCCTGGCGAAAATACCCAGTCTTTTGCATCGGGTGTCGGCGCTAATTCGGCAATTGTTGCTTACGGTGTTAATCGCGCCGACTGGTCTTATATCCCCGGTGGTGTGATTTCCGGAACGGCATTAATTCGTCCGGATTTACCTGAGCTGAAAGTCTGGCCATTTTTCTGGCAACAAACGGAATATGTCATGGGTGGCGGAGCAACGAATTATATGTTCCTGGCACTGGCGGCGGATGCGTTGGCGAAACAGCAGGCCAACCATCCCTGATAAACCAAATGAAGAATAAATTCGCGCGGTATAGTGCGCGAATTTATTCTTCAGGTGTCGTTGAGACTCTTCGCTATCCGTGGGAAAATTTGCACTCATACCTGACGATGAGTACCACATGATCAACGATATTCTTATTCTGGGTGGTGGTTCTGCCGGCTGGATGACTGCCATGATTATGGCCCGGGCCTGGGCGAAGAAAAATATTCGCATCACGCTGCTTGAATCTGCCGAGGTTGGCACAATTGGTGTCGGTGAAGGATCGACACCGGCATTGAAAAATTTCTTCGATAAGATGGGTATTGCCGAAGCGGAATGGATGCCAGAGTGCAATGCCACTTATAAATGCGGCATTACCTTTGCAGATTGGTCAACGCGGCCTGGCTTTAACAAGTATTATCATCCGTTTCCCTCTGTGGTCGACAGTCACACCTTGCCGATTTTTATACACCAGGCGCAGCAGCGACTGGCAGGTATGGATGTTGATGCGCATCCCAATCGTTTTTTTCTCTCTCACCACCTGGCCGAGAAATCTCTCGCGCCCAAAGCCCATTATCACTTTCCCTTTGATACGCAATACGGTTATCACTTTGATGCGGTTTTGCTGGGCCGTTTTCTGCGGAAAAAAGCAACGGAGATGGGCGTTGTGCACCGCGAGCTGCATGTAAAGGACGTGATACAGGATGATGCTGGAAATCTCCGGCAATTGGTGGCTGACACGGGTGAAATAGTAACGGCCGATTTTTTTGTAGATGCCAGTGGGTTCTCCGGTCTGTTGATACAAAAAACCTTGCAAATCCCTTTCGTCAGTTACTCACAGCAACTATTCAACGATGCCGCTGTTGCAATCCCGTCGGTGATTACCGAAAAAATTCCCACGCAAACACGCGCTACTGCGTTGCGCCATGGCTGGGCCTGGCAGATTCCGTTGACCAACCGCTTCGGTAACGGTTACGTCTACAGCTCTGCCTTTTGTTCGGCTGACGATGCTGAACTTGAACTCCGTAAGCATCTGAGCTTATCGGACAATGATATTCCGGTTCGCCATTTGAAGATGAAAGTCGGCCGGGTAACGCAGCATTGGCACAAAAACTGTTTGGCCGTAGGCCTGGCGCAGGGCTTCATCGAACCTCTGGAAGCAACAGCATTATTTTTGATTCAACAAACTGTCGCGATCTTTGTAGAGCTGTTTCAACAGGGAGGTTTTACCGATCGCCTGCAGCACGTATTTAATGAACGCATCAACAATCAGTTTGATGGCACCCGTGATTATATTGTGACGCATTACAAAACCAGCTCACGTCAGGACTCGGAATACTGGCGAGCGAATACCGCCAATCCTGATGATGTCTCTGATTCATTGCGTGAGTTATATCGCTGTTGGAAACGCGGCGGTAACCTGGCTGCGGAAATCCAACGGCAGGATATTGCAAAGTATTATCCGGCATCCTCCTGGTACTGCATCTTCGCCGGCATGGGAATCTTTCCTCCCGTGCAACGAGGGGCTGATGCTTCAGCATATGATTTGAATCAACTGGATGATTTTCTAACGCGCTGTGCGTTGAATTATGACGATCATCGAACAGTCCTGGCGCAATTGCGACAAGCATAAAAAAACCCCGCAAAGCGGGGTTGAAGCGTGGTCCGGAATCATTGCTATGCACAATCATTCCATTCCTGATGAACAATATTAGAAGGTTGCGCGAACACCGAGAGTGTAGCGAGCCTCGTAAATATTCTGATTAACTACTACATCTTCCCACTGCATATAAGTTTCTTCGTACTCTTCAGTGATGTTAGTGCCTTGCAGGTAAACAGACACAGTGTCATTGATGTCGTAGCTGACCGATGCATCGATATAACTCGTCGGTGCCGACCACCAGGCTGCCGGGCTGCCATCATTCCAGGCGCGACCGATGAAACGCTCACTGCGGTAGTTGTAAGCAAGGCGCGCTTGCCATGAATCGTACTCGTACCAGAGCACCGCGTTAATTTGATCTTCGGAATTATCGGCCATGGGCATGGTTGCGCCATAGAAGTCTTTCTCGCCGCCTTCCGCATCCGTGAAGGTGTAGTTCAGATTCATACCCAAACCGCTGAAGGCACCGGGCAGGAAGTCAAACGCCTGTTGGTAGTTGATTTCATAACCTTTCACCACGCCACCTTCGACGTTGTCGCGAATGGTCAGGTCGATGGTTTCGCCGGGTCGGCGGTTAACGCCATCGGAGTCCGGTACCGTCGGAATTTGTACGGAGCTGGTGGCGATAAAGGTTTCGATATCGAGATAGAAAATGCCGGCGCTGAGCAACGATGATTCATTGAAGTACCACTCGTAACTCAAATCCCAGTTATCGGAACGCCATGGGTCCATATTCGGGTTGCCGTTCTGGGTTGCGCTGACTACTTCGAACACACCGAGCTCGGGATTGTTGTTGGTGGTGTACACCAAGCCAAGGCCAAGATCATCCGCGTTCAACTGCGACATTGTCTTGGTAAAGGCCAAACGCAATTTGGTGGTGTCTGAGGTGTCCCAAGCGATGTTGAAACGTGGCAATACATCATCAAAACTGCGGTCAGTCACGTTGGTGCCAACGATGTCCGGAGCAACACCATCGGTCACTGGATAAACCACGCCGTCAATGGTGGCTTGGGTTTTATCAACGGCTGGCACAAATTGCGTAATGTTCAGGTTGGTTTCAACATACTGCACGCCCAGGTTTGCCTGGAACGGAAATACCATTTCGCCCTCAATGTTGCCCTGGATGTAGAAGGTGTGCGTCTCGTCCTCAACGATATAACTCTGTGCACCGTCTTTACGCTGGATATTGCCGCTGTAGAGCGACTCCTGGAACGCGAAGTTGTCTTCCATCGCCTTCGGATCAATAAAGTAGTAGCTGTTGCCATCGCTGGCGGGGCCAAAGTCATTTTGGGTGTGAATGTATCCCATATCATCCAGCTCTTCAAAGCTGAAGGTTCTGCCGAGGGTGTCTCCGCCCTGACTTACCGCAATACCGGAATCTTTCCATTTGGAGTAAACAGTCACTGGGTTGCCGTCGGCATCATTTTCAGTGAAAGGAGATATCAGATCGTACTGATCACGTTCAATCTGACGATCAGCGTATCGATATCCGAAATCCAGGCTGGCGGATTCATTGATATCAAAGATGCCGTCAAAGCGGAATACATCCAGCTCCGATTCTTCGTTGCGATTCTGGGCGGAGAAGGTGGACACCAGGCCGTAACTGTTGATGTCTTGCCCAAAGCCTTCCGGATAGATCATGCGCGGATGTTCGCCGGAAAAATCTGCCGTCACAGGTACGCGCTCCGGTCCCCAGCCATTGGGGTTTACGGGAGCAGTCACGCCATCATTTACAGTCACCAAGCCGGACTGAGCGCCGCTGGTTAACTGCGCATCGGCGATGCTGGCGGTGTGGTCGTTGCTTGCTTCGCCGTGCAGATAGCGGACGCTACCACGGAAGTTGTCGCTGAACTCGATGTTGGATTGCAGGTTGATGTTCAACGACTCGCGCTCGTCCATGATGGTTTGGGACGAGGCGATTACGCGTAGCGCATCAAGATGGGTAATGCTTGAGGTATAGAAGTCCTTACCATTACCGCCAGCACTCGGTCCGCGATTGATCAGGGTATCGGGATCGGGCGTCACCCAATCGTATTGCGCCCAGGAGTTGTCGGCGATGAGGCCGTTGACATAATCGCCCTGGTCCATCTTGGTATAGAACACATCAGCCAGCACCTCTACGCGGTCACTCGCCTGGAACTGGAAGGAACTGGAGACACCCAGGCGCTCACGCTCAGCCACGCGGTTGGTGACGCCGTAGTCGATGGTTCCAAAAACCTGATCGTTAAAATCGCCGTCGCCGGTCAGGTCGGTATTAACCCCCGTGGGTTGGCCCGGCCAGTCGGCGTCGTTTTCGTTATAGCCCCGGAACCACCAGTCGGAATACATCCCATAACGATAGTTGGCCAAGGTGGCATCGGAGGTGGTCAGGGTGAACAGCGCACCAAAGTCTTCGCCGTTATTGAAGCCAGCAAAGCCGGAGATCTTGTGGCCAATATCGTCATCTGTGTACTGCCCCTGCGAACCTTCAGCGGAGCCGGCGAAGGTCCAGCCTTCGTCCAGGTCGAAGGGACGACGGGTTTTCATATTGATAGTGCCCGACACACCTGCTGCAAGGGTGCTGGCTTGAGAAGATTTGATCACGTCCACGCCGGAAAGAAGTTCAGCCGGAATATCGGTGAAGTCAGGTTGGGCGGTGGTGATCGAGCCGGCGCTCAGGAACTGTTCGCCATTCAGGAGTGTACTGACTTGTGGCATGCCGCGTACGTTGACGGTGGAACCTTCGCCAGCGGTGCGGCGGATCTGAATGCCTGGAACACGCTGCAATGAGTCGGCAATAGTGACGTCGGGCAGTTTACCTATATCTTCAGCGCTGATGGCATCCACGACAGAAGGCGCGTTGCGTTTTACGTCGGCGGAACGGGTGAGTGAGCTTCGAATACCCGTCACAACAACTTCTTCCACCATGCCGGTGTCTTCCTGGGCCTGCACCATACCAACGGAACCAAAAGCTACGGCGGCAATACAGGAGGACAACAAACTCTTTCTGAAGCGGGAAGGCTGCATCATGTTTAACTCCTCGAATTATTAGGGGGTGTTATTGATTTTTATATCAACGGGCTCCGGCAGCCTGGTTGAAGGGAGAGCAGATAAAGAATGGTTGGATTTATGATTATCTTGCGTCCCGGCTGACCGGTGGACTTTGATTGGGGCCGTACGATAGTTGAAACCGATTACATATTCAATCGGGAATGTTACATATTTATAATATTTAACACATGGTGTGGCGATTTTTCAGGGTTAGACGAAGTAAGCGTGGTGGCGGCTAAATCGAGAATAAAAGTTATTCAACGTATTGATTATTAATATATTTATGAAAGTTGTCGATCGGTGGAATTTAACTGAATGCGGGCATAGGAACGTTATACAACTCCTGACGTATTAGTCAACATTGTCTGATCAAAAAAAGAAAACGATTACAAAAACTCACGAATTTTTACGTTGCGCTGAAGAATGCCGAGGCGCCGGATGGACAGCATCATGCTGGCTGGTCAGCTATCGAAGGCTTGCGTCACGGAATTTATATGTTATGTTATAACATCAATTTCAGAATGCTCTGTGAGAAGTACAGATGAATGAAGCTGCATTGACGCCCCAGTCTTTACTGCGTATGCCTTACAAGGACTATATGAATCTGCAACAACAACTGTTGTGACCCACGGCTGAACTTTGCGCAGAAGAAAAAGCGTGTCAAGAACACCTGGAGCGTAATCTCGCTCAGCGCCATCTTTAACATTCAACGATTACCTGGATTGGAATCATGCAAAAATCGCTTCCCGTTACACTGCTCTCCGGCTTTCTCGGTGCCGGCAAAACCACGGTACTGAATCACATTCTCAATAATCGCGCGGACTTGCGCGTGGCGGTTATTGTGAATGACATGAGTGAAATCAATATCGATGCCGCGCTGGTAAAAAATCAGGTGCAACTACATCGCGCCGAAGAAAAACTGGTGGAGATGAGCAACGGTTGTATTTGTTGCACCTTGCGTGAAGATTTGCTGGTTGAAATAAATCGCCTGGCCAGCGAGGGACGTTTTGATTATCTGGTGATTGAATCTACCGGCATTTCCGAACCGCTGCCCGTGGCCGAAACCTTTACTTTTGAAGATGAAGACGGCAATAGCCTGTCGCAGGTTGCGCGCCTCGATACCATGGTCACTGTGGTGGATGCGGTAAATTTCCTGCGTGATTTTTACGAAGCGCAATATTTGCAGGAAACCGGCGAGCATTTAGGTGATGAAGATCAACGCAATGTTGCAGATTTATTGGTGGATCAAATTGAATTTTGTGATGTGCTGTTAATCAGCAAAACTGACCTGGTAGATGCTGACACACTTGCCGAACTGCAAGCGGTATTACACAAACTGAATCCGGATGCTGACATTGTACCGATAACAAAAGGCCAGGTGCCGTTGGATCGTGTGCTGAATACCGGCCGATTTAATTTTGATAAAGCGCAACAGGCGCCGGGTTGGTTAAAGGAAATGCGCGGCGAACATCTGCCGGAAACGGAGGAATACGGCATCAGCAGTTTTAGCTATCACGCGCGTCGCCCCTTCCATCCGCAAAAATTGCACGACTTCTTTTTTAATCCGGTTATGACGGGCAAGCTCCTGCGCTCGAAAGGATTTTTCTGGCTCGCCAGCCGTCCGCAGATCGCAGCACAGTGGAGTCAGGCGGGCGGTATTGCGCAACACGGCGCAGCGGGAATGTTCTGGAAGTCCATCCCCGAAGAACACTGGCCGGAAGATCCGGAACATCGCCAATATATTATGGATAAATGGCAGGAGCCCTTTGGCGATATGCGCCAGGAACTGGTATTTATCGGGCAGGGGTTGCACGCAGATGAAGTAATCCAACGGCTGAATGAGTGTCTGTTAAATGATGAAGAATTATTGGCAGGGCAATCTCTCTGGAAAACCTTGCCCGATCCTTTTCCGGAGTGGCAAATAGACTCTTGAGTTAAATAGGTCAGGTTATCATGCGCACGGATAAGCTTTTTATTGTGACTACAATAACCTTGCGGGCCGCTCTGGCTTACCAGTTTTCCTGAGAGGAACCATGCAAATAATAAAATACATAACATCTCTGTTTGCGATAGTTGCCCTGCTAAGTGCCTGCGAAAAATCACCCGCACCCGCAGAGCCATCCGCCAACCACGCGCTGGATAAAACCACGGTTGCTGCTCATCATCATGATGACCATGACCATGACCATGACCACAGCTATCGCGACCTGGGAGCACATCAACATGGCGCGGCGGAGATGACGCTGGTGCTCGAAGGATCACTACTCAGCATCAATCTCAATCTGCCGGCCATGGATGTACTGGGCTTTGAACGGGCGGCAAAAACGGAGCAGGAACAACATCAACTTGGTAAGGCGGTAGCGGATCTGCGTGATGCGAAAAAAATGCTGACGTTAACGCCGGCAGCGCTGTGTGAATTAAGTGATGCCGAGATGCAATCCGGTTTGTTAAGCACCGAACAAGCGGGGAACGGCCATGCAGACTTTCTGGTGTATTACGAATTCACTTGCCAGGCGCCGGAGAAATTATCCTCTGTCGATGCGTCGGTTTTTAACCGCTATCCCAGTATCACCGCGCTGCAATTAACCTGGATTATCGACGCGCAGCAAGGGCTGGAAACCCTGTCACCGGATAACGCCACATTTCATTTTTAAAATCCCTTGCGTTACCATGCATCGCCTTATCAATCTACAGGTGATCTATGCGCAACGCGATTCCAACCAATATCATCACCGGATTCCTCGGCGTGGGGAAAACCACCGCCATTACCCATTTGTTACGCCACAAACCGGCGGACCAGGTGTGGTCGGTACTGGTCAATGAATTCGGTGAAATCGGCATCGACGGCGCCATGCTCAAAAGTGTCAACGCTCATGTGCGCGAAGTGCCCGGCGGTTGCATTTGCTGTGTAGCCGGCTTACCCATGAAGATCGCGCTCAATATGATGATCGCCACCACCAAGCCGGATCGCATTCTGATAGAACCCACCGGCCTCGGTCACCCGGAAGAAATCATCAACACCTTAACTGGCGAATATTACGATACGGTGCTGGATTTGCGCGCAACCCTGACACTGGTCGACCCACGAAAACTCACCGACGAACGCTACACCACCAACGCCAACTTCCAAGATCAACTGGCCGTAGCCGACGTGATTGTTGCCAACAAAACTGATTGCTGCGACGCGCAGGATCGCGAAAATTTCAATCAACTCCTGCAAAGCTTCGAGCCGCCCAAACAACTTTCCGCCTGGGTGGAGCAGGGTGCTATCGAGGCCGATTGGCTGGATCTACCGCGCACTCCTCGCACTTCAAAAAATCCGCAAGCGCATCGCAATAATTCACTCAGCCCGCAACGCGAGTTTTACAACTCTGCTATTCAGTTGCCGCAGGATAAAGATTTTATTCGTCGGGATAATCAGGGGCAGGGCTACTACAGCTGCGGTTGGTTGTTTCGGCCGGACTGGCAATTTAATTTCAATTTATTATTTTTGTTGATGACGGGTTTGTCGGTAGTCCGTGCAAAAGCGGTGATGAGTACCGATCAGGGTGTGCATGTGTTTAATTCTGAAAACGGGGTACTAAGCGTTAATCAATTGGATCAATCATTGGCAGGGGATATTCTTGATAGCCGTATAGAGCTTATTGATGATCAAGTAATTAATGCGGAAGAGTTTGAGGCGCAGTTGTTGGCAATAAAAATATAAATTAGTGAAGTTTTTGAGAAGTCATTTGCGGGTTATGGACTCCGGTGTTTCCTCTGAGACACGCCGTGAACCCATCCCTGGGGGCTCGGCACCAGCATCCTTGCTGGTGACGGTCTCAGAGGAAACACCGGAATCCATCGGCAAGTGTGGTGGTATAAATTAGAACAAAAGAAAAGCAAACTTGACGCTAATAAGATGTGAGTTTGGCGTTGGGTACATAGGTTCGGAACCCTCAATTCAGGGATGAATTGAGGGAGCTACAGGGACGATTCATTCGCCACATCCCTGTGGCTCACCCTGCGGGCAGCTTCGCTGTGCAAATTGGCTTCCTGCCAATTTGTCATGCGCTTCCGAACCTATGTACCCAACGACGAACGTACTACGAAGTCGAATGCTTCCCGTCTTGTTATTCCTCCGTATACTCCACCATCGAATCCACTTTCATACTATAAGCCGCCAATCCCAACTCATGCTCATGGGTTTCAATCTTCACCGTCCCACTCAGCCAATACGGCGTATACAAATCCTCCAACGTAAAACCCTGCGGATACTCAACATAAATTAACTGATTCGGCGGTGGTGGCGGAACGTGAATGCAGGCTCCGAAATACGGAACCAGAAAAAACGACGTGATAACTTGCTCATCGTCATACTCCAGCGGCACGATATAACCCGCCAGGCGGATCTTGGTATTGTTAAACTCCGGCCGCACGCGGGTAGACGTTAACGCATCCTGCCAGGTGCGTCCGCCGGATGGCTTGGCCATGGCCTGTTCTATTGCACTGGTCACCTGATTTTCAAAACTGCTGGTGGTGGTTTGGGGCGAGTTGTTGTTGGTCGGCTGATCCATGGCCAGCTCTTCTTCGCTCAATGCGGTGTGGTCCACCTGCGGCATGTTCATCAACAGCTTCAGGTCTTCTTCCGGCATCAAATCAGTCCACTCAATGGTGCGTGGAGACTTGGTGTTCGCAGAAGGGGTTTGTGCGAGGCAAACACTGCTGCACAAGGCAATTAACAGAACGACTGAACAAAGCGGATGTCTTGGCATAGGAGTGATTCAACAGGTTTAGGGACAATAGGTTTAAGGACAATGTGGGTTATGATAAGGCAAGTCTTCGACATCCTGTCTATAAAAAATTCCGGCTGAACAAATTTTTGTGATGATGATAAATACCAAACCTGCTTTTGCCCTGCGCGACCTCAATTTTCGGTGGTCGGCTACCGAGCCGCCTCTGGTGCAGATTCCCGTGCTGGATATTGCGCGTGGCGAACGCGTATTTTTGTATGGCCCCTCCGGTTCCGGCAAGACGACCTTGCTGAATTTGTTGGCTGGGGTTATCAAACCTCAGAGCGGGCAGCTACAGGCGTTGGGGCAGTCGTTTGATCAACTCTCGCAGCGTCAGCGTGACAAGTTTCGTGCGCGTCACATCGGTGTCATCTTTCAGCAATTCAATCTTATTCCTTATCTTGACCTGTTGGATAATGTGTTACTGAGTGCACATTTTGCCGGTATACCGTTACTGCCTGCGCGACAACGCGCACAACAATTGCTGGATGCATTAGGATTATCGAAAAGCCTGCTCAACCAATCCGCGCGACAGCTCAGTGTCGGTCAACAGCAACGCGTAGCGGTGGCACGGGCGCTGGTAACGCAACCGGAGATCTTGATTGCCGATGAGCCAACCTCGGCGTTGGATAGCGATAGCCGCGCCGCCTTTATGCAAGTGTTGTTGGACACGGCCGCTGAGATTAATTGCACCATCGTGTTTGTCAGCCATGACCGCAGCTTACAAACTTTTTTTTCGCGCGCGCTGGATATTCGTGATCTCGATAAACCGCTTACGAGGACTGCGTATGCTGATTAAACTGGCGCGCCTCAGTGTGTGCAATCGCCGCACCACCGCATCCCTGACCTTGGCTTCATTAATTATCAGCGTAGCGCTGGTATTGGGCATTGATCATCTGCGTGTTCAGGCGAAGAAAAGTTTCAGCCAAACCTTGTCGGGCACGGATCTGATTGTCGGTGCACGCTCCGGGCAATTAAATTTACTCTTGTATTCCGTATTCCGCATTGGCAATGCCACCAACAATATTACCTGGCAAAGTTTTCAGGAGTTAAGTCGTCACAGTGCGGTGGAGTGGACCGTACCATTGTCCTTAGGTGATTCCCATCGTGGCTTTCGCGTGTTGGGTACGACGGCCGCGTACTTCGAACATTATCGTTACGGTCAACAGCGGCCACTGATATTTGCCGAAGGAAAAATATTTAATGGCGTTTACGACGCGGTGCTTGGTGCTGAGGTCGCACGCAAATTGAATTATCAGGTGGGCGATGAGCTGGTATTAGCCCACGGTAGCGGTGCGGTAAATTTGCATCACCACGATGACAAACCCTTCCGCGTAACTGGCATTTTGCAACCGACCGGCACGCCGGTGGATCGCACGGTACATATCAGTCTGGCGGGTATTGAGGCGATTCATCTCGACTGGCAACAGGGCATGCCGATTCCCGGCAATACGATTTCGGCAGAAGCGGCATTACAGCAGGATCTTACGCCCAAAAATATCACCGCAATGCTTGTGGGGTTAAAATCCCGCGCCGCGACCTTCACCGTGCAACGCCAGGTAAACCAATATCCGCAAGAGCCTTTGATGGCGATACTGCCCGGTGTTGCACTTACTGAACTCTGGCAAATGTTAAGCGTGGTGGAAAACGTGTTGTACCTGATTTCCATCATGGTGTTGTTGGCTGTGTTGATCGGCATGATGACCAGCTTGTTGGCATCTATGAATGAACGGCAACGGGAGATTGCTATCCTGCGCGCGGTAGGTGCCGGTGCAGGTTATTTATTTTTACTGATTGAACTGGAAGTTTTGTTGTTGATCGTGCTCGCACTGGCCGGCGGCGTTTTATTATTGACCGGTAGCTTGTGGATCGCGCAACCCATGTTGGCAGACCAGTTTGGTTTATTTATTGACATCAATCCTCTACAGCCGCAGACGTTTTACTTACTCGGCGGTATTGTCGGTCTGGCGATGCTGATGGGGTTGATCCCCGCGTTAAGTGCCTATCGTCGCGCGTTAAGCGACGGGCTGGCACAGCGTTTGTAATTTTTAAAGCGTATAACTGATAGCCGGCGGAAAGATAACTTCAAACTCCACGCCGCTGTTATCAGCACGATTGCGCGCACTGACCCGCGCGTGATGCACCTCGACAATCAAACGCACGATATGTAAACCCAGCCCCAGGTGGATTTTGTTGTCGTTGTGTTTATCTTTGGATTCACGAATAGACACCAGCGAGTCGAATAACTGGCTCTGCATCTTTTGTGGTAACAAGGGGCCATCGTTGCTCACGGTAAGCACAACCTGATCCTTGAGTTTGCGCAGTGAAAAAACAATTTTCCCTTCGGGTGGACAAAAATCGCAGGCGTTGTCGAACAGCTTGTCGATCATCTGCACAATCAAATCGGCAGAGCCGTGAATAACAAACGACTCGTTGGCAGGAATATCCGACACGACGTGTTGTTGCGCAATATCCCGATAGGCAAGCGTCAGTTCATGAATCACTTTTTCCAGCGGAACCGGTTCCATCTCGGTGGTACGAATGCTTTCTTCTACGCGGCTCGCGGAGCTGATCGCGTTGAGGATAGCGGAAAGCCGTTGCGAGCCTTCCTGTGCCCGCGTCGCAAACACTTTGGCTTGCGCATCCAGTTTTTCATTATCGAGATTGTCGAGTGAACTGCGCACCACCGCGAGCGGCGTGCGTAGTTCATGGGACAGCTTGTTGGAAAGGGTGCGTAAGTAATCCGTGTATTCCTGCAAGCGGGCCAAGAGTTGTGCGTAGCTGCGATTCAGATCACCAATCTCATCCTGTGCCTTGGATACCGGAAATTGATTCTCCAGTTTTCCGTCCTCGCGCATGGCGGTGTCAGCCGCTTCACTCAAGCGGCGAATGCGCAACGACAACCAGGTTGCATAAGCCACTAGTCCTGCGCCGGCAACCAGCGTCGCCAGCAAGGTATAAAACATCAAGCGTTGAAATGCATTGTTGGTGAGCGACAGAATACTGGCACTGGTTTGTTCAACCACCACGGTTCCGATGATGCGCGTCTGGCGCACGACCGGCACAACAGCGCGGCCCAAATTGTGTACACCATACTGATACCAGGTGCGTGCGTTATCGCCGTTGAGTGCCTGCTGAATTTCCGGTGCATCCAGGCGGCCGGTAAATTGCGGTGTATCCAGCGGTGGCAAATCAGTGCGGGTAAACAAATTGCGCATCAGCCAGGCCAGCAATCCATTTTCCTCGACGGGTAATTTAGTCGGTGATTGCAAGCGACCGGCTTCGGCAATCAGCCATTGATTGCGGCCGGTTATGCGTAAGCGCAAATCCTGCCCGGCAAATACATTCAGGGCGTCCGCGAGCACGGCATTTTGTTTTACCAAAGGTTTGGGATTATCCGTGCGTTTTATTGTGCCCAACCAAGCGCCGGCGGTTGTCGCATCACTGACCGTGCTGTGATTGACCGCCGCCACACTTAAATAACCGTGGGTCATGGTGAGTGGTAATTGCAACTCCAGTTGATAACCCTGCTCGCGCTCCTGCCACACGCCTTTGATGCGATGTTCGCGCACATAACGTGTAATGCGTTCACCATAGTCGTTGTAGTCGAGCGTTGCCGCGTGCGCATTGATCATGCCCGGTGCGCTGGTGTTGATAACAAAATCCTGCGCATTGCCTTCTGTGTCGTGCATGCGCAATACCAGATGATCGCTTTGGGTCGGCGATTCAAAGCCGGGGTTGTAATACACAATGTTTGCATCATCGACACGGGCAAACAGGTACAAATCCTTGTCGTGGCTGGCGGCTTGCAGATGGAATGAAAAGATAGAATTTTCCCAGGCTAATCCATCGAATTCGCGATGGCGCCATTCATCGTCGTAACCGTCGAGTATGGCTGGTGCGGGAAAAGGATGCGCGTAGATTTGATCGATGGCATAAACCTGGGCCGCCGGTTGTTGCAGTTCTTCCAATAGCGCCGGCTCGTTGCTGATGCGATTGGCTACCGCTTGCGCGCTGGCCAATAGTGCAATGCTTTGGCCCTGACGCAACGCATCTTCCATCTCGCGAATATATTGGCAACCAGCCCAGGGCAAACTCAGCCCGAGCAAACTCACCAGCAATAATTGTCGACGCAAACGCATGGTTATTGTTCGTCCCAGCGGTAGCCCATGCCGTAAGCGGTTTTTACCGCATCAAATTGTTCATCAAGGCGCAGGAATTTCTTGCGAATGCGTTTGACGTGCGAGGTAATGGTATTGTCATCGAGCACGACGTTGGCCGCGTCCATCAATTGCTGGCGGTTTTTTACGTGGCCGGGATGCTTGCTGAGCGCGTGGACGATCCACAATTCCGTCACCGTCAGGTCTACCGGTTGTTCATCCCAGTGCGCGCTCATGCGATCCATGTTCAACAATAATTTTCCGCGTTGCAGAATTTCTTCACTGGGTTGCGCGTCGGGTTTGCGCAGGGCATCCACGCGCCGAAACAAGGCCACGATGCGCGCGAGCATATGGGGTTGGCTGATATCTTTGGTGAGGTAATCATCGGCGCCCAGACGCAAACCGGATACCACATCAAATTCACTGTCGCGCGCGGTTAAAAAAATAATCGGCAAGGCTGGCGCTTTACTGCGCAGGTCGCGGCACAATTCAAACCCGCCTTCAATGTCATCTCCCAAACCCACATCAATGATCGCCAAATCCGGCAGGCTTTTATTAAACGCAGCCAAGGCGTCAGGGCGGTTGTGGTAGAGACTCACGCTGTAACCCTGGCGGGTGAGCGCATCGCGGTAGTTATGGGCGAGGGCGATTTCGTCTTCAACGATGGCGATGTGGCGGGCCATGGGTGTCCTTTGCGGTTGATAGGGTGGTGTCGGATTACGCCGCGGTGCGGCTAATGCGACCTACGAATGGTGATGGATTTTAATGGAGAAAAATGGCTGTGAAAGGTTTTGCCACAATTCGCCATAATTGATCACCGCTTTTGCGTTTTTGTGCCCCGGCAGCGCCGGATTGCGCTGGTTTACTGACCCTGTCGAAACGCCGTTCACGGCTTTAACTTTTGCAGGGAATACTATCATGTGTTTTAACCGCCGCCGCATCCCCAAACATCTGCTATTGCAACCGTCACCGCCTCACCGACCCACGCGTCGGATATGGACATGGGTTTTAGGCTCGCTGGTGGTGCTGCTGACGATAGCCGCCGCCGAAATCGCCCGCGCCGATGTGAACCCGGAAGAAGCCAGCGCCGGGTCTTTGTTGGTTAAAACCGCCAGCGGTTACCGCGCGGCGCTGCATCATCACAGCGAGGCGCAGGTCACCATCAAGGGCATGCTGGCGCGGGTGGTGTTGCGTCAGACCTTTGAAAATGTCACCGACGACTGGGTGGAAGGCGTGTATGTATTTCCGCTGCCGGAGGACGCGGCCATCAATCGCATGGTGCTGGAGATTGGCGAGCGTCGGATTGTGGCGGACATTAAGGAAAAGCAGGAAGCACAACGGATTTACGACCAGGCCAAGCGCGAAGGCAAGCGCGCGGCACTGACCCGGCAGGAGCGGCCCAACCTGTTTACCCAGGCGATTGCCAATATTGGTCCCAAGGAAAAGGTCATCATCGAATTGCAGTATCACGAGCTGGTGACCTATCGCAATCAAACCTTCAGTTGGCGTTTGCCCACCACACTCACGCCGCGCTACATCCCCGGCGTGATGAAACAGGATGCCGACACTCAGGTGTCGCTGGAAACCAACAGCGGCTGGGGTTGGGCGCAGCCCACCGATCAGGTGCCGGACGCGCATCGGATTACGCCCTTTGTGCATCCCGCACCGCAGCCTGACACCAACAACATCGCCATCAATATCAGCCTGGATGCCGGCGTGCCCCTGGCGCAAATTCGCGGCGCTTACCATGAACTCAGCATCTATAAGCTGGGCAACGGCCACCAGATTACACCGACGCAAAAGCACATCCCCATGGATCGCGACTTCGAGATGCAGTGGCATACCGTTGCCGGCAAGGCGCCGGACGCGGCCTTTTTTACGGAGCACATTGATGGCGAAGATTACGCGCTGCTGATGGTGTTACCAACGCAACAGGAACAGGCCGGCGCAACCCTGCCGCGCGAAGTGATCTTTATCATCGACACCTCCGGCTCCATGGGCGGTGTGTCCATTGAGCAAGCCAAGGCCAGCCTGCAACTGGCGCTGTCGCGCCTGGCCGACAAGGATCGCTTCAACGTCATCGAATTCAATTCCTTCCATCAGGCGTTGTTCAGTCGACCGGTTCCGGCAGATGCCAACGCGCTGCAACAGGCGCGCAGTTTTGTGCAGCGGTTAAATGCCGATGGTGGCACCGAGATGGCGCCGGCATTGGATGAAGCGTTGCGTTACCCGGCGGCGGAAGGCTACCTGAAGCAGGTGATCTTTATCACCGACGGCAGCGTCGGTAACGAGACATCACTGTTCGAATTGATTCACCAACAACTGGGCGATGCACGCTTGTTTACGGTGGGCATCGGCTCCGCGCCCAACAGCTACTTTATGACCAAGGCAGCAGAATTCGGGCGCGGCACCTTTACCTTTATCGGCGCTCAGACCGAAGTGGCGGAGAAGATGCAATCGCTGTTTACCAAACTGGAAAGTCCCGTGATGAGTGACATAGAAGTTAACTGGCCGGTGCCGGTAGAAGCCTGGCCTGCGCGTATCCCCGACTTGTATCAAGGCGAGCCGCTATTGGTCAGTGCCAAGGTGAGCGGCACCTGGCCGAATCGGGGTGTGATTGACGTGCGTGGCCAGCAAGCCGGTAAAAGCTGGTCGCGCAAGTTAGCCGTGGCTAATACCTCCAGCGATGCTGCATCCCACAGTGGTATCGGCGTGCGCTGGGCAGAGCAGAAAATTGCCGCGCTGCTGGATGAGAAAGTCCGTGGTCGCCCGGAGGCCGAGGTTCGCGACGCGGTGCTGGAGGTAGCCTTGCAGCATCAGTTGATGTCGCCCTACACCAGCTTTGTGGCGGTAGAGGAAACACCGAGTCGCCCGCAGGATCAGGCGCTGGAGCAGGCGCCGGTCCCCAATCTGTTGCCCCAGGGTCAGCAAGCCGCGCCGCTGATGTACCCGCGTACCGCGACCCCGTTACTGCTCAACTGGTTGCTCGGTAGTTGTGCATTACTCGCGTTACTGGCGTTGCGTCGCTTCGGCTCGCGGGAGGTGCATCATGACTAGACGCTACCTCAGCAACAGGATTGCTGGCGGCAACAGCCGGGCAGTGGGAGCGGATCAACCGGGCTCATGCGGGAATCCTGATTTAACGGGCGATTTACTGGGCAGGCGCCGTCGGGTATTGCGGCCGCTGCCCGAGGCTTGCACCCCCGAGGCTTGCACCAGAGTGACACCCCGTCGGCAATCCCGCCGTGTGGTGTCATTGATTAGCGCACTCTTGATACTCATATTGGCCTGGCAATGGGGTAATGCCGGCTGGATTCTGGTAAAAGCCCAACTGGCGCAATGGCTGATCGCCCAGGCATGGGACAACAGTCAGACGCCCGGACACGAGCCTTTAGCACAGCGAGAAAATCCGTTAACACCGGACATCAAACCCTGGCCCTGGGCCGACACTCATCCGGTCGCCCGCCTGCGGATGCCGAATGAAGGCGTGGATCTGTTTGTGCTTGAAGGCGCCCAGGGCAACTCCCTCGCCTTCGGCCCCGGTCATCTGCAAGGTACGGCCTTGCCGGGCGACGGCATCAGCGTGATCGGCGGCCACCGCGATACCCATTTCCGTTTCCTCAAAGACATAAAACCCGGCGACGACCTGTATATGCAAACCCGCGACGGCCGCCAGCTCACCTATCGCATCGAACAGCGCCAGGTGGTGGATTCCCGCCATACACCACTGCAACTACCGGATTACCCCGCCTCCGGTCTGGTGCTGGTGACCTGCTATCCCTTCGACGTGATTGATCCCAACGGACCTTTGCGGCTGGTGGTGTGGGCAAGGGAGGTGAGAGACGCCGACCTGCTGCCCGCACAGCAGCCTTACCCTGAGCAGCCCGCAACCATGGGCACATTAAGCTTTTCACTTTAATCTGCCTTTCTATGTCCCCGGTTGTCCGGTTGCCCGCAAAGGTGACCGGCCCGGCTTTTCCCTCCGTATAAATCCTCAGCCTTCGTACCGGATGTTCATGGCGCGCCAAGGTGACAAAAACCTTGAATTATTGCGTGCCGTAAACAGGTGCAATGGGCTATTGTTATGAAACGCGCCGGCACCTGAATTGGGCAGCCGGTCTGTGGTCTGAACAGTGATTGTTTTGACCTTGCCTTCCCGAATCGGGCACGTCTCATCTTGTGAGCAGTTAGGAGAAATCTATGTTGTTGCTGTCGTTGCTACTTATTCTGATTTTGATCAGTGTCCTCCTGTACCGTAAGGTCCCTTTGCCGGCGTCGTCGGCCATTGTGGTGGTGGCCTGGCTGGTGTTGGGCGTGCTGTCTTCGGCCATGTGGTCGTTGTGGCTGGTGATTCCCCTCGCGGCGGTGCTGCTGATTTTGAACGTGCCCGCCTTGCGCCGGCCGATCCTGACCAAACCGGTATTTGAAATCCTCAAGAAATCCATGCCTTCCATGAGCGTGACCGAGCGCGAAGCGCTGGAAGCGGGCACTACCTGGTGGGAAAAAGACATCTTCAGTGGTAAGCCGGACTGGAATCAATTTGCACAAATCGGCCTGCCGCAATTAACGACAGAAGAACAATCCTTCCTCGATAACGAAGTGAACGAGTTGTGCGCGCTGCTGGACGAGTGGGATATCCACCACAACCACAAAGACCTTTCCCCCGAAGCCTGGCAATACCTGAAAGACAAAGGCTTCCTCGGCCTGATTATCCCCAAGGAATTCGGTGGTCGCGACTTCAGCCCCTACGCGCAAAGCCGCGTAATGAGCAAGATCGCCAGCCGCTCTATCACCGCTGCCGTGACCGCCATGGTGCCTAACTCCCTCGGCCCGGGTGAACTGTTGATGAAGTACGGTACCGACGAACAGAAACACCGTTGGTTGCCCGGTCTGGCACGCGGTGAAGAGATTCCCTGTTTTGGTCTGACCGGCCCGGAAGCCGGTTCCGATGCGGGCTCGATTCCCGATGTGGGTATTGTCTGTAAAGGCGAATTCGAAGGTAAGGAAGTGATTGGCTTGCGCCTGACCTTCAACAAACGCTGGATTACTTTGGCGCCCGTCGCCACCGTGGTCGGTCTGGCGTTCAAGCTGGTGGACCCGGATGGCTTGCTCGGTGACCCCGGCAAGAAAGAATACGGCATCACCTGCGCGCTCTTGCCCGCTAACCACCCCGGTATTGAAATCGGTCAGCGCCACAACCCCGGCTCACCGTTTATGAACGGTCCGGTGATGGGCACTGATGTGTTTATCCCGGTGGATTGGATCATCGGCGGTGCGCCCATGGCCGGTAAAGGCTGGCGGATGCTGATCGAATGCTTGGGCGCTGGTCGCGGCGTGTCCCTGCCGGCACTGGCCACCGCCAGCGGCGAGATGAGCTATCGCATGGTGGGCGCGTTTGCGCGCATTCGTCGCCAGTTCAATATGGAAGTCGGCAAGTTCGAGGGCGTTCAGGAAGCCACGGCGGATATTGCGGGCGGTGCTTACACCCTGGAATCCATGCGCCATCTGGTTACCAAAGGTCTGGAGTCTGGCGCGCCGGCGGTGATGACCGCCATGGCCAAATACCACGCTACGGAGATCATGCGTCGTTTGATCAACCACAGCATGGACGTGGTTGCCGGTCGCGCGATCCAGCTTGGCCCACGTAACTTCCTCGCATTTCCCTACCAGAGCATTCCCGTGGCGATTACTGTGGAAGGAGCCAACATCCTGACCCGTTCGTTGATGATCTTTGGTCAGGGCGCGATGCGCTGCCATCCTTACCTGTTCGAAGAAATGCAGGCCATGCAGGCGGATGATCTGGAAGCCTTTGATCGTCTGTTTATCCATCACCTGGGCCATGTGTTCAGCAACCTGGTGCGCACCAAAGTGCTGGGTGTTACCCGTGGTCATTTCAGTGAGGCGCCGGCCAATGCCGATAACTTCAGCACTCGCTGGTATCAGCGTATCAATATCCTCAGCGCTTCGTTGGCGGTAACCTCGGATTTCGCGCTGGCAATCCTCGGCGGCAACCTGAAGCGTCGTGAGTTGTTGTCGGCGCGTCTGGGTGATGTGCACAGCCAGCTGTTTATCGCCTGTTCGATCCTCAAGTATCACTCCGCCCACGTGCGCACGAAGGAGGAGGATATCCACGCGGAATACGCGATTACCCTGGCGCTGTATAAAGCCCAGGAAGCGCTGATCGATTTCTATGAGAACTTCCCGGTGCGTCTTGTGGCGGGTGCATTGAAACTGGCGACTTTCCCCACCGGGCGCATTGTGGCCAAGCCCAGTGATGAGCTGACCCGTCAGATGGGCGACCTGATCATGGAAGATAATCCTGTGCGTCAGCATCTGGGTACGTTTGTGTATCGCAATATGGAGCCGGATGATGCGACGGGTCGGGTGGAGAGTACGTATCAGATGTTGCTGTCGCTTGGCCCATTGTGGAATACCTTTGCGCGTGCCCAGAGTAGTGGGAAGTTGACGGGTGCGACCTTGGAGGAGCGGTTACAGGATGCGGTGGGTAAGGATATTATTCAGCAGGAGGATGTGGTGCGCTTGCTGGAGTATGACGCGCGTCGGTTTGATTGTTTGCTGACGGATGCGTTTGATTCGATTTAATGTTTAAGAAGCCCCTCGTTGTAGGGGCTTTTTTCCAGAAGGAGAAACCATGAGCTGGCTCCCCGATGCAGAACCTGAATGTGTGGACCATGCTGGCGATGTGTCGCCGGTGGAATTGATTATTGAGCCCAAGGCGCGCGATCTGGGTGATTTTGAAGTGCGGCGGGTGTTGCCGTCGGGTAAGCGGCAGATGGTGGGGCCGTTTATTTTTTTTGATCATATGGGGCCGGCGCATTTTGGTGTGGGTCAGGGGATGGATGTGCGGCCGCATCCGCATATCGGGTTGGCGACGGTGACCTATTTGTATAGCGGTTCGATTCTGCACCGCGATAGTTTGGGTTGTACGCAGTTGATCACGCCCGGTGCGATTAACTGGATGACGGCGGGTCGGGGGATTACGCATTCGGAGCGCAGTAGTGATCAGGCGCGGCAGCAGCATCAGGTGCTGGAGGGTTTGCAGTTGTGGGTGGCCTTGCCGAAAGAGCATGAGGAGGTTGAGCCGTCGTTTGTGCATTATCCGCCGGAGGATTTGCCGGAGCTGGATCGGGATGGGGCGCGGATTCGGGTGCTGGCGGGGCGGGCGTTTGGTGTGGATTCGCCGGTTAAAACCTTGTCGCCCTTGGTGTATGTGGATATCGCCTTGCATCCGGGCAAGGTAATTAAGCTGGACGTCGAGTACACCGAGCGGGCGATTTATATCGTCAAAGGTGAGATCACCCTGGCGGGTGAAACCTATGCTGCTGGTCGTATGTTGATATTGTCCGCAAACAGTGACGTGACTTTTCGCGCGGATGAAGAGACGCAACTGGTGGTGGTTGGGGGTGAGCCTCTGGATGGTCCGCGTATCGCTTGGTGGAATTTTGTTTCGAGCAGCCGCGAGCGTATTGAACAGGCCAAGGCCGATTGGCAGGCCGGGCGTTTTGCACAGGTGCCTGGCGAAACCGAGTTTATTCCGCTGCCGGAGCGCTAGCCCCGGCTTAGGGCTGAACAGTCCCGACTTAAGGCTGTTCAGTCTCCGCAATGATGGTGCAATTTCTGCCGATGGATTTGGCTTTATACAAAGCGGCGTCCACGCGTTTAAAGGCGGAGGCAAAATCTTCATCCTGCTGAATAGTGCCGACGCCGAAACTGGCAGTAATGGTCACCGGTTTCTCTTCCTCAAACATCGTATCGCTGACAATCTTGCGAATTTTTTCCGCCAGATAAAATGCGTTATCGATATTGGTTTTGGGGCAAATCAGGATAAATTCTTCCCCACCCCAACGGCCAAAGATATCGTCGCTGCGAATATTGCTGCTCACAATCAGCGTAAATTGCTTGAGGATGTTGTCGCCCACATCGTGCCCGCGTCGGTCGTTGATGCGTTTGAAATGGTCGATGTCGATGATGATCAGCGCGATGGAATTCTTGCGCGGGTCGGCGAGCAACTGCGCAATGCTTTTGTCGATAGCGTAACGGTTATAGATACCCGTAAGCGCGTCCAGATTCGAGAGGGTTTGGAAGCGTGACTTCTCGGTTTGCAAGCGGGAATTGCTCACCGCCAATTCATTGATTCGCTGCTTGGCCTCTTGACCTTCCTGTTTCAGGCGAACCATCCGCACCGCCACGACCAGCAGGCCAGCCAGTATCCACAGCATCAGGATGCCGAGGTACCAATGCTCCGGCGAGATCAGGTCGCCGCTGAAGCTCAGCGATTCCAGCGTGACATCATGATTACCGGGCGGCAATCCCTCAACAAACTCAATCCCGATAAACATTACGTTACTGACATCCGGCCGCGCCAGATGACGGGGCAGATCGAACTGCTCAATCCACCATTCGGCTACGGTAAACTCGTTCAGGCTGATACTGACTTCTTTGTTGAAATCCTCTTGCCGCAGGATCACAAACTGGAATTTGGTGCTATTGCTGTCATCCGCCGTCGTGAAGCGCTCATCGTAATGCCGCAACACCACGCGCATCTTGCGGGCGGGATCGGTGTAATTCAGCTTGATATCAATGGTGGAATAGCTGGATAAATCCCAACCTTTAGAGACATCTTTAACAAAGACCATCGAAAAACTGCACACCAGCCAGCCTTCCAATTCCTCACTGATACAGCGCCACTGGTGCTTACTCTGGTCGAGAAACTCAAAGCGCGTCTTACTGCCTTCCGGCGCCGCAAGGTAATAGAAGGTGTCGTAATGCTGCGTACTGGGCACGACAACAATTGACTTCTTGGGGAGATACTTTTGCAGCCCTATCGCACCCACAGACGCAATAATCGCCAACAACAGCACCAGGTTGAGGGTGTTGAGTTTTTTCATAGAAGGGGAATCGCAACCAACGGCATGCCCTAAGTATTGTAGAAAATTCCGGGATTGCCACCGGTGAATGAAGAAAATTGCGCCATGGGGTGTGATCTAGAAATGTTCTTTTTAACGGTATGAAGATAAAGGTGAACTTTGGTGTCTTTGCTTCCTTCGCCTTTCCAAGCTTTTTTAGTCATAACTTCCCTTCAGAAAATGTAGATTGCGTTCGGGAGGATATTTTTACCGTACGGGATATAAATCGCATTTTGTTACGGGAAAAGCCTGTTTTTTACCGTACGGTAAATATTTGATTGACCATAGGGTATTTACCCGCTAATTTTTATCGTACGGTAATTTTTATGGCCAATCACGATGAAAGAACAAACGGAATACGGTGTCATTCGGTCTGCCGAAGAATTGGGCAAACTGGCACGTGCGCACAGGAAACAACGCAAGCTGACCCTGGAAACTATCTCAGGGCTGGGCAATGTGAGTACTCGTTTCTTATCCGAGTTTGAACGAGGCAAGGAAACTGCCGAGTTGGGCAAGGTATTGAAAGCCCTGCGCACCTTGGGGTTAGAGGTGATTATACAGCCGCGTGGTGTTGCATCACACGCGTCGCCATTAAAGCAAAAGGAGGACAAGAATGCTTGATGACACTGATGGCCTTAATGTCTGGAGTGGCTTACAGCTGGTAGGTTATTTGTGGCGTAACGCCCAAGGACTAATGGGGTTTCGCTATGACGATGAGTGGCTGGAGGCACCAGAGCGGTTTGCTGTTTCCCACGCATTACCCCTGCAAGCGGGCGAGTTTGCGCCGGAGTCCGGCCTTGCGCACCGCTTTTTTGCCAACTTGTTGCCTGAAGGCGGAGCACGGGATCAGGTGGTACGCGATTTAAAAATCGCCAATACTGATTTTGACTTGCTGCGTGCTATCGGGGGTGAGTGCGCGGGGGCACTGTCGGTGCTTCGAGCCGAATATTCCCCTGTGGTACAACATGATTACTACAAGCTATCAGAGGAAGAGCTGACACGTTTGGTGACTCGCAAGGGACAACCCTATACCTGGACAGACCATGAGCGCCCCCGGCTTTCACTGGCGGGCGCCCAGGATAAATGCCCTCTGTTGGTTAAAGATGATCAATATTGGCTACCCAAGAAAGAGTCACCCTCAAGCCATATCCTTAAATTTGAGCTCGCCGATTACCGCAATCTGCCCGCCTATGAAACCTTTACTACTCTGCTGGCTCGTGCCATTGGTTTGCCTGTGGTGGACATTCACTTGCAGTCGATTGCCGATACGCACTTTGCTCTTATCAAACGCTATGACCGGCTGATCGATAATCAGAGACAGATAGTGCGGTCACACCAGGAAGATTTTTGCCAGGCATTAGGATTTGGACACGAACGAAAATATCAGGAAGATGGCGGCCCTTCTTTTGCCGATTGCTACCAGTTGGTACAAGAGGTATCCAGTGATCCGGCAAACGATTTGCAACATTTATTGCATTGGCAAATTTTTAACGTACTGGCAGGAAATTCCGATGGACACGCAAAAAACCTGTCATTACTTTATATGCCGCAAAAAGAAATCCGGTTAGCGCCCTTTTACGATTTGATTTGTACCCGAGCTATTGAGCGAATTGATTATCACCTCGCGCTTGCCGTGGGTGATGAGCGTAATCCCGGCGTTATCACCACTGCAGATTGGGCTGACCTGGCGCAGCGCTGCGGCTTGCGCCCGCGCTTCCTTCAAGAAAGGGTACGCACGTTAGCAACCGCGTTGTTGCAACAATTACAGCCCGTGAAGGAACAATTTGAAGCTCTCTATGGAGCTTATCCTGCCTTGCAACGGGTAGAGCAGGTAGTTACCAAGCAATGCCGCCGCGCATTGGCTTTTTAATCTGCTCGTTCTTACAGAGAGGGCGGCGGCAGTGAAATATCGTGTTATTCGCATTTACCCGGACGTCGTCTATTCTTTCATAAGCAGAATTTATGGGACCAATCTGTACTCGCTTGGCATACCCTATGGAACAGGTTCAACGGATGATCCGGCTTTCTGCCATGAAGTTCTTTCTTATGATTTGGCTGTTGTCAATTTCATTAAACTTGCGTAATTATTTGTATTCCTATTCGCTAAATGCTGGGTGTTGGCTTTTTTTATGTATTATTTGCGCATAAGCAAGTACTAAAGTCTTTGGTCGGGCTAGGGACTGAAATGGTGTCGAGCGGAACTGACATCTGTTGTGGGCATGGTTCCCGCGCTCACCTAAAAAAAATAATAAGGCTAAGTATACATGTCGTCATGCGTCCAAGGCGGGTAGTTAAACATTTAACATTATTAGAACGATAAATTTCTAGAGATAAATATATTCGTGGCTCGGAGAAGGTAGTTAAAGTTGAATAAACTAAAGCAAATTCTTGCACAAGAAGATACAGTTATTTTCATTGGATCGGGAATATCATCATGGTCAGGTCTCCCCTCATGGTCTGGTTTGATAGAAAAACTGGCCGCATTTCTAGATGAAGCAGGATTTACTGCTGATTTGGTTCGTGCAGAGGCAGCACGCGGGGATTTATTACAGGCGGCGAGTTACGGTTTCGACAAACTGACGAAACATCAAATTGGCGAATTTATTCGTTCAGCTTGTCGCTTGGGTGTTGCAGAACCACATGAAATTCATAAGAAAATCGTTTCTTTCGGTGCACGATGTTATGTCACAACCAACTACGATAATCTTCTTGAGGAAGCTCTTCGGCAGTGGAAGCCAGATAGTTTTTTCCGTTCACCAATTACGAATCGCCACCTCACGGAAACTGCTGAGATAGTACATGCTCGCGCCATCGATTTCGTATTTAAACCTCATGGCGATGCTGCAGACAGCGAAAGCATTATCTTAACGAGGGAGCAGTATCGTGAGTTACTTCCTCAGGGCGAACGGCATAGCGCGTTAGATTCGCTGAAGATGCTTTTAGCGAGCAGACCTGTCGTGTATCTTGGGTTTGGGTTGAGAGACCCTGATTTCATCTATTTGCGTGATATTCTATCTAACACATACAAGGGAGGCATTCGAGACCATTATGCAATCATGGCGGATGTTACAGATTCCGAATGTGACTACTGGCGAAGAATATATGGCATTCATCTAAATAGCTATCGAACAAAAAAACTACCCGATGGAACCATTGATCACTCCGCACTTCTTGTTTTTCTTAATTCGCTTCTCGATAGTACACCCGCCGTACGGCCAGTAAATCTGGCGGAAACTGGCGATGAACAAGAATGTACACCTAACATAATTCTATCTTTAGCTCGATATGCGGCGGGATTAGAACATACGTCCAAGGCAGATCCTGAGTTTCCTATTCGGGTGCGTCTAGAGCGTACCAATCATAAGGCTGGTGGTGCTTACATTCAGCTAGACAAATTCGACAGCTATCCAATTGAAAAATTTTTGGATGAAGGTCCTGCACAAGCACTTTTGATTGGACTTCCTGGCGCTGGGAAAACATACTCACTTCGCCAGGCTGCATCTCGTTTTGCGGGTAGGTTGAGTGCAATATGCCTTTCAGATTCTTTCAAAAATAAAGATATCGTTGTTCCAATTTATATTGATCTAAAATTATATCGAGGAAACCTAATCGAGTTAGTAAGTCAATCTTTGCCAAATAGCTTGCCATTGGAGGAAATAACTCGCCGATTTCAATTAAAGATTTTTTTAGATTCCTTCAATGAGATTCCGAGAGAGTACTGGGAGAGCGGTGCCTATGAAGCAGATTTTACTACCTTCGCGGCGACGGCTAAACGAGCATCTATAATCATTGGCTCTCGAACAGATGACGGGCTCAGTAAGTTGGATTTCCCTTCTTATTGTCTCGACCAGATTGATGAGGATGTGGTTGCTGATGAGCTGCAGCGTCTTGGAATTGAAATCGGTGGAGGCCGTTTTGAACATGAGGTTAGGTTAATTTTGCAGAGGCCCTTCTATTTTAGGTTCATTACAAGCGGAGCTATAAGCTTGCCTAAAGAAGCTCATCCACGAGATTTCTATCAATCATTCTTTAGTAATCTTCATAAATCATTTCTTATTCGCTTTGGCAAAGAAATTCAACTCGAAGAAATTCTATCAATCATGGCTTATGATGCGATTAATAGGGGTGAAGAAGCTTATCCCTTGCCAGACCTTCTTCGAATTATGCGTGTACAGATTGAAGCTGCAGGTATTATAGGTATTGAGAGCAAAGATATCGCCAATTGGCTTGTTTCAAGCTCGGTCTTGATCCCATATATTGGTGGTCGCATTGCATTCGTTCATCAATCGATCACTGAATATCTTGCAGCGAAAGAGCTCGCTCGTCGATATAAAGAAACCCCCCAGATTTTAAAGGAAAAACTTAAACTAACTAGATGGGATCAAGCTCTATTTTTCACTCTTAGTCTTCTTCCTGATCGCTATGCGGAAGCGTTTTTTCAAGATGTAATAAAGACAGATATTGTCCTGGCTCTGGTAGCCGTTAAATATATTGAAGTTGATCGGGATAATTATGTTTCAAAACTTCTCGCAAGAATTCCCGATTACATTAAAGATCTTGATCCCTTTGAAAATAGAGTCGAATGGACTTTATCTTATAGCTTACCACTCTCTGAAACCCACGAATCGCAGCTACGAGAGTTGATGGCGTTGGGCAACACAATTGGAGGCGCTGCAGCTATGAGGCTGAGCGAGATAAAAGGTTCGGAAGTTAAAGATGAGTTACTGTTAGCTATGCTTGAGGCAAGAGATGATTACAATTATTGTTGCAATGGTATTTCAGGTGCGATTAAGCCATTTGCCGAGCTGGAAGATATCAAGAAGGTGGCCGACTTGTCAGATTTAATATCCGATGAGGTGACATCTGATTCTGATGAAAGCGCTGCCCAGGGATTTATAAGCGGTGCCGCAATTTTTCTCGGAGATCTGGAAATATCTGATATTAAGCTTGGCTTACTTCCTAGCAATGATTCAGATCCTCTGACTGAGATTCGTGCACGAATTTTATGCAATATTCTTTGGGATAATCGTTCTACCGCAGCTTTAGAGTTGGCGGGAGATCTACTATTACGGGGTGTCAACGAAGCAGCGACATCAATCCACTTTATAGGTGGGCTATCAAAACCAGATGAGAGTCTGTCTTGGGAGTCATTCAGCGACGCTCACATACATCGCCTTATATCGATGCTCGATCATAAAGAAGAGGACTCTTGGTGGTTCAGGGCGCTCCAATGCATTTGTAAAAATCGGCCTGATTTAGCGAAAACCACAAATTCGTTGGCGTCTAAGCTGTCTGGCTTGGCTAATGTGCTTTTGCGGTATTGCGCTGAACCCTCAGAAATTAATTTGGTTCTAGATGAGCTAGAAAAAATCGCAGTTATGGATTATGCCCAAAGAAACAAGCAGCCATTGTATCTACTCAATCAAATTGATATTAAATGGGTAGGACGTGAAGATCTTTTTATTAAAATATTAAGGGGGCGTGATTCGAAACTAGCTCTTTCTATTCTAAAAAATACTAGTGATGATCGCGACTTTCAGCAGGGCCAATTAGATTTTGGCCCAATTGAGTGGTGGCTGGACTGGATAATTGATGAGGACGACTACTGGTTTAATTATTTTATGTCTCGGCTTCTTGCGCTATGTTTAAGCAAAGAGGAGTTCATTTCCCTAATAGCGGAGTTTAATAAGGCTGAATCGAAATATAGAGCTGTCATCACCAATATAATACTTTATCGAAACAATGAAATTACAACGGATGACTTCAGTATGGATGCGATTTCATTTTTGCTTACAGATCTTGGTCGTATGGAGATTAGTGATTCATGGCGAGGACATCTTCTCGGTCAAACAGCAACAGAACAATTTGTATATGAAAGGCTTTTCCCCCTGCTCCCAGAAGCAAAAGCACCATTGTTAACCAATCTCAAGAATGTAATTCGGCAAGCAGGTTCTCGTCATGGTCGGCGTTATGAATTCTAGCGAGTAATGAGGTTTGCTGTTCTTAGTAGACACGGCCTTTATTTCTGTTCATGTTAAAACGTATACAAGTTCTTCAGTAGGGGGCGTGGCAACCAAAAGATCAACTATTCATCCTGATCTTACGGATGAAACAGATTTTTAACATTACCCCTCTTTTAGCTCTTTTCAATTTCTGGAGGAGCGGAGCAAAAAAATCTCCTTTTCTCATTTCTTGGCTATTTCTTTTACCTTTTCTAAGCGATCTTTTTCAGTCACAGTTCGTTGGATAGTTTGGTTGCTTTTGGGGGCGCAGGACACTCAATTGTAAAAAGATAAGCTTTATCTTTGACAGAAATTGAGCTTGAATAGAGCGATATGATGGCTTCTTCTTATGTTATTAGACATACCGGATCTTCATAGCCTTCTTTCATGAATGTCATCTATAAGAAGTTCATAACTAATTTCATCTTCTGAATCGGCCCATTTTATTTTGTACATAGTTTTCAATGTGGAAGACAGGGCCAATAACTGCAAGCTGTGTTCACTGCTATCATTAATTAAATCGTCATCGGCATTTTTGTCTTCAATAATTTTTTTCATCTCGGCTAATTCTACTTCTGTAAGCTCTATAAGAAGTGCGAGTTGTGATAAAGAAAGTTCCATGATTATTTCTCAAAGATTAATTGAGCCGCTAATTCGTCAAGCAGCATAAGGAATTTGGTCAGGGGCATGTCCCAATTAGCTCTAATAGAATAATGCGTGGCTCTGTGAAGATCGTTGAATTCATCTTTAGTTATTACTAAACCAAATGGAATTCTTACTCCAGCTGGCAGCTTATAATATTCCCATTTTTTGTTAGGCACACCAAGTACATCGAAAAGTGAAACTCCACCACTCTTGCAGTCTATCCATAATTCTCCGTTTTTGGTGTACGTTCTGATGTCCTTTTTGCGAACTCTGCCGTTTGAAAGCTTAAAAGACTTAAGTATGGGATAAAGTGGTGGATTGCTCTTGTCTTCGGCTTTCTGACCACGCCATAAATTTATATTGAGTGCGTACTTTGAATCAAATAACTCCCCCAATTCGCGTTTGTGAATAAGATAGTCATTTTCCTTTTCTTTAGTGGGCATTTTATAGCTAACTCCTGTTAGTAATCTGGCGATATTCTCCGGATTTTAAGCAGACACTGGGTGGTGGGTGTTCTTCAAACAAAACTAATAATACATAAATGCCTTGGGCAGCCGGCGCACTTGCATCACAAAAATATCACTGAAGATTTCAGATGAATTGAGCTTGCACGAGAAGTGCGTATGGGATTATTTCGGGGAAAGGAAAATGGCGCACCCGACAGGATTCGAACCTGTGACCAACGGCTTCGGAAGCCGCTACTCTATCCAGCTGAGCTACGGGTGCTGGAGATGATTTCTAAAATGCTTGCTTCACCCGGCTAAGCCTCGGGCTCTGAAAGCAGATAGCTATCAGAAGGTCGGCGATTTTACTTGTCTCGGCGGCCTGAGTCCATGGCCAATTTGGTTGATTCGATATTTTCCGGTGATCCCGCCAGGTCTTGTAGCGTCAGGGTCTGGCTGATGGCGACGGAGCCCAGGCTTTGGCTGATGGTGCCGAACTGGAAGTCGTCGATCATGCGTTCCAGGCGCGGCAGGCAGCGTTTGAGGTTGGTGTAGTGGCGGAAGCGGGAGAACCAGCTGGCGTTGGGGATGCGCGGTTGGTCCGGGTCTATCTCCCAGGGGTGGAGGTAGAAAATTTGCGGTTTGGTCTGGTTGAGACTGGCGCGTTCGAACAGCCAGCGCGACAGGGCGTAGGGGTATTGGCGAAAGTAGCCGCCGCCGGCGGCCGGTATGGCTTGCCCGAGTACCTTGGCGGTGGTGAGCGGGAATTCCGTCAGTCGCACGCCTTTGCTGGTAATAATGGTGTAGGGCGTTTCGGGGCTGCCGGGGATGCCGTAGTTATCATGGCGGGTCGGGAAGATACTGGAGTCCCAAGTGAAACCCAGCTCCGCGAGAATATCCAGCGCCCACAGCGATTTGCGGGTAATTGAGTAGCTGGCGGCGCGGTAGCCGGTCACCGGCGTGTTGATAATGCCTTCCAATATCTGCTTCGAGCGCGCGGTTTCATCGCGAAATACGTCGGGCGTTTGTTTGTAAATCAATTGATGGCTGTAACCGTGGGACGCGATTTCATGGCCTTGGGCGTGGATGCGTTTGACCAGTTCAGGGTGGCGTTCCGCCACCCAGCCGAGGATAAAGAAGGTGATCTTGATACCGGCATCGTCGAACAGTTGCAGCAACTTGTCCGTGTTTTCTTCCACGCGCGACGGCCATTGCGTCCATTCGGCGGGCTTGATGACATTGGCGAAGGCGGCGACCTGGTAGTAGTCCTCCACATCGACGGTCATCGCGTGGGTCACAGTGTTTGCTTTCATAATGAATGCCTTTGAAGAAAATCCTTGCCGGTTGCTGCCTGTTAAGTCGTTTAGCCTCGCAGCCTAGACTTTGTAATAGTCCCGATACCATTTCACGAAATTATCAATCCCCGTTTCCACCGGCGTGGTGGGTTTGTAGTCCACGTCTTCAATCAGTGCGTCCACATCGGCGTAGGTATCCGGCACATCGCCGGGTTGCAAGGGTAATAAATTCTTGATCGCTTTTTTGCCGAGGCAATCTTCCAGCACTTCAATGTAGCGCAACAATTCCACCGGATTATTACTGCCGATGTTGTAGATGCGATACGGCGCTTTGGAGGTGGCGGGGTCCGGTTTGTCGCCGTTCCATTGCGGATTGGTCGGCGCAACATGGTCCAGCGTGCGAATCACGCCTTCGACGATATCGTCGATGTAGGTGAAGTCACGGCGGTGATGGCCGAAATTAAATACATCGATCGGCTCGCCCGCGAGAATCTTTTTGGTGAAGATAAACAACGCCATGTCCGGGCGACCCCAGGGGCCGTATACGGTAAAGAAGCGCAACCCGGTGGTGGGAATGTTGAATAAATGGCTGTAGGTATGCGCCATTAATTCGTTGGCTTTTTTACTGGTGGCGTAAAGGCTGACCGGGTGATCCACGTTGTTGTGCACGGAAAACGGCATGGCCGTGTTGGCGCCGTACACGGAGCTGCTGGAGGCATACACCAGGTGTTCGGTGCCGATGTGGCGACAGGCTTCCAGAATATTTAAAAAACCGGTGATGTTGGAATCAATGTAAGCCTGCGGGTTGATCAGCGAGTAGCGCACACCGGCCTGGGCGGCGAGATTCACTACGCGGTCCGGTTTGTGTTCCTTGAAGATCTTGTCGATGGCCGCTTTGTCTTCAATGTTGGCGCGCACATCGGTAAAGCCGGTTTGTGGCAGCAATTGTGCGAGGCGGTCTTTTTTAATTTGCACATCGTAATAATCGTTAAGATTATCGACGCCGATGACTTCATCACCGCGTGCTAACAAACGTTTTGCCAGGCTGGAACCGATAAATCCGGCGGTGCCGGTCACTAACACTTTCATGGGAAATCCTTAATTAATTACAGACGTGCATCCACGGCTTCTTTGGGCAGGATGTGTTTGACATCAAAGAGCACGTGGTTGGGTTTGCCGAAGGCGCGAATCGCGTCGGCACCCAATTCGCGGAATTTCTGATGGCCGACGCACAGAATGACCGCATCGTACCCCCCTGCCTGGGGGTTATCAATCAGATCAAGCGCGTACTCGTGTTGGGCCTCGGCTTTGTCGGCCCAGGGGTCGTACACATGCACATTAGCATTATATTTTTGCAGTTCGTGAATGATGTCGATGACGCGGGTGTTGCGCAAATCCGGGCAGTTTTCCTTGAAGGTCAGGCCCATGATCAGGATGTTGGAATCCACCACGTGGGTCTTGCGCTGGGTCATCAATTTCACCACCGAATCCGCGATGAAATTGCCCATGCCGTCGTTGATGCGGCGGCCGGCCAGAATGACTTCAGGGTTATAACCGACCTGCTGTGCTTTATGGGTAAGGTAATAAGGGTCCACGCTGATGCAGTGACCGCCTACCAGGCCGGGGCGGAAGGGCAGGAAATTCCACTTGGTGCCGGCGGCTTCGAGTACTTCCAGGGTGTCGATATTCAGGCGCTTGAAGATCAGTGCCAGCTCATTGATCAGCGCAATGTTGATATCGCGCTGGGTATTTTCGATCACCTTGGCCGCTTCCGCCACCTTGATGCTGCTGGCCTTGTGTGTGCCGACCACCACAATTTTGCGATAAAGCTGGTCGACATATTCAGCGACGTCCGGCGTAGAACCGGAGGTGATCTTGGTGATGTTGTGGACCCGGTGCTGCTTGTCGCCCGGGTTAATCCGCTCGGGGCTATAGCCGGCAAAAAAATCCCGGTTAAATACCAAACCCGAACCCCGCTCGATAAGCGGGACACACACTTCTTCGGTGCAACCGGGGTATACCGTGGATTCAAACACCACGATGCTGTTTTTACCGATCACCCGGCCAAGTAGCTGAGATGCTTTTTCCAGTGGGGTCAGGTCAGGTTGTTTGCTTTCGTTGATCGGGGTGGGCACGGTGACGATGTAGACATCACAACCTTTGATGTCATCTTCGTGCGTTGTGTAACGCAGCGATTTCGCTTCGTTGAGTTCGGCAGTATCCAGCTCTAATGTATGGTCGATGCCACGGCGCAATTCATCGATCCGGCGCTGATTGATATCAAACCCGATGGTGGTAATTTTTTTTCCGAATTCGACCGCCAGTGGCAGGCCGACATAACCGAGACCGATGATGCAAAGGGTGGGGTTGCTGGCAAACATGATGGATGAATTTCCTTGGCTGTTCAGTTGATCCAATGGGCGGCTAAGTTACCACATTTAACGGCATTTTTTGTATCGCGCTGAGCGTGAAAATGTAAAGCCGCTGGCCGACCTGTAATGAATTCCGACACTCTGTAAATAAGCGCTCCAAACGCGCTTCGGGTAGTCGAGTATTTGTCACAAAACCCGCTATAATGCCGGCTCATTTGCGTTCTATAACAGCCGCTTAAAAGGATTAAGCTTTGTCGTATATCCGTCTCAGCAAACATTACGTTCATTTGCCGTATCTCTATCTCGGGATCACCGAGGCATTGTTATTGATGCTCGCCGCATGGCTGGCGCAACGCGTGGATGCATACATCACGCGCGACGCGGTAGACGCGGAGACGATCACGTTTTATTGGTTTCCCGTGCTGGTCTTTTCCATTGTGATGAGCTGCTGCACCCTGTCGATGGGTGTTTACACAGCCATGGTGCGCGAAGGGAATGCGAGCATGATGCTGCGCACCCTGGTCAGTTTCTTTTTGCTCGGCAGTGTGGCTCTGTTTTTATTAAACCTGATTATTCCCGGCGATTTAATTAATCAGAGTTTTATCTTCTGGGGCGTGATCATTGCAACGGTGCTGGTGTTTATTGCGCGCTGGTTATTTCTGGCGGTGGTTGATACGGCAAATCTGAAACGTCGCGTCATACTCTATGGTGCCGGCGAGCGTGCCAAAACCTTGTTGCAGGATCTGGCACCAGAGGTCGATGTGCTGGGTGTACAAATTGCCGGGTGTGTTGCCAATGCGCGGGAGCCGGTAGAAGTTGATCCGGCTTTGTTGATTGATGAACCACAGGACTGGCTGAGTTTTGTCAAACAACATCAGATTTCTGAAATCGTGGTATCGCCCAACGAACGTCGCCGGGGCGAGGGCGGTTCTTTTCCGCTGAATGAATTTATCGATTGCAAACTGGCCGGCGTTCCCTCCAGCGATGCACTAAGTTTTTGTGAGCGTGAGTTGGGCAAGATTGATATCACCTTGCTCAAACCCAGCTGGATGTTATTTTCTGACGGCTTCAAATATTCCAAGCGGCGCTCGGTCGCCAAGCGCTTGTTTGATCTGGCATTGGCTTCCGTGTTTTTTCTGGTGCTCTGGCCATTTATGGTGCTGACGGCCTTAGCTGTAAGGCTCGACAGTCCAGGGCCGATTTTGTATCACCAATTGCGGGTGGGGCTGAACGGAAAAACATTTCGTATTTATAAATTTCGCAGCATGCGCCAGGATGCTGAAGCCGGCGGCAAAGCCATGTGGGCACAAAAAAATGATTCCCGTGTGACCCGTGTCGGTGCCTTCATTCGCAATACCCGTCTTGATGAACTTCCTCAGCTTTACAATGTTCTTACCGGTTCAATGAGTTTTGTGGGCCCGCGTCCGGAGCGCCCGGAATTCGTCAGTGACTTGGGCAAACAGATTCCTTTTTACGATATGCGTCACAAGGTAAAGCCCGGCCTTATGGGTTGGGCACAACTGAAGTACCCCTACGGTGCATCCGTTGAAGATGCAAAGAATAAACTGCAATACGATTTGTACTACACCAAGAACCACAGCTTTCTCATGGACATGCTAATCATGATTCAAACTGTGGAGATTATTTTGTTAGGCAAGGGTGTGCATTAATTTCCTCCAGCCACAGACTCGATGAAGGAGTGAGGGCGTGAAAAAATTTATTTGGTTCAGCGGAGTGTTGTTGGTCAGCTTATTGATCGGTGCCTGCTCCGGCACTAAGAACATTGCTCCACCGGTGAGCGAAAATGCCGGTGTACTTGAAGAATATCGCATTGGCGTGGGCGACGCCTTGGATATCAACGTATGGCGCAACCCTGAATTATCCGTATCGGTGCCAGTGCGGCCGGACGGAAAAATCTCCATGCCATTGATCGGCGATATTGATGCAGCCAATCTGACCACGCGCGAGTTGTCGGACAACATCGTAAAAGGTCTCACCAACTATGTGCGTAGCCCGCAGGTAACGGTGATTGTGACCAATCCCAGCAGTTCCGATTTCCAGCGTCGCGTGCGTATCACCGGTGCGGTTAACAACCCGCAATCCATTCCCTATCGCGAAGGCATGACGGTGCTGGATCTGGTATTGCTCGCCGGTGGCACCAATGAATTTGCTTCCGGCAACGGTGCAAAACTCTATCGTAAAATTAACGGCACAGTAAAAGTGTATTCGATACGGTTGAACGATCTGGTGAATAAAGGCGATGTCAGTACGAATTATCCATTGCAGCCGTCGGATATTGTAACCGTGCCGGAGCGCGCATTCTGACGGTTGTTAGACAACCCTACAGCCAGGTGAGGATTCATGGATACGGCGTTTATTAAAGATATCTTGCTCGCGTTGAAAGCAGAGTTGATCCGCTTTCGTTTCTGGTGCGTGCTGTTGTTTATTCTGGTGAGTGGCATAGCGTTGCTGGTGGGCGTTATGTGGCCCAAGAATTACGCCACCAGCGCGCTGTTATTTGCCGATGAAACCAATATTCTTGAACCCCTGTTGCGCGGACGCGCAGAAGTGACATCCATTGACCGTTCCGTGCAGGCACGCGAAATTATTTATACGCGTGGCATTATGGAAACCGTAGCGCGGCAGCGCGGTATGCTGACAAAAGATACACCGCCGGAACAAGAGGACCGCATCATTCGCGCTATACGGGGTGGCCTTGATGTGCGTTCAGAACAGAATAATTATTTCCGTATCTCGTTTGTATCCAACGATCCTGATAATTCATTTGAAACACTCAACACCATCATCAACGTCTTCATTGAAAACAGTGCCAGCAAAAAGCGTCAGGAGAGCTTAAACGCCTTTAATTTTATTGATGCACAGGTACAAACCTACAAACGACAACTGGAGCTGGCAGAAGAAAAACTCAAGGAGTTTAATGCGCAAAACGTCGACGGCACCGAAGCGGGTGTTGCCACGCGCATTGCCGAGTTACGCGGCGAAATTGAATCCCTCAAAATTACCATTGAAGAAACAGAAGCGCGCATTAACACCATCACCACTCAACTGGGTAATGAAAGCCAATATCAGCAGACCAAAGGTGAGATAGATGAGTTGCGCCAGCGTCGGCAGGGTTTGGTTAATCAACTGGAGCAACTGCTGTTGGTTTACCAGGAAGGCTATCCGGATGTTATTTCCCTGCGGGCACAAATAGCGGAATTGGATACGGCGATTCATATGGCACAGGCTTCCGGTGGTGATGTCTACACCGGGCGGGGCGAGGCGGTAGAAAATCCATTGTATGAAGAATTGCGGCGGCAATTGTCGGTGGCAAAAGTCGACTTGCGCGGCCAAAAGCGTCGTATGGAATCCTTGATACATTTGTCAGAACAGGAACACGAACGTGCGCAACGGGTCGCCGCCAATCAGGCGCAGCTTTCGGAATTAACCCGCGATTACAACGTAACCCGCGATGTATATGAAGAGATGTTGCAGCGTAAGGAATCGGCGCGCTTATCCATGACTCTGGATATTGAGGGGCAGGGAATCAGCTATCGCATTCAGGAACCGGCGACCTTTCCGTTAAAACCATCCGGCTTGCGTTTTATTCATTTCGCTATTATCGGACCCATCCTCGGATTGTTGGCACCCATTGGTTTGCTGGTGTTGTATGTCATGGTCGATCCGCATTTCCGTTCAGCGCGCGCCTTGCAGCAGCAACTGCCCGCAGGTATCGAGCTAATCGGCATTATTCCGCATTACCACACACCGCTCAGCGAACGTCTGCTGAGAAAAGATGTGGTGATATTGTTCTTTCTGTGTCTGTTGGCGATGGCCGCGTATGCCAGTTTTGCCAGCTATTGGCATATCACCAGAAGCTAAGGGGGCAGGACAGAATGGATAAGAACAAAGAACGTAATATTGAACAGCTGATCGAAGGCGTTGATGCCATGGTTGAAAGCCGCGATCAATTGGTCAAGACGGCTGTGCTTGAGCATCGCAAGCGCGAACAAATAAAAAATATGTCGCTGCCGATCCTGTGGACACAGGATGAACTCTATGAAAAGAAAGTCGTCTTCATCGGCATGCGTCAGCGCGAATTGTTGAACGCCTTTCGTGAGGTCCGGATTCGCCTGTTACAAAAAAGTAAGAGCGATAACATTGTGGTATTGGTGTCTTCGGTGACTACCGAGGCGGACTCGAGTTTCTTCGGCTTCAATTTAGCGGCAACTTTTGCGTTGGACCCTCACAAAACAGCCCTGTATGTCGATTGCAATCCGCACAGCACCTCCGCTGAACGTTACACCACGACGGAAGTTGACAATGGGTTAGTGCAATATCTGTTTGATAACACCATACCCTTGAAACACATTATTTATCCCAGCGGTGTTGAACGCTTACGAGTGATTCCCTCCGGTGGATTGAGTGAGTCGGCAGCGGAATTATTCAGCTCCAAGCGTATGGAAGTGTTTATCGCCGAGATAAAAAATCGCTACCCGGATCGTTTTATTGTGTTGGACGCACCGCCGGTGCAGCAGTCGACAGAGGCGCGAATATTGTCGCAGTATTGTGATCATGCTTTATTGGTCGTGCCGTTCGGAAAAGCGGTGACGAATGAAGTGTTGTCAGCCGTTGAGGCGGTAGGTAAAGAAAAGTTTGCGGGGCTGGTATTCAACAACTGATTTCACTCAGAGGCATCGAATATGAAACGGACATTATTTTTCAGATGTATTACGCCGTTATGTCTGCCTGCTCTGGCGATGCCGGCCATCGCTGCCGTGGAGATCGATCTGGGTGTTACCAGCCGCTATTCTGATAATGCGCGACGCACGTACAGCGACAAAATTTCTGAGCGTCAGGATGAGTACAGTGCAGGTATTCTGGCTGATTATGAAAATTCCCTGCTGGATTTTGAAACCGATTATCGTGCAAGTGAGAACCGCTTCGACAAGGAAACACAACCCGACCGCAGTTTAATTGAAGGCAATGCCGAATTGTTAATTGGCAAAGCCCACCACCCCGTGGATTTATTATTGGTCCACTCGCGCCGTTCCGTATTGGGCGCGCCGGATCAGGTTGATTTGTTACAAAACGAAGATGAGCGACAAATTTTTTCGGCTATTCCGACGGCGCGGTTGCGTCTTTCCCCCGTCGATAATGTGTTGCTGCGAGGCGACTACACGCAAGTCGATTTTCGTTACACGGATATCTTTAATTCAGAGCGCACCGGCGGTTCACTGATCTGGCAGCATCGCTTTTCCTCCGTGAGCAACCTGGAGGTTGCGGCCCAGCACACCGAAATAAGTTACGACGCCCTCCCCGATAATGACTATGAATATCAAAATGCCTCGGTCACCTTCGCTACCGAATTGCGCTACCTGTCTTACCGCGTAAGCTTGGGATATAACCAGAGTACGCCGGAAGTGGGCGAGGATTTTTCCGCACCCAGTTATCGGGTCGAGATAGATTACCGCTCGGGCTTTAATACCCTGAGCTTGCTTGCCAGCCAGCAGATTACTGATACCTCTCTGGGGGATGGTAATCAGGGCATGCTGGACAATGTGAACCTGGATGATGCGACGGGTGTAGGTCTGGATCAATTTGAAAGCCGGGTGGTGGAACTCCGCTGGGACAACGAGTCTCTTTGTGAGCGTTGCAACGCCTACGCGAGCCTGTTGTACGAGCAGGAACAATACCAGACACTCATAGAAGACAATGATCAAAATGTAGCCAGTATTGGCTTCGACTACCAACTTTCACGGGCGTCATCTGTTGGCTTACAGGCGAGCAGACAGGAACGTAAATTCGACAGTGACGTAGACAGAAACGATTTTACGGTAACGTCTTTCGGTGCCAATTATCGTTACACCTTTATCAATGATTTGTCCGTACAGGTTTTCTTTATCGTCGATGAAAGCGAGTCCGATGCGGAAACGCTGACCTACGATGAACGCATCTCCGGTATATCCCTGACCTACACCTTCTAGATTCACAGCTCATTTTGGCGCTGAATTATTTGTTTCGCCGGTGGCGGGCAGATTTAGCGCTTCTGTGGGGCTGGAATTTTCTCAAGATGTCGCCCGCTTCTCATATTTCCCGCATTTATCCCGCTATGATTCGGCCGCCTCGGTAAATTTGTCGATTTTTTTAACACTTTTATGACAAGCGCCGGGGTATCAGGGGAAAGGTTTCACGCGTGTCGTCTTAATCCTTTATATAACCAAAGCTCATATAAAGATTTTGCCGTCAGTGAACCAGGCTGCACGAAAAGAGTGGCGCCTTTCTACAAATTGCAAAATAGTGCGCCCGCCGCGTGAAATTGCAAAACCCTGATCAATACTCTCTTCAGGATTCCATCGAAGGACTGACGAAAATCAACAGTTTTTCTTGGCTTCAGCCATAGATTTTCAGGATGTACCCAGCATGAATATCGTCAATGTCGCGCGTCGCTTACCCAATCTTCTGGCATGTGCCAGCGCATTGCTGCTGCTTTCTGCATGCGGTGGCAATGACGATGAATCCCGTCTCGGCCAGGTTAATGACGCATCAAGTCAAGCCTCGGTAGCGGCGTCTGTCCCCAGTAGCAGTTCGGGGACGGTATCGTCCAGCGTTTCATCCCAGCGTTCATCAATGAGCTCTTCTTCAAGCAGCTCTTCTCCGGTGGGCGTGGGCGTTTCCAGCAGCTCCAGAAGTTCAACCAGTTCGGTAAAATCCAGCAGTTCTTCGTCAGCAGCTCCCGTCTCCAATGATGTGGTCATTGAATGGTATATCCCCACGGAACGTGAAAACGGTGATTACCTTGAGCTGTATGAGATCGGTGGCTATGAAATACGTTATAAACTGACGTCCGCGCAAGATTATGAATCCGTTGTCATCGACGATGGCACCGTTGACCATTACGACATGGGTGAACTTAGCGGAAGCTATGAATTCCAGATCGCCACCTTTGATGTGAATGGTTTATACAGCGAGTATGTCCCTATCAATCCCAATTGATTCGATGACAGTGTTCAGGGATGAATTGATTTCGGGTGTTTGTTAGTCTTTTATCCTCTTCTTCATATATACCTATCCAAGCCTTGGTTGGTTAGGTAGTATCCCCTTGCATTATTAAATCAGGCCGCGGTGGCGAACGGCTCAACAGCTCTTATATCAAAACTCCACCTCCCTTTGCCTTGCCAGCGCGGTTTCAAACATTTTTCAAAGGTTCCTGAATCGAGCAGATGAAAGATACAGATCTATCCGCACTTGTAGCGCGTGAACAACGAAACGCATTCGTACAGTTTTGTCTGTTCTTTTTGCTCATCATTGCTTTTTATTTTTCGTCGGTCAGCCAGTTGTATCTGCGTTGGATTCAATGGGATCAGGACCTGTCTCATGGCTTACCCACGGTTGCTATTTTTCTGTTTTTAATGTGGCACGCCTTGCCCTGGCCTTATCGCAAAGATGCTAAAGCAGTGCGTACTTTTCTGCTCATTTTGCTGGGGCTGGCTTCTCTGGCGTGGTTTTTGTTCCACAAAATTCACATTGGTATTCTCGTTCAGGTCACGCTCCTGTGTATCATCCTGCTATTTATAGCGAGTTGTTATTCATTGAAGACGCTACGGCATGTTGCAGTGCCCTGTGGAATATTGATTTTTGCACTACCGCTGTGGGGCATACTCAATGGACCGCTGGTGGAAATCAGTGCGGCCGTTGTCGGCAAGACGGCACGGCTGAGTGGCATGACGCTCTTGATGGATGGGAGCAATATCTTTATTCCTTACGGGCGTTTGTATATCGATGATGGCTGCTCCGGCTTGCGTTATTTCGTTATCGGTTTGTTGATGGCTTATCTGATCAGTTATCTGAACCATTATCGCGTGAAACAGGTATTGGTCGCATTCGGTGTGGCCATTGTGCTGTCCTTGTTGACGAATTGGGTGCGCATCTTTTCGCTGGTGGTCATCGGTTATCAAACCGAAATGAAAAGCAGCCTGATGGAAGATCATGAATTGTTTGGGTGGGTACTGTTTGCTTTGGTGATGTTGCCGGCGATTTACTATGCACCGGCGTTCAAACCAAAGCCGCGTGTCGAAAGTGGAATACCAACTGCACGCCCACTACTTCCGCTGCTCTTGTTGATGATTGGACCGGCCTTAGCATTACTCGCGCCTACCACACTGGAAAAGGCTCCGGCATTTACCTTGAACGCCTTAAATCATTATTCAGCCGCACATTCAACCGGTGCACCGGTTCCTAATGTTGAGCTGAGTTATCCGGGTTTGCCATTAACTTACAATCAGTCTGTCATCGCGAAAGATGTTGTTGTGCGTGTAGAGCTTGTGCAATATGTTCAGACAGACACGCAGGAAAAACTTGTGCCTTATTTCAGGAGTCTGCATGACCGGGATGTCTGGTCAATTGCCAGTGAAAGGAAGGACGACGCTACCGGATTACAATTTTCGGTCATGAAGCGTGCAGGTTCGGAAAATTATCATCTGCTTGCGCATCTCTATTTCGTGGGGCGCTATGCAACTCACCAATATGAGTTGGCGAAATTGTTACAAATCCCCGCGATGTTATGGGGGGATAATTACTTTGTTATCTTTACTGCCCAGGCTGCATGTAATGATTCAAGCTGCGCTGCACAAACAGAGGCTATCAAACAGGTTGCGCGGGATTGGTTGGCGGAGCCCGTGCAATAATTTTATCGCTTCAGGTGGGAAATTATACTGATAATCCTGTTAAATGACTTTTCATCAACACCCTCATGCAGCGGCAGCGTAATCAGTCGATCTGCAAAATCCCTGGCATTGTTGTAATTGCCTCTGATATCAACCATCGCCTCAACGCCGGGAATTTCCGGTAGGGGTTTTTGATACATTGCCGTTGCCCCCAGTCCTGCACTACGCAACTTTTGCAACAGCAAATCGCGTTGTAATCTATCATCAACCAACAAAGGGTAGCGTAACAATCGTCTCCTGCGTGGCGAGGTGAGTGCGTCCAGACAATTAACGGAGGCGGGAATCTGTTTGTCGTAGGCAAACTCCCGACTCTGTGACCGCTTTGAATAACGATTAAAATTTTCGGGCAACAAACGTCGGCGCTGATCATCCATCGGCGTGACAACGGTCAACGGATGATAACGAGTCTCCCCGAGTTTTAATAAGGGGTTTCTATTCAATAGCTGATAAAGACGCGGTTGAAGCAACAGGTTATACGCAGATACTTTCAACTTCAGTCGGGAAGACGGTGCCGGTTGCCCGGTGAGATAGGCAGCCAGATCAGTCTGAGGCTCGGCTTTTGCCAACAACAAGCCACCACCTAACAAACTGAGCGGTTTGCCGCGCCCGAAAGAAAACACCACATAATCACCCATCAGGCTCGAAAACGCTTCTGCATCAGGAAACCACTGGGCATTATCTTCGATGAGGCTGATGTGCGGGTGCTGTTGTCGCAGCTGGGTAAGTGCGGCTAAATTGTCGCAAATACCAAGAAAATTTACCGCGATAATTGCCACCGTGCTGTCGCTGATGGAAGCTTGCAAGGCATTTGTATCCAATGCTGGATCTGCCTTCGCAATATCAACAACTACCACCTTAACGCCGGCAAAATTTGCCGCCGCTACCAGATCCGGGCAGCAATAAGCTGGAACAATAACTTCCGGCGCGCTTATTTCAGGATGCTTCGCCTTTGCCGCCAAAAGGGCAACCGCCAAGGCGGATGTTCCGCAGTCCAGCCACAGCGGTTGGTAGTCGATGAATGACGGCAGCTCTTCCTGCGCGGCTTCATGCCAACAAATACGGTTGCCGACTGGCGGCAGATCGCCATATATCAACGCGCCGAAGGCTTCCACGTCGTCATTCTCTCACCGGCCAAAAATTTGATGGCCGCATCCAGCAAAGCCACATTTACCTGCACAAAGAAATAAATCAATTTAACCCAGGATGTCTCGCGCAGATGCGGCAGGAAATGCGCGAGCAACGCTACGCCATAAAAGCCAAGCTGCACCAAAAGTGCGAAGGAATAAAACAGGCTTTCATGAGCGATAACGGCCGAGACGATGAGCAGGCCGATCAAACACCAGGGCACCAGCCAACGCATCAACTTGTGAGAAAACACCTGAAAAGCAAACAGACCAAAACGTTGCGGATTGAGTACTTCGCTATGTCGTGAAAGCGCCGTCATACCGCGAATAACTGTCCGGATTTTACGCTGGTATTCCTTTTGCGGATCTTTCAGGTCCTGGTAATAGCCGAGTACATCCGGTGCAGTGACGGCACGCAAGCCCAGCCGGGCGGTATTCAATGCCGTGTTGAAATCACTGGGAGAATGAATGTCCCATACCTGGCAAACGGCCTTGCGTGCAGCAAAAAAAGAACCGCTGAGGCCGACTAGGCCGGCAAGCTTTGACTCCTGCTGGCGCAGCCACATTTCATATTTAACGTAGGCACCTTCGCCCGCTATGCTGCCGTCTTTGCTGATAAACCGATCCTCGCTGGATACGGCGCCGATCTGCGGATCTTGAAAATAGGCCTCCAGTTTTTCCAGTGCATCTTCCGGAATCTGGGTTGCCACGTCGGAAAAAACAATGACATCTCCGCGAGCTTCTTCGATGGCAGTTCTCTGTGCGTTCTCCTTGCCAAGTCGCTCGGCCGCCCGCACCAGGCGGACACCGCGATCAGCATACTCGCGGACAATATCGTCTGTCTTATCATCGGAGCAGTCAGAGGCCACAATCAGCTCCAGGCGTGTTGGATCAAAACGGACCATTAAGGTATTTTCGATCTTCTCGCGGATGCGTGCTTCTTCGTTATAGGCTGTAACAATCAACGAGAGGAAAAGTGGATTGGCTGGCTCCTGGCTATCCGGTAAAACATTATGCTGGCGAGTTTGTGCCAGTACCTTTAGGATCAGCGGATAGATGAAGTAACTGAAAACGGAACCCAGCGCAAAAAACCAAAAAAGAAACTCAAGCATGGACGGCCTCATTGTTGGAATTCTTTACAGGTGACATTCATAAAATTGCTTGTTGTGTGAAGACATCGAAGCATAATATTCATCTCCATTGTTTAGCCTTGATGACGGGTAAGTTTTACCCGGGGTCGATGCATCCTGACGCTTTATAGTGACTGATCAAGAAATCTCAGCATGGCAATTGTAAACCGACGCATGAAGGTAATGCACATTATTTCTGGCGATCTCTGGGCGGGCGCTGAAGTGCAGGCATACACCTTGCTAAAGGAGTTGCGGACTGATTGTGATCTGCATGTAATTTTGATGAACCCTGGCGAACTGGCCGATCGTTTAAAGGTTTTGGCCATACCGGTAACTCTGCTTGATGAAAGCAAGATGAGCCCGGTGAAAATTTTGCTGGGCATGCGCAAGATCATGTTGTCATTTCGACCGGATATTATTCATACGCATCGGCAAAAGGAAAATATTCTGGGTGCTATTGCAAATTTACTCAGTGTTCGTGCCAAGTCTGTCAGGACGAGCCATGGGGCGCCGGAGTTTACTGCGAAGGGTATGCGTCGGTTGCAACCGCTACTGGACAACTTTCTTGGTGCATATGTGCAGCATGGCGTTATTTCGGTTTCCGAAGATCTGACCGAAAAGCTGAAGAAAATATTTCCCGCCAGAAATATCCACACCATTGTTAATGGTGTGGACGTCGGTGCTCTGAAAAAGCAGGCTGCTGATACCGAATTCCCATTTAAGAATGCGGACAGGTTCCATGTTGGCATTATAGGCCGTCTCGAACCAGTAAAGCGAATCGACATATTCTTACAAATGGCTGCCCTACTTATAAAGCAGCCTTCAGAAAAATTACTGCAGTTCCATATTATTGGTGAGGGTGCTCAACGGAGTATCCTGGAAAACGAACGTGATAGATTGGGACTAGGTGACGGTGTGTTGTTTCATGGTCATTGTAAGGATATTCCGGGATGGATAAATTCATTGGATGCAGTGGTAATGTGTTCTGATCACGAAGGAACTCCCATGACAGCACTGGAGACATTGGCATTAGGTGTTCCATTGGTTGCCCATAACATCGGTGGTCTGAGAGCAATTCTGGAAGAATATCCTGATTTGCGAGTTGATGATCACACTCCGCAAGGTTATGCAAAAGCGGTGAGTTCTATCTTGCAAGGAAATGCCCCTAGAGTGGTATTAGAAGATCGTTATCTCGCTCAACATAACGCGAACAGCACGACTGAATTATATGAGACTATTTTGCGTTGATGATGCGCATAAGAAAGTATTGTTTTTTAATAGATTATTAGGGAGTAGTAGCTTTAGTAGGGGGGTACAACGTGAAAATTTCATTGGTGGTGTGTACCAAGAATCGTGCGGAGCAACTCCGTAATTGTTTAGATTATGTAGCAAAGATCAAATGCTTGTTCGAATGGGAATTGATTATTGTCAACAATGCTTCAACAGACCATACAGACGCTGTACTGGAGGAGTTCTCCAAAAAGACATCGTTGGTGTTTCGCACGATCTACGAACCCAGTTCAGGTACTGGCTTTGCAAGGAACACTGGCTGGCGACTTGCTTGTGGTGAATATGTTGCATTTATTGATGACGATTGTTATCCGAAAGAGGATTATCTGACAAAAGTCATCAACTGCCTGGATGAAGGCGTTTGGGGTTTTGTTGGAGGGCGAGTTCTACTGTTTGATCCTACGGACTATCCAATAACCATCCAGACATCCGAAGCGCGTAAAGAATACGAGGCTTTTAGTTTTATAGCCGCTGGTGAAATACACGGAGCGAATTTTGCATTTCGTAAGCAGGCGCTGGAGGTAGTAAAAGGATTTGATCCCCGATTCGGCGCGGGCACGGCTTACCCTTGCGAAGATGTTGATGTGCTTGCGCGGATTTTGGGGGTGGGTTGGGCTGGTATTTACGATCCTCGTCCAGTGGTGCACCATCATCATCGTCGTAAAAGCGATGCAGTGCCGAAACTCATTGCCGCTTATGATCGAGGTCGCGGGGCATACTATGCAAAATGTATGATGAACAGTAACTTGCGTCGACGGTATGGGTTCAATTGGTTGAAAACTATACGCCATCAATCCGTAGTAACTACTCAGCGTGAGCTTGTGGCAGCAGTGAGGTACTCGCTCATGTGGTTGGCTATCAAATTAAAACGATAGATATAAATAGTGTTGAACTGCTGCAACTATCAGGACTGTAATGATAATGTCTCTTGGCTGCTAAAGAGGTAAAAACGCAGAAATATGAGTAACAACGAATGAATAGCAAACCGTTAATTAGCATTGTTATTTGCACATATAATAACGCAGATTCTCTCTTGATAACCTTGGATCAAATTCTACGTCAATGTCTCACTGATTTGTCACTGGTGGAAATAATCATCGTTGATAATAATTCCCCTGATCACACCGCGAGTGTAGTTCAATCAGCTATCAAGGTTTCACCAATAGTGATGAAATATTTTTTTGAAGGGCGCCAGGGATTATCATATGCAAGAAACACAGGCGTAGAGGCGGCCGCAGGAACCTATATTTTGTTTACTGATGATGATGCTGAAATACCACCAGTGTGGGTAGATGAATATATTAAAAAAATCCGGGACGTTGAGCCAGATTGCTTATACAGCAAAATCAATATTGTATGGGATAAGCCAATTCCGTGGTGGTACACGAACCGTTATCGTCCGTATTTTGTCGGTCTGGACTACGGCGAGATGAGCCTTGATGTCATAGATAATAACAAGGAGTTTTTTGGGAAAAATTTCTGCATTAAGCGAGATCTAATAATAAGTATGGGTGGATTCGACCCTGCTTTGGGGCGTAGCGGATCAAAGTTGATCGCTGGCGAAGAAACACTGCTTTACAGAAAACTTGTTGAGCAAAAAAAGAAAGTGCTTTATTTTCCCAGCGCCCCTGTGGGGCACCGACTGAAAGAACGTGAGTATCTTGAAGAGAATATTAAAAAGCAGTTTATCGACAGCGCCTACTCTAACTACCATATTGCAAAGCTAATTTCGAGGAAGCAATTTCTCGGGCGACCATTGGGAGTACTCTTAACCAGTCTCAAGATGTTACTCGTATCGTTGATTCTAATGCCTGTAAGCTGGATTCTGAACAATAAGCAAGAGTTGTTTTTCCACTCTATTTCCCTAAGCAGATCAGTGGTTCTATTGAAATTATGGATTATTGAAAAATGAAAAAGGACCACTCCTTGTTGATAATGTTCCACTGTGAGCAGTTTACCGGTTACGCCATTGAGGTGTTAGAGAAAGTGTTTGTAGACGCTGCTAAAATGGCTGGGTATGCAGAAGAGAATTTATTTTTTTCCTATAAATCGATAGTCGATTCAACGAAGGGAAAAGTAATTGGGTGCGATTATTATAATGTCGAAGACAGCAGAGATTTAATGGATTTCATAAAGAACAATTCCATCAACAAAGTTATTGCGTTTGATCTGCCTTATCCAGCACCTGTCTTGAAGACCTTGCAGTTGGCAGGGGTAGAAGAAATTATCTCATACTGGGGGGCGGGGATAAGCTCCATTAATCAAGGTATTAAACTGCTAACCAAGCGCATCGAATGGTATGTTCGAGCCGTGAAGCCTGATTATTTTATATTTGAATCCGAAGCTATGAGAAGAACAGCTACTCACGGCCGCGGTATTCCAGCAAGCAAGACGCGCGTAATTCCTCTGGGCGTGGATACATCTGTATACAAACCCAACTATGGAAAAGATAGCTATGCTCACACTGTATTGGGAATTCCGGGGCACCGTAAAATAGTCTTTTATTCTGGGCATATGGAGGAACGTAAAGGCGTAGGAATTATCGTGCGTGCCGCAATGTATCTCATAAATGTATTGGGTAATAAGGACATTCACTTTGTTATGTGTGGTAACAAAGGGAATGAGGCTGATATTTATTTACAGTTGCTTAATGGAGATGAGGCCAATCATCACGTAACTTTTGCTGGCTATCGTGGAGATATTGCCGGGCTTATGAGAAGCTCTTTTATTGGGGTTATTGCATCAACAGGGTGGGACTCCTTTACTATGTCGAGTGTAGAAATGATGGCTTCTGGCTTGCCTTTGATTGTTTCTAATCTACAAGGTCTGGCTGAGACAATAGAGAATAATAAAAATGGTTTCCATATCGAACCGGGAGATTATCAAGATCTTGCAAGAAAAATTGATTATCTGGCCAAAGACATCGAGCTTGCCAAGTTGTTTTCAGATGCATCGCGAACGAGAGCGGTAGAAAAATTTTCCAGGGAGCACCAGGTAAAGCAAATGTGTTCGGTATTAACCCATACGAGTGATAACCAAGGATAACGCGGCGGGCAATAGCATTTATGTATATAATTACTATTATTAAAAATATATTCAAAATTCTAAACAAAAAGCAGAAGGTTAGATTGTTCTTATTGCTTTTGTTCTTTCTGGCGTCGGCTGTTGTTCAAATTGTCGGTGTGGCAAGTATTGCTCCATTTATAGCAATAGTCTCCAATCCAGAAATTATACAAAATAATCCGTTTTTGAGCTTTTTATATGGTTTTCTGGGCTCTGACTCAAATCATGATTTCATTATCGCTTTTGCCCTTTTGTCTGTAGTGATGATTCTAATTTCAAATGGTATTTCAGGCTTGACCTTGTGGATGCTCACGACCTATTCGATGAAAGTGGGTGGACAGCTGCAAAGCAAGCTGTATGAAAATTTTCTGCGAAGAGAGTATATCTACCACAAAGTGACCAATTATACGAAGATAATCTCCAGTATTTCACAGGAAGTTCCGCGTTTTATTTATATGGTCATGCAACCATTCCTACTGCTGATGAGCAATTTGTTTGTTGCGACGCTTATCCTTTTGGGGTTGATATTCTTAAACCCGGTCATAGCCTTTTTCTCCGGATTAATAATTGGTGGGTCTTATTTTGTAACCTATGTGATTATCAAAAAATCTTTAGTTAAACATGGAAAATTGGTTACTGATAGAAACTCGGGCGTACAATCTATTCTTTCTGAATCGTTTATAGGCATTAAAGATATTAAGCTGAATTCTCTTGAGGATAATTATTCCAGGGAATTTAATAAGATTAATTTCAAAGGGTTAAATTCTTCAGCTTATATAACGCTCTCTGGTGACTTGCCAAGATTTGTTATCGAATCTATATCTTTTGCTGCAATATTACTTTTAGCCGTCTTTCTTTTAACTAGCGCTGAATCAAAAGACAACGTCATTTCGTTGCTGAGTATCTATGCTCTTGCGGGTTATAAGCTGCTACCGACAATGCAACAACTTTATCGATCTATGTCGAATATGAGTGCTAATGGCAGTGTTGTCGGAGAGCTTAAGGAAGAGATATCACAGCTGGTTCAGCTGCCAAGAACTTCGAAAAGCGAGCCCCTGAAATCCATTCACTCCTTGAAAATTGAAAACATAACATATCAGTACCCCAATTCGTCCAAGGCTGTTATCAATGAAGTATCTTTATTCTTTCGGTTGGGGAGCTTGAATACCATAGCGGGCGCATCGGGTTCTGGAAAATCCACGCTTGCGGATATTATGCTAGGTCTATTGCCAGCTTGTTCTGGAAGCATAGCAATAGATAATCAGTCTCTCAGTGATGACCTAATTGATAGTTATCAGCGCAGTATCGGATATGTTCCACAAAGTATTTTTATACTGGATGACACCGTCGTTGCTAATGTTGCGTTCGGTGTTCCGAAAGCTGAAATTGATTATGAAAAAGTATCCAGGGCACTACACCAGGCGAGTGCTATGAGCTTTGTCGAGAAGTTGCCCGAAGGGGTTGAGACAAGATTGGGGCAAGATGGAAAACGTTTAAGCGGAGGGCAGCGTCAGCGAATAGGCATTGCAAGGTCGCTATATCGCGAAAGCAAGATTCTTATATTGGATGAGCCAACCAGTGCGCTTGATATCGACTCAGAGTTTGAGTTTATGAGTCTCTTGCAAGTATTAAAAACGGAAGTCCTTATCATTGTTATATCGCACCGGCCAGCGGCGATTAAATTATCAGACTATATCGTGATGCTGGAAGATGGAAGGGTTGTGGCAGATGGCTCATATGAACTGCTAAGAAAGGACAACATATACTTTAAAAATATGATGGAAAAGGGATTTATGCACTAATGAACCAGAGCGGTCTCGCAGAATATTTGGCGCCAAAATTAACAGATAATTGATGCTCTCATTCGCTACTTAAGGACGTTTGAATAAACAATAGCGATCTTTGATATCGACTACTCATTTTAAAAAGAAATAGTTTCTAAGGTTATTATTTGACCGTTAACTCCTATGCTACACTTCAAGCGTCCGTTTCTCCCTTACCTAAATTAGAGACTCAATTACTTTCATATCCCTCCCTCAGGGCAGAGCTTCTAATGCCTTACTCATTTCAGAGGTAAAGTCATGTCATTTCTAAGGCTAAAGCAAAGTATTACCTGTTATATATTCATTATCCTATTTTCTTCCTTCGCCCATGCGCAGGATGTTGAGGCTCCCTACGATTTGGAAATTATCCAGCCAAGAGCAGGGCTGGATGTGAACAACAGATTCTATAAAGCATATCCGGGGCTCGTATACGAGGTTCGTGCTGCTGTAATAGGCGGACGTTACCCGTATGAATATGCATTGGAAACTGCTCCTGAAGGAATGACTATAAACGCAAAAACGGGCGAGATTACCTGGCCTTCACCGGTAGCCAAATCAACAGCATATCCGGTCTCATTGGCAGTAAAGGATAGTGCTGGCAATTCCCAAAAGGTTTCGTGGAGTGTGCTAGTAACTACAGATAAATTCCTGTTTGTTGATCCTGCAAAAGGAAAGCGTGGCGCCAGCGGTACTATCAACGATCCGGTACAAGGATTCTATGATGTATATGGTGGTAATAACTATGACGCAAAATATGCCACAAAGCTGCAAGGGTATTTTGTGTATTTCAAGTCGGGCAACTACAGTCTTGATGGCTACACTGGCGGAACCCAAGGTGTCCAATACACCAACCGTCAACCCTTGGTATGGTTAGCGTATCCCGGACATTCTCCGTCAATCGAGATGTCTAAGGTTGCACTGAGGATTATTGATACGCGGGCAGATAACTTTTACCTTGATGGTTTCGAAATTCATGATATTGATACCAGTGCTTCCAACGAATACAGAATGGGTGTGAGGATAGGCGGTGCTTCATCAAATGTGACATTCCGCAATAATAAATTTCACACAATTACATCAACGCAAGGCTCCTATAATCAGAGCGCAATAATGATTTCTCGGGATTCAAGTGTTCAGGGGCGCTATTGGTCATTCCAGGATAATGAGTTCTATAACATTAGCGGCGCTTATGGAATTTTAGGTTACTCCGCACAAAAAGTTCTCATCGAAGATAACCGGTTCTCCAACTTCACTGGAAATAGCCACCCAATTGGACCCAAGACCTCTACCAGCTATTGGTTTATTCGCCATAACACAATTGTAGATGTGGATAACTATGGAATATGGTTGTACTACAACGACAGTAATTATGGAAATATGGAGGTAAGTTATAATTATGTGGCAATGTCGAGCGGAAGAGCGCTGTCCGTTAATGAGAGTCAGAATAAAAGCCTTCCTCCTTCCTATATATTCAGAAATACCTTTATTGGTGATGTAGAATTCCACGGAGTTGATGGCTCAGTAGGACCTTTTTATCTGAGCAAGAATGTAATTATTAATAATTCAGCAGCTAGCGGCGGTTATAAGTGCGACAATTGTTCGAGTTCAAGCAGAGTTATTGCAGATAATAACTTAACCGGTTTGTCGACACTGAATATTGTTAATAATGTTGGTAATTTAACAAAAGAATACTCCTCATTTCTGGGTAAAAGAGGATGGCAGGTTTCGGATGCATCTCCGCCCAGGGCACCGTCCAACCCGGTGATAAAGAAAGACTAGCGAAAGAGTTAATGGAGCGGGTGTTATATGTTGCGTTTGTACCATGCTTGAAACATTAGCATGGTCCAAAGTTTGTTGCCGTGATCATGTGACCCCGCTTTGTGTTCCCTGAAGACCTGAGCGACCATTTTGTGGTTGAAAATATTTTGAGAAATTAGGAAGTTTTCCTCCAGTAGTTCCTCTGCCCAATCTTTCAACTCGTGACGTAACCAATGTGAAATGGGTACCGAGAATCCCATCTTTGGTCGCTCAATTAATGACTTGGGCACGTAGTCATATAAAACTTGGCGTAATATCCATTTAGAAACGCCGTCTTTTATTTTCAGAGAGTTATCTACTTCCCAGGAAAATTCAATAAGTCTGGAGTCGAGGAGGGGTACACGCATCTCCAGGCTAACCCCCATACTTGCCCTATCAGTCTTAACAAGATTGTCTCCAGGCAGGTACCATTTTTGATCCCAAAGCATTGCAGACGTCAGGAAATCACCTTCGCACTCGAAGCCACTCATAAGATCAGGTTCATTTACGCTACCCGTAAGTAGCGCAGCAGGTGACTGCCAATAACTACAAAGATATTTGTATGCATCCGCATAATTGTCCATCTGCATAAGCGCCGCTAGCTTATGTAGCTTCATACCAGTATTCGCTCCACCCTTTCTTCCTGATAAGGAGTTAAAGCGATTATAAAGATGATCCCAACTTTGCGGAGAGATACCGGTTATCCCTTTTGCCAAAAGATATTTTATTGGGCCGGGAATGGCATTGCCTCTATCAATAGCATTCTTTGTGTAAAGGTATCGGTTGTAGCCACCAAATAATTCGTCTCCGCCATCTCCGGATAAACAAACAGTGACATGTTGCTTGGCTAATTTGCTGACGAGAAACATCGGAATTTGTGACGCGTCAGAGAAAGGCTCATCATAGAGTTCGGCTAATAATGGAACCGTATTTAATGTATCGGAGGAATTGATATAAAGTTCATGGTGTGAGGAGCCTATGTGTTTGGCCACATCTCGCGCATGAATAGCTTCGTCAAATGCTTTTTCATGAAAGCCGATAGTAAAGGTATCAATGGCTATATTGGATTGAGCCTGCAGAACACCTGCAACGACGGAGGAATCTATACCACCAGATAAAAATGCTCCAAGCGGAACATCCGCGATCGACTGTTCAGAAATAATTTGATTGAGTAAATTATCCAGACGGGTTTTGGCTGTGCGCGCGTCAACAACTAGCGCGTTGACATTGCTTTTGGAGATGCTATCCAGATTCCAATATTGATAAGTCTGGAGCTGATCAAGATGAAATGGAAATGCCTTGACATCAATCTTCAAGTAACTTCCAGGCTCAAGCTTTTTTATATCTTTATAAATAGAATAGGGTGCACTGACATATCCATATCGCAGATATGAGGCTAACGCCGATCGGTCGATATCGGGCTTGCCGCCGGATATTACAGCAAGCAAAGCTTTCAACTCGGAACCAAAGATTAATCTCCCGTTGTTGACTCCATAATATAAGGGTTTCTCACCTATTCTGTCCCGAACTAAGGTTAATGATGAATTGAGTCTATCAAACAAGGCAAAAGCAAACATCCCTTTGCATTCTGACAGTGTCTGGTCTAGTCCCCATTCATCAATGGCAGCTAATAGCACTTCTGTATCCGAATGACCCCGGAAAGAATGTCCCAGTTTCTTTAGACGATCCAGGATATCTTTATAGTTATATATCTCACCGTTAAACACGATTACAAAGCGGTTGGACGCTGACTCCATGGGTTGATGACCCAGCGGGCTCAAATCCAGAATGGCGAGTCTTCGATGTGCAAGAACCAGCGATAGATTTGGATCGCACCATATGCCGCTGCTATCCGGCCCCCTGTGGGTTAATGCATCAGACATCTTTTTGCCGTTTAACAACAATTCTGGCTCTGTTAAACCAATCCCGATTAGCCCGGATATACCACACATTGTTATAGTCCTTATTTAATTACTGTCATTTGCGTGTGAAGTAGGTCGAAATGCTCGGCAAGCTCCTTCCCAATAGCACTAAATGAGAAATGACTTTCAACATGTTTTCTTGCGTTGGTTTCAAGTTTATTCCTAAGGTCAGGGTTGTTGATGATCTTTTCAATTTGCGTGACAAATTCATCGGGTGTACTTGCGAAGAGAACGTTATGCTCATCCTGAACATTCAATCCCTCGCAAGCAATGGGATCTGCAATTACCGCCTTTCCTGAGGAAAAAGCGTCAAGAATTTTTAACTTGGTACCCCCACCGTCATTGATGGGACAGACGTACACTGTGGCACCATCCAAATATGTCTGAATCTCATCGACGAAACCATGGACTTTAAAGTTCGCGTCCATCCGGGAGATGTCTACAATGTCAGAAGGTGGTCTGGAACCTATGATATCGATTTGTATATCGGGTATCTTCGATCTAATACGGGGCCAAATTTCTCTGGCAATAAATCTGACTGCTCTGGTGTTAGGGTACCAATCAAGGGTCCCAATAAATATCAGGCGCTTTGATTCAGGTGGTGTATGTGATGGCTTGAAGAAATCTATATCTACGCCATTTGGAATGGATTTAAATCTAGCGTCTTTAATAAATTGTAAAAAGCGGACGCTGTCAAGTTCTGAGCAGGTGATGTTGCTATGAAACATTGGACAATATTTCTTCTCAACCCAAGCTAATCTCCAACCTTCTTGGTAAAAATAGAACTTCTTTAAAATATTAGCTTCTTGTTGCGCCCGGCGAATCAACATGTGAGATTCGACATTATGATGGTCCAGGGTTAATACCAACAGATTGCTCGAGGTCACATATTTAATATAGGGTGCCAGGCTAATCGTATCAAAGTGAATTGCGTCGTAATCAGTTTCCTTGCACATCTCAATAAGTGCTTGAGCAAAAGCTTTACTTTTTAACCAGTTTACTGAATAGGGGGTTCTGGAAAACAGGCTTGAAAGAGCACAGAAAAATTTGGATAGTTTATGCTTATCCGTAGGGCAATCAATAAAGCGAATTTTATTGCAAATGCTCGATAGAACTTTATAGGATTGCATGGTTCCTTGTTCATAGCTCTCAAAGTAAGGAGAGATTAGGCCCCTCTGGTTGAACGCCAACAAATCAACTTGGTGATGTTTGGAAAGCTCCTTAACCAAGTTGTGGCTACGTAGCAGAACCCCAGCTTTGGGTGGGTTAGGAACCAGGTGCGAGACCCACAGTATTTTCACTGCACTTTCTCCTGAAGATTATTATTTAATTCATTCTTCATTGTTAATAGGACACTGTTAACTTCTTCTGGAGCAGGCGTTTCGGCGCGTGAAAAAATATCTAGAAGATGGCGATTAAAGAACCTTAAATTAATCTTCGGCGCGTTCAGGTATTGAGCCTCAGGAGCATTAACCTTCACGTGCATTGTTTCACTTGATAAGTTTTGATAGGCCCTGGCTTTTGATACTTCAAATAAACAGTCAGTTGTTTTTTCAGCTGAGATATTCTCCAGGGCCCACTTTCTCGGATGAAACTCCTGATAACTGCTTTGCATCCACTGTAGCCCGTCCTCTAGTTGAGCATCAGGTATTAACAGACCGGTAAACTCATTGATATAGGCTTTATTGACACCAATATTTTCGCTCAGGCATATTACGGGTACATCGCAAAACATTGACTCGAACAGGCTTCTGTTGCTGCCCTCTTTATATGAAAGAAGGATATTGGTTTTGCTTTGTCCCACGAGATCTACAACTTCTTCTTTAGGAAGAGAAAATTTTAAAGTGATAAAAGCATCCATCCCAACAGATTGCACAAGTTGACGGATAATTTTTTCATTGTCACCCCAAGCTGCACATACAAGACAGCCCCGGTATTGATCATGACCTTTAGCAACGAGATTTTTTACCGCATCTACATATCTTTTGACCCGTTTGATCGGGTTGGTGTTTGCTATATATATTGAATCAAAAATTTTTTCTTTACTATGAGGCATGAATTCATGACTATTCACCCAGTTTCCTGATCCAAAGCTCACTGGAACAAAGGATTTGGGTAAGCAATTTAGAAAAACTCTATCCTGCAGTTCGGAAGATTGAACAATTACTCTTTCAGTCTTGCTCATCCAGGCCAGTATGTCAGGGTCCGCGTATCCAGCCCAGCTCGGTTCAAGAACAAAGATAAAATATTTTTGCATTTCTTCAATGTGAGTGTTGCGCAAAAAGTATGAAAAAGTTCTGGTAAACTTTAATAACACGATGCCCTTTTTTACCTCATTGTGAGTGATTTCAGGCCATAACAGAATGATAGTTCTGCTAGCAGCTTCTTCAATAGTTACGCCTTGTGAAACCAGCTGGGTCAAACCATATGCATCAGTGACAACATACTTATTAAAGAAAGCAACTCCTGAAGAAGATAACCTATAGCGGAGAGATGCTAGACAACAACTCATCATAAGGCGTTTAGCACCCAAAAATCTGCAAAAATGGCTCGCCAAAAGCAGGAAAAGGGATATAAAGCTGCGGCAGTGTATGAACCAGAAATCATTAATCCATGCTTTAAACAGGTATTTGTAATACATCAACGTGGTCCTTGATTTAGAGGGTTGTTTCCATCGTCCAAAACTCTATGAAGGCTTACAATGAATGCCAAGCTGATCCACAAAAAAGGATAATACGTGACAGTCACAAATTGTCCTGCCAGCACAAATCCCAGTACGCCATAGCCAAGTCCAGCGGCAATACTGGGCCATGTTTTTTCAAGATGCTTTGCTCTAATAATTTTTCTTACAGTGAAAAAACAGTTTCCAATTATCATAATAAAAAAGAAAAGGCCAATGAATCCTGTGTCGGTCCCAACTTGAATAAAGATATTGTGAGGTAATTCGGCGCGGGGATATAACATGTCTTGTGGGTAATGGATTTCATAATAGGGAATAAAATTAAAATAACCGACGCCTAAAAAGGGGTGCTCTTTCATCATCTCCCAGCCGTTTTCCCAGTATAACAACCGTTGCTGTGATGTTTTGTCGTTGCCGGCTGATGAAAAGCGATTTTTTTGCTCTTCTGGAAGTAAGAAAAATAGCCCAAAACAAAGTACTAAAATTCCGATTAATTGTTTCGGCTTAAATAAGTTCTTTCGAAAAATAAAGGCCAGCTGGATGGCGAGTGCTAGCTGTGCCCCACGACTGCTTGCCCCGAGGATGGTTAATATAGGGCATACCCAGCAAATTATGAGAAAAAACCTCTCCCATTTTTTGATTCGATCTTTTAGGGCTGTGTACAAGAAAAATGACAGGGGAAACAGGACTAGCATCAGGATGGCAAGCTCTCCAGAGTTTTGGAAATATCCACGAGGTCCCATAAGTCCCCAGCCAGTAAATGTAAACCCACGCAAAGCCCAGGTTTTGGATGTTCCTATTGCAATCTTGGCAGCTGCAAAAAGAAGAACAAGAAGAAAAATATAGAATCTTTCTTTCGTGTTAATAATATTGATTATTAAAAAATAAATAACGAACCAGCCAAAAAAATCCATAAAAAAACGTTTTGAGAAAGCCGGGTCAAAAGCAGTATAAATGGAGGCTATTATGGCTATTAAAAAGAATATTAACCATTTATTAACAGGGCTCGAAGTCCACTTTACTGTCGGGTCAAGAATTGCGCCTATTAGTGAAAGAATTAGTAGAAGCTGTGCCCAAGGTAGAAAGTCTATGATAGGAAATATTGCTTGGGGGCGGACAAACTCGAAAAAAAGGTAGCTACAGATCATCCAGAAAGAAAAGTGTTCTGTCTTAAAATGTTGCCACAGAGCTCCGATTCTGAATGCAAAAAAGTCATCAACCTTATGTGGTTTCATAGCCTTGTCTTAGTTGCTTAATTAAGTTTTCTGTTGCTTCGGCCACTTCAGTTTCGCAGAAGTCGAAGAAAATTTCATTTGTATTAAATGGGTCATGTATATAAGCCGTTTGCTTGTTGAGCCAAAGACCAGAAAGCGTAATCATTATTTGACGGCTAAGTATCCTTTTCAATTCTTTTAGATGACTGGGTTCCATTCCAATTAAGAGATCGCCTGGGCGGGCCTCGTAATCCTTTATATTTCTCGTTCTATGTTGCTCTAGGGAAATACCTTTTCTTCGTCCAAAAGCTATTGCTCTGGGATCGGCCTTATCTCCGCCTCTACAATGCAGTCCATAGGAAGTGCTCAGTATCCCTCGTTGAGTAGCAACAGCCTCTGCTAACGGGCTTCGGCATATGTTTCCGGAACAAATAAAAACTAATCTCTTAACGGCTTGAGTGTCGATATTTCGGTAAGATTTGAACACGCCAAGTTGACTAATAACTAAATACCTGTAGCGGTTAATGAGTCCAGTCTTGGAGCCATAATTGTCTTTAATGTAAGTAGAAATTCGACGAAGCACAAATTCAACCTTTATTGATTCTTGAGATTATGAATGGATTCTATTGATAGGCTTCAACCAATAATTCTTCATATAAGGTTTGATACTGTTTAATAAGAAAATCTAATGAAAAATTTTCGGTGATGTGTAGTTGTCCTTTTTGGGCTAAGCTGCATTGCAAATTGGGATCATTGAGTACTGTTAAGATGCCTGATGCCAGCGCCTGCGGATCATTAACAGGCACAAGCCAACCAGTTGTTTTGTGAGTAATTATCTCCTCCGGTCCTCCACAGCACGTCACAACAGCTGCCAGTCCGGTTGCCATAGCTTCTATTGTCGAAATGGAAAATCCTTCAGAGCTGGAGGATAGGGTAAACAGGTCCATCTGACTGAAGAATGCTGCGCTTGGCTGTTGGAATCCAATGAAATGTACATGTTGGCTGACTCCAACTTTATCCATCAGGTCTTCCAACTGCTGCATCAGTTCAGGTTTTTTATGGCCAGCGATAACAAAATGAATGTTTCGATTATGGGTAATAACTTCTTTTGCAGCTTTTATCAGGACATCATATGCTTTTGCCGGACGTATGTTGCCGACACTTCCTACGAGGATAGCCTGCTTGTCCAGTTTAAGTAATAGTCGAATTTCGTTTAAATTGCTCTTTCTATAGTCTTTAACGTCGACGCCGTTATATATCACGCGAATGTTGCCTTTGTTAAAGAGTCCACGTGTTTCAATATAATTGGCGAGATCCCGGCTTACGGCTATCAATCGTTTGACCCCCAGCTTCATAATCAGGTTCTTTATAAAGATCAGGCGTTCGTTCGGATTAACGTCAACCTTTCCGTGCAGGGTGGCTACCAACGGAATGCGCAGAAGCAAGGCAATAATAGAATAAGTCAGTGTAGAGCCAAGCAGGTGTGCCTGAATGAGTTTTACATTGTTCTCCCGGATGATGCGAAATAATTTCCGATAGTAGGAGAATGAAAAGCTGCCTTTGGGTTTAACAATGTAATACTGCATACCACGAGCTTTGAGTTGGTCCTCGACCCAGCCCGGCCCCTTAATAACAGCGAAAGAACGATAACCCTCAAGTGTTAAATTTTCCGTCAGGTCGAGAAAGACTGTTTCCGCCCCACCGGGTCCGGTGGTATCGATTGCGTGTAAAATACTAGGCAAGCTGGTGTCCATTTGTGCGAACCTGGAGAGAGAAATTGGGCTGCGACAATCTACTAAAATCAACGCGTTATTACCAGTTTAAAAGCGGCATAATTCATATGATCGCGGTATCATCGGTGGTAGAAAATTATGGTAAGGAATGACTAAATGGCTTTTCATATCCTGGTATTGGATGCACATCAACGCAGTGCGCTAGCCGTAACGCGTGCGCTGGGGTCGTTGCCCGATGTGACGGTGACAACAGCTGATTCCGCAGTCGATACTCTTGCCGGTTCTTCAAAATTCTCAAGTGGGAATTTGCTTAGCCCTAGTTCAGAGTTGGAACCTGGAAAATATCTCGACTGGTTGGCGCAGTATCTTGAGGCGCAGCGGGTTGATCTGGTCGTGCCGGTAACTGAAATTACCAGCCAGTTACTGTTGATGAATCAACACCGTTTTGCGCATTTACCTTTGCCTTTTGCTGATTACTTGACTGTCATGTCTTTGGCGGACAAAGGAAAACTGGTTGCACTGGCTGAACAAAACAATGTGCCCTGTCCCGCATCGCAATGGTTCGCGTCGTCGGCGGAGCTGGATGTCGACACGCAGAGCTTCCCGATCGTGCTTAAGCCTTGTTTATCAAAAATTTACACGGGTACAGCTTGGGTGGCTACCCGTGTGAGAGTACTCTACTCAAAAGAAGAATTGATGGAAGAATTGCAACAATCGCAATACTTGCATAAAACACCTTTCATGCTGCAGGAATTTATCCCGGGCCACGGTGCAGGCATTTTTTGCTTATACGATCATGGCAAACCCCACGTATTTTTTGCGCATCGTCGGTTGCGTGAAAAGCCCCCCCAAGGCGGCGTGAGTGTATTAAGCGAAAGTGTAATGGTAGACCCTGTATTAAGAGATTACGCCGATAGGCTATTAAGTGCTGTCCAATGGCATGGTGTGGCAATGGTGGAATTTCGCATTAATCCGGAGAGTGGTCAGGCTTATCTAATGGAGGTCAATACTCGTTTCTGGGGCTCTTTGCAATTGGCGATAGACGCGGGGGTGAACTTCCCCCGTTTGTTGTGGTTGGCGGAGCTGGCTCGAAGCGGACAGGGTGAGCCTGCACTGCCGATAGACAGTTATCGCATTGGGCAGCGGTTGCGCTGGCTGTTGGGTGATCTGGATAGTTTGTATTTGTATCTCAAGGGAAGTTACTCCTGGGCACAAAAACTGCAAAGGATTTGTCAGTTCCTTACCCCCAGCCTGGGTTATACCCGGCATGAAATCAATCGCTGGGGAGATTTGGGGCCAGCACGCCATGAGTTATCGCTGTACATTAAACATTTAACGAGACGTTGAGATGAAGGCGGTCTTAAAACAATTCATCAAGCCGGCACTGGTTTCTTTGGCTAGCCGTGTTGGGCCGCATGCCAGAACAGGTAAGCATCCACGGTTATGGTTGCTGATGTACCACCGCATCCTGCCCAATCATGACGAACGGTATGGTCAGGAAGAGCCGGGCATGCTGGTCCGGCCCGAAACGCTTGAAATGCATATTCAAGAAATGAAACGGCAGTTTGATCTCATGCCTTTTGCAGAATGGGTAGGTTTGAGTCAAGCAGGTTTACCTGTTCCGAAACGAGCCTGCGCCATTACGTTTGATGATGGATGGCTCGATAATTATGAATACGCTTTCCCTGTCTTGCGCGCGCACTCGGCACCAGCAACCCTCTTCGCCGTAGCAGAAAAAATCGGAACAGATTTTCAGTTTTGGCCCAATATCCTCGCTGTCTTGTTGCTTCATGGCGCTAAAAAAGAGCTGGAACTACACCCCTTGTTGCAAGCCTATGTCCAAAACTTGACGGACAAGGTTACCGCAGATCAAGTAGCTGAAGTCATTAAACATTTAAAAGACCACAGCGATGTAGACATTTTTGCTGCGCTAGAGCAAATAGGCTGGCGAGACTTGTGTGAAAAATATGCTGGAGGTATGTCGCCAGCACTGATGAGTTGGGATCAGCTGCGCGAAATGCAGCAATCTGGTCTGGTCGATATTGGTTCACACACCTGTACGCATCGGCGTTTAACCGACGCGCTTTCTCCAGCTGAATTGGAATATGAAATTATTCACAGTAAAGATGTATTGGAACGGCGTTTGCAGTCATCGGTAGACTTATTCTGCTTTCCCAACGGCGACTATAATGACCTTGCGTTATCATTGGTGAAGCAGCACTATCGTGCTTCTGTGACGACCCAACGCGGAATCAACCGGACTGACAACCTGAACATCCATGAGCTAACGCGTATTGGCCTGCACGATGAGGTGAGTTCCAGCCGACGGTTATTCCGCGCACGGTTGTCCGGCTGGGTTTGATAAAAATAACTGCCGATAAAAAGATTACAAACAGTTGAACGCGAAAGATTTTCCCCTAGAGTTGCAGAAGACAGAGGTGCGATGAACCACTTATTGTTACAGGCAATGACCAATAGATACGTTGATCGTTGGATGACGAAGCTCGTAGGGCCGTTTGTGACGATTTATACTTTGCATCGCCCTAACCCTGCCAATCATTCCTTTCATGGTGTAGATGAAGAGTTGCTGGATCGAAGCCTGCAATTTGCCGTTGAGCGTGGTTATCAGTTCGCATCAATAGATGAGTTGGTCGAGTCCGCCGTCAAACAACAGGAGCTATCCCATCCCACCTTATGTTTTACCCTGGATGATGGTTATGCTGATCAGGTAGCTCGGCTGGTGCCTGTGCTCCTTAAGCACCAGGCAAAGCCGACCCTATTTACCATTACAGATTTTGTTGACCGGGTGGATTGGCCATGGGATGCAAAAGTATCCTATGTTATCTGGAACACGCATGTAACCCGGTTCACATTGGAAAGTGCTGGTAAACGGCTTGAGTTAAATTGCTCCAGTCCAGGTCACCGGGTCAATACTCGAAGGGCATTGTCGCAACATGCCAAAACACTTAATAAACAAGCCTTACATAACTTCCTGCAAGAGTTGCAATATGTATGCGGCGTGAATGTTCCCGAAAGCGCTCCCGAGGAGTATGCACCGGCAACCTGGGAGGAGCTGCGTACCTGTGAGCAACGAGGCCTACGCGTGGGTGCACACTCTCGTTCACACCTGGTTTTAAGTGCGTTAAGCGACGAAGAAATTTTACAAGAGCTGACATATTCCAAACATCGTATCGAGAGTGAGCTCAATAACCCATCGCGGGTGTTTTGTTATCCTTCCGGTACCGCTCGAGATTTTTCAGCTACGCACCCGCGTCTGGTGGAGCAAGTTGGTTTTTCATCGGCTATTACGACAATATCCAAACCTACAAATCTGCACATGATTCGCAATAATCTCTACCGGATTGATAGAATTGGCTTTCCGGAAACTTTTGATAAATTCGTTCGCTATTCATCCTGGATCGAAGTGCTCAGGAACAAGCTGTCCTGAGTCCAACGCTTATTAACATCACCTTCTTATCTCTGCATATCAATACCGAGCAAGGTGTATTGATTAAGGTAAAACAATGGATGTAAAAACATTTATAGCTGCGCCGGAGTCGGGCCTGACTTCACTTGGTATTTCAATCCTGGATACCCGGGGGCGTGAGCTGTTGACACTTGCCGAACAATTGACAGAGCTAAAATCCTGCTTAAAAGAAGCAAAAAAAAACAAGGCCGAGGTTGCGCGTCAGTTCAAGACACTGGAGCAATCATCAGATCAGCGCGAACCTTTAATTGCTGCTATGCAGTCGGTATCTGCTGACATTAAAGATATAGAGGAAAAGCTCAAGAAAACTGAAAAGTCTTTGGCGAGTGCGTTACTGACAGGTCAGGCGCAAGAGGTACCAATACCCTCTTTTGTAACCATTCCTCCGGAACAATCTTATGCTGGGAGCTACACCGTTCGTGAGCTAGAGATGGCGGAGTGGCAACTGTGGCTGAATTTTTTATCGACTAGGTGTACTTCGGCATATCATCAACCTGTATGGGCCGAGCTCATAAGAAAATCCTTCTCTCACCCGACCCGCGTATGGATTGCTGTAGCATCTGATGGAAAAGTTATCGGTGGCATACCATTGACCTTTTTTTCCAGCCGATTGTTTGGACGATTTGCTGTCTCTATTCCTTACTTTAATTACGGCGGCGTCATTACGAATTGGATTAATGTGGCCCGAGAGATTATCAAGCATCTGGAAACTGTATGCATTAATGAAAAGTTAACGCACATAGAGATTCGTAGTATGCAGCCGGAGCTTGCGGAACAGTGCTCCAACAAAAAAGCATCCATGATATTGGCCTTGCCTGACAGCGAAGAGACGCTTGACGAGCAGCTGGGGGCAAAGGTGCGGGCGCAATATAAGAAAACAGAAGAATATCGGCCAAACGTACTGTTTGGGAAGCTGGAACTGCTAGACGATTTTTATAAAGTCTTCGCTCAAAATATGCGTGATCTCGGTACGCCAGTTTATGCCAAACAGTGGTTTGCTAATATCTTGTCCGAAGCAAAAATAAACGCACTTCTTGTTGTTGTATATGTAGACCAAAAGCCTGTAGCTACCGGCTTTTTAGTCGGTTATAAGGGGATGCTGGAAATTCCCTGGGCGTCCACTATCAAACAAGCCAACACCATGAATGCCAACATGTGGATGTATCGGCAGATTTTAGGTTATGCCATTCGTGAAGGTTATCAATTTTTTGACTTTGGTCGCTCTACTCGCGATGCGGGTACCTATAAATTCAAGAAACAGTGGGGTGCTAAACCCCACACGCATTACTGGTATTATCTGTTTCCAGAAGGCGGCGCTATACCGGAATTAAATCCCGATAATCCTAAATATAAATTGATGATCAATGTATGGAAGAGGATGCCTGTTTGGTTGACCAAAATTATTGGCCCGCCGATCGTGGCCAATCTTCCCTGATCCAATCAGGTTCTTCTGAGTAGCGACTGCAATTTATAAGCCTGTTTCAGCCAGTGGCTTCTCACCAACAGCAAGGTCGCAAATTCATCGGTCCGATTAACCAGTTTTTTCTTATAGTCGCAGTTCTTCCCTTTGCCGGCCATAAAATCATAGAACTGAATAGCGGGATTATTGAATGCTGCTTCAATCTGATAGCCAAAATGTAAGGTTCCCAACGCAACAGATTTACAGTAGTTTTCCTGATAGCCGCTTTGAAAATTATATTGCCTTCCCTGATAACGAATGTCGAAGACAACAGAAACAGGTGTGTCAGATACACTCATGACGGAGAAATCTACTTCATAGCCTTGGGCTGTTGAGCGATCTAAAAGCAAGTTAATAAAGTCACGGTTTCTGCCACGATAGCAAGCTTTCCCCCAGCGTCGTTGATGAAAGTCATTAAGCAGTTGAAAAAAAGCCGTGCGATCAGGCCAGATATTCTGAACTTTCACGGGGCCTTGTTTTTTAAGGTGTTGTCGACGATTGAATAATCGCAAGCGAGTATGCTTGCCCAGGTTACCTAAGTAAGTTGTGAAATCCTGCTGGCGTAAATCAATTGCATAGGTGGGTTCAATTTCTGCATGGATGATACCTAGCTGCCGGGCCTTCGCTGCCTGTAGTAATAAATGATAAGTAGGTGATGAGCGCAATACATCGGCAATGTAGAATTGATCCCAGGATTGTTGGAGAGCATTATCCAGGTAGCGTGTAATAGTTTTGGATAAATGATCATCTTCGTTGCAAAAAAAGAAATACTCGCTGCGAATACTGGGCATTTCTCTTGTGGAAAGTCCTAAGGGAAACGCAGTGGTAATTGGCAGAATACTACCTTTGTAAGTGCGCGTGCGAACGATCATTTCTTCAAGCGTTGTGCCAGAGCTCAATGAAACAGCATCGCCGGATGGTCGTGTAGAGGGATGTGTGCCCCAGGTTTCGTTCCACGCCGTTAGCCAGGCGGATGAACGAAACAATCCGGGCTGATGACTGGCAGGGAAAAAATCGGAAGGAGCTTGCTTCATATGGATATCCACAGGTTATTGCTCAATTGCCATCAGCTTGCATATTAGTAAGAGCAACAACACCTTGATTCTGTTTATCCAGATCGACCCCCAAGACAGTTAACGTCGCGCTTTAGCCTCCGCAAGATGCCCCTGAATCTCCTGGTTATCCGGTGCCGCCTGCGCAGCCTTTTCCAGAATATCGTGGCCTTGTTGCACATCACCACTCTCAACCAATAACCATCCGTAAGTATCGAGAATGGCGGCGCTATTAGGTGCAAGTTCATAGGCGCGCTTGGCTAGTTCGAGAGCCCGAGGATCTTTTTTTTCGTAATAAATCCAGGCGAGGTTGTTGAGTGCGGCGGGCATTTGCGGGGCCAGTTCCAGGGTTTTTTCATACCATTTGACTGCGTCGGCCATATTTTTAGTGCGCTGTGCGGCCATGGCTTTGATTAATGTGGGCTTGGCACTCTCCGGGAGTTTTTGTAGCCATTCGTCTACAAACGTATCGGCTTGTTGAGGTTCACTTTTTTGGTAGTGATTAAACAGTGCTTCAGCGGCGGTGTCGTTAGGTGCAGATTGCCAGGATTGTCGATAGAGCTGTAGCGCTTCTTCAGGTTTTTTTTCTGCAATGCGAATCATGGCTTGTAAATTAAAACGCTGAGCCTGGTTGGTTTGTGTTGCCGCCAGTTGATCTAATAATTTTTGTGCTTCAGAGATATCTCCAGTAACCAATTCAGCTTGAACCATACTGGCCACATAGCGAATGTTGTCAGGAAACAATTTCAACGCACGTAACAAAAAGGTTTTGGCTTCATCAAAACGCTTTTGTGCCATTAAGCTTGCGCCTTGCTGGTGATATAAATTGGCAGCCAGTTGTTTGACCGGCATGCTGTTGCCGCTACGCGCCAGGGCAGTTTCTATATGGGTAATGGCCTGTTGAATATTATTTTGCGCTACATGAATGCGCGCCAGCATTACCGACGGTTGCCATTGCTGGCTTCCTTCTTCGAGTTCATTCAGAAACGTAATCGCCTCCCGGTTACGTTTTAGCGCTTGCATTAACTTCAACCAGTGACCATAGGCGGGGATCATGGCCGGGTCGGCCTTCAAGGCGGACTGCCAGGATTCCGCTGCTTGCTGTGGTTGTTGTTGATCGGTGTAGATCTGCGCGAGGCCCGCGTAGGCGAATTGTTTTTCGCGGTTGTCCGGGTGGGCAATGGCTTTTTCGAAAGCGCGCTGTGCTTCGGTGAAGTTTTTCTCTTCATAGGCTAACCAGCCGGCGAGAAAATCGCCGCGCGGGTTGTCAGGAAATTGCTGTTGAAACGCGTTGATTAAGCGCTTGACTTCCGCTTGTTGACCATTGGCGATCAATGCATGGAAATAACTTTGTTGGATGATGATATCGAGCGGCATTTCGGCATAGGCTTTTTGTAATTGCGCCAGCGCCTGTTCCGTATTTTCCAGAGCGAAGTAACGTTTGGCCAAAGCGATGCGCAAGCGTTGTTGCGAGGTATCCAGAGCCAGGCTCTTTTCCAGTGCCAATGCGCCTTCATTACTTTTGGCATCCCGATCCAGCAAGGCAAGGCCGTAACTGGCAAGGAGTGCAGGATTTTGTGGCTGATTATCGCTGGCCATCTTGAGCAAGGTCAGCGCTTCGTCGTCCTGATCGGCGCGCAGTTTCGTCAGTACAGCGGTTTGGATCAAGCTGGTCGACGCGGTCTCAGGATCAATGTACTGATCAAATAATTCTGCGGCACTTTCATCGCGGCCAAGCTGATGGTGGACCAGGCCCAACAGTGTTCCGGTGGTGGAGTTCTGTGGGAATTCTTCGTGCAGTTTTGTTAAAACGGCTTCGGCGTCCGCATAATTACCGTCTTGATAAAGTGCCAGTGCTTCATTAAAGCGCTGTTGTGCGGAATGACTTTCGGGATTGGCTTCGGATAATAATTTTTGATAAGCATAAGCCTCACTGGTGCGTCCTTCGCGAATCAACACATCGGTTAATTGATTCAATACCATGATGCGTTGCGCTGTCATGATATCGGTATTGCCAAGGGTCGTCAGGGCGCGCGTGAAATGCTTTTCGGCTTTTGGCAGGTCGTTCTGGTAAAGCGCGATTTCGCCTTGCAAAATCAATGCGTCGAAATGATCGGGGTTTTGATTGAGCAGTTGGGTAAGGCTTTTTTCTGCAGTTTCACTTTCTCCGTTAGCTAACGCCCAACGCGCCCGCAACAGTTCTACATCGAGTTGGCTATTTTCATGTTGTGCCAGCTGCGTGAGTGTGGTGTCAAAGCCGCTGCGATCACCGAGCGGGATTTGCGCGCGCCCACGCAGTATCCACTGCTGATATTGCTCGGCCGGGTCTTGTGCCGTGTGCTTGTTCAGGACATCAAGCGTTGAACGATATTTTTGGGTATTCAGATAAGCTTCAGCAAGTAAGGTGCTGGTTTCCGGATGGCGGGCCACGACGTTTTCAAGCAAGTCCTGGGTCGCACCATAAGCGCCCATGTGATTGTAGATGCGAGCCAGCGCCTTATAGCCGGCAGCATTCTCCGGCTGTAATTGGATAGCGTTCTTGGCTTCGATCATAGCTGCGCGCAATTGACCTTGTTGGGTATAGGCATCGGCCGCGCGTAAATGTCGCTCAACATTAGCGGCCTGTTCGGCCTCTTTGTTTCCACAGCCGGCTATTAATAAAGCCAACCCTATGCCGGCGATGATGTTGAGACATTTCATGATGATTCTGTTCCGTGATGAGGTTCGCAGTAACGGCTGCAGTCGCGAATACATGAGGCGCTAAACCGCTTAATCGTTGTCGTGATTGTTCTGATTATGCGCTACCGGTATGTCATATTTTTTAATCAGATCGTAAAAGGTGGGGCGCGTGATGCCTAGCAGTTTGGCTGCTGCAGAGATATTGTTATCGGTCATCACCAGCGCGCGCATGATGGCGGATTGCTCCGCTGCCTGGCGCACATGGCGTAGATTGAGCGACAGTTCGCCGGCATCGGCAAGGCCCATATCTTCGCGGGTAATATATTTCCCCTCAGCCATGATGACCGCGCGTTTAACTTTATTTTCCATCTCGCGAATATTGCCTGGCCAGTTATAACTTTCAATCGCAGCGATGGCATCCGGTGTAAAACCACTGATGTTTTGTGAATGTTCCGCCGCATACTTCAACTTGAAGTGACGCGCGAGCAATACCTTGTCGCCGTGACGCATCCGCAGCGGTGGAATATCCACCGTCATCTCACAGATGCGATAAAAAAGATCCTCACGAAACGTACCTTCGCTCACCATCTTTTGCAGATCTTTGTTGGTGGCGCAGATGACGCGCACATCGACCGGAATTTCACTGCGGCCACCCACGCGTTCAATCACCCGCTCTTGCAGGAAACGCAACAATTTGGATTGCAGGTTGAGCGGCATATCGCCGATTTCATCCAGGAACAAGGTACCTTCGTTAGCCGTTTCCACCTTGCCGATGGTTGTTTTATTAGCGCCGGTGAAAGCGCCTTTTTCGTAACCGAATAATTCACTTTCAATTAAATTCTCGGGCACTGCAGCGCAGTTAATCGCAACGAAGCGTTTGTTGCGTCGCGGGCTTAATTGATGAATGGCACGCGCCATGACTTCCTTACCAGTGCCGCTTTCGCCTAACAAGGTGCAGGTCACGGTGGTAGGAGAAATTTTTTCCAGCTGCCGACAAATTTTTAACATCTTCGGGTCGTTGGTAATCAGACCTTCCAGAGGTTCCTGCTGGGTAATGTGCAGCCGGCGATTATCTTCTTCCAGCTCATAAATATGAAACGCGCGCTGCACAATCAGATCGAGCGTGCCGGGATCAACGGGCTTCTGGTAATAATCGTAAGCGCCCATGGCAATCGCACTGATTGCGTGCTCGTGACCGGTTTTGCCGGTCATGACAATAATCTTGCTGGTGGGGGAGATACGCAGAATATCCTGGATACATTTGAAGCCTTCATCAACACCGTCTTCATCCGGCGGAAGCCCTAAATCCTGAATGATTACCGAGGCTTCGTGTAAGCGTAACGCGGCAATAGCGTCCTGACGATTTTCCGCAATGATGGTTTCATATTGGTCGAAGTGCCAACGCAATTGGCTTTGTAGGCCGCGATCATCTTCGATAATGAGAAGTGTAGGTTTGTTACTGGACTGTCTGCTCATGGAAGCTCATAAATCCTTGTTGATGTGTCTCGTTGAGGGGCAAGGTCATGGTGATCGTTGTGCCTTCGCCGACGGCGCTGATCACATTCAATGTGCCGCCCAGTTCACTGATATATTCGCGCGAGAGGTAAACACCGATACCCATCCCTTTACCGGATTTGGTGGTGTCAAAAGGCTTAAATAAACGATTGTGAATAAAATCCCAGTCCATGCCGGAACCATTATCTTCGATGGTTATAGTGGCATTGTTGCCTGAGCAGCGCAATGTAAGGTGTACGCGGCCATCGTCCGGTGTGGCTTCCTGGGCGTTTTTGATGAAGTTGGTAATGGTCATCACCAATCGGACCTGGTCAGCATTGATGGTTTTGTCTGTGTCCTGGATATCGGCTGTCAACAGCGGTGTGCTGCGATGGCTCTCTGCCAATGCCTGTTCGATCACATCTTTTACATGCAATCGCTTAATCAAATCGCTCTCATCGCGGCGCAATTTTCTCAACAGATTGTTCATGCGATCCACTGAGTTGCTGATGGTTTCGATGGCATCTTCAATAAACGCGGGATTGTCCTTATGGCGTTCAGCATTGCGCACCACTAACGCCTGTTGCGCAATCAGGTTGTTGAGATCGTGAATGATAAAGGCCACCAATTTGTTATAGGTGTCAAACTGACGCACTTCGACCAACTGTTCCGCTTGCTGATGACGTTTCAGGTAGCTCGCCAGCTGTCGTCCCATAGTTTTCAGCATATCCAGATCCTCCCAGGTAAGCGAGGCATCAGAGGTGGGCTTGGTCAATGCCATAAAACCGACCAGCTCATCGGCCACGATCAACGGAAAGATCAGCCAGAGTTCGGGAATATTACGCGCCCAATGTGGCAGGAGTTCGTTGTTCTGACTCAAGGCTTCGTTGTCGCCGGAATCGGGAAAGAAAACCCATTCGGATTGCAGGAAGGTATCGCAGAAAGGACTGTCCACCGCTTCTTCTTGCAGGTCGACAAAACCCGGAATACCCGATTGAAATACCGGTTCGTAGTAGCCCTGTTTACGCAGCCAGATGGCACCGCCGGGTGCCTTGGTGATGGAGGCCACCGCGTAAAACGCCCGCTGATTCACTTCATTATTTTCCGCCGGTTGGGCGAGGTAATTGATCAGCCCCAGCCATTCGCTGCGGTAATCATATTTGTGGCGGAAAAGGTGTTTGTTGATCAATACCGACAACTGCGAACGGATGCTGCTGGAGAGAAACACCGTTGCGATTGCGAGGATGGCGCCGATCAAAACAAAGCTGTAAACCACCGTGCCCCAGTTGCCGCCATACAGGCGGACATAATAGCCGCCCAGTGCCAGAGCGCTGATGAGCACGCCGACGCCGACCAGCGAGGTGGTATAGAACGCGATAGGGCGAGAGAGGTTGAAATGGGCCGGGCGGTCATTCTGTTGCATCAACAACAGGCCGCCCAACGCCATAAACAGACAGGTGCCAATCGATACCGCCGCCCTGGATTGCCATAGCAAAGGGTCAAGCCCCTGAAAGATCAGGCTGTGGGTATAAAGATAGATGTCATAGAGAAACAGCACGCCCAGATTCATACACATCAGTTTGATCTGGCGATCATTGGCGGCGGCGTAACGAAATAGTTGCTCAATACTCACCAGCCCGATGACGGCCAGCGTCAAGGCAAACCAGGAAGACAGGCGCAATAGCGGTTCAAAATTCGCCAGGCTGGCGACCAGGGCAACAGCGGTTAGCGGCCAGCCGATATTGAACAGGATCTTCAGGCTGCGGGGCAGGCGCTGTTTATTGGTCGCTGCCAGCAGGATCAGGGCAATGCACAGCACCCACACGTTGTAATGCAGGCATTCATAGACCAGCAGCGTAAGCGCAGAATAATCCCGCTCGCCAAAGGAAAGCGCAATGATCAGCAGGTTCAGTGTGTGGGTCGCAGCTGCAATAGCAAAAACATAGGTGCGCTGTTGCTTGAAGAATTGATAACAGTAGGTAACCGTCAACAGGGCCGCCACGATGGCAGCGCTCAGATAAGCGGTAAAGGTGACACTGTTATATTCCATGGTTTATGGATTTTTCCGAAAAAATTGAGGTTTAAGCATAACAGCAGATGGGAGCAGAGCAAATCAACGGCTGTGACCCAAGCATAAATTTAACCGCGCGAGTCTGCTATTACATGATCTTGCAGGCGGTAGAGCGTCAGTTCACGTTGGTGCATATTTGTGGCTATAATGGCCGCCGACTTTGCCCAGCGGGGCGCTATGTATAAAGAAGAGGAAAAAACCGTGAGCCAAATGAAGAAGATATTCAGTCTGGTGCTGGTCGTGGGCCTTGGTGCTGTTTCCGGTCTCGCCTACAGCCAGTCAGCAGCCCTGACTGAAGAGATGAAAGCGCGCATCGCCCCGGTCGGCAGTGTTTGTAAATCCGGTGAAAGCTGTGCCGCCGCCCCGGTAGCCGTCAGCAGCGGCCCCAAGTCCGGTGAAGATGTGTACAAGAGCGCCTGTACGACATGTCACTCTATCGGTGTGGCCGGCGCGCCCAAAACCGGTAGTGCGGATGACTGGGCTCCGCGTATCGCCAAAGGTATCGACACCCTTTATACCCACGCTATCGATGGCTTCAACGGCATGCCAGCTATGGGGTTGTGTGGCAGCTGTTCCGAAGATGAAGTTAAAGCGGCGGTTGATTACCTCGTCGAAGGTGCCCAGTAATCCCGTTGTGGGCTAATTGATTCACTGTCAGTTAGCCCACCGGTTCTCTCCTCGCTCCACCCTGCATCGCTTCCCCCATTTTCATTTTTTATCGCTTCCCTGGCGGGAGGGTGTCTTTGTATTTCCTTGCCGGTAATCTTCCGTTCCAGTGCCTTGATCCACGAGTTGTTGAAAGTGGGACAGGCGCAAAATTGCTGATTTTTTTCTTCTTCGCTCTCCCAGCCGAAAATCCATAACTTATTGTTTTTAAATAAAAAATAGTGCGGCCGAGTAAAGCTCTTCCATTCGAACGTACGGCACAGCCGTGCCTGACCCTACTCGGACGCCCACCTCAATGGTTTTTGTGAATATGCATTCGGATCAACAGCTTCCGCCGAGGCTTTTGATCTGTGAGGCAAGGCCACTCGGGCAATGCGGTAAGGGTTGCAGTGTTCCTTCGGAGTGCGGCTTCTCTTATAGCAGTCACGATAACAATAACGTTTGAGGAAAAACCATCATGAACAAAACCACTATATTTAGAAAAAAACTCCTGGCGAGTGCGATCGCCGCATCCGCCTTGGCGGGACTTGGCAGCAATACCGTTCTGGCGCAGGACGAAGGTGTTGTTGAAGAAGTCGTCGTTACCGGTATCCGCGCGAGTTTGACGCGGTCGATGGACGTCAAGCGCAATGCGGTCGGCGTGGTCGACGCCATCTCCGCTGAAGATATCGGCAAGATGCCGGATACCAACCTGGCTGAATCCCTGCAACGTATCCCCGGTGTCTCTATCGACCGTGTAAACGGTGAAGGTAGTAAGGTCACCGTGCGCGGTTTGGCCGGTGATTACAACCTGGTGACCTTGAATAACCGTCAGATGCCCGCTTCATCGTTTGGCACCAGCCGCTCTTTCGACTTTGCCAACCTGGCCTCTGAAGGCGTTGCAGGCGTAGAAGTTTATAAAAGTGGCCGTGCCGACCTGCAATCGGGCGGTATGGGTGCATTGATCAACATCATCACCCCGCGCCCGCTTAAAAACCCGGGCCTGAAAGCCGTCGTAGGGGCCAAAGCGGTCTACGATGATTCTTCGGTGATGGAAGATGACCTGACGCCGGAAGTGTCTGGTCTGTTCAGTAATACCTTTGCTGATGACACTATCGGGGTTGCTTTAACCGGTAGCTACCAGGAGCGTAACAGTGGTGACCGCAATGCCAGTGTCAGCGACTGGTTTGTTCATGCGCCGGATGGTGGTGATTGGGCGAATATCCCGGAAGAAAATCAACCGGGCGATGGCAGAACCTACGGTATTCCGTCAGAGGTTATGTACTCAGTTAATGAAGTAAACCGCAAGCGCTTGAACGGCCAGCTGACCCTTCAATACCAACCGGTAGAACAACTCACGGTTACGGCGGATTACCTGTACGTACAGCAAGAGAATGAAACCAATAACTTTGGTACCGGTATGTGGTTTACCCGCACCAGTGGTCTGGATATTGAGTGGAGTGACACCAACCCGGCGTATCCACTGTCCTACACGGAAAACACCGGTTGGCATGAAATTAACGGCATCATCAAGTACAACAAAACCAAATCCGACCTGAAATCCGCCGGCTTGAATATCAAGTGGGATGCGACAGATAACCTGGCGTTGGAACTGGATGCGCACAACTCGGATTCCTACTCCGGGCCGGACGGTAAGTGGGGCGGCAACAATCAATTCAACATTGGTACTATCGATAACTATCGTGCATCGATGGATTTCTCCGGGGAGTTCCCGATCCTGCACGTGGGTTACGAAGATGGTCGCACCACGCCAACACCGGATGTTGCTATCCAGCAACTGACCAACAACATCTTCCGTATTCAGGAGCAGGATTCGTCAGTTGATGAATACCAGTTAAAAGGTACCTATACCTTTGATGACAGTTTCATCCACAACATTAAAGCCGGTATAGGCACCAACGAAATCACCAACGAATACTTCTTCCTCGGCCTTCAACAGCAAAACCAGGGTAGCTGGAGTGGTGTGCAGGGTGAAGATGGTGTTGGCGATATTCCGCAGTCTTACTGGATTGTTGATCAACTATCCAACTACTTTGATCACGGTGCGGTAAACAACCCGAACTTCCAGAATACGTTTGTGCGCGGCAACTGGAACGAGCTGTTGGCGATCGGTGCCGAGCTTTACGGTTCTGATACCGGCTTCTGCCCAAGGGCCTACTGTACCACCAGAGATCCAGCCCGAGCGAATGACGGGTTCGATGAGCAGGTAACGGTAGAAACCTCTGATTTTGCTTATTTGCAATTTGGTTTCAAACCTGAGATTGCCGGTAGGCCAGCTAACCTGGCGGTAGGTGTTCGCCATGAATCAACCGAGGTAGAGTCAACCGCTAACGTTTCTGCTTACACACCGTATATCCGTTGGAATAGCGGAAATGAATACTCTTTGCTGTCCACGGGCGGATTTGAATATGCCACAACTACGGGTAGTTACTCAAAAACCCTACCAAGTGTGGATTTTGATATCGCCCTGACCGATGACATTAAACTCCGTGCGTCTTTCAGCAAAACGATTGCCCGCCCGAACTACAATGACCTTAAAGGCGGCTTTATCTGGGGCACAGCGCCGCGTATCAGCATGGGTTCTGCCTCGGCTGGTGATCCGGACCTGAACCCCATGGAGTCAACCAACTACGATATATCGGCAGAGTGGTACTACGCGGATTCCAGTTATGTGTCGGTCGGCTACTTCAAGAAAGACGTGGTTGATTTCGTCGGCAGCAGTGCGCCTCAAGTGATCGAAGACAGTGGTTTCCATACCCCGGTTAACGGCCCAAGATGGCAGGCTGCTGTTGCCGCAGTAGGCAACGACTTGGTGGCAATCAACCAATACATTGTTGACAACTATCCGGATAGCTCAGACGCTGCAACAGGCTTTGTTTATGCGCTGCCTGAAGATCCAATCCTGCCCTTTGAAGTGACTCGGCCAATAAACAACGAGGACGTATCGATTGATGGTATTGAGCTCATTGTGCAGCACACCTTTGGTGAGTCGGGTTTTGGTTTCCAGGCTAATGCAACCAAAGCAGATTCCGATACCGAGTACAACAACATCTCCAAGGCTGCTCAATTTGCTATTTATGGGTTGAGCGACTCAGCTAACTTTATCGGTTTCTATGATAAAGATGGCTTGCAGGTGCGTATTGCTTACAACTGGCGTGATGACTTCCTGGCCAGTGGCGGTGGGAACCCACGTTACACCGAAGCCTATGGCCAGGTGGATGCGAGTGTAAGTTACGAGCTCACTGACAACCTGACGGTTTCACTTGAGGGGCTGAATATTACCGATGAAACCACCCGTCAATACGGTCGTCACAAGGATATGACGTTTAACTACATTGAAACCGGTGCTCGGTACAACCTGGGTGTTCGTTACAACTTCTAATTTGCGTTAGTTGTTGTGCTACAACTAAAAAGCCGCTGGAGACAGCGGCTTTTTAGGCGCTTTACGCTAGCGTTGTTTTCTGTTCATACTGCGTGTTAATCAAATAATTATTAGAAATCTGTAGGTCGTTTATGACAGATCAAATAACCCGGGTTGTCATCGTGGGTGGTGGTTCCGCAGGTTGGTTATCGGCAGGTATTATTGCGGCATCAGGTCCTGCCCATGTTCAGGTTACGCTTATCGAATCGCCCGATGTACATCCTATCGGTGTAGGCGAGGGTACCTGGCCTACCATGCGTGCAACCTTACAAACTATCGGTGTATCGGAAACGGATTTTTTTAGCGAGTGTGATGCCAGTTTCAAACAAGGCTCCAAATTTTCCTGTTGGACAAGCGTGTCAAAAGAAGATGATTATTACCATCCGTTTACGCCACCGGTTAAATATCACGACATAAATCTGGCGCCTTTCTGGTTGCCCTTCAAAGACAAAATTCCTTTTGCCAATGCTGTTTGCCCGCAAGCGGCGATATGCGATTTGGGTTACGCGCCCAAACAAATTACAACGGCTGAATTCGGTGCGGTATTAAATTATGGCTACCATCTGGATGCCGGAAAATTTGCCCCGTTTTTACACAAACATTGTGTAGAAAAACTCGATGTAAACTACATCAGTGCGAATGTGGTCCACATAAACTCGCAAGACAATGGTGATATAGCATCAGTAATGACTGATAGCCACGGCGAGGTTTCCGGCGATTTATTTATCGATTGTACGGGTTTGTCATCCTTGCTAATGGAAAAACATTACAAGATTCCTTTTGTTTCCCAGAAGGCTATTTTATTTAATGACTCTGCCCTTGCTGTGCAAATTCCCTATGCAGAGGATCAAACGGCTATTGCCTCGCACACACTCTCCACCGCGCAAACGAATGGTTGGATCTGGGATATTGGTTTGCAATCCCGACGTGGCATTGGCCATGTATTTTCCAGCGCTTACACGACAGATGAAGCTGCCGAACGCGAGCTGCGTAGTTACCTTGTCCCTTCGGTGGGCAATAAATCAGTTGAAGACCTGGCTGTCAGAAAAATTACGTTCAACCCCGGGCACAGGAAAACCTTCTGGCATAAAAACTGTGTCGCCATTGGTTTGTCCGCCGGCTTTATCGAGCCACTTGAGGCAACGGCGCTGGTATTGATTGAGCTCTCGGCAAAGATGATTGCGCAACAGTTTCCGGCTAATCGCACTGCTATGGATACAATAGCCAAACGCTTTAATAAGGCGTTGACTCATCACTGGGAGCAGATTATCGACTTTCTAAAATTACACTATGTGCTGACCAAGCGAACCGATTCAGCCTACTGGCGTGATAACTGCTCTGCCAATACCACTCCTGATAGCTTGAATGAGTTGCTGGAATTATGGAAAGTACAGTCTCCCTGGTTGCATGATGAAATCTTGCGGGAAGAGATGTTTCCCTCTGCCAGTTATCAGTATGTCTATTACGGTATGAAAGGTACCACCAATATTGCCGTTAGCAGTGGTACCCATAATCGAAAAAATCTGTATGAAAAACAATGGAAAAAAGCAGAAACACTGTTTATGGAAAATGTGCAGCATATCCAGCAACTGAAAAAAATATTGCAACCTAATCGCGAGCTGATAGAAAAAATAAAGCAGCATGGGATGCAGACGATTTAATTTCCCTATTGGAGGCATTTCCTCCAGGAGACTATATGCCTAATTTTGCCCTGTTAAATAATATTGCCCATAAAGCATTGCGCGTTATTCGGGAACACTCAATGCGCTACGGCGATAACGATATGTCAGTGGTGACCTTTCCACAGGAATTTCGTGCAATACAAAATGAATACCCCATTTTTTTCCAGAAAAATGCAGAGACAGGTAAATTTATTCCTATTGCGCTAATGGGCTTGCGCCAGAATGAAAACCTGTTTCTGTCAGAGCAGGGATGGGATGCACAATATATTCCTGTGTCAGTAAAAAGAAGACCTTTCCTGATCGGTATCCAACCGCCACAGCCCGGCCAGGAATCCAGTCAGCCCACCAAGATGGTGTATGTGGATATGGATAGCCCGCGTGTCAGCGAGACCCAGGGCGAGCCGGTCTTTTTACCCCATGGCGGCTATTCGCCCTATCTGGAATCGGTGGTGGATTTGCTGGAGTACATCCAATACGGTACAGAGTTGAATGAACAATTTGTTGATGCGTTGTTAGCTCAGGAGTTATTGGAGGTGGTAGTGCTGGAAATTACTCTTAAAAATGGTGAGCGTCATAACCTGGCAGGGCTTTATACCATCAACGAAGATAAACTGGCTGCTTTACAAGGTAGCGCAGTAACAGCATTACACAGTAAAGGTTTTATGGAATGCATCTACATGGTGTTGGCGTCTCATGCCAACGTTGTGAAGTTGATCGCCCGCGTTGAGAAAAAATTAGCAAATCAGGCATCCTGAGTTATTTCCAACAAATGAACACTAGCGGCATTTATGATCAGCGTTGATAAAAAAGTTAAAGTGATTGATGGCTGTACGCCAGGCCAGATTCCTGATGAGGTCTTGTCCTCACCTGAACCATTGATCCTGAAGGGGTTGGTGTCGTCCTGGCCGATCGTGCAAGCGGGTCTGGCTTCAGATGAAGATGCAGTGCGTTATTTATTGCAATTCTATCAAGGTCAGGAGGTGGCGGCCTTTTTAGGTAAGCCGGAGAACAATGGGCGTATTTTTTACGATGAGAATCTGACAGGATTTAACTACGATACTGTCAGCACCAAGCTGGATTTCGCGCTACGGCAATTTGCTACCCAGGCTGACAACCCTCAACCACCGACGATTTATATTGGCTCTACAGTGATCGATAATTATTTGCCAGGCTTTCGTGCAGATAATGATCTTGATTTGAGTCAGCATAATCCGCTCGTCAGTATCTGGTTGTCCAATAAATGCCGTATCGCCGCACATTGGGACAGTCCGTTGAATATTGCCTGTTCGGTCGTCGGACACAGGCGCTTTACCTTGTTTCCCTTTGAGCAAATGGAAAATCTCTATGTTGGCCCGCTGGATAAAACCCCGGCCGGACAAGCGATCAGCCTGGTGGATTTTTATAATCCCGATTTTGAAAAATTCCCCAAATTTAAACAGGCTTTAGAACACGCCCAGGTTGCTGATCTGGAAGCGGGTGATGGCATCTTTATTCCCAGCATGTGGTGGCACCATGTGGAAAGCCTGAGCCCGCTGAATATCCTGGTGAATTATTGGTTTAAAGGTTCGCCCGCATTGTATGGTAAGCCGGTCAATGCATTGCTTCATTCGCTCTTGTCCATTCGCGATTTGCCACCCGCGCAGCGGGCAGCCTGGAAGATGATGTTTGATCATTATATTTTTGACTATTGCAAAGATAATTTTTCGCATATCCCGGAACAAGCTCAAGGTGCGATTGGTGAATTGACGGACGATAGCGCGCGGAAAATTCGGGCGAAGCTACTGAACCAGTTAAACCGCTAGGCGCATTAACCAGGCAGCCTGATAATAAAAACTCTTGGTATCAATATGATCGGCAATCAAACCGTTAAACATCTGGTCATCGTGGGTGGCGGCACGGCGGGCTGGATGGCCGCAGCGGCTTTTTCCAAACTATTGGGCAAAAGTATTTCTGTGACCCTGGTTGAATCCGATGAAATTTCCACTGTCGGTGTTGGCGAAGCGACGGTACCGCCATTGATCCTGTTTAATCGTTACCTTGGGATTAACGAGCAAGAATTGATGGCCTTTGTGAAAGGAACCATCAAGTTAGGCATATCGTTTGAAAACTGGAAAAATATAAACGAAAGCTACATCCACCCCTTTGGTCAAACGGGTAAGGATACCTGGGCAGCCAGTTTCCAACATTTCTGGCGTAAAGGTCTGGAGTTAGGCGTGGACTACCCGCTGGGTGAATACACTGTTGAGTATCAAGCTGCGGTGCAGAGTAAATTCTCTCATATGCCGGGATCACCTTTGACTTATGCATACCATATCGACGCCGGTCTCTATGCAAAATTTTTACGCGGCATTGCTGAAAAAGCCGGTGCGACACGTATAGAAGGAACAGTGCAGGATGTAGTTCTCGATGACGGCGGGTACATCAGGTCGATTCAACTGGCTTCCGGCGAAATTATTGATGGCGATTTTTTTATCGATTGCTCCGGTTTCCGCGCGCTACTCATCGAGCAGGCATTGCACAGCGGTTTTGAGGACTGGTCACACTGGTTGCCTTGCGATAGTGCGCTGGCGGTGCAAACGGAATCGGTTCGTGAGCCGGTGCCCTATACCCGATCCATCGCACACACGGCTGGCTGGCGCTGGCAAATTCCTTTACAGCACCGGGTCGGTAATGGCCTGGTGTATTGCAGCCGGTATATGTCCGATGATGAGGCCAGAAAAACCCTGCTAGACAACCTTGAGGGGCGTGTGATTTCCGAGCCAAAGATCATCCGCTTTAAAGCAGGTCAGCGCCTTAAGCATTGGAATAAAAATTGTGTCGCTTTAGGTTTGGCAAGTGGGTTTATTGAGCCACTGGAATCCACCAGTATTCATTTGATTCAGCGCGGTATAACGCGACTATTGCAAATGTTTCCTTCTAATGGAATTTTCAGCGGCGATATCGATGAATACAATGCGCAGATGAAAACGGAAATACTGTCCATAAGGGATTTCATTGTGATGCATTATCATTTGACCGAAAGGGAAGATAGCGATTTCTGGCGTTATTGTAAAAATATGCCGATACCGGCATCGCTTGTGCATCGCATTAATTTATTCAAGGAAACCGGAAAGCTCTTTGTGGAATCACCCTATAAGCTTTTTGCCGAACCATCCTGGCTGCATGTGATGGTAGGTCAGGGCGTTGTTCCTGAGCGTTATCATGCGGTGGCAAATGAAATGACCGATGCTGAATTGAAGCAGTTTCTGGAAGGTATCAGAAGCTCGGTACAGAAAGCGGTTCAGAAGATGCCGTCGCATCACGATTACTTGCAATATTATTGCAAGGCGCCAGAGTGGAGTTGACCTCCGGCTTTGCGAGGTTATTTTAAATAAATAAAACTGTTTAACGTCAGTCGCCCGATGATCGGATTGGGGACAAACTGGAATTTCTCAGGAATGGATGCGGAGTGCAATACATCACTGGGGTACATAATCAAACGGTTGAAATTCGCCTCGTAACGGGCTATCTCTTCATAATATTGATTGGAGCCATTGATGTATTTGTTATGCCAGCTGGTATCCAGCGCTTCTTTGGCAAGATGCTCTCCATACGCATCCATTCGCTCTGGTGAAAGCTGTTCAAAACCGGTTGCTCTATGGCGATAGATGGATGTGCCACCTTTGTCAGGCGTACAAAGATAATGTACACAGGCCAGCTTTTCTTTCTTGATGGTATCCACATGCGGTCGTGATTGCGGCAGCGCCAATCGTGCGGGCGGGGTAAGCACAAGAGAATAGGTGGACTGGGAATAATGTATGTTGTCTTTTGCGAGATTAAACGCTTTGCAAATAATATCGGGTAAGTAAGTTTGCAGTGCCTGGCTATAAAACTCCGGAACCTTTGATTGAATGCCGGGATAATAATCTGTCCCATCGCGGAATTCACCAAATTTTACGGCAAAGCCCAAGAGTGCTTCCGCTTCATGTAAAAAATTATCTATCACCAGCACGGGCGTTTTTTCTTTGCCCACAGTATCAACACGGTAGCGAAATTGAGGGTGTAGTGGTGGTAGAAAATTTTCACTCGACATGATGCTTTGCTCGGGAATTTTTATAGCATTTATTATTGCTTATTCTGAGGCCCGGTTCCATCTCCAACATTTGAAAGCCGAGGAATAGTACGACGTCATCCCCAAACTTTTTCAACGCAGTATAAGGCAGCCAGGTGATTTTTGAGACGGCATCTAGTCGAACAGGTTCATCAAAGAAGCCAGCGTCTCTTCACCTTTGGCAAAATTCTTTTCCGGACTGAGTTCGCCAAAGCCTTCTCGCTCGACATCTTCGGCCGGCAGTTCATCCAGAAAGCGGCTGGGGTGGTTTCGCTGATATCGCCGAATTGTTTGCGCTTGCCCGCGAGGGTCATGGTCAGTGTTTTTTGCGCGCGGGTAATCCCCACGTAGGTGAGCCGCCGCTCTTCTTCGATGTTGTTGTCTTCAATGCTGTTGCGGTGGGGTAACAGGTCTTCTTCCATGCCGACCATAAACACGTGAGGGAACTCCAGTCCTTTGGACGCGTGCAGTGTCATCAACTGCACCTGATCGCTCAGGTCTTCCTCTTCCTGCCGTTCCAGCAGGTCGCGCAATACCAGCTTGGCGATGGCATCTTCTATGCGCGCTTCTTCCTCTTCGTCATCGTTCGCGCTTTTATCCAGGGTTTTCTGTAAGGATTCCACCAGGTAAAACACGTTCTCCAGGCGCTTCTCGGCCGCTTTGCTGCTGGATGCATTTTGATGCAGCCAACCTTCGTAATCGATATCGTTGAGCATCTCGCGAATCGCCGACACAGGGTCAGCGGTGCGGCAGTTGTTTGCCACCTGATTCAGCCAGTGCGTAAAGCGTTGCAGACGCTCGAGATTTTTCTCGGGAATGTGACTTTGAATGCCCATTTCCTGAGCGGCAGCGAACAGACTGATGTGGCGCTCGCCTGCATAGTGACCGAGCGCTTCGAGGGTATTGGTGCCGATCTGGCGGCGGGGTGTGTTGATAATGCGCAAGAAGGCGTTGTCGTCATCCGGGTTGATAATCAGGCGCAGGTAGGCCATGACATCTTTGATTTCTGTCTTGGCGAAAAAGGAAGAGCCACCGCTGATCTTGTATGGAATCTGATGATGCTGCAGCTTGAGCTCCAGCAGTCGGGCCTGGTGATTGCCCCGATACAGAATGGCGTAATCGCGAAATTTATTCTGTTGGCGCAAACGTTGCGTGAGAATTTCAGTGGCAATGCGTTCGGCCTCGCCATCTTCATTAGGACAGCGCACCACGCGAATGGGATCGCCCAGACCCATTTCGCTCCAGAGCGCCTTGTCGAATTCGTGCGGGTTGTTGGCAATGAGATGGTTGGCCACGCGTAGAATACGGCTGGTTGAGCGATAATTCTGTTCGAGTTTAATGACTTTAAGTGATGGAAAGTCTTGCTTGAGCAGCGACATGTTTTCCGGGCGAGCCCCGCGCCAGGCGTAGATGGACTGGTCATCATCACCCACCACGGTCAGCGCGCAGCGGTCGCCGACCAGCAACTTTACCAGCAGGTATTGGCTGGAGTTGGTGTCCTGGTATTCGTCGACCAACAGGTAGCGGATCTTGCGTTGCCAGCGCGCCAGCACGTCTGCATGTTGCTGGAACAGGTGAACCGGGATCAAAATCAAATCATCGAAATCCACCGCGTTGTACGCGCGCAGCGCTTGATTGTAACGCTGGTAGATCAACGCGATGGCTTGTTCGCCCGGACTTTGGGCATGGCTCAGGGCATGTTCGGGTGAGGTGAGATCATTCTTCCAGTTGGAGATCTGATGCTGGGCCAGGTCGAGGTGATCGCTGTCCAGGTCGCCGTCGCGCAGCATCAACTCTTTCAGCAGGGAACGTGCATCTTCAGCATCGAAGATGGAGAAACCCGGTTTGAAACCCAGGGTCTTGTACTCGCGGCGAATGATATTGAGCCCGAGGTTGTGAAAGGTAGAGACGGTTAAACCCTTGGCGGCGGCACCCTTAACCAGGCCGGTGACCCGCTCTTTCATTTCGCGTGCGGCTTTGTTGGTAAAGGTTAACGCAGCGATGTGGCGCGCTGGCAGGTCGCACTGTTGGATCAGATAGGCAATCTTGCGTGTGATGACGCTGGTCTTGCCGCTCCCTGCGCCGGCCAGCACCAGACAGGGACCGTCGATGTAAAGCACGGCTTCGCGTTGGCGGGCATTGAGTTGCGTCACAGAACCTCGATGTTCGTCAGATCCGAACAGGAAACAATTGCGTAAAAAGCAGGTTACGGGAAAAGGGTGTGCATTGTAACAAGGGATAATTGCCTTGCAATGTGCAAAGGTGTTTTTTCACTGAGCTATAACTGTTCCAGTAACTAATAGCGATGAATAACGCGCCTGACTTTTGACTTGGTTATAAACCAACGATAGTTATTTATTCCGCTGTGCGGCTGGTGTAGAGTCTTCGCCCTAATGTGAAGGGGTTCTTCAAAAGTGGTCACACTCCTCGCATCCAGGGAGTCCGGTGGTATGGATAAAAAAATAAAGATCTTGTTTATTGATCGCGAGCATGGCGAGTATTTGCTTATCGCAGATATTCTCTCGCAAGTTCGTCATGTCGAATATCAGTTGACCTGGTGCAATCAACTGGAAGCCGCTTTACCCAAAATTCTCTCCCAGGATTACGATGTCGTACTGCTCGATTACTATTGGGGCGGTAGCAGTGCCCGTGACCTGCTCAATGCGGCGCGGGTGCAAGCCTGCCAAACCCCCATCGTGGTGATGACCGACGAGATGGAAACCGAAGTGGATCGCGAAGCTATCCGTGCCGGTGCATCTGACTATTTGATCAAGGGCCAGATCGATTGTGAACTCCTTGAGCGCACCTTGCGCTATGCCATCGAACGCAAACTGACAGAGCAACACCTCGCGCGGCTGGCCCACTATGATCCATTAACGGATATTCCCAACCGTATTTTATTTCGCGACCGCCTTGAACATGCGATTCGCCTGGCGGAGCGTGACAACACATTTTTTACCTTGATGTTCATCGACCTCAACGGCTTCAAGCAGGTTAATGATAATTTCGGCCATGATGCCGGTGATGCCGTTATCCGAATCTGTGCCGAGCGCCTGAGTAATTGCATGCGGCGCAGCGATTCGGTGGCGCGTATGGGCGGCGATGAATTTACCTTGCTGTTGCAAAATATCGAAAACAACACCGACGTGGCGCACATCGCGCAAAAGGTTATCGATTCCATCTCCATACCGTCCCAAATCGGCGGTTATGAAGTCGTGGTGGGGTGCAGCATCGGCATCGCCATGTACCCCCAGGCAGGTCGCGATGCGGATACCTTACTTAAAAATGCCGACCTCGCCATGTACAAGGCCAAACAGGAAGATGGCAGCAGCTACTGTTTCTTCACCGATGCGATGAACCAGGATGTGCGGCGCCAGTTGCGCCTTGAATCCGATTTGCGCAAAGCACTCAAGAAAGAGCAATTCTTTCTTGAATATCAGCCGCGTATCGACGTGAACACGGGGCGCATCATTGCGTTGGAATCCATGCTGCGTTGGGATCATCCAGAGCGCGGCGTACTCAGCGCGAACGAGTTCGTCGCCATCGCCGAAGACACCGGTTTGATAACTGCCATCGGCTATTGGGCCATTCGTCAGGCATGTTCTGATCTGAAAAAACTGCATGCCGTTTTCGGTGAAGAATTGGTGATGTCCATCAGCCTGTCGGTGCGTCAGTTCAAGGATGACCGGCTGGTGCAGGAGATCGCCACGATCTTTTCCGACACTGGTATCCAGGCTGGCGACATTGAGTTGGAATTGACCGAGACCTCATTTATGGAAAATATTGATTTGGTCAGTTTATGCATGCGGCCACTGTCGTTCTTCGGTATTAATTTTTCACTGGGTAATTTCGGTACGGGCAGCTCATCGTTTTTGCATTTGCAACGCTTACCAATAACGGCCGTGAAGATCGATTCGCGTTTTATGGCGGAACTGCAACGCAGCCGCAACGACCGCCGGTTGGTAACCGCGATGATTACCCTGGCACGGAATCTCGGCAAGATTGTGATCGCTGACGGTGTCGAAAACACCGAACAAAAGGAGTGGCTGGTACAGAGTGGCTGTGACCATATGCAGGGGAACTACTTTGCCGAGCCGCAACGATTGGACGATATATTTACGACGTTGCGTGATAATCTTGCGCCGAACTAGCAGGCTGTTTCCCAACAGCTTGCCAGTTTTGCGGTCCAGTGCTGCGCTTTATTGATGGTCCTTTTGGTTATAAACCTCCGCACCCTCAAAGATAGTGCGTAGCACTTGCGTGGAGTGAATTTCATCCTGGGCGATTTCAAGCAGGTTGTGATTCAGCACAATAAAATCGGCATCCTTCCCCGCTTCCAATGATCCGGTTCTGTCCTCATTGTTCATTGCGTAAGCGCCGCGTATGGTGAGTGCTCGAATGGCCTCCTCTATGGATAGACCCATATTCTCGCCCATCGAGTAATCAAATTCGGGATCTTTATTTGGATTTCGACGGGTCACCATGGCCTCAATAGCATTCCACCATTGCAGCCCGTGTACCGGCCAATCGCTACCGAAACAATAAAATGCGTTCTCGTCTTCTGCTTCGCGGAACGGCCAGTAACGATCCGCTTTTTCCTTATCATAGAGGCGCCATAACGCAGCGGTAATCTGGCTGGGCCACCACATCTGCGGTGAAAACTCGATAATCATATTTGCATCGCGTGCACGTTTGATGTCTTTGTTGAGAATACTGTTACTGTGAGCGATCTGATGTCGAGGTCCTTGATTTCCATTAATTTTTCGAGCGCGTTCAACGGCGCTCACGTACCAGTGGGCTGCCTGATCACCGATGGCATGAGCAACGACACGGATGCCGCGACGGTCCATATCTTCCACCATGACACACAGTTCTGCAAAGGTGAAATTCACCACACCGAAGCCACCGCTTAAACAGCATGAGCTGTGTTCACTCATGGCTGCATGATCATGATCACGATGGTCATGAACTTCAAATTTGTTGCCTTTAATCCTCGGAAGAGTTCCACCAAGATTGAACTGGGATTTTTCAAATGTAGTACGATTTGGAGGAATACCATCAAGATAAAATTTCACGCTATTTGCGTTAATGTGATCGCTCATAAATTCAAAGCGTTTTCCGGCCATAAGTTCCCATCTGTCTGGAACACAGACCACGTCGTCCTTCCAGCTAATACTGGCTTCAATCTTCAAATTTAAACGTTGTTGTCGGTCCAGCTCACGCAGGGCAGTGAGTCGCGGCGTGTTTAGATGAAGGAACTTGGCGGATGTAATACCTTGCGCATGTAATAATTTTGCACCCTTGGCAAACATTCCCATAAAATCTTTTACCGGAATTTCGGGCATCACAGCTTTAATTAATGTTTGTGCGCCTTCCTGAAACAGTCCGTTGGGTTTGCCGTCCTCAAAGCGGATAATGCAACCATTGGACGGGTCCAGGGAATCCTCAGTTATTCCCGCCAGCGTTAACGTTGTGGAGTTGGTAAGCAAGGTGTGATGACCGCCATCAATTAACGCAATTTTACGGTGAGGCAATAACTTGTCGAGCCAATGGCAATCCATGCCAAGTCCTTCCTGCTGGAAGGCAAAAGGATTTATGGGGCCAGCGTAGATCCAATCATCTTCAGGTAGCTCCTTGTCCAATGCCAGTAACTTATCTTCCATTTCCTTTACGGACTGGGGAAACTGAGGCCAGTGTTGGTAATAACTGAATTCACCAGCCAATGCCCAATCAGGATGGCAATGCATATCATGGATGCCCGGCATTACGAACGCGCCATTGAGATTAATAACTTTTGTTGTCTCACCTTGATACGCCAGGATGCTTTCCCCATCCCCAACAGCCAGGATTTTATTGCCTCTGATTGCAATAGCTTCCGCCCAGGGAGATTCGGTATTCACGGTATAAATAGTTGCATTGCGATAAATGAGATCTGCGGTCTCGTGGGGTGTTTGATGTGTCGTATTCATAATGAGTTATCCGCGAGAAAAATGGGCGGCGAGTGATATTACCCGCACGCACATTGGTCCTATCCAGTTAGTAATTGAGAGATGCTATTAACCAAAAACCGGGGCGCCCAGCAGGTTTTGGCCTTGAGCGAGCTTCTCACCGAAATCAGCCGCGATAATTTCGTGTCCTGCATTGCGGCCAGTAGTAAAAGGCATTTTAGAAGAACATTCGATGCCGCCCAGCCATTGCATACCCAGGAATTCTGCTGTGCTGTCCATCGCCAGCTGTAGGATATTAGAAGCGTTAATTGCATTAACACCGGTATGGGTAGAAACCAAAGCCAAGCCCTTGCCGCGTAAATCAGAAGAAAAATCCGGATTTATTGTGTCGGTCCAACGATCAACAAAGGTTTTTAATTTTCCAGATAATTGATACCAATATATAGGCGACGCAAGGAGGATGATATCAGCGGAAGCCATCTTATCCTTAAGTAGTGGCATATCATCATCTTCTGCTTTTTCGAATTTCTTATATAAGGCATCACCAAAGTAGTTCTCCCATACATCGGTGACTTTATAGTCATAGATATTGACATAATCTATTTGTGCCCCTTTAGCTTTGGCCGCATCAAGAAGAATGCGTGTCAAAGTGGCAGAATTACCATCACGATTTGGGCTACCGTTAACTGCAAAGATTCTCATAATTATCTCCTTAATTGATGTAATAACTATTAAATAAAAACAAAGGCATTTTTTATACTTTCCGCCCTCATTCGAAAGTTTATGAATGTTTCTTCGTCTTTGATGTTGAGGTAAATATTCATTTTCTTCAGTGTGTCCCATTGAGCTCCCAGCTCAGTTAAATAGCGATGTCCGGGATAGACTTTGACGGGATCACGAATCTCTCTTTTAAGTCGACGCAAACTGATAAACAATTGTGCAGCGTCAGCTCCGCGCCCGACACACATTCCGCAGCCTTCATTAAAAACCGTATCGCCGGTAAATAGCGCATCGTCAATCAGAAAACATGTACTTCCTGCGGTGTGGCCGGGAGTCAGGATCGCTCTTATCTCCATCCCTGCGATTGATAAAATCTGACCATCTGTAAACGTTATGAACCCCTCTTTTGGCAGCGCATAAAAATCCATTTCACTTTTTGATATAAAGGCGGGGATTCTATATAAAGCTGAAACAGAATCTGCCAAATTAATATGATCATGATGATGGTGTGTGACCAAAACAGCTTTTAATTGCAGCGAATACTTATGAATAATTTTCGTTATCGTGGTTAGCTCCCAGGCAGGATCAATAATCACTGCCTGGCGCGTTAGTTTGTCGGCAACAATCCAGGAATAGTTAATTGACCTGCCGCTTGATACGCGACACCAATACACATTCACTGTATTAAGGTTATCGACCCGCATGGGGTATTATCCGAAAGCCTGTGAAGAAACCAGTTTCATATTCTGGTTAGTTACAACGACCGCCGCATCAATTAGGTTATTGACCGCACTGTAAGCGCCTCGGTTATTCCATGGCGATTCTCCATTTTTGTTTAACCACTGATTTAAGTCAGCAATTTCGCGATCCAGCTCGTTCACATGTAAAGGTGACCTGTTCCGTAATTTTTTTAAGTAATGCTTGAATAACAACGTCATCTTAATGCGCGAATTGGTATTTGCCGCGGCGATCTCCTCATTACTGAAGTAAATATTTTCTGATACCAGATTGTTCCAGGCAATCGCTAAACCTTCATGAAAAAAGTGAGTTTCCAGATAAACTTTTCCAGCGTCACTCATGGCATCAAGCGAAGGCTCCTTTTTCCATAACGAATATAAGCTGGTGGCGGCATGGATATAATCGGATTGGCTATTTATGACCGACAATTTCCTACCGAACTCGAAAAGGTCCGCATCAGGAATCTGTATAAAATTTGAATTATCAGCACTTTGCAGTAAATTTTTGGCCGTGGTATCCAGGCCGGACTCTTGCGTACAAAGAAAAATATCACCAGCGCAAACAAAATCCGCTCCGCAATTCATAGCGCGAGCAATAGATATAGGGGATCCAATGGAGCCCGTACTACCAATGTAAGGCTTCCTTTGGCTGGAGGGACTATCAGGCTTGAATAGATCGTCACGCATTTGAACAAGCGATTGAAGCTCTCGCCAGTCACCGTTGTAAACAATGGCGTCAGCAAGGTTGATATCCAATGCTTGAGCGGCTTCCTGAGGTGTGATTTCGCCGGAAGACAATAAGTTTTCTACAATCTTTCTTTCTGGTGGGCGTAGAAAATTTCTGGCTTCTTCCAGACTACCAACTTCAACCATCAGTGTTCCACGATCTTTGTCGCGTAGCGCTGTCTTAACACGCAGTTTGGTTAAGGCGGCGGAAACGCGATAGTAATGTTTCGCATAAAAATGTCGGACGGTGGAACGCAATAGGCTATTTATCAGTGAAGTTTCACGCTCGGGATAAATAATGTCCGCTGTGATACCGACACCCAGATTGGGGTATATCTTATTGAGTGATAAAATTTTATTTAAAGCATCTGCGTCGTTCACAATAGCGTCGTGCGTTATTGCTGCGAACGTCAGTGATCCTGACTTACTTAACTCGCTGATTAACTCATGCTGCTGACAGTCCAAGGGTCTGATTACATAATTGGACCGAACGTTGAAGAAATCAGACAAACCCTGATCATCCCCAATGACCTTCTTTTCATCAGCTGTCGGACTGATTTCGCTGGTATCGTTATTTCGTGAGGATGACGATAGACCGTGCGCTGATGCGTGCATCGGAGGATATTTGTGCAGGGGCTCATCACTCTGAATCGGTTCGCAGTGCTGCACGATACTGGTGATCAATTTTGTTAATACATCACCAGGGCCCAGCTCCAGATAATTGAAGTCGCCCTGGCCCATCAGGTAGCAAATAGTTTCCGTCCAACGAACAGGGTGACTTATTTGCTGTGCAAGCAAGTTTTTGATTGTAGAAGGGTCATGTGGACGTGCTGTCACGTTTGATATAACGGGTACACGCGGTGGTTTAAATGAAAATTGTTGTAAATAGTCGGAAAACTCGACTTCTATAGATTTCATATAGCGAGAATGGAATGGTGCACTGACATTCAAGGGAATAAAATTGGCGCCCGCTCGCTCAAACAAACGAGCGGCGGTGGCCAACTGATCTTTGGGTCCGGCAATCACTGTTTGGGTTGGTTTATTGAAATTGGCTACGTCGATTCCGCTAAGGTTTCCTTTGCGGAGGATGCCGGTAATTCGTTCGCTATCAATGTTAAGGACTGCCGCCATGCCGCCATCAACCTTTGCCGTACTCATTAATTCCCCACGGCGTTTAACCAGCTTAAGACCGGTAGCAAAATCAAATACACCAGCGGCAAAGAGCGCAGAGTATTCCCCCAGACTGTGCCCGGCAACGACATGCGGCTCACCGTGTTCGCGTGCCGCCTTCAGGTAAGACATGGCTTCAACTACATACAGTGCTGGCTGAGTATACTGGGTCAGGTTCAGCTTTTTTTCCTGATCTTGGGTGCACAAATTTTCTATGGAGTAGCCAAGGATCTGGTCTGCCGTGGCAACGATATCGGGGAATTCACGAAATAGATCTTTTCCCATACTAATAAACTGAGAGCCTTGACCAGGGAAAACATAAGCGTTCATAGGGCCACTACCTTGTTGTGTGTTGTGATTCAGGGCAGCTAACTCTTTCCCGAAATAGCCAAGTAGTTTTTCAAGGCGGTTAAGGTCGCTGCCAAAGGGGTCCATGACGGAAAAAAATTTGGATTGTGAATCATTGCCGATATTCATTTTGGCGAAATTGGTCAATGTGGAGGATGGGCCAAGATCCAGATAAATACAGGGACCTTCCCTTTCAATAAGTTGAATTGTCGAGCGAAAGTAAATAGGCTCGCGGATAACTCTCCAGAAGTGATCCTGGGGAATAGAAAGCATTTTTTCTTTTGTGGCGCACGAAAACAGAGGTTTGTTTAAGCCTGCATAATGATGCGCCAGGATAAATGGCAACAGCTTGTTCTTCTCTGTGTCCAGAAGGCTGCAATGAAATGCCTGGTTTACCGTAAGTGGTTGAAAGGGAATGTCTTCGGACTTAAATACTGCGTGACACATATCCAAAGCAGCTTTATAGCCGGCGATAACAAAGTGTGATGCACTGTGCTCGCCTGCAACTTCGCATCCGTATTTTTCTATGATGGGCAGTAGCCGATGTGCCTCTATTAATACAGATGTCATGCCCAGATTGCTCTTTTCTGTACCCAACTGCTCGCCTTGGTGTAGTACCAGATCGAACAATGTATCCAGAGATATTGCTTCGCCAAGTGCGGCTGCAGAAAACTCACCAAGACTGGCTCCGACAAAATAGTCTGGTGTAATTCCTGTTTCCATGATCGTTTTTGCTAGAGAGTATTCCACGAGCACGATTGCCGGGTGGGACCTGGCCAGATCTATAAAAGGTTTGCTTTTTCCGTGGCTTGTGTGGAATAAATCTTCAATGACGGAAAACCCAACGCGTTCCTGAACTTTTTTATCGAGTGTCTCCATCCAGTACCGAAACCGAGGCAGATGTTCATAAAGATCTCTTCCCATCTGATAATACTGGCTTCCCTGGCCCGGCAACATAAACACAACAGGTTTGGTAATCGCCGAGTGATTGCGCTGTATTGACATTGGCTGTCTCCCTATTCGCAGAACCGGATTAAACCGGTTCAATCTCAGCCGCGACATTATTCTCAGCTTGCAAGATCATCCCGAGCTTTTCCACAGTAGGACTCTCCAGCACATCTGAGATAGCCATATCAGCATTCAACGTGCTGCGCAGTTCGGTAATCAGCTGGGTCGCCAGCAGTGAATGTCCGCCCAGTTCAAAGAAGTTGTCATGACGCCCTACGGCATCAATATCCAGTAACTTCTCGAATGCAGAGGCCAGGGTTTTTTCTAATGCATTGATTGGTTCTGAAAAATCGGTACTGATGGCCGGACGTGGGTGTCGTTTTTGCGTTTTGGATGTATCGGCTTTGAAACCTTCCATGGTTTGTTTGTTCACCCACTTGTCGATACGTGCTTGTAAGTCTGTGGAGGAAATTGTTATGTGATAGCGAGAGTTGTAAGCCAGGCTGCGATGGAAACAATCCAACCCTTCGTCAACTGTCAATGCGATGGCCCGTAAGCGATCCGTAATGTTATCGTGAAGTGTGGTGTTTTTATAATCCACAATCTTCCATTCAATGTCCCACGAGTCCCAGCATTGCACGTTCCAGCGATACGGTTTAAATGCGTTGCTGTACTCAGCAAATGAAGCAGCCAGACAATTGGATGAACCATAGGAGACAAATAGAATTCCACCCAGGATCGAACCGAGGGAACTCATCACTAAGCGGAAATCCAGGTCTCGTTTTTCAAATACGCTATCCAGAGCCATCAATGCGTAGGGTACGGTGATAAAGTCACGCTCAGTGAGCTCATGAGAAGCTTTATTAACTGCACGTACATGGCCATTTGCGGAACCACCGGAACAATGGATCACACCGTTGAATCTACCGTATTGTTTTTCCGCTTTTGCGACAATTTCTGATAGTTGGGTGACATCATTGTCGTGCGGCATCGGTGCGAGGAAAATACCGCCGAGTTCGGCCAATTCCTTAAAGCCGTCGATCTTCACGGAAATATCTTCTTTGGGATCGTGGGTAGCCACCCAAGTATCCCAATCTTGCTGTGGTGGCATAGATACATCACCCAGAACCAGTACAGTAGCTTGGTAATCACTCAGTAACGTCTTGGATATTTCCAAGCCGATACCAACCAAACCGTCATACACCAGATAAATGCCCCCTTTTTGAGGGGACTATTTTTGCTGATCTCTGCATTGATCTCAATGCGCTCATAACTTTGGACCCAGCGACGGCTGTTGCGGAAAGCACAAATAATCTCTGCGTTGTCATTACGGATTTCTTTGCCAATCTGTTGCAGAAGCTCGTTTTCCTCTTCGGAATTTTTGGTTGGTAGATACAGGTCGATCGTTTGGCAAGAGATATTCTGAAATTCCTGCTGCAGAACCTTTACCAGGCCGATAATGGAGGCCTTTTCCGGGCGAATTTTTTCGCCGCCAGTGATGTCGTGCATGTCACTGGTCAGAACCTTAATGGAAAGATTGCTATTGAACTTGTGGCGATTTAGGGACTGCACTAAATTTAGCACGCTGTAATAGCACTTAAACTGCGTACTACGGAATGTCTCCATATTTGCCGATGAGGGTTCACGGTTACGGCTCTCCACAGCCCATAAGTGCAATACCCGACTGGGTAGCTCAAAGGAATCCTGCAGGTTTTGCACCAGTAAGTCGTATTCCGTGAAGCGGGATGGATTCAGCTTATAACGCCCCTCGCCAATTTTTTCAAAACTATCACCTTGGGTGACAACAACGACCGACTCACCAATATCGATCAGGGATTGAATCAACTTATTACAAAAATTGTTGTTATTGGAAAACACCAGCCATTGAGCACCGGTTATCAATTCTTCCGGTAAAAGCGGGCGTAGCGTTTTACGTTGCCAGGATTGTTCATAAAACCACTCGCCGGGTGCTCCGGTCTTGTTATTCAGCTTGAACTCCCGGGAGAGGTCTGTTTGTTTACGATCAAAATCGATCCAATATCTCTGCATTTCAAACGGATAGGTTGGCAAAGGGATACGATTGCCAATAGCGATGCCATCCTCCATCCAGTTGATCGTTTCCTGATTTAACCATCTTTTTATCGAGTCGAGTCTGGCATTTGCGATCTGGGATGGATACAAAAAGCTGGCATGGTTATCTGCATGGCAATAGGCATCACCCTCGCCGGCAGAGAGCTTATCCAGCTTGACGATAGCATCACCGATATTTTCGACAAATATAACGGCCCGCTTTTCAAAACTGTTCCGGCCAAACTGAAGCGTATAGGCGATATCCTCCAAAGCTGCATCATCCGTATTCAAACAATAGTTGGCGAGATTTGATGCTTGCTGCGCGAGAGCCGTATTAGTTCGAGCACTTAGGAGTAAGGCGATGTGGCCATTAACTGTTGACGGGGGTTGAACTCGCAGTGGCGCTTCTTCCATGACGATATGGCAATTGGTGCCGCCAACGGCAAGAGAACTCACACCAAGACGCCTTATGTCCTGAGTCCACTCGGTTAAGGCATTGTTAACCTTGAAGGGAGAGTTAGCGAAATCAATTTTAGTGTTGGGCCTTGAAAAATTGATGCTAGGTGGAATTTGCTTATTCTCAAGCGCGAGCACACCTTTGATAAAAGAAGCAATTCCAGCAGCAGCACCAAGATGGCCAATGTTTGGTTTTACAGAGCCTATCAAGCATGAACTATCAGATTGTTCGAATTCCTCAAAAACATTAACCAGTGCTGCCACTTCGATCGGGTCGCCCAGTTTAGTGCCAGTTCCATGAGCTTCAATATAAGAAATATCGCGCGGCTCCAGATCTGCCGAAGCCAATGCCTGTATGACGACCTCCGACTGTCCTTCAACACTTGGAGCGGTGTAACCGACTTTCTCATTGCCATCGTTATTGATAGCCGAACCGCGAATAATCGCGCGAATATTGTCATTGTCACGCAGAGCATCTTCAAGACGTTTTAACAACACCACGCCACAGCCACTTCCCCATAAAGTACCGGAGCCGTCCTCATCGAATGCGCGGCAATGTCCATCCCGTGATAGGATACTGTCTTCCACATACATATATCCCGCTTTGTGGGGAACCATCACTGACGCGCCACCAGCGATGGCCATGTCGCATTCTCCCAGTAACAAACTCATGCGAGCCAGATGCACTGCGACCAGGGATGATGAACATGCTGTGTTGACGTTGATACTCGGCCCTTTTAAATTCAATTTATAAGAGAGATGAGTCGGAAGATGATCTTTGTCATTGCTAATAAGAATCTGCTGCTCGCCAGCTGTTTTGTAGATTTCGTCATTACCGCATAGCTTTGCATTGTAATATTGGGTCACTCCTGCAGAGCCGTAGACTGCGACGGGAATATCCAGCGAATAAGGGTTGTAACCCGCATCTTCAAATACCTCCCAACCGCACATCAGAAATAAACGACGTTGTGGGTCAAGAATTTTTGCCTCTCCCGGACTGAAGCCAAAAAATCCAGCGTCAAACATCTCGACATTGTTTAATATCGGAGCAGATCGGACATAATTTGGATGGCCGTATATGTCTGCTGTGATACCACTTTCCCTTAAGTCCTGCTCATTCAAAATCTCAACGCTTTCCACACCATTTTTGAGGTTGTTCCAGAATTGGTCGATGTTATCGGCACCGGGAAAGCGACAGGACATACCAATGACAGCGATAGCTGTAGAGTCGGAGACTGGATTTGATTCATGTTTCATGACTTATCCCTATGTTTCATGTTGGGTCTGAGGGTTTAATTACCGTGGATGATTCTGATTATGCGACTTGAAGTCGTCGGATCATTTGTCGTTGACGTTGAGCTCTCTCTCTGGCTTTACTCATTTTTCCTTTCTTATCGCCTGAGCCAGATAAGTGTCTGGCCAAAGCTGCAATAGATGGAAATTGAAACAACGCTGTAATGGGAATGTTCTTCTCCAGTTTCTCACTCACGCGACTTGCCAGTTCAACGAGCTGCAGCGATGTGCCGCCAAGATCAAAGAAGGAGGTTTCAGTATCCACCTGGCCTGTGCGTAATACCTCGGCATAAATGGCTGCTAGTATTGCCTCTAGCTCGTTGGCAGGTGTTGTTGGGGCTCGCGTGCTTGATACCGCAATGTCCTTGCTGTGCCAAACACGCACGGCCTCTGAAATTTTTTCCAGAGTGTTGAGCTCTCTGGCAATAAAGGCCATAGCTCGCGGTGATTTGGTGCTTTGATGGGCACGCTCGGTAGTTTCTTGTGATCGCCTTTCAGTGGGAGCCGGTGTAAAGCGTAAAACAGCCCCCTGCGTGCTACTCAGCGAGAAATAATTATTTTCTTCTTGCCAGATAGCCGCTTCAATTGATCGGTAGAAGCCGTGGATAGGCACATTCTTTTCACTGGGCAGGTATTCCAAATGCAAGGTCGGAATACCAGCTGCTTTTGCGCGTCGAGCCAGCTCGCTCAGCATATGATGCTCCACCCCCTTACCTAGAACCCGACAGCTGAGCAAGAAACTGTCCAGGCGAATATGGTCGGAATTAATCTGGTAGAAGAGCACACCTACCAAACCATAGTCGCCAAACCTGTCACGAACATGCACGGTCTTGCATTCGTAATTATTATGCTTGATGTTGTTACTGATATCGCTTGCACTATATCGCCGGGTAGTGGCATTAAACTGATTGGTACGTTGCATCAACTGCTCAACCCGCTCAAGCGAGCTTGCATCCATATCGGCAATATCTATCTGCAAATCAAGTTTGGCCAGGAAATCATCAAACGATGTGGATTCTGACTCCGCACGATTCCGTTCAATATTCTGGCGGTACATAGCCACGCGATTTTTATCTTCAGCAGTAACCGTATTGGTATCGAGATCCCAGATACTATTGCAAAGGTGCTCAATATCTTCTGCAGATTGTGGAAATTGGATTGTGAGTACTTGCGGTAATGCGGCTTCAACTTCCGCGCATTCAATCGGGTTGTCATCAATAAAGATAAAACTGTCCAGACCCAGCTTCAGTTCATCGCTGAGTTGTTGCAGATTTCGGGATTTTGGCTCCCAGTTAATCTTCCAGCTAAGAATGTCTTTCAGGCTCAAGGGGATATCGGAGCGACTGTTGAATACCGCGAGTACATCTTCTTCAACGTTCTTGCTGGCCAGACATAACAGAACGCCACGTTTTGACTGTTCAAGCAGGAAGTGATGGAACTTGCGTCGGGCTTCATCGACCATGACGCCATGCGCTCCGACTTCACCTACCACACCCTGCCATAGGGTGTTATCACAATCGAGCGCAATGACTTTATAGGGCAGGGTTGCGGTCGCTCTGACTTTGCGTATTAGCGATGTGCCCAGCGCGGTAAAGTAATGGGGCTTATAGGGGACATGTCCGGCGCTATCTGCTACTTCATCAAAAATATGTGTGGTCGGATAAGACCGTGTAACGGAATCTGAGGGCAGTATATGTACATTGTTTAATGTGTTAACCACATTAGCGAGCTCTCTGTCGAATTCCTGATGGAGTGCAAAATTCTCACCTGACGCGGGTAACACAGAGAGGACTAACGGGCTGCTCTGTATGCTGGCACTGAAACGCAAGGCATCTAAAAATTCAACAAAAATACGGCGTTTTCGTATTTCCGCTGATGGTTGCGCGTCTTTATCAAAACGTAGCCAATCATCATAACGGACTAATACCAGATTGATACCTTGATGATTCTGGTTTAACTGAGAGCCAGGGTCGAGTAGCTCCTGAAATACTTGATTGTAGGGAGCAAACTCCAATGTAAAATTCAATTGCGTTTTTTCGAGCCAGAACTGAATGGACTCCGTGAGTGGCTCGGCGGTAAAAGTGGATGCCACGATTAATCTGGGCTTCTCCGCCGTGCTAACAGCTGGCGCATTGAGCAATAGCGAAGTCGATGTCAGATCATAGGTTTTACCACTTGTTTGTGCGCTGCATATGTCACGCAAAATAAGATGAAATGATTCAAGGATATTTCTGGCAGTTTGACTGGTAAAGAGATCGGGATTGAAGTCCATGAAGGCGCGCAGGCTATGACCTCTCACATCAATGGTAAACAGAATGTCGAAATCCAGAGTAATTAGCGGAAGGTCCATTGGCGTTAGAGAAAGGTCATTCTGCGAAAATATCACCTCGTCACGCTCAATCATGTTGAAAAGAATTTGGAACAACGGATTGTGATTTTTGGGTGATGGGATATTCAGGCTACTTACCACGTCACCGTAGCCTACACTTTGATGATCAAACGCTTGAAAGATGCTGGATTTGGTATCTTCAATTAACGAATCCAGCGTGTTTTGAAGATCGACTTTGCTACGCAATACCAATGTATTGGAAAGAAAACCGATCATATTGTGTGTGTCAGGTAAGTTTCGATTCCCATTGGGCACGCCGATAAGAATATCCTCTTGCCGACAAATACGAGACATCAGTAAATTAAAGATCGCAAATAGCAAGGTAAAACGGGTTGCCTTGAACTGCTTCGCGACAGCATCCAATTGAGTGAAGACGTCACTGTCCAGCTCGAAAGATACCTGCTCCGCCCGAAAGGTTTGCTGTGCCTGTCGAGGAAAATCAAAAGGAAGATTCAGACTGGTGGGAGCATCCTTTAAGAAACCCTGCCAAAAGTGGATATCGTTTTTCTTGATGTTTTCATCCTGGCTGTTTAACCAGACCAGATAATCATTAAACTGACCACTCGATGATAAGCGGACATCAGGTTCGTTTCCTTCCGCAAGCAAGTTGTAAATCTGCAATAGCTCCCTGGCGATAATGTCGCATGAACTGATATCGGCAATAATATGGTGTACTACAATCGACAGCACGTACTCGCGGGTGTTGGTTTCAATCAGTGTGACTTTAAACAAGGGCCCTTTGGCAAGATCAAATATTGTTCCGGCAGCAAAATTAATAACGGAGTGTGTGGATTCGTCTTGGCCAAGTTGGTGAAGCTCCAGCGTGACATGCTGGTGATCAATGACCTTCTGCGCGGGTTCTCCCCGGTTGAGATCAAAAACAGTTCTCAGGGATGCATGACGTTCAATAAGTAAATCGAGCGCATTCTGTAACAGTGGTAGGTCCAGACTGCCCTTCAGGTGGTAAGCCGCTGAGATGTTATGGCGTGTGTTGTTCGGATACATTTGGGAGAGAACCCATAGGCGCAGCTGGTCAGAACTCAACGGAATGTCATCGTGACGTTTCGATTCGGGAATGACAAATTCAGTTGCGCCTGCTGTAACCTTCGTCCCCGTTTCCTGTTCAACCAAGGCGCAAAGATCGCCAAAATTATTACACCGACTGAAGGTACCAATAGTCAGGTCGAGCGAAAGTTTTCGGTTAATTTCAGTAACTACTTGAGTGGTGGTGATGGAGGTTCCACCTAAGGCGATAAAATTGTCTTCATTGTTTATCCCTTCTACGCTCAGATACTTCAACCAAATATTTGTAAGCAATGAACGAATGTTCGACGGCGGGTTAACTGGCTCAGCTTTTGCTGTGGGTGCTGTTAACGGCGGTGCGATTAATTTGTCCATATCGTCCGTATACCAATAACGTTGCTGTGCAAAAGGATAGTGCGGGAGGTTTGCTAATTTCGAATATCTGTTGGCGGGCAAATGTTGCCACGGAATATTGGCACCTTTCACCCAGAGTTTAGCTATTTGAGTTAAGCGACCTCCTTGAGCAAGTGCCTGAATAAAACTTTCACCTTCCGGACAGTCAAGAAAATCTTCAATGTCCTGATCTTCTGCGACAGCATTGAAATATCCAGGCTCGCTGGTTTCGCCGGTTTGGGAGAAGCTTTTAAGCCCTTCAATGAGTTCCAGCTTGTTATTCACCACCATGGCAAATCGGTAAGCCATCGACTCTCTACCTGTTTGCATGGTATAGGCCAGATCTTGCAAACTGAATTTAGCACGTTGACTATTGTTGACGCTGGTATGCAAGCCTTTCAATGTCTCTAGCCAGTCATTGACAGAGTGGTGCAATGCGATCAGGTGAGGCGTTACGGGTATTTGCCAGGTACTAACAATAGACTCACTGACCGCGATGTAATCGGCCAGGTTAAATCCGAGTTCGGCTATGAGCATATTTTGGTTGTGGATTTGAATCTTGCCGGTTGTAGCGTTAGCAACCAGCGTTGCCAGTGTTGGCAATGAAATTTCGTTATTCGGCAAGGAGTTTTGTGCCTCTATACTTAGCGCCAGATCGCCCGCATAAGTCATTAGTCGCTCCTTGGTGCGTGCGGATACAACAAATACAGAGGGACTGTCTTCAGACATGGTCTCTGCTTCTTGCGAGGTGTATTCTTCTACGATCACGTGGGCGTAAGCACCGCCAATACCAAAAGAACTGATACCTGCCCGACGTGGAAATTCAGGGTTAGGTTGCCAATGTTGATTGGATCGGTGAATTACAAAGGGTGTATCTTCCAAACTGACGTAGGGATTCAGGTCGCGTAGATGAGGCATAGCAGGAATGGTTTTGTGCTTCATGGAAAGAATCACTTTTAACAAACCGACAATTCCAGCTGCACCTTCCGCATGCCCAATATGAGCTTTAGCGGTAGTGAGTGCACAGGTATTTTTATGATGGTCTACGTTTTTGAATGCAAGCTTTAAACCGTTGACCTCAATGGGGTCGCCTAAAGACGTACCCGTGCCATGAGCTTCAATGTAGGAAATACTTTCTGCGGGAATATTGCCAGCTTTGAGTGCTTTCTCGATAACAGCAGCTTCCTGGGTTACATTGGGTGCTGTAAAGGAAGCGCTGTATCCTCCATGATTGACCGCCGCACTTTTGATGACTGCATGAATTCGGTCGCCGTCACGTTCTGCTTTGGACAACGGCTTCAATAACACCGCGCCTATGGCTTCACCGGGAAGGTAGCCATCGGCGCGGCTGTCGAATGGATAACTGCCACCCGATTTCGATAGCGCACCGATCGCACAAAAATAACGAAAATGTAAAGGGCTTAACACCAGATTGGTTCCAGCAACAAAAGCCATGTCGCACTCACCGCTACGCAGCGCACCTAGTGCCGTGTTAATAGCAACTAACGATGCTGAGCACGCAGTGTCCAAGGGTAAGCTTGGGCCTTTCAGGTTCAGGTAAAATGAAGGTCGGTTTGCAAGCATGGTCAACGCATTGCCAATGCCGAAATACGGGCTCATCTCACCCAGATGACGTACCAGTTCCAACTCATAATCGTGAAAACAGGCACCGACATACATGCCGGTATTGGTTCCGCGAATTTTATTGGCATATCCGGCATCTTCGAGGGTGTGATAAATGACTTCGAGAAGATGGCGTAGTTGGGGATCCAGGATGGCGGCTTCCTTGGGCGGAATATTAAAAAAAGCTGCATCAAACTTATCTACGTCCTTAATAAAACTGCCTCGCGTACAATACATAGCATCCGGCGCGTCGGGATTTTCTTCACGCCAACGCTTATATTCGAAGTGATCTTCGGGTATATCACTGAACAAATCCTGCTGCTCAACGAGGTTCTTCCAGAACTCGTCCAGATTTTTTGATCCAGGGAATTTTCCAGCCATGCCGATGACGGCTATATCTTCTTGTGATGTATTGTGATGGATCGGCTGGGTATGAGCGGACGGCTTGTCCGAAAACCGGTTAAATATTTGATCTACGGTAAAGTCAGCACAGGGTTTGTTGTGCTCCTCAGATGGGCTCCGCATCGACACGCTATGCTGGTTAAGTCCAGTTGTGAGCAGTTCATCTGATAGTTTGATGGCATCGCTATGGCAATCTTCCAGATAGCGAGATAGATCAGCAATGCTCTGGTACTCAAAGAAAACAGTCGGAGGTAGATCGATGCCAAAGTCTTGCTTAATGTTATCGGCAATTGATACCAAGCTAATTGAATCTACACCTAAATCCATAATATTACGTGTTTCGTCTGAACGTTTTATCGGATTTCCGCTAAATTTTTGAATACTTGCTTTCAGATAATCAGTAATACCTTTAAGTGTCTTATCGAGACCAATATTATTTGTCTTGTCCATAGAGTCGCTCCATGTATGAAAATTTACTGGATTAGAATCCAGACATTAATTCCGACTTGCGTAACGATTTCAGTTGCTTCTTTTAGTGAGTATGCTATGTGTTTCGGTTATTTAGAGATGCCAATCTAATCTTAGGCTGACCATACTGTCTTTTTCATAAGACAAAAAAGAATGGTTGGCTCTACTAAATAAAGATCCTTCCAGTTCCAAGGTAAATTGCCTCCCTAATCGTCGAGAAGCTTCCAGCTTGACCACGGTTTCTCGCGTTTCCTTATCGACAATTGCACCCAGTAAAATTGCGGTGTCTTGTTGGTCATTAAAAGCTACACGTGTACCCAAAAAAATATCGCGACTAAACACACTGCTTGTTTCGCCGCGATCGTCATAGATGTATTCAATCAAAATTCCGACATCTGCATTCGAATCGAAAGATTGAAAAAAGGTGTATTCAAATCCCCCTACCGACGCAACGTAGTTGTTATAAATATTTTTATTTGAAATGGCTTCGAGCTTCCATAGCCAGGCATCTGTGGTTAGCTGCACGTCAAGGCCAGCTTGACGAATTTCAGAGTAAACCGGAATTAAAGAGCTACTGTCATCACTGATCTGTAAAAAGGGCTCTCTACCAATTCCATCAAACCAGTGGAGGCCAATATCGACGTCGCCGATATAATGGCTGTATCTAATGGCATAGTCCCGGTTGCCATTTTTATCCGTATGTAGATAACGGGCGCTACCGTTATCTACCGGCGGCGAAGTTCTATTTCTACCCTCGGCTGCCGGATAAACTCGCTCGCGAAATAGAGGGAGCCAATAAAGAGAAACATTACCCCAGTCGCGAATAATCGAGGCATTGATCATCGGCTGTCCGAGTTTTTCGTCTTGGTAGATGTTTTCTACCAAATCCACCTGGTTTATTACATTAACCAAATGCCACGACTCGGTTACTCCCCAGTAGACGATATTGATTCCGGCATTGATGTCCGCGAAATCATTGTCGTATGACCAATGGAGTTCACGGATATCAGCATGATTTCGCTCTTCATCATCGCTCCCCGCCCGGCCAAAAGCTTTAAAAGAAAAAGCGTGATCACCTCCCCGCCATCTTATTTCTGGCTCAACTATCATCTCCGGTGAGTTATTGCTTTTCTGGTCGACGAACTTCGGCTCATCCCAGAAATAATTTTGTTGTAAACCAAGACTTCCCGAGAGTTGCATATCGGCTAGCCCCTGCGTTGACCACAGCAATAGTGCACTGGTCAGAGTAATTTTATTCATAGGAAATGGTTTTACTATTGAATTCGTTTCAAACGACTTTTATCAAAGTCCTGCTCTGTCAGGCCGGTCTTGAATACATAATCACCGTACAAAAGCGTTGTGCTTTTGTTGGTCTGGTGATTAACCATTTCCAGTGTATGAGCTCTCCAGTAGCCATTGGAATTTGCGTAATCATTGAGTGTAAGTGTTTTAAGTAAGTCGCCTTTTCGGTCATAAAACTCAACCTTGCGTACTTGGTAATCTTTTTGATCAATCCATACCATTAAATGGGAGTAGCCGGAGAACTCATACTGCGGTAATCGTTTTACAACATCGCAAGTCATATCTTCGCAGGCTTCTTCGCGCACCCACTCATGAGAATACTTATTTAATTCGAGCGATGTGAAGTCCTCAAAAGCGAATTCTGAGCCTACAAAGGGTCCGGATTTGTTTTTGGATGAAATGCGCTTAATACGTTTGAGTGATGGCAAATAAAGCCATTGATCGTCCGCATCCAAAATTTTTGCATGGGATAACAGTGCAGTACCGGATATGTCATTAGGTTCATTGAATACTACGATACTCTTATCTCCAAGATTTTCATTGGCAACCTCTAGCGTTTTTATGTGTAAGTTTCGTGATGCTTCATCTCCTGATGCATTTGTTAATACCATCTTTAATTGAACTTCGCTGCTGGTAAAGCCGCGATCCGTCCGATCAGAGCGAGCCGAAATTTCATAGCCCTTGGTTTCGTTCTCACTCGTTTTAGCGTTTGCATTATTCGAGGTCGCTATAAATAGCGCGCTAACTGCTATTACCAATATGCCTAGTGTACTTTCTGCTGCCATACTACGATTTTTTATCATATTAACCTCTGATGTTTTCACATTTTTCCTTCCATCTAGCAGGACAAGTAAAGCTGGCAATAGCAACAAATCGAGTAATAGTGCCAGCAGAATAGTTATCATGGTAAGTAATCCAAGATCGGAATTGATTTTGAAGGTGGACCCGGCCATAACGATAAAACCGATCACTAGAATTAGTGTGTTAATAACGATAGCGGGACCAACATTGTGAAATGCGTATGCCACCGCCGCTCGCGCATCTAGCATTTTTTCGCGGCGAGCAAGATCATATTTTGCGAGGAAATGAACGGTATCATCGACCACGATACCTAGCGAGATGGCGGCGACCGCAGCAACGGAGAAGCCAACGGTGCCGACCAGTAAAGCCCAAATACCAAATGCTGCAAGGATCGGTAAGCCATTGGGAATCAGGCTCAATAACCCTAGCTTAAAGCTACGTAGGGTGATGATGAGGATAAACGCAATAGCGAGAATCGCGATAATGGTTCCTGAAATCATACTCTGCACATTACGATCCGCTATATAAGTGAACATGACCTGGGCGCTGGTCGGCCTGGTTTGCTGCATATATGTCGGGAAATTTTTTTCGATCCACGCTTGGGTGTTATCAAGGAAGGCCTTGGTTTGTGTAGTAGATGTTTTACCTAGCGTAACTGTGATGCGCGTGGCGGACTTGTCGATGTTGATGCGATCGTTCAGATCCAGTCCATAAGGCAAAGACAGTTCGTACAGCAAAAGGTACTGCGCAGCTTCGGAATCGTCATCAGGTATTGTGTAAAACGACTGATCGTCACCATGCACGTTTTTGTTTAAGCGTTTCACAATATCGGTAATGGAAAATACATGAACAACATTCGGCTGCTGGCGCAGAAAATTTGTAAACTGTTCGAGTTTTGTCAGGTATTCGTTGTCGCTGATGCCGCCGGGACCCGCGGCAGGAACAGAGTATTCGACAGGATACATCCCAAATTTCTCTGTGGCTTGGTCCGTATCATTTCTGAATTCTATTTTTTGGGAAAAGTAATCGCTCCATTGATCATCGAATTCAATACTGGGTACAAATGCCACCAAGCCGAGACTCAGGATAATGCATAATGTGGCTAGCATCTTGGCATTGGCATTCACGAAACCGGCCAGCTTGTCCATCGATTTTTCGCCGAGGGTATCATTTCCGCTTTGCTTGATTCGCATCGGAATGATTGACATTAATGCCGGTAATAAGGTGATAGACAGCAGCCATCCGGCCGCAATTCCTGCAGAAGCCATATTGCCCAGATGCCAATAGGGGGGCGCATCCGAGAAATTCAAAGCCATAAAACCAACAATTGTCGTTAGGGATGTTACTGTGACGGGCATTAGGTTGACGCGGAGGGATTCGATTACGGCGTCATGACGCGACATACCTTTGCGAATCGCTTTCTTGAAGGACAACAGAATGTGAATAGAGTCTGCAATAGCCAGTGTGAGAATAATAATGGGAGCCGAGTTCGATATTGGCGTGAGTAATACACCCGTGAAGCCGCCCAATCCCATACCGACACCGATAGACAGGTACACGACTGCGATCGTCATTAGTGTGCCCACAATTGATCGTAAAGCAAGCAAGGTTAGCAAGACCAGAACGCCGTACATGAGCGGCACTAGCTGAATGGAATCCATATAACCTGCTTCAGCAAATGCATTGTTCAACATAGAAAAGCCAGTAAGTGAAACATTGATATCAGGAAATTCTTGCTCGATCAGTGCTTTATACTCACGGGCCTTCGCAGCGGCGGTTGGTACTTCATACAGACTTTGTCCGGGAAACTGCATCACTACGTTGATGGCAGTTGCTGAACCGTCAGCTTTGATTAATTGATCTAACAGTAGTGGCTCACTGATTGCGGTATCTCTGATCAGATTTATAGCTGCTGGCGATAGGTTCTCTGCATTGCTATACAGATCTTCAACCGTCAAGTCATCACCTTCTGCGTAGGAGTTCTGATAGTTACTGATGGAGTCTACGCGATTGGCAAAAGGAATAAGCCAAGCTTTATCCGTCAGTAGCTCTACCGCTTTTAAGGTCTCTTTAGTGAACACATTGCCATTTTTAGGTTCCAACACGAAGAAGAAGTTATCGTTCTTGACATAAGTTTTCTGAAAGCTCTCGAAGGCGTTTAACTCTGGGTTATCGCCTGAAAAGAACACGCGATAATCGGTTGAAAAGCTGAGTAACTTTCCGCCCGTTCCAATCGCCAGCGCTGCAGCTACGGTAACGGCTATTACGACAAACCGAAACCGAATGACTGACTTAGCCAGACCGATGGAAAACCGGTCAACTACGTCAAAATATTTAGACATGTCACACCTCTGTTGCTGTGATTAATTTATGTATATATGCGCATAAATCACGCACGTTCCAGATGTTGCTTGGTTCTTTTCCAGGCGCTATTACTTAATATTCTTTTGCAAACAATACCGGATGCTTCAATTACCACTTCTCCTCGCTCATTGCAGATGACCGCATCGCACTTCAATATTTGTTCATTGAGCAGAATCCGTTTAATGACACAATAAGAGCGATTGGCTGGTGGCTGGTGAATGACAACTTCGTCGACGCTAAAAGGAATATACACAGTGCTGGGATCATGCAGGAACGCAAACTTGGCGCTCACAATAGCCGCATCAAGCCAGACGGGATGCAGGAAGTAATTAACGGTATTTTCGCGTAACTCATGGCTTAGGTTGATCATAGAGAGAGCCTGGCTTTCTCCCACTAGTATCTTCTCCACGGTGGTTAACGAGCCTTGATAATCAACTCCCTGGGTACGAAGTAATTCGTAGATATCATTTTTCGTATGAGCGGCGGTTAAGTCTTGAGCAAGTGAAAGCAAGTCGACTTTTGATGTCTCTCTGTCAACAAAACAAATACTCCCAGTAGACGATTTTTCAATTCCGGTACGGTCACATATCTGATGTTGACTTTCGAAACTTATGTTGCTGGGGTTGCTGTGATTCAGGCGAATAAAAACACGCGCGTATTCTTCGTTAGTCAAGGATAGTGGTGAATAAAAAACGATGCGCCGTACGCAGTTAGCATGTTTCAATTCGGTGCGGGACCGCACTGCTTCCAGAGCCATGCTCGCGTAGGTCACGCCTAACAACACCTCGTCATCAAAAACTTTATGTTCTGTAAGATAAGGCTCTCCTTGACGAAAATCCTGATGCCACTCAGGCAGTTCATAACGTGTTGCTGACGCCTTTTGAGCATCTAATACGTCTGTTTTTCTGACAGGAGTTGGCTTGCGAACATCCACCCAATGGCGCGTGCGACTGAAGGGATAGCCGGGTAAGTCGATACGATTTAATTTCTCATGGGTGTAGAGTTGACGCCAATCAATAACCTCTCCTTTTATCCACCAGCCTTTCAAACTATCGAGATCGCGGTTTCGGAGTGCTTGATCAATCTCGGCGTCGGAAATATGTGTGTCGGAGTGTTGTATGACGTTATAGGTTACCGCTGTGCACTGACCTGTCTCGGCAAAGATGTTAAGTGCATTTGCCAAGCTGTCTTTGTTGTCAACGATAATTGCCAGGCGATGATCCAAAGCATCCCGTCCAACTTGTAGGGTATAGGCAATATCCGCGAGGCTGGCTGTGTGTTGGGTTATCGAATGACTCAATGATTTGGCATAAGTGCGAATATTCTGTTCAGTCTTTGCAGACAACAGAATAAGCACGGGAGTGGTTTCTCCTGAATCTTCATTGGTCAGGGAAAGGTCGGAGCCAGGTGAATATTCTTCAAGAATAACGTGAGCATTCACACCTCCAGCACCGAAAGCATTGACTCCTGCTCGGCGTGGTAAGGCGTATCCATTGATATCCGTTAATGCTTCCCAATTTTGGCGAGTATACAGTAGATAAAACGCCGACTTTTTTAAGTCAAGATAAGGGTTGACGTTATTTAGATGCAGCAAGCCGGGCAATTTCTTAAATTTAAGGCTAAGCAAAACTTTTATCACGCTGGCGATGCCGGATGCAGACTCCAGGTGGCCGATATTGGTTTTAACCGTACCAATCGCACAAGCTGGGCTGAGTACATTTGAATCCTGCACATCGAATTCGTTAAACGCTTTCTTTAGTGCACTGATTTCAATCGGGTCGCCCAACTTTGTCCCTGTACCATGCGCTTCAATGTAGGAAACCGTAGCCGGATGTACGCCAGAACGTGAATAAGCTTCCTTGATTAATTGATACTGGGCTTTTAAGTTAGGTGCAGTTAATGAGGCGGCGTGGCCGCCATGATTGGTATAACTGCCCTTGATTACGGCTAGAATATTATCTTTGTCTGCTTTCGCTTTTGATAGGGGTTTTAACACGATCGCTGCCCCCCCTTCACCGCGCACAAAGCCGTCGGCGCTTTCATCAAACGACTTACATCGGCCAGCGGCGCTTAACATATTTGCTTGTTCAAACACCGAACTTAAGCGGGGGCTCATCATAATACTGATGCCGCCAACAATCGCTTGGGAACAAATACCCGCCTTTAAATCCTGGGCGGCGCGATGAATGGCAACTAATGAGCTGGAGCACAAAGTATCAATAGGCTCGCTGGGGCCAGAAAAGTCAAACAAGTAAGATACACGGTTGACAAGAAACGCGTGGTTATTGCCAAAGCTCATCCCCGGCGAAAGCTCAATGCCATTATTATGCAGGTAATCAGCATAATCCCGATTGGATAAGCCCACATAAAGACCCGTTCTGGTACCAGAGAAATCAGAGACCTTGTAGCCAGCATTTTCAATGGCATGCCAGACTAATTGAATGAACAACCGTTGCTGAGGGTCCAGTAATGCAGCTTCGCTGGCGTCAATACCGAAAAAATCTGCATCGAATTTATCTATCTCCTTAATGAAAGAGCCCCAACGGGATTGAGTTTTACCATTTTGCTCGGATGCTTTGCCAAAGTAATCTTGCCAGGACCAACGATCTTCAGGTACTTCACGAATGAAATCCTGGCCTTCCCAAAGTTTTAACCAGAAATCATCCAGATCTTCGCTTTCCGGCATAAGGGCCTGCATGCCGATAATCGCAATGTCATCATCTACATCGTTGTTCTGTTTGAGTGGCGTATCAGTCGTTTCTGGTACAACTGCTTGTACTGCGTTTAGGGATATAGCTGGTTGTGTGACAACGGCTTTAACTATGTCGGACGGACCTGTGGTTAGCGGGTTGCCTAGCGCCGTCAGGATTTCCACCTTGAACTCGCTCAGTAGATATTCAGCAAACTCCGAAAGTGTGTTGTACTCGAAGAGTACCACCGGAGTAATATCTGTTTTATATTTGCTGTTTATTTCCGAAATAAACTCGGTGTTAGAGATGGAATCAAATCCGTAGTGGTTCAGATGAGTCTTATCTGAAATGTTATGAGCAGATACCTTGGTTATCGAAGACGCCAGCTCCTTTAAGTCGTGTAGCAGAAGCTCACGCACTTTTTCCAAACTGAGCGTTTGGCCGCCGGTTTGCGAGTTATCTACTGGTTCCGGGGATGTAGCATTATTTGCAGTTATATATTTAACGTCGTTTGAAATAGTCTGTATTTTGTTACCGAAATAACGCTGAAGAGTTTCTGCGTATTCTGTAACAAGATGCTTGGCGACTTCGCGCAATGTGCTGTGCTCGAAGAATATAATCGGTGTAATATCCGTGCCAAAGTGGTTGTTAATTGCTGTTGCCAGCTCCGTATTCGCAATAGAATCAAAACCTAACTCGGAGAGTACAGAGTCCGCATTGATCCGACCATGCTCCAGTTTGAGGATAGTTATTGCCAGATTTAGAAGTGTTGATTCCACTTGCGTCTGTTGACCAATTTGAGAAAAGACTTTTGAATCATTTTTTGTAAGTAGGCTTGATGTTTGCGATTTTACCGCAGCGGCTGCAAGCCCGGATCGTTTTCTCACAGCATTGAGTAGCTGAGATGCATCTCCCCGTACAATCACCTGAGGACCACTCAGATTTGCCAGACTGAAATCCAATAGTGCGAGGCCTTCGATTGATGTTATAGGTTCAACGCCGGTAGAATCACGGAAATATTTCACGGCAGACTCTGTTGCAGACATGCCTCCGTCCAACCACAAAGGCCAACTTAAACTAATTGCTCGCCCTTGGCGTTGGCCATCGGCTACCAAACTGTTTCGCCACTCACAAAATTCCTCAATTACCGCATTGGCATAACCATAATCTGTCTGACCCATATTTCCCATGGTGGCGGAAATGGATGAAAATCCGTAGAAGAATGCTAAAGGGAAGTGGCGGGTAGCTTCATCCAGAACATAAATACCCTTCACTTTAGGCGCGATGACAGGCTCAATGTCCTCCATCGATTTTTTTGTGATTAATTTATCAGCAAGAGCACCTGCGCAATGAATAACACCGGTGATTTTGCCTAAATCCATCTCTATCTGTTCAACGCATTTCTTTAAGTCCCCTGCATTTGTGATATCGCAGGTGTAATACTGATAATCGATATCCGTCCACTCTGTGCGAAGCGCTTTGCTTAGAGATTGACGACCTATCAGGGCGAGTTTTATGCCGTATTGCCTATGCAGATGTTTTACTAACTGCCGACCGATACCTCCGGTGGCACCGGTAATCAGGCAGAGAGTATCTTCGGTGGCCAGACTTTGGGGTGAGGCAGATAAATCGACTGGAGTAACGTGATATTCCGGTAGCATGCGTTGAGTTTCTCTGTAGCGGACCTCCACAGAATCAGGGGCATAGCTAACTTCATCCAGCAGCCGTTGTGCTTCGTTATTAAGATCCGCTTCCAAAGCAATGACAGAGGCTTTAATCTTACTGGTTTCCTGGTGTAGCGATCTGATTAGACCACTGATGCCAGCATAAAGTGGGGTTAGATTATCTTTCGCGGAATAGGCGAATAAAATGCGTGATTTTTCCCTACGCAATAATGTTACGGCTTGAGAGCATACTGCGTAAAAAGGTTTGATTACCGATGCAATTACGGCGTCCAGATCTCCTTTTTCGTGGTCATCTATCAGATAACTCCAAGCAAAAATAATATGGTCTGGTAAGCTATTCTGTTTTTTCAGTTGTGCAAACAGGGCAGCAATGCTGTGTTCGTCCTGTGGATTTGCTGTATAGAAATTATCACCAAGGTATTGATACTTTTCGCGGGGTATAACAATAGTCAGATTTTCCGGCGCTGTTACATGATGCGTAAAATCTACGGTTGACGAAAAAACCAGAACGCGGTTTTGCTGTCTATCGTTGATTTTTGGTGTAGATGTAATCCAGTTCTTATGTATTTGGTTAAAGTAATTTTTTGGATCTTCGCCAGATTGATTGTCCGCTTTACGATCAACGTTTAGTGTTTTAAGACAGTATTCCTTTATTTCAACCAAGCAGTTGCCATGAATATCCATTATTCGAATATCGAATTTGCGTATCCCTCGTAACGCAGATTGTGCATCGCTGGTTAATTCTGCATGAACAAAACATTCCTTGGTTAGGGCACCGTATACTGTTAAAGATTTCATGGAGAAGGGTAAGTAAGTGCTATTGGAATCCTGATCAGGATTGGCCAGTATGCCGATCACTGTCTGAATGCCGCCTTCTAATAAGCTTGGATGCAAAATAAACTGCGCATAATCCGCGTTAAATTTTTCTGGTAGGTGAATTTCTGCTAGGGACTCACGAGAATTAAACGCTACGCTTCTAATGGGCTTATAGCCATCTTTGTAGTTAAATTTCAGCTGGCTAAATAGTTCATAAATAATGGTATGACTTATTTCGTTGTTACACCGCGCTTTAATCGCAGCGATATCTATGCGTGCATGGAGAGGTATAGAATTGGATGAGACCTCAATCATTCCTCGCGCATGTATTTGTTGTTGTTGGCCGCGAGAGCGGATTACATACTCTTTCGTAGGCCATGTTCCCTCAAGCGTGATCTCCAGGGTCTTTTGCTGTTGGTCAACTACCAGTGCCTGGAACCACACGTTACCTTTTAGCGTAACGACCTTTCCTTGCTGCTGTTCCCGGGCTAATTGATCGCCAGCGGCACGGGCGAATTCGAGATAACCGACGGCTGGAAAAATTACCACGTCACCCACCAGGTGGTCGCCAATCAAAGGATTGCTGATATCCAGATGTTTAACAAACGTTCCCGGTTCAGACGCTTCATCGAGCAGAGGGTGGGGTGTACCTGTTAAACGCGACAGATTTGTATATGCAGTTGGTGAGTTAGGTAACCAATAATCTATTTCATTGAACGGATAGAGTGGTAATCTTGATTTGGCAATGGGTTTCTCTGCCTCGTAGGCTTTCTGCCAGTTGATGGCAACACCAGCCAACCATAGTCTTCCCAAACTTGAAAACGCGCGTTTTTGTAGTAGAGGGTGAGTGATGTCCTCTGCACTAATATCTTTAAAAACGGAAAAATAGTATTCCTGGGCCGATTTTACATTACTGACGAGATGGCGACCTTCAGTAGCCTCATCATGAATAAAGGTTTGTAATTGTTGGCAAGCATCGTTAATTGTGCTGGATTCAATCAGCAAACGTTCATCAAAAGACGAACGACCTATTTGACTGGTGTAACAGCAACTTTGCCAACACAGCGTTTCCCCATGGGTTCGGAAAAAGCGAAGATATGCTTCAGCTAACTGACGTAATTGAATTTTTGATTTTGCAGATAACAAAAGTACATTAGTACTATTGCCGATCGTCAGTGCTGAGTGTTGCGTGGTGTATTCTTCCACAATGACATGAGCATTGACACCGCCAAAGCCGAACGAGCTAACACCGGCACGGCGTGGTGTAGCATGACCATTAATCTCGCCAGTTACCCAAGGTTCGGCTTTGGCAGTAAAATAAAATTGGCTATCACCGATGTCGATATGTTTATTCTGGTTTATAAACATCGGCATGCCCGGAAGCGTCTGGTGTTTTAATGCAAGTAAAACTTTGGCGAGGCCTGCCTGTCCGGCAACAGCCTCAAGGTGTCCGATATTAGATTTGACAGAACCAATTCCGCAGGGTTGTATGTCCAGTTGGCTATGTTTTCCTAGCTGCTCGAACGCACGCTTAATTCCCTCGATCTCAATAGGATCACCCAAGGGTGTCCCTGAACCATGTGCTTCGATATAGCTGAGCGAATGCACATCAATAGCGGCGTCTTTTACTGCTTTGACAATGAGCTCGCATTGCGCTTCACCGCTCGGTGCGCTCAGTGAATTTGTACGGCCTCCATGATTTTCAGCGGAGCCGAGAATAACGCCATAGATGGCATCGCCGTCGCTCTCAGCTTGATCAAGCGGCTTTATTATCATTGCCGCAATACCTTCACTGCGCACGTATCCATTAGCGCGATCATCAAACGACATGCAATGACCATCTTTACTGAGCATGCCATTTTTGCTGAATGAATGATGTATGTAAGGACTAGCAATGACGTTGACGCCGCCGACGATAGCGGAATCGCATTCGCCGCTATGAATGGCACGAATAGCGCGGTGCATGGCCACTAAAGAGCTTGAGCATGCTGTGTCGATAACTGCACTGGGGCCGCGTAAATTAAATTGGTAGGACACCCGGTTGGCTATCACGCAGTTAATGTTGCCTGAGATGGTATATCCATCTGGTTCAACTGCATGCTTTTGCACCAGATCCCAGTAGTCGGACGTGACCACGCCGACAAATACTCCCATGTTCGCACCACTAACAGTTTCCAGGCTTAACCCAGCATCTTCCAATGCATGATAAGACGTCTGTAGAAAGAGTCGTTGTTGCGGGTCCATCAATTCTGCTTCGCGAGGGGATATATTAAAGAAAGCTGCGTCGAAGCCGCGAATGTTGGGAATAAAACCACCCAGTTTGTAAGGGTTGTCATCACCTGTACCAAATTCAGTGGTGCGCCAGTCCCAACGAGAAGAGGGTATTTCCGTAATGCAATCCACACCATCAATCAGGTTATGCCAAAAATCCTCGGCATTTTTTGCTTCTGGCATTTGCAATGCCATCCCTACGATGGCCAATGGTTGCTTTTTTCCTAACGTATGTTGAGAGCGGCCACTTTTATCGCTAGTCAGCACTGGCTTGTCAATTTGCGAATTGGTGGGTGTGTCTAACTGGGCCTGATAAAAATCCGATAATGGCTCCAAATGCTTTGTCGCTACTAAATAACGACATATTTTATCCACGCTCACATGGCTGTAAAAAATAGCTGGACTGAGCTTTATGGAAAATTTGTTCTTTATTTTGGCGCTGAGTTGCGTGAAGCGTAATGAGTTGAAGCCATACTGGCCGAAGGGTAGGGTTGGATCAACGGAACTAATATTTAGTAAATCCTTGACAATAGTCACGATGTCGTTACGTAAAAGATGAGCTATTTTTCCTTTTTCTTCTTCATTTATTCCCTCATCCCGAGTAACTGATGATTCCTTGGCGGACTCCGTTCTATCGGTTCTCAAACCGTCTTCCGACATACCTAAGCTGGCGAGTGACGCGGTCAATATTTTTCGATCTACCTTGCCATTCAGTGTTAACGGAAATGCCGTAACGGTGTGGAAATGGCCGGGTATCATATACTCTGGAAGAAGTGATGCTAGATGTTGTTTTATATACGCTTCTGTAATTTTTGTAGCCGTATTTGCATATAAAATAAATGCATGCAAAGTGCTGGACTGCTCACTGGTTTGAATAGTTACGACTGCTTTTTCTATCCCATCTAACGACTCGATAGACGTTTCTATCTCGCCCAGCTCAATACGATAACCGTTGAGCTTTATTTGATTGTCTATTCGCCCTAGGCACGAGAGGTCACCTGAATGCAGAAAGCAGGCAGCATCTCCTGTACGATATAAACGGCTTGTAGGATCGTTTGAAAATGGATTGGGTATAAATTTTTCTTGTGTCAGTTCATCACGTTGCCAATAACCGCGCGCTAAGCCGTCTCCACCGATATACAATTCGCCTTTTTCTCCGGTGGAGACCGGATTTAAGTAATCGTCCAATACATAAAAAGTAGTATTGGCGATCGGTTTCCCAACCGTTATTTGGGTAGCATCGATAATTCTTTTAACTGACGACCAAATAGTCGTTTCGGTAGGCCCATACATATTCCATAGCTCATCACACAGAGGAATTAAATGGTTGGCCAACTCTTTTCTTAACGGTTCTCCACCGCATAAAGCTTTTAGAGGGAGTTTCTCGGTCCACCCTGCCGCAAGTAGCATCTCCCAGGTAGTGGGTGTTGCTTGTAATACGTTAATTTTTCTTTCTTGTAATTTATCCAAAAGTGCAAAGCCATCTTTGGCGTCATGCGCTGAACAGATCTCAACAGTTCCACCTTTAATTAAGGGTAGGTAAAGTTCTAAACCGGCAATATCGAAGCAAACGGTTGTCACTGATAACAAATAGTCTTCGGCAGTAAAACCGGGTGCCTCTGCCATTGACACCAAAAAGTTCGTAAGCCCTTGATGAGTAACTTCTACACCCTTGGGTTTTCCTGTGGAGCCCGATGTGTAGATGATATAAGCACTGTCTGCGGTGGAGGGAAAAGCTAGCGAGTTGAGAGAAGATATCTCCTCGGGTTTTAATTGATCAATGTATAAGGAATGAAAATTATGGCGATTAAGATTGTTATGAATTGTGGACTGCGTTAATAATACCTTTAGTCCGCTATCATCAATCATATGTTGCAGGCGGTCATCTGGGTAAATAGGATCAAGTGGAACGTAGATCGCGCTGGTACGCATGGTTGCCAGAAGAGCTGCGACCATATCAAAAGAGCGTTCCAGTAGAACACCAACCCGGTCGCCTGGTGTGATCTGCTGGCTTAACAGCTGAGCTGCAATTTGATCCGCGCGTTGCAGCAACTGAAGATAGTTGTATTCGTGTCCGTCGCTTACTAAAGCCACTTTTTGGGGGGTAGCTTTAGCCTGTTCATAGAACATTTCTACCGTGCTTTTGAGTGGGTAGCTTCTGTTCTGCTGATTTACTTCTTCTAATAATTTTATTTCATCATTACGTAAAAGGTTGATGCGTGAAAGCGGAGCGCGGCAAAGGTGGGTATCCTGGGTGAGTTGGGAAATGAAGAGGTTCAGCTTTTTCTCAAAATTGTATATCAGTTCATGCTCGGCTTCTTCGCCAGCGAACAAGTGCCATTTGCCAGAGGATTTATCCAATAGCAGGGTTATACCATGAGTGGCAACGACTGGATCATATGTCAGGAAATCTTCCTCGGTATTGAGAATAACGAGTGATATTTCAAACTTGTAGCGATTTTCATCCATGCGTTCCGATAAGAGTGAGGTATAGCGAGCAAAGATATCGATAGGGCAGTGCTTATGTTTGATTAACGTATTTAGTTGATCCATAAGCTGGGGCTTGAATATATCGAAGCTTGCGTCGGGAGTCAGGCTCCATACCAAAGGAAGCTGCTTCAAGTAGTACTGATGATCGTCTGTATGGGGAGCTTCCACACCAATCACATAAGTTTCGGCTTTTCGCGCCCGGCTTAAGAAGCCGCACACTAATACAATTATGTCTTGGTTGCTGGATATCCTGGAGTCCAGTAGCGATGAAGGTGCACTCCACTCATGATGATGGCATGCAGGTCGCATGGTTATTTTTTTGAAATTATTGTTTGTATCAAATGCGTTAAAAATGCTTACCCAGTAGGGTTCATTGCGAGCGCTCTGTAAGTAATTATCCTGTTGAAGTTGGGATGTTTTATGATCGAGTAAGTTATAGAAAGTGTTTGGTTGGATGACATCTTGTGGGTCAACCTGCTTTCCGTTCAGATGTTTTAACCTGACCAGAATAACATCCTGAGTTCCGGTAGTTACGCGTAATTCTCCTTGCTCGGTAAGGTAAATGATACCGGCGTTACCGCGAGATTTTTCTTTTGCTATGGCTACCTCATCAACACAAAAAAACCTTTCACCGCAGTAAAATTTTGCTGTGGCCAGAGGATTGTCATAGTTTCCGAAGTCTAGTCCGTTGATAAAAGCTTGAACCGACTCGGCACTGTGCTGCCACGGAATCATGCTGAGATTTTCTGGTCGTTGATACTTCGAAAAATAGGTTCTTTTGCTCAGGTCTTGCGTTACTAACTCAAGTTCATCTTTGGCCAAGCCATGGATAAGGTCATTAAAACTTTCAATGGCAGCCTCATAGCATTTCAAGTTCAGCGAAAAAGCTGTGTCACCTAATTCAGCATCAACCAAGCGTTGCACCAAAATGCGGCCTTCATCAACAACGGGCAGCATTTCATGCCAGGTAACACCATGAGTACGTTCTTGATTTATCAATGACCAGGATGTTGCATGGATGCCTGCATAAGCTGGTAAAAGCGCATCGTGATAATTTATAGAGAGTTTTTTTGCCATATCCAACACGTCTTTGGGAATTATCTCCAAATGCACTATGCTGAATAAGTAGTCAAAATTTACCGAGGAAAGATAGGACCTGTATATCTCCTTTTGTGGAGCTATAGTCGGAATGTTATTAGACTCCGCCCATTTCTTTGCGGATAGATCCGCGCTGATTATGACATTTACGTGGTGACCGTTATCGATTAATTGCTGAGCACATTGAACTAATAAGCTGCCATCACCGATAAGCGCACAATTAAAGCACCCAGACATGTATATCCATTCCTTAAATAAAGTCCGATAGATCGAATCTTCATAAAATAAAGATCTTTGATTTGGTCAACAGGCTAACTTCAAAAAAGCGGTAAGTAGCAAGGCAAGTATGTATAAAATTTTTTATATGTGTAAAACGACGCAGATGGTACATCTTGATATCTCGATGTAAAACCTACAAAATTGCAATACTAAATTGCATTTTTAAACTAGAATCACCTCCCTTCATCACACAAAGAGCGATTAGGCTCATTTTTATATCTATATATACAAGGACGCGACCCACATGTGGAGTTACGATGATCTTGTTATTTTTCTGCGTGTTATGCAGGAAGGAAATTTCGCAAACACGGCCAAAAAATTGGATGTTCCTGCCAGTACAATCAGCCGTCGAATAACAAAGTTAGAGTGCGCATTAAAAACCAAGTTAATCAGGCGAAATACACGAAAGTTTCAAGTAACTGACACCGGGTTGACATTGTTCAATCAATGTATGCCCTTAATTGAATCACTGGAACGAAATTTAAATGCCACTACTGCTTCATTGGATCTGATTGGTGGCAAGCTGACAATTACCGCGCCAACTTTTTTGGCGCAAGAATTGTTGTCGGAGTGCATAATTGAATTTCAGCTTGCGCATCCAGAAGTAGAACTCAATGTCTACACGGATAATCGGATGCGCGACCTGGTTACAGAGGAGGTGGATTTGGCGATCCGTATAGGCCCGCTGGAGGATTCCAATCTAATTGCCCAGCGCCTTTGGGATATTCACATTGGGGTTTATGCAAGTCGGGCGTATCTGGATTCTCATCCGCCGATAGAAACACCTTCCGACCTCTATGGGCACGCTGCATTATTTTTTCGATCTAAAAATGAGCAATGGATTTTTCAGGACAGAAAAACGGAAGATATAAAATCCATCAAGCTTGAATCCCAATTGCATATAAATGATATACGAACGGTAGTGAAGGCAGTGCAAGCTGGAATAGGGGTCGCATGTCTTCCCCAATTCGCCGTCGATAAATGTGTTGCAACGTCGGCACAGGGCTCTCCAGTGGTTTCCCTCCTGGAGAATTACACGGTGCTGCCTGAGCGAAGTCTGTATGTGGTGTATCAGGATGGAAAATATCTTTCGAAGAACGCAAGAATATTTATTGAATATTTGCGAAAAAAATTTAGTGAATTGCCATAGGCTGTAAATCTATTCATTTATTGATTCGGGGTATCAAATGGTCGATAAATTCTCCCGATCCAGTGTGCGGTAACTCAAGGCTTCAGTAATTTGTGTTGTACCGGGTTGCTGCAAGCCTTCCATATCCGCCAGCGTGCGTGCCACTTTTAACACCCGGTGATATGCGCGAGTTGAAAGGCCGAGCTTATCAATGGCCTGTTCCAGCAATAACTTGTCGTTATTGTTCAACACACAAAAGCGCTCCAGTTCCGGTGCGTTGAGCTGGTGATTGTATTTTCCCTGCCGGTCGAGTTGTCGGGTTCTGGTTTGTTCAACCCGCTCGCGTACACGTGTGCTGTTATCGCCGGTTGATGGTGCGTGTAGTTCGCCTTGCTTGAGTGCCCTGACGGGAACATGCATGTCGATGCGATCAAGCAAAGGGCCGGAAATTTTATCGCGGTACCGGCGGACTTGATCCGGTGTGCAGCGACATCGATCGGAATCACTGCCGTGATAACCGCACGGGCAGGGGTTCATGGCGGCAACCAATTGAAAGTGTGCGGGATAAGTGACCTGCGCTCTTGCGCGGGAGATGCGCACTTCACCGCTTTCCAGGGGTTCGCGCAATACTTCCAGGACCTGGCGTTGAAATTCCGGCAACTCATCCAGAAACAGGACGCCGCGATGGGCCAGAGAAATTTCACCGGGCCGCGGGTTGGGACCGCCGCCTACCAGAGCAATCGCTGACGCAGTATGGTGCGGCGCGCGAAACGGCCGTTTTCGCCAAGCGTGGGTGCCCGTCTGTGATGTGACGGAAGGTGCGGCGGAATAAACTGCCGCAACATCCAGCATCTCCCGTTCATCCAGTGCCGGCAATATCCCCGGCAGACGACTGGCCAGCATGGTTTTCCCGGTGCCCGGTGGACCGTAAAGCAGCAAATTGTGTCCACCGCTGGCAGCTATCTCCAACGCGCGTTTTGCCTGCGCTTGTCCTTTTACATCGCTCAAATCCAGATAATCATCGTTATCGGCGGCTACCGCTGCCTCGGCTTGAAATAAAAATTCCCGCTGATGCAGGTGCGCGCAGACCTGAAGCAGGTTATCACTGCCGTAAACGCGAGTTGTGTTACTGAGTGCGGCTTCAGTTGCATTATGTGTGGGCAGGATCAGGCGACGTTGGACATCCCCGCTGGCGAGGGCGGCAGGTAAAGCAGCATTAATCGGGCGCAGTTCGCCAGAGAGTGCCAATTCACCGAGAAATTCATACTCTGCCAGACTTTCTTTGGGGATTTGCCCGGAGGCGGCGAGAATACCAAGGGCGATCGCCAGGTCGTAGCGGCCACCTTCTTTTGGCAAATCTGCAGGCGCCAGGTTGACGGTAATGCGGCGTGCGGGAAATTCGAGATGGCTGTTCAGGATGGCACTGCGCACCCGGTCTTTGCTTTCCTTGACCGCCGTTTCCGGTAACCCGACGATGGAAAGGCTTGGCAGGCCATTGGATAGATGAACTTCTACAGTGACCAGCGGGGCGCTGACACCGAGCTTTGCGCGTGAATAAACAATAGCCAGTGACATAGGCATTCCTTGCGATGTCGAACAAAAGAGCTGTGCACTATAAACAAACCGGCTAGCGAATGAAATGGCTCAGCTCGGCGCACTATGGTTTGTCGCTTGCCCTGGCTTCGAGGCTTGCCAGAGTTTCCTCCAACTGTTCCAGCTTCTCGCGTGTACGTGCCAGGACAGCTTGTTGTGCATCGAACTCCTCTCGTGTGACCAGATCCAGCCGACTCAGGGCCGATTGGAGGGCAAGGTGGAGTTCGCGTTTGGGTAAGAGTGCGGAAATCTGGGGCAGATTTTTCTGTAACTCCTGTAACAGGCGCTGGGCGAAGTCGGTAATCATCATCAAGCCTCGGTTGCTACTCAAAGTTGTGCAGTCTACTCCGTGTTTTCCTCTCTGTCTTAGGCGAGTCGAGGTCATAACAGCGGATTAACACGCCTGAATTTTCCTACTGCCCGAAATCGGTGCGCAGTGATATTGCGAAAGCACAAAAACGGTGCGAGCAAAATCGCAATTCCTTCATTATTCCTGTCGTCTGGCACGTATATATCCTCATCTAATTGAAATACAAGGTTTTTTTTGTATTGGCCTGCTCTATGCAAAGTTCCATTTGAAGACACAGTTAATGGTATTGGCTGTTGCCTTTACCACAACACCTCGCGTTGCGGTGTAAATCGACGCCAGACGGAGACACCAGAAGGGCAATAAACACAGTATCTGTGTTTGGTACGGCACTGATCGCCGCTGTCGATTGGCAACCGGGTCATGTATTTCCGGTGTTTCCCGCACGTCAGTGTGGGATTTTTTTAGGAGCAGATCGATGAAACTGGTAACAGCGATTATCAAACCGTTCAAGCTCGATGTGGTGCGCGAAGCGCTGTCCGACATCGGCGTGCACGGTATGACGGTAACCGAAGTAAAAGGTTTTGGTCGGCAAAAAGGGCATTCAGAACTCTATCGCGGCGCAGAATACGTGGTCGATTTCCTGCCCAAGACCAAGATTGAGATTGCCGTTTCCGAAACGGAGCTGGACTCGGTGGTGGAAGCAATCACCAAAGCCGCGAACAGCAGCAAAATCGGCGACGGCAAAATCTTTGTATCAACCCTGGAGCAGGTCGTGCGCATACGTACCGGCGAAACAGGCGAACAAGCACTTTAAATTTAACAACTTTAAGATCGGGGAATGAGCAATGGAAGAGAATATTTATCATCTTCAGTACGCCATGGACACCTTTTACTTCCTGGTGTGCGGCGCACTGGTTATGTGGATGGCCGCTGGCTTCGCTATGTTGGAATCAGGCTTGGTACGCGCCAAGAACACCACTGAAATTTTGACTAAAAACGTCGCGCTGTATGCGATAGCGTGCATCATGTACATGGTGTGTGGTTACGCGATCATGTACGGTGGCGATGTCTTCCTGACCGGTATTCAGGAGGTTGATGTAACTGCCAAGCTTGGCGAGTTCGCCGAGCGAGAGGGCGGTTTCACCGGTGGCGCGATCTACTCTTCCGCATCTGACTTCTTCTTTCAGGTGGTCTTCGTAGCTACCGCCATGTCAATCGTATCTGGTGCAGTAGCTGAGCGCATGAAGCTCTGGGCATTCCTGCTGTTCGCTGTGGTCATGACCGGCTTCATCTATCCGATGGAAGGCTCCTGGACCTGGGGTGCGGAAGGCAAATTCGGCTTGAACCTCGATGACCAGTTTGGCTTCAAGGACTTCGCGGGCTCGGGAATCGTTCACCTCGCTGGCGCCACGGCGGCATTGGCAGGTGTAATCCTTTTGGGAGCTCGAAAAGGCAAATACGGCCCCAACGGCGAAGTGCACGCGATCACCGGTGCTAACCTGCCCCTGGCTACCTTGGGAACTTTCATCCTGTGGATGGGCTGGTTCGGCTTCAATGGTGGCTCCGTATTGAAACTTGGCGATATCGGAAATGCCAACGCTGTGGCGATGGTGTTCCTGAATACCAACGCAGCAGCTGCCGGCGGTCTGGTTGGTGCTTTGATGGTTGCTCGTATCCTGTTTGGCAAAGCAGATTTAACCATGGCCCTGAATGGTGCTTTGGCTGGCCTTGTTGCTATCACTGCGAGCCCTGACTCGCCCAGCGCTATGGCTGCAACCATAATCGGAATCGTTGCGGGCATCATTGTTGTCTTCTCGATCATCGGGTTGGACAAGCTGAAGATCGACGACCCGGTAGGTGCCATTTCGGTGCATGGCGTAGTTGGTCTGTTCGGATTGCTCGTTGTACCCTTCACCTCTGAAGGCACCACCTTCCTGGGTCAACTTATCGGTGCTGCGGTTATCTTTGCATGGGTATTTATTGCCAGCTTCGTTGTCTGGTTCATCATCAAGCTGGTTATCGGTATCCGTGTATCCGAAGAAGAAGAGTTCGAAGGTGTGGATATCGCTGAGTGTGGTATGGAAGCCTATCCTGAGTTTACGCACAAGTAAGACTCTCTGGCCCATCGCCCGGTAAATATCGGGCGATGGATAGCAAAGCCGTAATCTTGCAGTAAACTTGCTCCTGGTGGACAGATGATTTTCACAGGCGTTGCGTGTATCGTAACGGAACTTCACTGACGTTTACGGGTTCTCAGCCCAACGGCTGTGGCCAATCAGATGAATAAAAAAGCCAGGCGATAAGCAGGCAAGAGACAAGCGAGACAAGCAAAGGAACCCACAATGAAACTGATTACTGCTGTAGTAAAACCATTCAAACTTGACGACGTGCGTACCGCACTGTCAGAGGTCGGCGTACAAGGCATGACCGTGACAGAAGTCAAAGGGTTCGGCCGCCAGAAAGGCCACACTGAACTCTACCGCGGTGCGGAATACGTAGTTGATTTTTTACCGAAGGTGAAGATCGAGTTGGCAGTGGATGATTCCATGGTTGAACAGGCGGTCGAAGCCATTACCAAAGCGGCGCAGACCGGCAAGATTGGTGACGGTAAAATCTTTATCACACCGCTCGAAGAAATTATTCGTATCCGTACCGGCGAAACCGGACCGGACGCGATTTAAGGTCTCAAAAAATAAAAGCCGTCATTGCGACGGCTTTTTTGTCACGGATGTCTCCGGCAGCGTTTCCCTCTGGGTGCGCTGCTTTTTTATGTCTGCTTATCAAGGTTTTGATGTGCAAGTTGACGCACCAGGGGGCGTAAGCTCGCCAGGTAGCGGCGCTGCTGCACAAATAAAAATACCGGGAAAACGATCAGCATCAGCAGCACGCCGGTGGTGCTGGCCTGCAAGCTCAGCCAGGGACCGATAACGGCAATCACGACGACACAAGCCAGAATTAACACAACAAAACTCATCAGGTTATTGCGCCAGATGCGCAATTTATTCTGTGCAACAAACGCCTGCTCGTGAGCGCTTTGCAGCAAGCGAAGCTGGGCGTCCTGGGGTAGGTGATGAATTTCAGGAAAGTATTTCAATAGCGGTTTCACATTCATTAGAATAGCCCGAAAAATGAGTCGACCCGTGCATGGATATAACGGTCCGGCCTTGCGGATCAAACGTCTCAATACCACAGGTGTAAGAAGAACTGCCTGACATAATCCCCACACTGTTGTGTAACCTGCCGCAAATTATACGCAGCTTGGGGAAAAAATATTCCGGTTTCCTGTCTTTGTCCCTGTGGCTGAAACGTCATGTACACAATTCACTCATTTTTTGTTGCTCCCGCTGCGCTATGTGCGCTGGCGGGACGAGAGATGCCGGCCGAGAAGAGCGGCTTGTGGGTGGTTAATAACCAAATTATTTCCACTTTTTGATAGGTAAGATAAAAAAAGCCTAAAAAAAAGCAGCCACTTCGCATGACGTTTAAACAGGCCTGCGCTATAAATTAGGCGAAGCGAACGACCAGCCGAAAAACCGGTATGGCTTCGTGCCTCCAACAGTTCGAGATTCCAGGTGACAATATGGCTACTGATGAACCCCTTAACGATGAAGATGTTGATGAGCCCATCGAGGACGAAGAGGATGATGAGGACGTTGATGCCCTTGATAGTGATGAAGCCAGTTTTTCATCCAGTAGCAAGGCTGCCAGTGTTGAAGTCATCGAAGATTTCAGTATCGCTTCCCGTCAGCGTATACGCGATGAAATCGATGATCAGGTTGCAGCGTTTTTAGCGCGCGGCGGCAAGATCAGTGAAGTTCCGCCCAATGTAACTTCAGATCCACCAAAAAAACCCAGCCCGGATTATGGTGGCCGCCCCATTTAATGGCGAGCACCTGCATAGGAACTGTCATGCTTTGGCCTCGCGAATAGCGGGGCCAAGTTGTTTTTATCGCGCCCCTTTTTCAATCGATATTCCGCCTTTGATCCCGGTTGTCCGGCTAACCGGGGCGCGCCTGCCATTGTGTGATTTTTGCGCGGAGGGACGCTGGATTTTTAGGGGGGGCTATGAGTAAAATGTGCCGTCTTTTGCCTATGGCCAGTGTCCCGCATCCTTAAATCGTTGCAAGGTTTACCAGCGAACAGCTACGCAAGAGACGGTAAAAATTTCGTGAGTAAACCAGCGGCATCCGCGCCCAGCAACGAGTCCCTGACCGTCCCCGGTCAACTCCTCTCGGCTGGCCGTTTGTTTCTCTGGGTTATCCGCTTTACAGTGGCTGACCGTCGTGAGTAACTGATTCACGGCTACGACCCTAACGGCAAACACGTTACATAAGAGGAGCACTGTCACGGTGAATGAACCGCGTCCCCTGCTGATACTAAAACAGTTGTCGAAAACCTATGGCGACAACCGCGTGCTGGATAATTTTGATTTGACGATCTTCGATGGTGAGTTCTTTACTCTGTTGGGGCCGTCGGGCTGCGGTAAAACCACCGTGTTGCGCATGATCGCCGGTCTGGAAGATGCAGACGTCGGTGAAATCCATCTGGCAGGCCAGGAGATCAGTAACATCCCGGCGGAAAAACGCCCGGTTAACACGGTGTTCCAGAGCTACGCACTGTTCCCGCATATGACGGTGTTCGACAACGTCGCCTTCGGGTTGAAGATGAGCAAGGTGCCGAAAGCGGACATCAGGCCGCGTGTGATAGAAGCGCTGGAGATGGTTCGTCTGGGCGATTTTGCCCAGCGTAAACCGAATCAGTTGTCCGGTGGTCAGCAACAACGCGTCGCCATTGCGCGGGCGGTGGTGAATCGACCGAAGTTACTGCTCCTCGATGAATCCCTCAGCGCACTGGATTACAAGCTGCGTCAACAGATGCAAGTGGAATTGAAACGCCTGCAACGCAAATTAGGTATCACCTTTGTGTACGTTACCCACGACCAGGAAGAAGCCTTGTCGATGTCGGATCGCGTGGTTGTCATGCATAAAGGCAAGGTACAACAGTTGGGCACGCCGCGCGAAATTTACGAACAACCCGCCAATTTATTTGTGGCGAAATTTATTGGTGAGATCAATCAACTGGATGGCGAAATCATTGCCGTCGACGGCAACCATGAATACGAAGTCAAAGTGGAAGGTATGCAGTGGACGCTGCACGCGGAGCACAGCTTCAAGGTGGGTGACAAGGTAAATGTATTGTTGCGTCCGGAAGATCTGCGCGTGGAGTATCTGGAAGATGCGCACACCAGCCAGACACTGACAGGCAAGATTGTTGAGCGTAACTACAAAGGTAAAACCCTCGACTCGATTATTCGTTTGCCATCCGGCGCAGAGCTGATGACCAGCGAATTTTTTGACGAAGATGATCCGTCTTTCGATTACAGTCTGAACCAAAGCGTCGCCGTGAAATGGGTGCCGGGTTGGGAAGTGGTGTTGCCCTATGAAGCATCACATTAATCAGTTTCGTTTTTGGGCCATCGGCCTTATCACGGTTTGGCTGGTGCTGTTTGTCTTCATGCCCAATGTGCTGGTATTGATTACCAGCGTCCTGACCCGCGATACCGTCGACACAGTCGCCTTGCCACTCAACGTGGAGAACTACGTTCGCACCCTGGATATCCTCTATCTGCAGGTGCTGCTGGATTCGCTGGGCATGTCATTGCTGGCGATGGTGGTGTGCCTGTTGATAGGTTATCCCTTTGCCATGTGCATCGCGCAACTACCGAAGCGTTGGCAACCGATTCTGTTGTTTCTGGTCATCCTGCCGTTCTGGACCAACTCTCTGGTGAGAACCTACGCGCTGCAATTTATCCTCGGTAACAAAGGGTTGATCAATAACCTGTTGCTGGGCCTGGGTTTGATTGAAAAGCCGCTACAACTCCTGTACACCAAATTTGCGGTGGTACTCGGGCTGAGTTACATCCTGCTGCCTTTTATGGTGCTGCCGTTATTCTCTGCGCTGGAAAAACTCGACGTGCGTCTATTGCACGCGGCGAAGGATTTGGGTGCAGGTGCTTTCCATCGTTTCTGGCGTATTACCGTGCCTTTAACCTCACCCGGCATCGTGGCCGGCTGCCTGATGGTGCTATTACCGGCAATGGGCATGTTCTACATTTCAGACCTGCTCGGCGGGAAAAATTTATTGCTCGGCAACGTCATCAAAACCCAATTCCTCAATACGCGCGACTGGCCGTTTGGTTCGGCCCTGAGTGTGTTGTTGATTGTCTTGCTCGGCTTCATGCTGTGGTTGTATTTCCGCGCGGCGAAGTTCGTTAGTCGTCAGGGAGGCATCAATGACTCGGACTTTTAGATTCGGCTATTTGGGCCTGATTTTATTTTTTATCTATCTGCCGATTGGTGTGTTGGTGGTGAACTCGTTCAACGGGTCGCGTTACGGCACCAGTTGGCAGGGCTTTACCCTGAAATGGTATGAACGATTACTGGGCAATGAGAGTTTAATGACCGCTGCCACGCATTCATTGACCATTGCCGTTGTGGCAGCCACTGTCGCCACCATCATTGGCACCCTGGGTGCGGTGGCACTTTATCGCTATCAATTCCGTGGTAAAGCAGCTTTATCATCCATGGTGTTTATCAGTATGCTGACGCCGGATATTGTGATGGCGATTTCGCTGCTGATTATCTTTATCGCTATCGGGATTGAATTAGGTTTTATTTCGTTGCTGTTAGCGCACATCACCTTTTGTTTGCCCTTTGTGATTATTGCCGTGTATTCGCGTTTACGCGGCTTTGATGTCAAGATGCTGGAAGCGGCGCGCGATCTCGGTGCTTCCGAAAGCCGCATCTTCTGGAAAATTATTCTGCCGCTGGCTGTTCCCGCCGTGGCATCAGGATGGTTATTAAGCTTCACGCTGTCATTAGATGACGTTATTGTGAGCGCATTTGTCACCGGCCCCGGCTATGAAATATTACCGCTCAAGGTATATTCCATGGTGCGCGTCGGTGTTTCACCGGAGGTAAATGCCATCTCGACACTCCTGTTGGTTGTGTCCCTGGTATTGGTCATCATTTCCCAACTTCTTTTACGTGAGGAACGCTAAGATGAAAAAAATGTGGGCATTTGCCATCGCCGTAGCCTGGATACTCAGCGGTTGTAGCGATAAATCCGACAGCGAGGCCAGCACGGCTGATGCAGCACCAAAGTCCGACGAAAAAGTCGTCATCTACAACTGGACCGAATATATCCCTGAAGATGTATTGCAGGCTTTCACCAAAGAAACCGGCATTCAAGTGGAATACGCGACTTACGAAAGTAATGAAGCCATGTATTCCAAACTGAAATTATTGGACGGCAAGGGTTACGACCTTGCGGTTCCCTCCACCTTCTACGTGGAGAAGATGCGCAAAGAAGGTTTGATTCAACCGATCAACAAAGAATTACTCAGCAATTACGCCAACCTCGACCCCTCCCTGTTGAACAAGCCTTACGATCCGGACAACAGTTACAGCGTGCCTTACTTGTGGGGCAGCACCTCCATTGCCGTCAACGGTGATGAAGTAGACGCGAGCCAGATCACCAAATGGGCTGACCTGTGGAAACCAGAATACGCCGGCAAACTGATGGTGATGGACGATGTGCGCGATAATTTTTACGTGGGGTTGCGTGTAGCGGGTTTTGAAAATAACACCACCAACGAAGAAGAAATTCGTGCAGCTTACGAAAAATTAAAAGAGCTGTGGCCGAGCATCAAGATGATCAACTCCGACTCGCCGAAATCACCCTTGATTAAAGGTGAAGTGAGCATTGGTGCGATCTGGAATGGTGAAGCCTATATGGCCCAGGAAGAATTACCGAACCTGACTTACATTTATCCGGAAGAGGGTGCGGTATTGTGGGTCGACAGTTTTGTGATTCCCAAGGGCGCAGCTAATGTAGAGAATGCGCACAAATTTATCGACTTTATGTTGCGTGCAGAGAGCGGTAAAGCGGCGATCGAGGAATTGGGTTACGCGGCGCCGAATATTCCTGCCATTGCGTTACTGGATGAAGAGCTGCGCAATAACAAGATTGTATTTCCCGATAAGGCCGATATCGATCGCGGCAGTTTCCATCAGGATCTGGGCGATACGGTGCTGGTGTATGAAAAATACTGGCAGATGTTAAAAGCCGGTCAATAAGCTCTCCAAAAAAACGCCAGAAGCAATTACTTCTGGCGTTTTTATTTATTCAATCCCCTCTCACATATTTCTGCCCGAATCGAGTCATGGCGGCGGCCAAGAGGCCGACGAAAATCCACCAGGGATTTACCAGAACTGCGAGAACCAACCCATCCAGGATGGCCATGCCGGCAATCATTAATGGGATCAACGGGATGCTGTAATTCTGTTGACGCCGATGTTCATAACGTGCGACTACCGTCACTAGTAATGTATAAATAAACTGCAGCCCACCAGCAATCCAGATCACCACAAACCAATCACCCGCCAGAGCACGTGCCGTTACCACAAAAACCAATAGCCGTGCTGATGCCATTACAATCACGCTGAGCGGCGTCGCCTTGTGAATAACATCGTAAATAACGATGGCCAGGAGCAATAGTAAGCCCATGTAAAAGCCACCAGTTTGCGGTGCAAATAACAACAGTAGTTGGGCTGTGGCGAACAGCGCGAGAGAAATGATCAGCGCGGTCGAGGCGTGGATTTTTCCGGCGGGAATCGGGCGAAAGGTTTGATGCTGGGCATCCCAATGGCGATCCGAATAATCATTGAAGCTCATGCCGCCCATGTAAAACAGCGAGAGTGAGACCATCAGTAATACAACAACCACAGGGTCGAGGGATAAGCTCGCTGCCTGGCTAACCAGTAGCGCGGCTGTGAGCACGTTCATCCATACTGTCGGCAAATTACTGACGCGGCACAGGGTAAGAAAAGTTTTTAGCATGGTGAACTCTATTCTTCAAAAAGGTGTTGCAGGATTAATTCACACACATCCGTTGCTGCAATTCTCTCGGGCATGTTTTTACCGTAATTGCTGATCAACACCGGTTGGGCATGAGGTGATGATGAGGATACGCCATGTTGCCCTTTGACCAGATAAGGGTCGGTAGCAATCACATCCATCACATAACGGAATCCGGCTAATTTTTTTGCGATGCGCGCGCCAACCGATAATTTCGGAAAGCGCAGGCGCGGGTCCAGAAATAATTCACAGGGATCGTAACCCGGCTTTTTATGAATCTCCACGCATCGGGCAAAGTCCGGTGCGCGTGCTTCTTCCTTCCAATAATAATAGGTAAACCAGGAATTCTCTTCCGCCAACAACACCAATTCACCGGAGCGCGGATGATCAAGGCCCAATTCACGTTTGCCTTCGTCATCAAGCACACGCGCAATACCTGGCTGGTTTTCAAATAGTGCTTTAATCTCAGAAATTTTCTCTGGCTGTTGCACATACACGTGGCAAATCTGATGATCGCTCACCGCAAAAGCGGTACAACTGGCATAGTCGAGATATTCACACCCGAGATCGACCTTTAACGAGAGCATGCCCGCGTCGCGCAGGATGCGGTTGGGATGAACTGGATTGGACACAGGCATAATCCCGTATTCAGATAACAACAATATCCGATGTCCGCGCTGCTGAAAAAAATCCAACAATTTTCCTACCACGCGATCGATATCGCGCAAGTCCTGAGCGATATCGCCTTCAGGGCCCACACGCTGCAAACAATAATCCAGGTGTGGCAGATACACCAATTGCAAACTCGGTTGATAATGTTCTTCCACATAGATGGCCGCATCGGCAATCCATTCGCTGGATTTAATATGCGTCGCGGGCCCCCAGAACTGGAACAGCGGGAATTTGCCCAGTTTGGTTTCCAGCGCTTCGCGAACATCCAGGGGATAGCTGTAGCAGTCGGGCAACTTGCGGCCATCAGCCAGATATAACGGTCGCGGCGTCAACGTGATGTCGGCGTCGGTGGCCATGGCGTACCACCAGAACGTATTGGCGCAGGTGAACGAGGGGTCGCGCGCCTTGGCCATATGCCAGACCTTGGGCGCTTCCACCAACTTATTGCTTTGTCGCCACAACCAGACTTCGTTCAGCTCGCGAAAATACCAGCCATTACCCACAATGCCATGTTCACGGGGCAGCTTACCGGTGAGGTAAGTGGATTGCGCCGTGCAGGTGACGGCGGGAATTACCGGTTCGATATTTGTGTTGCTATGCCCATCTAAAAAACGCTGCAGGTTAGGTGTGTGCTCGCCAATCAATGCGCGCGTTAAACCCACAACGTCGATCATCACAGTATTGTGCATAATTTATTTTCCTAACCGGGTTTGCACCCACTGCAGCTCACGGCAGATAGATTCCTCCAGGGTGCCACTACGCAGGTGTTCAGGTAGGGCTTTGAAACTGTAGGTTTCGACTTCAAGGGGAATATCCGGTGATAGCAGTGGCAGCAATTGTTCGAGAAAAAATCGTGTGGTGCCGCATACGCCCAAGTGATCAATAAAAATCGGCACGTGAAAATGTACGCGGCATTCTTCCGGTTGCTGGGCATCATCCAGAAACGCTGACAGCTCCGATAAATCTGTAAAACGGCGCAGCGGTTTATTCGCGCTCTGACGAACAATGGCTTGATGTAAATACACCGGCTCATCAAAATCCATCAGCGCGGAAATTTCATCGCCGCGCGCGCATAACGCGCTGGAGACTTGTACTTTCGCAATAGCGATATCGGCTTGCGCTAATTTTTGCAGGCATTGTGCCGGATCTTCAAACTCGACGGCTTGGTGACAGGCATCAAAACAAATGCCGACAAAAGGCTGTAGCCTCTCCGGTAAATCCAGCCGTGAAAAGAAATCCACGGTTTCGTCGATAGTCTCCAACACGCAACAGGGTTCCGGCTCGAAGGCCAGGCGAATACTAATGCCCGTCGATTGCTCGATCTGCCGCAGATGTTGCAACACCTCGTTGATATGTCGATAAACCACGGGCCAATCATCGTCAGAAAATACTGGCTTGTAAGCCACCGGCACGGTGGATATGGATAAGGGTGCAGCGCGAGTGCTCAATGCGACGGCGAGGTCCGCAAGGCGTTTGGTGTAATCAACACGCGCGCGGCTGCGCCAGTCCGGTTCATAGACCTTTTCTTTCACTGGTTGATTATGAAACGTGCCAAACGGAAAACCATTGATCGTCAGCAAATAACAATCATGAAGGTCGCACCAGTGGCGAAAGCTGGTGATATCCTCTGGTGTAATTTCACTCGCGGCCTGATGGGAAATACGCAGACCCAAAGGAAATTTTTCATTAGCCGATACAGCCGCCTTTACCGCCAGTGCGTGGCCATTCAAATTCGCCATCACATCGGCCCAGGATTCGCCGGGATGAATGTTGGTGCAGTAGGTTAATTCTGGTTTCATATGGCGTTCTCCAGTATTGAGACGCGATTATTGCCATGTGTTTGTTGCCAAGTGCTTATTGGTAGTCGCGCAGTCGCTGCACACATTGCTCCATAACAGCCTCATCAATTTCGCTAACTTCTTTCGCGGAACCTGCACCGGTTAACATGGTGATGCACAGGGCGCCGCCGAGATGCTCGCGGAATCCTGCCAGGGCCTGCGGAATGTTGAGCTGTTCCAGCGCCGGGTGATACAAGCTGAAGCCTATGCCATGCAGCGTGTTGATGATGCGCATCAAGGTTTCTTCATCGATAAATCCCATCTGTCGGGCATAGTGAGAATCCAATGCGATGCCGATGGCGACTGCTTCGCCGTGGCGCAGCTCGTGTTGAGGAAATTGCGTGTGGGAAATTTCTTCCAGGCGATGGGCAGACCAGTGGCCGAAATCCAGCGGTCGCGCGGAGCCGCGCTCAAAAGGATCACCGCCGGTGCCGATGTGACGCACATGCAATTCGGCGCAACGAATAATCATGTGCTCCACGGCTTCGTCTTCAAAGCGCGCAAGTTGCTCACAATGACTTTCCAGCCAGGCAAAAAATTCGCCGTCACGAATGAGCGACACCTTCACCGCTTCTGCAATACCGGCACGCTGATCGCGCGGTGCCAGGCTGCTAAGAAAATCAAAATCATTTAACACGGCATAGGGCGGGGCGAAAGTGCCAACGTAATTTTTTCGATTGCGAAAGTTAATCGCATTCTTTACGCCGACACCGGCATCATTTTGACCCAGCACGGTGGTCGGCATACGAATCAGGCGAATACCGCGATGCGCGATAGTGGCTGCATAACCCATCGCGTCGATAACCGAGCCACCACCAATAACCAGCACAAAGCTGTGACGACAAATCTTGCGCTCCTGCGTCAGGCGAAGAAACTCTTCGACTTCAGCGGGATCGTTCTTGCAGATCTCACCGCCGCGCACAATAAAGGGCTCCTCAAAGGCGATGGTGTCACCATGAATATCACCGTAGAGGGCGATAGCGTCGATCAGCTCGGGGTGATCTGCTAAGACCTGGCTGTCGATCACAGGTTGAACTTTGTGGGTGGTCGCACCGGCCGCCGAAATTAAATCATGTAATGCCATGTTTTCCGGCGCAAAGGTGTCGCGCGTAAAACAAACGGAAAATTCATAGGTCACGGAGAATTGTTGATTGATGAGATGCATAGGCGCCTCCGCTGTGTTGATGTTTAAAAAGCTGGCTCAGCGCACGAATTGTGCGAGCCCCAGCGTTTGCCGTCAGGGATTTTCACAGCGCTAGTTTTTCACCGGTTCGAGCACCAGCGGTGACTGGCCACGCAATACCGAGTTATCACTGAAGAGTGCGCGTTGATCAATGGCGGGTGCCGCTAACAATTGATCGATATCAATTTGCCCGGACTGCGCATAAGCATCGAGTGCGTTTTGCCAGGTGGTGAGACGAACGGCTTCCGGCGCGATGCCGCGCTCAAGCATGAGCTTGGCCGTTTTAGGAACGGATAAGGGATCACTCACACCCCAGTCCGCCGAGCTGTCAACGATGATGCGTTCGGGCCCATATTCACGCACAATTTCCACCATACGTTCGGAGCCCATCTTGGTGTTGGGGTAGATGGTAAATGCTGCCCAGGCACCGCGGTCCAACACCGCGCGCACGGTTTCTTCGTTGTTGTGATCGATAATGACTTTGTGCATGGGCACGCCCATCTCCGCCGCAACATCCAGCGAACGCAACACACCATTTTTCTTATCGCGATGCGGCGTATGCACCATCACCACCATGTCGTGATCGCAGGCGAACTTGAGTTGCCACTGGTAAGCAAAATCTTCGGCGGGTGTGATTTCGTCGTAGCCGATTTCACCAATAGCGACGACGCTTTCTTTCAAGGCAAACTGCGGCAGGATGTCCAATACCTCGCGCGCCAGTCCTTCATCGTTTGCTTCTTTGGAGTTCAACCCCATCGCACAATAATGTGCGATACCAAATTGGCTTGCGCGAAATTTTTCCCAACCAACAAGGCTGGAGAAGTAATCAATAAAACTACCGACGTTGGTGCGTGGTTGGCCCATCCAGAACGCGGGTTCAATCACGGCACGAATACCCGCAGCGGCCATGGCTTGGTAATCGTCGGTGGTACGGCTGGACATATGGATATGCGGATCAAAAAACATCATGGTGTTATCCTCGAAGCAATAGGCGATGCAATAAGTGGCTCCAGCAAAAATAATTTGCCGGGTTTTTTGTCGTTATCCATGACAGCGGGCGTTGGCCTGACAGCTTGTTTTCAACAAGCTGCGTCGCCCAGTAATAGTTTTATATCCGTGGGAATGCTGCGTCCGGCACTGGTACGTTCGGCAATATAGTCGTTTGCCATCTCCGCCAGTGTGGTAGATAACCGGTGCTCAAGGTGATAAATGTGCACCAGAGGAATCTCGATAAATAGCGCCTTCATCACCAGCTGTCGCCAGGCGATATCGTCAAAGTAGGTCACGGGAAAGGGATTATCGCAGCCGGCCGCCCACACAATTGAGCGCATATTGGAACGGCAGGCTTCTTTCATATGCCAGAGAAAACGCTCAGGCGCCGGCAACAAGGGAATCGCTTTATAAAAAGCACAGGCTTCGCCTTCATCGGCGAACTGAAACGCTTTAATCAATACATCCGCAAAGGACTCTTCTGCAAGATGCTGCTGCGCAATGATCAATCTTACGCGCAATAACTCCAGCAGGTTCCATTGCGAAAGATCCCAGCCCGGCATGTTTCTGCTGATGTGCAATTTTTCATCATCAGACAAGTTCAGTGGATGCCGACGGGCATGGCGACTTGCCATCGCAATTAAACGATTAAATCCTGGATAATCAAGCGGCTCACCTGGCGCTGTGCCGGTGCGACAATAGGTGATTGCCTGCGGGCTCAAGCGCGGATGAAGTATGTCATCCAATAAGGATTGGATAGTTTGCAAATGAATAATGTACATCAACAACCGCCGGGATAAATTTCACAAGGGGTAAGGCCACAACATGATTTACTGTTTCAGAATATGCTGCGCTGATCCGTTATTATTGATTGTCAGCTGCAGATCAATTGTTGGATAACCTGCATACCATGTAGCAACTTCGCCAAACTCCCTGCTCAATAAGCTCGCCAGTAAACTCCACGCCGCCGAACCGCATCAGCATGAGACCACGGGTAATGTAAAGGTTCCGGCTGGGGATGCACAACGTGGATGAACGGAATAAACCTGCCGGAAAGCCCCTTTTTACACAATTTAACGCTTCGGCCGTCATTGAATCGGCTATTTGTCATTCTGCGGAACTTGTCAAGCCATTTCCCGCAGGTTAGCGCGCATCATGATCACTGACTGAGCACAACTGATCGATGTTGCTGTGAGTAGCGGGGCAAAAGAACATCGGAGAACCTTTTGCCCCACGTTTATTATTCGTTATTAATCACGGTGGTTCTGTAATGTCGCCGTATAAGCATAAGCCCGATGGCGAATAAACAAAGCAGCAAGAGTTCGTGCCATGCAACAGAGCCTCCACCACTGCCAGCAGGGCTGGATGATGTTCCGCCGCCTGTGTTGCCGGGCGTAGAACTGATGCTGGACGCCGTCGAACTCATTGATGAACGGGCGCTCGATGATGAGCTGTTAACCACCGACACACTCGACACGCCCGCACTGGTTGAACTTGCTACACCAGTACTGGATGCAGAACTTATTGCGCCCACCGAACTGGCCGAGCTTGCGGACGTTGCAGATCGACTTGATGATGCCAGGGCACTCGATGAAGACGATACATTAGCCACGGAACTGTTTGAACGGCTACTGCTTGAACGACTGCTACTCGCCACGCTGGATGACATAACACTGGACGATGATGAGCTTGCCGGCGGCGGCGCGACCGGCTCAATGTTGGAGGTCCACTCAATCGCTTTGCGAATCATCTCCACCATCTTTGGATCTGCAAAATTTTCTTTCACATGGCCAATAGCGGTGTAAAAAATTCGCCCGTCACCGACCGTGTTGGTGTAAATCACCGGATGATCGTCTACCGGATAATTGGAGGTGTAACTGCTGCGATCCAGATTACCCAACACCTCAACATGTTCTGATTCGCGCGGATTACTCTTCCAGAAATACCATTCGTCGTTCAGTACCCATTGCGCCCCAATATGATTGACAAGCGCGTGGGTAATATCTTCGATCACGACGGTTGCGCGCGGAATACCATCGCCGTGGTGAATAAATTCACCGCCACCTAATACGGTATCGGTATACCAATCCCAACCGTGTTCGGTATCCGCTGCCGCGTGAGTGCCAACATAACCGCCACCGTTTTCAATGTAGCTTTTGAATGCCGCTTTTTGTGCATCGGTAAATACATCACCGGTGGTATTCATAAACACGATGGTGGAATAGTTCGCCAGGTTTGCGGTAGTAAATAAGCTGGAATCTTCCGATGCCGTGACGGTGTAACCATTGTCTTGTGCAATTTGTTGCACCATCGCAATACCGTCGGGGATGGAGTCATGACGGAAACCCGCTGTCTTGGAGAAGACCAATACACTCGGACAACTTTCACCACAGCTGACCCTGAATTTACTATTTCTCGGCACACCGACTTCATTGCCGCTGTTGTCGATAAGCGTCACACGCAGGCTATGCTGGCCCGTGGGCAACAAACCGAGATCAATAACATCGCTGGTCGCTACCGTGGCTGGGCCGTCGTCGAGTGAGTAAGTGAATCCGTAATTGGTTAACCAGTTGGGATCGGTGATGTTCACACGCAGACTCACGCGTGCCGATTGATCAATCACCGCATTGGCTGCTGGCGTTACAATATTAATCAATGCTACGTCTGCATCGGCTTCCACACCATAGGCTTCAAATTCAAACAATGAATAACCATAACCCGTTGCGCGCTGTGTACCGTGCATGCGGATATATTGGCCTTGCTCACCATTCAACGGAATGGTTTCTATTCCGCCGCGACTATTGGTGGTGCTGTATACCACCGTCCAGTCGTCACCATTGTCGGAGACTTCAATGGTGTAGGCTCGGGCGTAAGCCGCTTCCCAATTCAATCTGACTTCGGTGAAGTAAATGCGTTTGCCCATATCCAGCTGGAGGTATTGCGGATCAACTTGCGGTTCACTTTCCCAGCGTGAAGCGGCATTGCCATCAATAGCGGCGGGCGCGGTATTGCCGCCCTGGAAACTGGAGGCGGTTGCCAGTACCGGCGTCAATTTTGCGGGGCGCGGTGGAACCACGGAAGGTGCACCGAGCGAGGTAATCCATTGGTCGAGTACCTGAATATATTCGGTGTGCTCCAAGGCGCGACCGATGGGTGGCATACGATCGTTTGGATCAATGGTTTTATCACGCAGATACAGGATCGACTGTTGCGGTGCGCCCGCTTCAACCACTTTCGCATTCGCGATGCCGTAGTCTGCTTCGTAATTACGAATACCTGTGGTGGTAGCGTTCACCACTTTCATTTGACCTAACGCGGTATTGAAACGCGCGTCCCATTGCGAGCCGCCGTTGCCTGTGCCATGACAATGCCCGCAATTGGTATCAAGATAGGACTTCACGCGCTTTTCCAGAGAGGCATTACTATCGGAAAGCGCCGCCAATTTATCGTAGGTGTTAACCAAGGCATTATTGAGCGCCGGTGTAAATAAACCGCGATTATTCCAATGCACCAATTGATTTTGCGTTGTGCCGCCCGGGTAGGTGTAATTACCGTTTAATTGACGCGTGCTTAAGCCGAGTATCTGGCTGGATTCCGCGTTGTGACAACTCAGACAATCAGCCGGGCTCGGATAAAACCAGGTCTGCGTTGCATTGGAACCATTCGCTTGTCTTACGCTGATATCTTCTTGCGCACCGGCCATCAATAAATCCGCATCACTATTGTCAGCGCGCCATTTATAGGTAACGCCATAAATCTTGCCGTCGGCCTTGGTAACAATTAAACGCGTCTCCAGTCGTTTGGTTAACGCCGGATTATTCACATCCACCGGCAATTCGAAATGCTTAACCGCCACAGTGCCCTGGGGAAATTTCCAATCGCCTTGCGCGCTCCATTGCACCTTGGTATCGGCGGGCAATGAAACCCAGCGAAATTTTTCCGCGCGGTCTGACCAGAGCGGACTGTTGGGAGAAAAGGGTAAGAGATTAGCGCTGGGTGTCAGGTTAGCGGTATTACTAAACGCGCCGGTTTGCGACAGCAACCGGGGTACATCAGTGAAGTTCGCATCCAATGTTCTGGGCATATTGAGGTAAGCGAATTCGGTAAGCGGCACTTCCGGCTCCGGTGCTTCGCCCGCATAGACTTCAAATTCGTAGATGGAGTGACCGTAATTTGTGCCGCGTGCTGTACCCGTTAAACGCAAATAGCGATAGGCTTTGGTGGAATTAATGATATGCGGTGTGGTTTTGCCGGCACCGTTGTCTTCGGTCACCAACAGGTCCCAGGTGACGCCATCGACGGATGCTTCAATGGTGTATTTTGAACTGTAGGCAGCTTCCCATTTAATAAAAATGGTTGCAATGATGGTGGGTTGTGCCAGTTCAATATTCAGTACTTGCGGATCAGCGCTGGGGCTTTCCCAGCGCGTCGTCGGATCACCGTCAACCGCATAGGCTGGAAGGTTTCCGCCCACAGCGGGTGATGATGCGGTCGCCGTAGCACCTTGGGCCATGTTGGGGCCACTGTCGCGGCCACCGATGTAATCAAAACGATAAAGCACACCGTTGCCGTAGGGTTCTTTATCGCAACAACCGGAGCCCCATTGCAGCACATAAAACTGATGGGTGCGTGGATCGAATTCCGCATCAATCGCGCCTTGGAAACCGCCGGTGTTCAAGGGGAAATCTTCCGCGATGGGCGGGTTGTTATTGGCGGTGAGGTCGATGGTAAAAAATTTGCTGCTGTTGAAATCCCAGAAGATTAATTTACCGTTGTAATACGCCGGCAATTTATATTCGCTGTCGAGATTTTCATTAAAGCGATACACCGGGCCTGCCATAGTCGCCTGATGGCGAATGGTCCACAACGCGGATTTGGATGATGGCAAGTTGGTCGCGCCGGTGTTGAGGTTGTAATTGTTCACAATGTTATTGGGATTAAAACCAGCGTAAGGTTGGTTGTAACCAATAATGTAGGGCCAGCCAAAATTACCCGCTTCGCGAATCTCATTAAGTTCATCGAGTCCACCGGGGCCTTCGGCACTGTCAGCCGATGAGTCGGGGCCAATATCACCCACGTATAAATAACCCGTGAGCGGGTCGATATTCAAACGGAAGGGGTTGCGAAAACCCATGGCGTAAATTTCCGGGCGGTGCGTGGCATCTGCCGGAAATAAATTGCCCGCCGGAATCGTATAACCACCCGCCGCTGTGGGTTTGATCCGCAGGATTTTTCCCCGCAAATCGTTGGTGTTGCCCGAGGTTTGTTGTGCGGCAGGTTGAAAATAACCACCCGCGGCCTTGTTGTCACCCGTGGTAATAATTAAATTGCCATCATTGTCGAATTGCATTGATCCGCCCATGTGGCCGTGGGCTTCGTCGCCGGTGCGCCACTCAAGCAGAATCTTTTCCGACGCCATATCCAGGGTATTGTTGGCGTTCACTGTATAACGCGATACGCGGGTGAGGCTACCGGGTGCAGTGTATTGAAAATAAATATAACCGTTAGTCGTAAAATTCGGATCAAGCGCAACGCTTAACAAGCCGTCTTCAAATTCGCAACGGACATTGGCAACCGTTGCCGTTTGTGTAGCAACACCACCATCCAGATTCCATGCGTACAATGCACCACACTTGCCGACCACAAACACGCGGCCATCTTTGGCAATTTCAAACTCCATCGGTAAATCCAGGCCGTCTGCGACAACAGTGCGCTGGAAGTCATCAACGGTCGGAACTTGCGCAACAGAGGATTGCACGCTGAAAACAATCAACAGAAAAAACGAAGATAATAGCCACAAAGAATCAGTAAAACGTTTATTTTTTTCGCGATACTTATCGACGAAATTTACCGGCCTGTTCATGGGTGCCTCTCATTATTAAAAGCTAATATGGTGTCAGTGAACGATATGCGTCGACGGCGTAATCGCACGTCGACGTTTTCCTCGCTACTATTTCCTCGCTACTACAAAGATTCCAAAAACTTGATCAATGCGTCTTCGTCAGTGTCTGACAGATTCTCGTAAGCCGTCGCTGACGCCTGACCCTCGCCACCGTGCCACAAAATCGCTTCATCCAGAGTGCGCGCACGTCCATCGTGCAGATAGCTCGCATGGGGCGTGCAGTACTCGCCGCCATCAACACCATCGGCGCTGCCGCCGCGCGGTCCTGCTACACCACCGGTTACACAGGGCGATAAACCAATGCCCCACAAGGGCGGCGTGCGCCACTCGGAACCGCTGGCTTCACCTTCGCTGATGTCATCGGCCAAACCCGGCCCCATGTCATGCAACAAAAGATCGGTGTAGGGATGGATAACCTGATTGCGCATCTCTGCGAGCGGCGCGTAGGCGCTGGTGGTGAAGGTTTCGGTGTGACAGGCGGCGCAGCCGATGGAAGTGAATAACGATTTACCGCGAATCACTTGCGCGTCGTTGTAGTCCCGTTGTGAACGCACGCCAAGCAACTGGATATACTTCACCAGGTTGCTTAAATGCTCTTCTGAAAGTTCCGAACCGGAGTTCCCGCAACCCGCTTGCTCTGAACCGCAATCCGGTGTTGGCAACACGGACGTCATCACACCCATGTCGGTATTTAAAGCCAGAGCAACCTGATGACGCACGCTGGCGGTGGTTGCCTTGTAACCAAAACGTCCAAGGCGCAAATCACCGGTTTCAGGATCAATAACTTTTTGCGCGCGACCGGAGATTCCATCACCATTCGTATCGTTTTCATCAGCCAGCGCGAGGATGGCGGATTCAGGAATTGCTTCCAGCAAACCCATGCCCACCAGCTGCGGTGCAATGCGCGCAGAAAAACGTGCGGGAGCACCGCGTTCAAACGTGAATTCAGGTTTACGCAAACCATCGGCTTCGGTAAAGGCGCTGATGGAAACCTTGCCTTCCCCCGCAGCCGCGCCATCAACGTGTTGCGGTTGCAATACATGCCCCAGCGCAGGGTCCGCGTTGCCTTCTGCATCGGCAACCTTGAATACCCATTTGGTTAACGGCTCACCCAGAGGCGCAACCGGCGCACGGCCATTGCGGTTGTGGCAATTCACACAGGATGCATTGATAAAATGCGGACCCGCCTTGCCAATCATTTCATCGAAGATACCGTTCTCCGGTGATTCATCGTGGTGACCATCGGTAAATTCCGTGTGTGCGAGTCGCCGCCCGAGCATAAACGGTTGGGCATTGTCGTAACCCATGCCGTAAGCCATCTGCATAAAATGATCATCCGGTTCGGCAGAGACCTGGCGATTCAAACTGTGGATGCCGCCGAGCATGGCGGATGGTGGCAGCTCGATAGAGTCGCGCTGATACAGCTTGCCCTGGACGAAGGGGGCCATGTCTGTAACATCCCAGGGGACAAGTCCTTTACCGACAACATATAAAAAGGTGCTGCCGTAATAATGATCGCGACCACGTGGCAAGGCGTTTTTATCCAAAAATTGGCTGATCTCGAATTCCAGCCGGTCGCCCATCTGGATCGGGCGACCTTCACGGCAATTGAAACCCTCTTCTTTCCAGTAATGGGTTGTGTCGATAACATTCATCACACCATTACCGCAAAACTCCGCCAGCGTATTACCACCGATGTACCACCAGCGGTTTTCCGCTTGCAGATCATCCAGCTTGCTTAAAGTAGTGACGTTCATGCGAATGCTATTGCCACCCTTGGCGACGTAATCGATGATCTCAATCGATGCGGTGCGATCCTCCCAGTAAAATGCCAAATAGTGATCGTGAAGTTGAAAGTGATTTTCCTTGGCATGACGATCACGGGCGCGATCAGAAAAACGGGTTACCAGGGCATCGCCGCGATCAAATTGAATGACCGGCTCAAGTTGTGTCTCTTGGTCAAATAAAGGAACGATGTTCACACCGGTGGGCGCACTGGAGGATGAGAACGAGTTCACAGACGATGCAGCCGAACTTGCTGTTGATGATAGGCTGCTGGCGCGACTGGATGATTGACCTGCGAGCGAACTGCTGAGTGATGAACTGACAACGTGCGATGAGCTGGACGATGAAGGGATAACAGCTCCGCTGCTGGAAGGCGAGCTCATTACACTGGAATTATTACCCGTTGAACTATTCATCGAGCTGGCTGGAGTAGAAGATGGCGCCGACGATGCCAGCGATGACGATTGTGCAATGACCGACGCAGAACTGCGGGAACTGTTTCCCTGACCCCCTTGATTATCATCACCGCCACTGCCGCCGCCACAAGCGGACAATATCAGGGAGACCCCGAGTATCGAACATAAATAAGGTACTGACTGCATAGAGAACTCTCTTACTGACCAGGGTATGTTTTGTTAAGCCAACCTTTGCGTCTCCGTAGGTTATTCAGGAATTACCGCCGGTTAACGGGTTGGTCTCGATGTTGGGTATACTCGGAATTACGTGTTGAGCTAATGCTGAACTCAGCACAGCTTACAGATCGGCACCAAAAATCTCGTCCCACTTTGTGGTGGAATCACGGTTATCGTGAGAAGAGTTTGTCCCACTTCGTGCGTTTAAAGAGATTCTTCAGAAAGGGTTATGAGTAGAGCAAAACGCTTTGAGACAGGCATCACACATTTTTTATTTATCAAAAAATTCACTTTAATTATGTGTGTGAAGCTGAATTAAAAATTCAGTAGCTTTGAAACAAAACTTTGCGGCCGCTGGAGTAAAGACGGAAAGCGTTGCGGTATAAAAAGTTGACCATTTTTGCTATTGTCCAAAAAAATAAACAAGAAAACGAATTGGCCTTGGTGAGAGTTTTCACTCAATCGTTAATGAATCATTGAAAAAACCAAGTGCATTACCTGAACTTCACTATCAAAATAACCGGGTCGCTTATGAGCAGAGCAATTTCCCTTATATGTTTTATTCTGATGAGTACAGGCTGCGCAACCCGGCAGCCACTATTATGGCAAGGTGATTTTGAAACCGGCGACCTCTCTCAATGGAGTTACCTGTTAAACCCGCAGGGGCTATCCGTGCAGGAAAACTGTGTATACGAAGGGCACTACGCGGGTCGCGCGATGATTACCGGCGAACCGGACATGTTATGGCATGGTAATGAAAAACTGAATCGCACGGAGTTCAGCCACAAACCATCCGCCGGACGAATCGGTGAAGGGCAGGAAACCTTCTTTGGCTGGAGCTTTTATCTGCAGCAGCCCTTATCCGAACATAAACATGAAATCGGCTACTGGGAATCCGACAAAAGCTATCAGCAAATGCTGCGCTTCAATATCATCGGGCAGGATTTCAGCTTTCAGGAAAGCGCAATGAATTCTCCCTTCTGGACAAAGCCAGGATTCGCCTCGCCGGGCGTATGGCACGATGTTGTGCTGCACATCGGCTGGTCAACCGATCCAGATAAAGGCTTCACCCAGGTCTGGCTGGATGGCGAGAACATGGGAAAACAGTTTTTCAAAACACTCTATGCGGCCGATGAAAGTATGTTTACCCAGATCGGCATCCTGCGTGCGCGAAACGATCAGGTAGAAACCATTTTTATTGATAATGTACGCGAAGGGCAGGATTTAGAGCAGGTGCTGTTGAGTATGGATAGTAATCTTACTTGCGAATAAATTTTTAAACGTTGGAGTGAGCGGTATTCGTTTGGGTTACGCCAACACGCCGTGAATACATCCCTGTAGGCTCAGCGTCGGCATCCCTACGCTTCGGGAAACTTCCCGCGTCCATGTGGGTCGTCCATGCCGACGATGGTTGGCGTAACCCAACCGAACACCGCTTGCGAGCATTGGTGGAAATTTCTGTGCAAAAATACTCAAATTTAACGAACGGAATTAAATCGGATGGCACAGTGGTGGTGACGGAGTTAGGTGCGGGACCGTCACCGGCAGGGATGCCGGTGTCGAGCCTACAGGGACGTATTCACGGCGTGTCCCGCACCTAACTCCGTCATCACCGCCCAAATAGAACTCTCAAATTTCATTCAAATTCAGGTGAACCTTTCTTCCGCTGCGCCCGCGGATGCGCCTTGTCATACACCTTCGCCAGATGCTGAAAATCCAGATGCGTATAAATCTGCGTGGTAGAAATATTCGCGTGGCCCAACAACTCCTGCACCAAACGCAAATCCCCACTCGACTCCAACACATGGCTCGCAAATGAATGACGCAACATATGCGGATGCACCGGATTATCCATCCCCTGTTGCACACTTAATTGCTGCATCCGCAATTGCACCGCGCGATGGCCGATCCGTGCACCACGTTGCGTAATAAATAATGCAACCTGATCAGCAGGTGCATTCAGGGCGCGTTGCGGTAACCAATCCTCCAATGCGGTTATAGCATGACGACCCACCGGCAAGATGCGTTGCTTGGAACCCTTGCCCACTACATTGACCATGCCTTCTTTTAAATCGACATCGGTCACATTCAAACCGGTGACTTCGGCCAGACGCAGGCCGGATGAATAAACCAATTCCAGCAGCGCACGGTCGCGGCAGGCAATAAAACTATCGCCCGTCACCTCAACAAATTGCGAGGTCTGATCCGCGTCCAGGGTTTTGGGTAATTTTTTAGGTGATTTTGGAGCCTGAATTCCATCAGCGGGATTGTTCTTCATCCAGCCGCGTTTAATCGCAAAGCGAAAAAAACTGCGCAGGGAAGACAGCCAGCGTTGCAGGCTTTTGCCGCCGAGGCCACTGCGATGCAAGGCTGCAACACCTTGACGAATATGCTGTGGCTGAAGGGCGGCGAGATCGTGAAGCGAATATTTGGCGCAGAAGCGACAGAATTTTTCCAGGTCGCGTTGATAGTTTTCCTGCGTCAGGGGCGAGAATTGTTTCTCGCTACGCATGTAGGTAAAAAACGCAGCGAGTTCGTCAGCAAAAGGCGTTGCAGCTTCAGTCATGCGCATATCCTCTTGCCATAGATTGGCGATTAATTAGCGCGGTAAATATTTCGGCAATAACCGATTCAATACTTCTGCAATATAGCCCAAAAATAACGTGCCCATACTGGAGCGGTAATAATTCGGATCGCGGTTGGCGATGGCGAGCATGCCGAAGGTGGTGCCGTGAATTAACGGTACCGTCGCCACCGAGCCGATTTCTTCCGCGTGTTTGCCGAATAAAAAGCTCAACTCTTTTTGCCCGAGTGTGCCGCACATGGCGCGGTTACTTTTGAGCAAAGGCGCAATGTGTTCGCGCGCTTGTGCAATGGCAACCACCTGGGCCTGGCTGCTGGGGAGTTTGTCGGCGTTGCCGTAAAGTTGCAGGCTGGTGAAATGGATATTGAAGTCTTTGTCGAAACTGTAATGCAAGGCGTCAATGATATCGCCGAGATCCTGGCCTTCCAATAAGCTGAGGATCAGACGTTTGGTTTTATCAAACAGCTTGTCATTTTCCCGTGCATTGTCGAGCAGTTTGCTCAAGCGGTTGCGCATGTCGATGTTGCGCTCACGCAGAATCGACACCTGCCGTTCAACCAGAGACACCGCCGGACCGCTCTCATGAGGCAGAAATAAATCACCCAATAACTCCTGATGGTGAACAAAAAACTCCGGATGTTGTTGCAGGTAATTCGCAACCTGTTCGGGGTCCAGTGGATCAGCCAGGGTAGGGGATTTTTTATCGGTCATCAGATCTTTACCTGTCCATGAAAAACGGTGGTGGCCGGGCCGGTCATCATCACCGGTTCACCGGGGCCGGCCCAACTGATGCGCAGGCTGCCGCCGGGAAGATTCACTTTGACGTTATTGCCGATCAGCTGACGCAGGTTGCCAGCCACCACGGCAGCGCAAGCACCGGTGCCGCAGGCGAGGGTTTCGCCTACGCCGCGCTCGAATACCCGCAGATTAATTTCATCGCTGGAGACAACTTGCATAAAGCCAGCATTTACCCGTTGCGGAAAACGGGTATGGCGTTCAACCAGCGGCCCAAGCGTCGCGACTGGCGCTGTCGCTACATCGTCAACCAGGGTGACCGCGTGGGGATTGCCCATGGAGACAGCGGAAATTTCCAGCGTGGTGCCATCAACCGCTAACGAATAGGTAAGGGATTGTGCCTCGGCTTCGAAAGGAATCTCCGCCGGTACCAGGCGCGGTACGCCCATATTGACGCAGACTTCGCCGTTCTCGGTGATCTGCAAGGTCATCATGCCGCCGGCAGTTTCCACCGTAATCAGATTCTTGCCGGTCAATTTACGGTCGCGCACAAACACGGCAAAGCAGCGGGCGCCGTTGCCACAGTTTTCCACTTCGCCGCCGTCGCTGTTGAATATGCGGTAGCGAAAATCCACTTCGGGACTTTCCGGAGCTTCAACCACCAATAGCTGATCAAAGCCGATACCGAAATGCCGGTCGGCTAACTGGCGAATCTTTTCAGGACTCAAACGCACCTTTTGGCTGACCCCATCAATCACCATGAAGTCGTTGCCCAAACCGTGCATTTTGCTAAACCGCAGACGCATTGCGTATTCCTTTTATCAAGCGGGTAAAAGCGTTTCACCGCGCAGCATATCGTCGATCGTTTCACGCTCGCGCACAACAAACATCTGGTCGCCGTCGACAATCACCTCAGCGGCGCGGCCACGGGTGTTGTAGTTGGAACTCATACTGAAACCATAGGCGCCGGTGGACATGACCGCGAGCAAATCACCGGGTTCGATGGCGAGTTCGCGGTCTTTGCCGAGAAAGTCGCCGGTCTCGCAAATCGGGCCTACCAGATCCCAGGTTTTTGTACCGCTTGCGCGCGGCTTGACCGGACGAATATCTTGCCACGCCTGGTAGAGCGAGGGGCGGATATTGTCATTCATGGCGGCATCGATGATCGCAAAATTCTTGTGTTCCGTGGGCTTTAAATACATGACCTTGGTCAGCAAGACACCGGCATTGGCGGAAATCGAACGACCCGGTTCAAACATCAGGCTCAGTTTACGGTCGCCCAGACGCTGTTTAATAGCGGCCATATAGTCAGCCACCGGCGGCGGCGTTTCATTGCGATAGGTCACGCCCAAGCCGCCACCCAGATCCAGGTGGGAAATCGTTATGCCTGCACTTTCCAGCTCATCAACCAGCAGCAGCAAGCGATCCAGCGCGTCGAGGAAGGGCGTCAGTTGCGTGAGCTGGGAGCCGATATGGCAGTCCAGCCCTTTGATCTTCAGGCTCGGCAATTCGGCGGCGCGACGATAGACCGCCGGCGCGCGTTGGATGTCGATGCCGAATTTGTTTTCTTTCAGGCCGGTGGAGATATAGGGGTGGGTGTTGGCGTCTACATCCGGGTTCACCCGCAGGGAGATATTGGCCACCATGCCTTTGTCTGCCGCGACGCGGGCAAGGATCTCCAGCTCGGCTTCGGATTCCACGTTGAAACAGAAGATGCCGACATCCAGCGCCCGGGCCATCTCTTCCGGGGTTTTGCCCACGCCGGAAAATACAATGCGCGCCGGATCGCCGCCCGCGCGCAACACGCGCTCAAGCTCCCCACCGGAGACGATATCGAACCCGGCGCCGAGCTTGGCCAGCAGGTTCAGAATGGCGAGGTTGGAGTTGGCTTTGATGGCGTAACACACCATGCCCGGATGATCCCCAAGGGCTTGGGCATAAGACAGGTAATGCTGGGTAAAAGCGGCGCGGCTATAGACATAGGTCGGGGTGCCGAAACGTTCGGCAACGGCGCTCAGGGGCACATCTTCGACGTGGAGTTCGCCGTTGCGTGGTTGAAAATGCTGCATAGATAGACTCGATCAGGCAAAAAAGGCGGCTAGTCTTGTGATTCGGCAGGGGCTTCCGGTTGCGGTTGTTCCTGTTCCGGCAGGTACAGCGGGCCGGTTTGGCCGCAGCCGCTTAGCCACAGGCAGGCTAGCAACAACAAAGCGGATAACGTTTTCATGGTGAATTCCCGGGGCCGAATCACGCCCGTTGGTCCGGGCAAACTGAAGTCAAAACAGCGGGCAGTATAACCGTGCACCGACAGTGCCACAACAAACTGCCGGTGCTTCCAGAGGTTCCGGTGATGAAGAGCAAAGGGGCTCCACGGGTAACCTGCCAAAGTCGCGTAGCCCGCGCCTGGAACTGCCTTGATGCCTTACTTCTTTACCTCCCCATGTTCCTGTCGGTACTGTGAAGGCGTAACGCTGAGGATTTTCTTGAAAAACGTGTTGAACACCGACTTGCTGTTAAAGCCGACTTCCAGATAAATATCGGTGATGGTTTTATTTTTGTGCTTCGGATCAATCAACATCTTGCGCGCTTCTTCAATGCGATAGTTGTTGATGAATTCATAAAAATTATTGTGGAAATGGCGGTTGATAATCATCGACAAATCCTTGGCGGGAATGGCCAGTTTGTCGGCGAGGATGTCGAGGGTGATGTCGGGCAATAGATAGGGTTTTTCACTGCGCATCAGACCGTCGATTTTTTCGGCAAACTCCGGGTTGAGCAGTTTGTCGTTGAGCGGTTTTTTATGGCTGTCTTTCTGCCGCACGGCCTCGAAGGTGGCGAAGTAGCGCATGCTGGTAAACACCAACAGGTTGACCAGAATAAATAATGAGTAGTATCCGGTCAGGCCAATGTATTCAAACACTTTCAGGTCGTGAGTTTTTATCAGGCCGACAATCTTTGAAATGCTCAGGATCACTTCCATGATGGTCACACCAAGGAAGCCGATGACCAGCAGCTTGAGCCACAAGAGGTCAACTTTTTCGATATTGGAGTGGGTGGATTTCAGGATGTCCTTATACTTCAGGATCAACAGAAAACTTAACGCGCAATACACAACGCGCAAGGATTTACAGAAAAAATCCATCGAGATATACGCAGCGCCGTAAACAAAGACTTCATCGCGGATTAATTCAATCCGTTCAGCATAGGGACGGCTGTAAAACATCACGCACATAAACGCGATAAAAATTCCCAGCGGAATCAGATGCAACAGATCGCGGCGCTTTAACGCGAAATCGCGGAACACCAACGACTTCACATAAAAGTACAACAGCACCGCATCCACGTAGTAAGCAAAACCGCCGACAAAAAAAGCTTCCGGAAAGACTTCGCGCACTTTCCATTTGAATACCGCACCCCAGAGGATTAATTCATGCAAGGGAATAAACGCGTGAGCTAATAAAAAAGCGGCGAGGAAATAATTGCTGGGGGATTTGCTGGTGTTGGTGGCAACGAGCAATACCGCAAAAAAGCAGCACTGCATGGCCGTCATCAGTAAAACCACGTCATGAAAATTAAATACAACTTCGTTCATGGGGTTCTGCCCTTGCTTCAATCATTATTGTTATGCATCACGCGGCGAGGAGGGGAGCTTAACGCCGGTGGACGTAAAACGGTTATTGGATAAATACAGGCTGGTGGTCTGCAAGACTTTATCCGCAGTCGGTCAGGTGCGCCGGATAATGTTCCAGAGTGGCGTGCAAGATCATAGCCCAAATAATTGCAGCCTGGCCAGACACGCGCGCCAGTTGCCAACTCAGACGCGGCGATTCAATGCGCATGTAGCCCTCAAAAAGTTGTCATCTTATGAAATTCACGATTGTGGTAATTGCCGCTTCCGGCGCGAAGTGAAAATGCGCGGCGGCCGCTGCGCAGGGAGATAAATGCAGTGGGTGAATTGCGTCACAGACGCAAGCGTGAAGACGAGCAATGGCGCGGGTTCGGCGTAGATTTTTTTAACCGAACGACAGGTTTGTGGGTGGGGCGTACTCTCAATAGGCGTGCAGCGTATTGCGTTGCCGCGATTCAATCCGCCATGGCATGGGCGCTTCGGTCGTTGTAATACGTTATATAAAAAAAGCCCGGTTATGGCGATAACAATAAAACCTTCAGGTATTTCATCATGAAAAAAACCAAGGCCAAGACGACTGCTCTCCGTATCGCTCGAACGTTATGCTCGTTTCCATATGCCCTCGCACGCTGCAAACACCTGTTATGGACAGGCTTGCTCGCAGGCAGTGTTTTATTGCCATCACTTGCCCAGGCGCAAACTGCGTTGCCGGGCAGGGTCCAGGCGGAAAGTTACACCGGCATGGCCGGTGTCCAACTGGAAACCACCACCGACAGCGGCGGTGGCCAGAATGTCGGCTGGATCGATACCAACGATTGGATGACCTATTCCATTAATCCGGCTACAGCGGGCTGGTACGATGTGCGTTACCGGGTGGCATCTACCGGTAGCACCGGTCTGGTGGTACTGGGCCGCAACGGTCAGGATCTCACCGAAGGCACCAGCATCCCCAATACCGGCGGTTGGCAGAACTGGACGACCGTCAGCTCAGCGGTTTATCTGGAAGCCGGCCCGCAGAACATCACCCTATTTGCCCGCACCGGCGGTTGGAATATCAATTGGGTGGAGTTCACCCGTCAGGCGAGCTGGACCCCGCTGCCCAAACTCAAACAAAGCGGGCGCTACTGGGTCGACCCCAATGGCAACCGCGTCAACCTGCGCGGCACCAACGTGGGCAACTGGCTGCAGTTGGAGTTTTGGATGATGAACGAAAACATGACCACCAACGCCGGCACTATCCATGACCAATGCACCCTGGAAGGCGCGCTCACCGGGCGGTTTGGCTACGCCGAAAAAGAACGCCTGATGGATATCTTCCGCGATAGCTGGATCACCGCGCGTGACTGGGACCATATGCAGGCTATGGGCATGAACGTGGTGCGCATTCCGTTTATGTACAACCTGATTGAAAACGAAAATGCGCCTTATACCTTGCGCCCGGATGCCTGGCAGTATCTGGACTACGCCATTGATGAAGCGGAAAAGCGCGGTATGTACACCATCCTCGATCTGCACGGTGCTGCCGGTAGCCAGGGCTGGGAACATCATTCCGGTTGCGCGGGTAAAAACGAGCTGTGGGGTTCGGCTCAATACCGCGATCGCACCAAATGGTTGTGGGACATGATTGCTGCCCGTTATCGCGGGCGCGGTGCGGTCGCAGCATACGGGTTATTAAATGAACCCTGGGGCACTGATGCCAATACCCTCGCGGATTTTTCTACCGAGCTGTATCACGTCGCCCGTGCGAAAGACCCGGACACCATGATCATCCTGCCCGGTCACAACAGCGGCGGCATTGATGCCTACGGTCATCCTTCCGGGCGTGGCATGAACAGCAATGTGGCCTTCGAGATGCATTTTTATCCCGGCCTGTGGGGGTGGAATGAAGGGACCGGCAACGCGCATCACATCAATGTTCACAGCAATTGGCTCCATTGCAACGCCAACGGCACCGGCGAAAGTTGTGACTGGAACAATCGCATCACCAATCTGAACACGCCCTTCTTCGTGGGCGAATTCCAGCCCTGGACATTGCTCGGTGCAGCGGGTGGACAGATGCTGCGCAAGACCTACGATATCTACAACATGTACGGCTGGGCCGCGACCAACTGGGCTTACAAGACGGTGTCTTTCGGTGGCTCTAATGGCAACCCCGGTTCCTGGGGGTGGGGTATGGTGACCAACAGCAACAACGGTGGCACCATGGGCAGTATCAACATCAGCACCGCCACCGTGGCGCAGATCGAAAATTACTTCCGTTCCTTTGCCAATCAGTCGCTGGTGCGCAATTCTGAAATCACCTATTGGATGAACTACCGTCCCACGGTAGGACAGCGCATTGAAGCTGAGCATTTCAGCGCCCATGCCGGTGTGCGTATGGAAACCACCACCGATGCCGGCGGCGGTTTTAATGCGGGTTACATCGACACGAATGACTGGATGTCCTATCCCATCAATATTCCCAGTGCTGGCTGGTACACGGTGCAATACCGGGTGGCCTCACCCAACAGCACCGGCCAGGTGGTGTTGAGCCGCAACGCGACGGACCTGGTGGTGAATACCGTACCCAACACCGGCGGCTGGCAAAACTGGACCACGATTTCCAACAGCGTTTATCTGGAGGCGGGTCAGCAGACCTTGTCGCTCTATGTGCGCAATGGAGGTTGGAATATTAATTGGTGGAGTTTGACGGCGCAGTAACCTTGAACCGAGGCTGAAGGCCGATGTAAAAAAACCGGGTTTGGAGAAGTCCCATTAATCCAGACCCGCGTTTTTAACCCCTTCCGCATTTCTTGCTTCGGTGTCGCTTATGAATTTTTTACGCGACGTTTGTTTTGGCCGGAGGCCGATGGAACAAGCACACTGGCTTAATGAATTGATTTTGAATGCTTTTTAGCGTCGTTCTGCTGACCCGATCCAATCCGAACCTCTAACGCCTCACCTGACTCACTCGTACCCGTCCATTCGAACGACAGGCGTCTCCCGACCCGTTAATGTCTTCTCAGGGTTCGCTAATCCTCCGTGTTACAACCGGCTCACCCTTCGGTGGCGAAGCGGTGAGCCGGTGTTGTGTCTGGAGCCCCGCCACCTTGAGAAAAGGGTCGTCAACAGCGACCTGCCTCTTTCTCAATACCTTGGGTCCCGCTTCCCGGCAGGTGGAGTGGGGCCTTTTTTTACGCCTTATGCGTCCCAGTTTGCCATCGGGCGCAAGGTAGGACGATTTGCCGGGTTCGAGTAAGGGTTACTCGGACGACGCCGGGCGACTGCACAGCGACAATCGCCGGGCTTTATTGATAACAGCGACAAAATAAAAACAGCAGGGCCGCACCAAGCGGTCAGCGAAACACCACCACAATCACAATAACGAATGAGGTCAATAAGATGTCAACAACTCTCCTGGGTGCGTTAACCACGCATACCCGTTCCCTGTCCCTCGGCATGGTGCTGGGCACCAGCCTGATACTCGCCGCCTGCGGCGGTTCCTCGGGCGATGACGATTCCCCGACGTCCAGCAGCCGTTCCAGTTCGTCTGCAGTCAGCTCATCCGACGTCAGTTCGTCAGTGGCGTCTTCTGAAATGCCATCATCTTCTTCGTCATCTGTCACCGACGCCTCCTCCAGTTCCGCCGAGTCCATGTCGTCCTCCAGCGCCAGCAGCGAAGGGCTGACCATGCTGCGCACCGACGGCACCCGCTGGGTCAAGGCCAGCGGCACGCCGATCAATCTCAAGGGCACCAACCTGGGCAATTGGCTGGTGCAGGAATTCTGGATGATGGGGCAGGCCGGCGAGACGGTGCATGATCAATGCACCCTGGAAGCTGAACTGACCGAGCGCTTCGGTTATGAAGAAAAAGAACGCCTGATGAAGGTGTTCCATGACAGCTGGATCACCGAGCGCGATTGGGATCAGTTGAAAGCATTTGGTTTTAACGTGGTACGTCTGCCGTTCCTGTGGAGTGTGATTGAAGACGAACAGAACCCCAAAACCCTGCGCGAGGATGCCTGGCACTACCTGGATTGGGCGATTGCCGAGGCAAAAGAGCGCGATATGTACGTGATCCTCGACCTGCACGGCGCCCACGGCGGCCAGACGCCTAATGATCACACCGGCTGTTCCGGACAGAATCAGTACTGGACCAACGCGGAATATCAGGACCGTACCAAATGGTTGTGGGAGCAGGTGGCTACCCGCTACAAAGATGAACCCGTGGTAGCGGCCTATGATCCGCTCAATGAGCCCTGGGGCTCAACCGCCGAAGCTATGGAGACACGCGTGCTGGAGTTATACGACGCCATCCGCGCCATCGACGAGAACCACATCATCATGCTGCACAGCCATTACGGCAGCATCGATGTCTACGGCGACCCGGCCGCTGCCGGGTTGACCAACGTAGCCTTTGAGCTGCATCCCTATCCCGGCCTGTTCGGCGACCGTCCCAACGACTCTCACTACGATATTCACCGCGACTGGTTGCGCTGTGGCGAGAGTGGTACCGGAGGCGTGTGTGAGTGGAATACCCGCCTGACCAACCTGGATACGCCGATGTTGATGGGTGAATTCCAGCCCTGGCAAAGCGCCGGTCTGGAGCTGGGTGGCAAGTTGGGCCGCGCCACCTACGATACCTACGCGCAATACGGCTGGGCCTCGACCAGTTGGTCTTACAAGCTGGTGAGCATTGCCGGCGGGCAGGGCGAAGGTACCTGGGGCATGGTGACCAATGTGCCCAACACCGAACTGGATGTGGGCGTGGGCCAAATCGTCAAGGCCAGTACCTGGGATTGCAATGGCTGGGATTCCACCTTTGCCGAAGCCTGTGCCGACCAGCCGGGCACTATCTCGCCCAAAGGTGAAGGCACCAAGACCTACTACATCATCATCAAGACCGGTGCCAATGCGGGCAGCATCCCGGATGTGACCTACGACAATATCAGTTTGGTCAACACCGCCACGGCTGAAGACTTGATCGTCAACGGTGACTTTGAAGAAGGGTTTACTGGCTGGACGACAGTGGCGATCAGTGGTGAAACCGCCAACGATTTCTACTTCACCCAGGCCGAGAAATTGCCCACCGGCGGTACGGGCGCGGCGCTGCATATCGGTCGCCCCACCGGCGTGGATGGCGAGATCAACAGTGCGATCTACCAGGCGGTTACCCTTGAAGCCGGCCAGGAATATGTATTCAACGGCGTGTTTCGCGGCAACAACAGCAATAACACCTGGGCGGAAATCTACCTGATAGAAGAAGAACCGGTCGCGGGCGAGGATGTTATCGATGATCAAGGCCGTGTTGACTTCACCACCGCCAGCGCCGAAGAGATCGAAGCGCTCTTTGCCAGCTACGGCACCGTGGAGTACGACGTACACGAAGGTCTGGCCCATTGGCTGGTGACCGACGAGCACAACGACGTGTTTGATTACCCGGATCGCCCCACCAACCTCGTGCTCACCGAAGGCGACGGCAGCAATGCGCTCACCTGGGACAGTGTTGCCGGCGAAGGCATCACCTACAAGGTTTACCGCAGCACCTCGCCCGCTGGCGACCGCACCTTGCTGGCTGAGGAACTGACCGTCACCACGTTTACCGACACAGAGCTGCTGGGCGGCGAAACTTATTACTACAGTGTGGCGGCGGTGAGCGCGTCCGGTGAAAGTTACCGCAGCGAACAGGTGAATACTGAACTGCAATACGTTGTGATTCCCGCACGCATCGAAGCAGAAAGTTACACCGATATGTTGGGTATTGTGGTGGAAGCTTGCACCGATGTGGGCGGTGGACAAAACGCCGGCTGGTTCGACGGCGGCGACTGGGTGGAATATCAAATTCACGTACCGGAAGCCGGCGACTACACCATCGACTACCGCGTGGCGAGTCAGGACGGCAGCGATGGCTTTGAACTCCTGCTGAACGAAACGGAGATCGACACCAAAGCCATCGCACCCACCGGCGGCTGGCAAGCCTGGTCCACGGTGTCATCCACCATCAGCTTACCGGTCGGCAACCACACCCTGCGCTTCAACATGCTCGGTGGCGGCGGCTGGAACATGAACTGGTTCGAGATCAGCGCCGACTAATTACTATTTGTTCGTAGGTCGGATTAGCCAAAGGCGTAATCCGACAACCAAGGTCCAGATAACTCCCCAGTCATCCGGACCGCAGATTGCGGGCAAAGGAATTGCCCAACCTATCCCCTGGCAAAAAAACCTCGCGATCCTGTACCTCCCAAAAAGATACAGATTTGCAACCCACTTCCCGGCTCATAAAAAATCCGGAAGAAAAAATGTAAAAAATGGTGAACAACCACTCTTTGGAGATGTTATGAAAAAATTTGCTTGTCGCTGTCTGCGAATGAGTCTGCTAATGGTGGCAGCGTTAAACCCGTTGGTTTACGCCGCACCCGATCCGGCCCTGGAAAAACAAATCGATGAACTGCTCGCCAACATGAGCCTCACGGAAAAAATCGGCCAGACCCAATTGCGCGACTGGGGCACCTATGCCGAAAAAGATATGCCAGCCATCAAGCAAGCAGTACGCGACGGCAAGATCGGTGGATTCCTCAACGTCACCATGAGCAGCGTCAACAAATATGCGTTTGAAGAATTGCAACGTATTGCGGTGGAAGAAAGCCCTAAAAAAATTCCATTGATCTTTGGTCAGGATGTTATCCACGGCTACAAAACTATCTTCCCGATTCCGCTTGGCCAGGCCGCCAGCTGGAATGCGGATATTGTGAAACAAGGTGCGCGCATCGCGGCTGAAGAAGCCACCACTGATGGCATTCGCTGGACCTTTGCGCCAATGATCGATATCGCGCGCGATCCCCGCTGGGGCCGTATTGCCGAATCGCTCGGCGAAGATCCCTACCTGGCGTCACTGCTGGGGGTGGCGATGACCGAAGGCTTCCAGACAGAAGATCCGACCGATCCAACAGCGATGGCCGCATCGGCGAAACATTTTGTCGGCTATGGGGCAACGGAAGGTGGTCGCGACTACAACACCGCTTATGTGCCGGAAGGTTTGTTGCGCGATGTTTACCTGCGTCCGTTTAAGGCGAATGTGGACGCCGGCCTGATGACCATCATGAGCTCCTACAACACCCTCAACGATATTCCGGCCACTGCCAATAAGTTTACCCTGAAAAAAATCCTGCGTGACGAATGGAAATTTGATGGCTTCGTGGTGAGTGACTGGAATGCCGTCATGGAGATGATTCCCCATGGCTTTGCTGCAGATGCCAAACACGCTGCGGAACTGGCTGCTAACGGTGGTATTGATTTTGAGATGCACACCGATACCTTTGAAAAATATTTACCCGAGTTAATCAAGGAAGGAAAATTTTCCGAAGCGGATTTGAACACTGCCGTGCGCAATATGCTGCGCATCAAGTTGCGTTTAGGTTTGTGGGATAACCCCTACCCACGCGGTAACCGGGAGCAGGTATTGCTGAATGAAAAATTCCTTGCCGCCGCTGAGACAGCCGCAGAAGAATCCTTTGTATTGTTGAAGAACGACAAAAAAATCCTGCCGCTCAATAAAAAGCAAACCATTGCTGTGATCGGCCCGCTGGCCGATGCGCCCTTCGAACAACTCGGTACCTGGATTTACGATGGTGAGAAAAAAGATACGCGCACTTTCTTGCCTGCCTTGAAAAAATATCTCGGCAACGACAAGAACATTATTGTCGCTCCCGGCGTTAGCTATAGCCGCGATAAAAGCACCGCCGGTTTTGCCGCTGCCGTTGCCGCCGCCAAAAAAGCCGACGTGATTTTATATGTGGGTGGTGAAGAGTCTGTGCTTTCCGGTGAAGGTCACAGTCGTGGCGATATTCGTTTGCCCGGCGTACAACAGGAATTGATTGCGCAATTGGCGGCAACCGGTAAACCACTGGTGCAAGTCATTATGGCGGGCCGCACGATTCAGCTGGATCAAACTCTCGAACAATCCACGGCCTTATTGATGGCTTGGCACCCCGGCACCATGGGTGGCCCGGCGTTGGTTGATGTACTATACGGTGAAGTGTCTCCGGTGGGCCGCTTGCCATTAACCTGGCCAATTGCGGTAGGACAAATTCCTTACTACTACAACCACATGGCCACCGGCCGCCCGGCCACCGATAAAAATTACACGCGCATCGACAAGATCGAACAAGGCGTGTTCCAGCATCAACCGGGTAACTCATCCAACCTGCTCGACTACGGCCACAAGCCACAATTTCCATTTGGATACGGTTTGACTTACACGACGTTTACTTACGACAATTTGCAGATCAGTGCAAAAGAAATCGGTTTGGGTAAAACACTCACCGCCAGCGCCGTAATTAAAAACACCGGCAAGGTTGCCGCAACCGAAGTGGTGCAATTGTACGTGCAGGACATTATTGGCGATGTCACTCGCCCGGTACGGGAATTGAAAAACTTCCAGCGCGTTTTCCTGAAGCCAGGCGAATCGCAAAAAGTGACCTTCACCCTGCACACCGACGAACTCGCCTTCCACAATCAAGCGATGCAACTCGTTACCGAGCCTGGCCAATTCAATTTATGGATAGCGCCGAATGCGGAAGAGGGATTACAGACAAGCTTTATGGTGAAATAAAAACGTTGATGGTAACGCGTCGGATTACGACACTGCGTGTCTAATCCGACCTACATCTCCCGATTAAAAATTCTATCCCGATTCGTAGGTCGGATTAGCGCAGCGTAATCCGACATTCTAATCTGTTCATTCTATTTCACCCGCGTTATCACCTGAATCCGCACCGTACGCGTTGCCAGATGCACTTCCCGCAAAAAGTAACCAAGCCCCACAATCAATGTCAGTGTGGATGCTGTAAACAATGCACTAATGACCCACTTGAATTCAACCTGCAACAACACCTGCAAAAAAATCACTGCCACCACCATACACACCAGCAATGCAGAACAGGTACAAGCCGTAATGGCAGAGCTGGCATAGTGGCGCCGACGTTCAAGGCGGCCAAGTTCCTTATTAAGTACGTCCAGATTGTCCAGGTGTTGTGGAAGTTCTTCCTCGGTCAGGCTGCGGCCCCGATCGATGATACGTGCAAGCCGACCTGCCATCACATTCAACAAACCGGCAATACCGGTTAACAAAAACACCGGCGCCAGTGCAAGCTGGATAGCGTGGGCGACATCACCGAAGTCCAGAATAATTTGCGCAGCGGAGCTCATGTTCTAGTTCTCTAATTTATATCTATGCCTTGTGCAACCTTAAAACCATCCAGGTTAGCAATTAAAAGTATTGATGTTGACGGACATGTTTCCAGGTTTTTCCTTCGTCGGTTGATTCATAGAAGTCACCTGATACACCGGCGCAATACAACATAATTCTGTCGTCAATTTCAGGTACTATATCTGTACAGAATTTAGCAGGAAACTCAACATTCAATTTCTTCCACGTGTCTCCACCGTCAGTTGTAGAAAGCAGGTAAGATTTGCGTTGTTCTGGGTCAATGTCAATGCTTCTTACGCTGGCGTAGCCTTTCTCGGGACTCACAAATACAGGTGTGGCAATAAAATCAAAGTCTTCAATCCGTTTCATTGATTGACCATTAACGGTGCATCGACGAACTTTATTCTTGGCCTTTGGACAATTGTTTATATATGTTTTAATTTTTACCCAGCTGTCTGAATTTGCATCGTAACGGTGAAAAGAATCTTTGCCTGTCCACGACCAAAACCCGGCAATATCAATACCTATACTGGTTTTGCCCGCGTCCATGATCCCATCCATCCTGCCTAAAGCGTTGGGCTCGTATATTATCTTGTTATCGGAAGATAATTTGAAGAGTTTATAATCTACACTGTCGATGACTGTAAAAGTCTTGCCATTACTCGCTTTTTTTATGCCGACACGAACATATTCCTGGCCTAAAAAATTCTCTACGCGTAGGCTTTCTACGCGTTGCCAAGTCTTGGGGGGCCTGAAGGCAGGCTCACCTGTATTCAGTATCTGATCGTTCACATCAACCCAGCCTTTACTGACTCGGTATGAATAGACCTTTTTCCATTCCGGTATTCCTTTGTTCAAATCACCATGCAAAATTACGCCATTACCGTTTTGTACAGTATAAATCGCAGCCTCGCCTGAAGACAAAAATTGAATACTGGTTACCTCGGTACCTATATCCAGAGACAAATCTTGCCATTGCGCATTTTCATCCCTTAAGTAAAGCGCCCCTTGATCTCCTCCCACCAACAGTTGTCCTTTGTGATCGGTGTCTATTGCTCGCAAATCAGCGTTGGTATCAAGGGTTTCCTGCTTCCATTCGCCATTTGGTATTCTCTCCAGGATAGTGCCGAGCTTCCCTGTCAAGAATAGCGATCCTCCATCACTCATGTGGCGTGCGGAAAAAAGTGTCGGATTTTGAGATAAGGAAACATAAGTTGAAAACCGTTCTGTATCTGAACCGTCTTCATTCCAGGTAAGTACTTCTGTAGGTGAGTATTTAATAAATGGACGATAGTGTTTGATTAATTCCTGATTATTGGTTTGTGGAATGCGAATTAATTTATCCGAGTATTTTTCACCTTCAACTTTGCGGTAATAAATAAAGGTTCCCAAATCAGTAACTTTTCCGGGTGCAACCGAAAAAACTCCAAGATCAACACCGCCAGTAGCCCACAGCGAATAGAAATATTCGCCAATCACAAAAAAAGACCTGATGCTCTCTACTGTGTACTCGCCCGGCGGGATCGCAGAAGCAAATAGCGATGTATTCCCATCGGGATCGTTTAACGAAACAAGCCGAGGGTATTTGTTACCTTTAGAAACGTTAATGTTCTTGGGCGTTAGCGTTAATTGATTGAACGGTAGGCTGGAACCCCCGGCATTAATGACCGTTGCTACAACAATTCCATCGTTATTGATCGGGGTTTTATCAGTGATTGGCGGCTTCATATTGACATCAGACGGTAGGCAGCCAGCCAATAGAAAAATCATTGCTGCTAAAGCAGCAAAGTAAAACCCTTTGATACCTTGAAAAAGATTAGACATAGAGACTCCATGTGGATAAAAATGACGGGGCAAGGTACCAGCCAAACTTTCACCACCCGAACTCATCAGGTTAGTTGCCCCAGTGAAAGATATCCAAGTTGAGGGAGGGAAGCAATAAAGAGCATTTATGGATATGTTAATTAAGCACTTCAAGCACTTTCTTGTCATCACTATCTGTTGTCTTCTCGTTTTTCACCTTACTGCCAATGCAAACGAATCCGATTTTACTCTCAAGGTAAAAAGAGGGAACGGACTACTGTTGCTGGACGTTCAGGTCGATGCACCATCGGCTGTGATGACTTTGCAAGGTGTTAAGAGCAGACAGCTTGTCATCAAGCTTGCTCCCACCCACGGTCGCTGGCTGGTTAGTTCTTTGCCTAAAGGCGAGTACCAGATAATGAACGTTAAAGTACCGTATTTCGATTTGCCCTATGTAAACAGTACGGAGAAAGATCCTCGATGGCGGATAAAAATTGAACCAGGCCAGCTAAATTACATTGGAAGGATTGAGGTGGAAAGAGAGCGTACAGAAAATTATGTGGCGATAAGAAAGCATAATCGATTAGTGGCCGACTTATCGCATATTCGAAAAGACCTGGCGGATATTCTGGCAGATTATCCGTTAACGGATGGTGGTTACTTACGTGACGATTTTATTGAGCAATTACTGAATGGAGGCTTGAGCCATGATTAACTCATGTTTTAAAAAGCGTTTCTTCAGCGCAATACTAGGTATGTGTTTGGTAATAAGTCTGCCCAGCTATTCAGATGTTTCAATTGAACAAATATTCAGGCCGCCATTAATCACCACAATGGTTATCCGACCTGATGGAAAGGCGATACTTTCGCTAAAAGAAGAAAACCATATTAGATACCTGAGTCTCACATCGATACCCCAAGGCGACGAGAAAAGGCTGTTTACACCGTCAGAATATGGCTCTGATAAATCAATGGTTGGAGGAATTGTTTGGTTGGATAATCGCTATTTCGCTATCAATTTCTTCGAACCGAAAGCAGGTATAGCAGATTTAATGGATACTAAAACTTCCCGGCGACTGTTGATTGTTGATTCTCTTGCCCCGGTGGGTAGTAAAGAACAAGTGCTTAATGTTAAAACTCCAGGCTGGTTGGTTGATACATTGCCTGCCGTTGACGGTGAATTTTTATATGCCAAAAGCGGCATCCAGTCGCGCATTTATAAGTTAAAAGTTGATTTGTTAACACCCGATAAAAAGGCACTTAGCAAGTCAGACAAAATAGATGGTGGACAGTTTGTTGCGGAGAACCAGATTATTCAGGTAGATGGTTATGCAACTCGATGGTTTTCAAAAAAAGGCGGTGGCTTCAAGTCAGTTTTGCACTTCACTGAGCCTTATGTATTGTCTCTGACGGAGTTTGGGCCTGACGGAAAGCATGAACAGGCCTTTTCATGGAGGCTTCTCGAACTAGATAAAGATAAATCAAAGGATGGTACTGATAAATCTATTGAAAACTACCTTCCCCTTGCTCTCGGCCCTGCGGATAGTGAGTACTATTGTCTCGATAGGCTGGAAGATGAATCGAAGTCTCTATATCGTGTGAATTTCAAAACAAAAAGCCAAACACTGATATACGAAACGTCAGCTTTTAAAATTGTTGATCTTGTTTTTTCACCGGATCACCAGTTAATCGGTGTGCAGGTCTTGAAAAACGAACGCTTATCATTTGAGCCTTTGGCGCAACAAGCGGTGACTGCCGATACTACTATTGGAGAGAACTTGGTCTTGACGGCCGGTTCCAGTGCCGATGCGAATAAAAAACTCGTTTATGAAGAGTCGCATAATCAACCCGGACAATACTGGCTGGAAACCCAATCTCCTAAACAGCGAACATTAATGGGAGATCGGTATCCTTGGCTTGTTAATCAACTTAAATCCAAACAAGTTGAAGGCAGTTTGAATGTTGAGGGCATTGACATCCCTTATTTATTAAACCTGCCTGTTTCAAGCACTAAAGTTCCGCTCATCGTTATGCCTCACGGAGGACCCATTGGTATTTTCGACAGCCCTTATTTCGATCACTATACACAGCTTTTTAGCGCTCGCGGCTATGCTGTATTACGAGTCAATTTTCGTGGATCGGGCGGGCGCAGTAAACAACTTCGGGAGGCAGGAAAAAAAGAGTGGGGCGATTTGATACTGAAGGATATATATGAGGCTACGAGGACTGTTATACAGAGAGCAGATGTGGATCAGTCCCGGGTTTGCCTGTTTGGTATCAGCTACGGTGGCTATGCTTCATCCATGTTATTGATTAAACATCCTGACGTTTATCAATGTGCGGTGGCTGTCGCAGGTGTTTACGATCTAAATCTCCATCTTCAATCCGCTCAGCTCTCCGAGCAACAGGATCAATGGTCAAAAGAATATATCGGCGATTATCGAACAGAGTACGATGCACTCAAGTTGATATCCCCCGCTTTTCTTGCCGACAAGCTGCAACGGCCTCTGCTACTTTTACATGGTGACCAAGATGAAGTGGTCGATATAGAGCAAAGCGCTCGCTTCAAATTCAGCTTGGATAAAGCAAACAAAAAGGCGGAGTTTATCAGGCTCGAAAAGATGGGACACAGTGTGACATCGTCGGAAGAGGCTGAGAGATTACTTTCACCAAGCCTGGAATTCTTGCATGCCAATCTTATGTAGGGCGTAACTGCCTTCATTACACTCTTATATTAAACTTGGTTTGACGTTATAAAATTCTGCTTTTTTGATGAACTTCGCTTCTTGATCTGCCGTCTCCACCATAGACGGCAGTATCGAAAATACCTATAAGAGAAATTTATTAAAGCTACATACATTAATTCGATAAGCCTAACCACTTTCTCGCTCTACTTATACGTCGCAAGAGCGCAAACTCAAGCAACAAAATGGTGATTAAAGAAATTGCCATAAGAGGCAGAAGCAGAGCAAGCCCGAACGTTATCACAATAACAACTATGTTGAGGCGCATAGGTTGTGGCGATGGTGCTCCCAACGTTGATTGTGGTTTACGTTTACGCCACAAGATAAAACCACTCACACTGATCAGTATCAAACCGGTGCAGGTCAGCACACCCAGCAATAAATTAAACCAGCCGAATAAATAACCTTCGTGCGCAGCAATACCGACACCGATGGCGCGGTCGAGCAATGCTTTATCGGCGAAGCCGCTTTGTTTTTCGATGTTGCCGTCGTGCTGAATCCAGACATCGGCGCGCAGCGGTCGGTTGGGTGTTTGCGATGAGGCTTTCCAGGTGTGGTGATGCGCATTGGCCACGCTTAACTCCACCGGGGGTGCCAATTGCAGAGCTTGCGCTTTGGCCAGCACGGCGGGTGTCAAATCAAACACATCACTGGCCTGCGCGCGCCAATGTTGGTGTTCCTCTTGGCGGCTTTGGGTCCAGTCCTGTTGTACGGGTTTCAGTTCAAAGGCACGCACTTCTTTTAATGCTGAGCCCCACACCAGTGCCCAGGGTAAACCGGTGATTAATAAAAATAACGCGAGTGATGAAATCCAGATGCCGGTTACCGCGTGCAGGTCACGCCAGAAAACACGATTGCCTTGACGCACGCGCGGATACAGTACACCGGCAAGTCTGCGACTGGTGCGCGGCCACCATAAATACAAACCGGTAACGATCAGAACAATGGCCCAACACGCTGCCAGTTCTACCAATATTGAACCGACGTTGCCGGCCAATAATTCGCCGTGGATTGTTTTGACAATATTCATCAATTTATCGCTGCGGGCTTGTTTACCCACGACCTCGCCGGTGTAGGGATTTACAAATACATGCCAGACCTGATCGGCTTGCACATTAATCATGACGGCTTCGTCTACAGCTTGCGGCAAGCGGTAGCTGAGCAATTTTCCGCTGGGAAATTGTGCCAATGCAGCGGCAATGTGTTGGTTGGGTGAGAGCGCATCCTGTGTCACAGTAAGTCCGTGGTATTGCGCTTCTTGCCAGCTTTCGTAATAGGGCTTGAATAAGTAGATCGCACCAGTGATGGCCAGCAGGATCACAAAGGGAATACAGAAAATGCCAGCGTAGAAGTGCCAGCGCCAGATGCTGCGGTAGAGTGCCTGGTTGATTGATTTTTTATTCGCAGTTGTATCAGTGGTTGCGAGGGAGTCGGTGGCTTGATTGTTCATCGCCAGTTACCTTTATGAATATTCTGGTCGTTTTTCATATTGTTCGGGTTGGTGCTGTTACGTGAGACGTGATGTCGGATTACGACACTGGCGTGTCTAATCCGACCTACGTGGCATCAGCATTTTTGTAGGTCGGATTAGCGCAGCGTAATCCGACAAGCACGCTTAATTTCAAAGACTGTAAGAGAGATTGAAATACAAGGTCCGCCCCGGCCAGGGATGTGCCACAAACGAACTTTCGTTGGTGAGGTTATCGATACCAAAACCCAACTCAACCTGATCACTGACGTCGTAGGTGGTTTTCAATCCAATACGGGTATAACCATCTTGCGCACCCATCACTTCTTCGGCATCGTCGGTGTTGTCGAGGCGACCAAAACTTTTATCAGCGTATTGCAGTGTTCCGCTAATGTCCCAACTGTCGCTGGCGTGATAGGTCAGCATCAGGTTGCTGCGCCAGCGGGGCATGCGCGGGTAATCGTTACCTTCGATGGTTGATTCAGGATTTTCACCCTCGACGGTACTGTTGTCTTCAATGATGGATTTTGTATAAGCGAGGTTGAAGCGTACATCCAGCTCAGGAACAAGGACGCCGTATCGGTTAAAGATAAACTCCACGCCGTCGGTCTTTACTTCGTCGACAGCAGTAAAGGTTGTTTCAGAACGTCCTCCTGGTATCAGGACGGATTGCGATTCAATCGCATCCCGAATCGTTTCAGTAAACACATTCACGCGCACATAACCGGTATCGAATTGCCGCTCAATCATCAGGTTTTGATGGAAACCATCTTCCGGCTTTAAATCCGGTTTTGCTTCAATGACGGTGGAGTAGGACTCACTCTGCATGAACAGCTCTTCCACAATCGGAAAGCGATAGGCTTGCGCAACGGAGTAGCGCACCAACCAATCCTGAGCCGGCGTATAACCCAATGAAAATTTGGGTGAGAATTTTGAGCTGGAGCTTTCCGGTACTTCGGCTAACTCAAATTCCGCTGTATCAGCAACATCCTCACTGAAGTAACCGTCGAAACTTTTCCAGTCTTCGTAGCGCCCGCCGATGGCCAAATCCCAGGCTTCATTGATCGCCCAGTTAGCCTGGATAAACGCCGCGCTGATTTCAGTTTCGCCGCCGCTGCGACTGCTGTAACCATTGTTGTCGCCGCGCGTCCAGTCGAGTGAGTTATAGACATCCAGATTTAACTGGTAGGCCTCGTAACGCGCGCCGGTAATTAATTCCAGACCGTCCACACCAACATCACTCAGGATAAATTTGCCTTCCAGGGTTTGCCAGCCAGTGTCATCGTAGTCGGTGGTTTGGCCGCGACCGGTAAATAAAGGGTCATTGGGGTTGTGGCTGGACGCGCGGCTGTTATCTTTCACAATGCGGAAGTCGCTGGCATTGCCTTCGAAGCGCAGGTTATCGCTGAGATCACCTTTTACACGGAAGCCAACCGACAGACTCTGGCGATCAAGGTTGCTGGCACCCAGGCGGTTTTCTCTGATATCAAGGGCCACGCCGTCTTGCACGAAATCGCCGGACCAGCGAGTTACGCCGTCGGCGTCCACCAGATAAGAATTTGCAGAATCGCGCAGGGTGTTGCGATCTTCGTAAGCAACATTCAATAACGTTGACCAATTACCGAAGTCGTAACCCAATTTTAATTTGAAGTTGTCGGTTGTGGCTTGCTCTACGCCTGTATCACCAAAATACAATGCAGGTTCGCCAAATACATCCTGGCCAGCGACGGCTCCGTTGACGGGCACGAGATTACCCTCGGGCTCACCGTTGTCAAAATAAAACGACTGCGGCTGGCTGTCATTTTCCAACCGATTGTAGGACACATAAAAACTCAGATCGCCGAATTTATCGCCGTAAGAAATAAATGCCTTGTGACCATTCAGCGTGTCATCAAAGCCATAGGCATCGAAATCCTGGGAAAAATAATCCAGATCCACATGGACTTCGCGCTCTTGCGGAATCGCGGTTTCAATCAGCACCACACCACCCATGGAATTACCGCTGTACTCCGCTGAAAACGGGCCGTACAAAATTTCAACCTGGGCAATTTCGCTGGCGCTGACCATGGTCCAGCGCGGCGCACCGCTCCAGCGCGATTGCAGTAAATAATGCAGCGGCACGCCGTCGGCAAACACCATGGAGCGGGAGGTGGCAAACATGTTCGAGCCGCGCAGGCCTAAGGTGCCGTTGGAATCGCCGATGTAGCGTTTGCGGATGACGATACTGGGCTCGTACTTCACCAGGTCTTCCGTCGTGGCGACGTTGATGCTGACCATATCTTCCTGGGTCAGCAGGCTGGTGGGGTTGGTATAACCCGCTTGGCGACTGTCTTTCTGCTCGCCCCACACGCGAACTTCTTCGACATTTTTAATCTGCGTCGCCTCGTGTGCGACAGCGGATGACGTGACAATTGCAAGTTGACCGAATACTGCCAGAGTAAAGTGTGGGATCTGTCTGGCAAGGCTGGTGTTACGCAGACCCATAACGTCCCCATTTTGTTGATTTATATGAAAGGGACGAATGTAGAGGAAAAGCGGGGGAGGTCCAATGTGGCAAATTGTCGCACCAGCGGCCTCCCTGCCGCGCGGTGCGGGATGATGCGTTTTAGTCAGAGTAGGTGGTTGGGGGTACGGTCCCGACACCGCGGTCAGTATCCAGATTTTCACCCGGTATAGTCGCGCTGGAGCTGCTCATACTATTGTCCATGCTGGACGACGATGAACTCGATCCGTAGCCAAGGCTCGCGTTCATATTGTTCTCTTCATACTGCTCCATATTATCTTCCACACCGCTAGGAGTGTGCCCGGGAGTCTGCGTATTCGGCGTGTTAGGGGTTTGTGATTCAGGATTTATCGTCGGTGAATTGTTTGTAGTGGGCTGGGGATCATTGTCGGGCGAGCAAGCGGCCAATGTCAGACAGGCAAGGGTACCTATAGCAAACATACGAGTCGCTGCAAACAGACGAGTAAACGGCAACGTTTTCTTCATAGTTAATCCTCCAGATTATTGAATTGTGTCAGCAGGTGGTTGTGGCTGCGTGTTATCGCCGGGATTCATCTCGCGCGGGGCCGGTTGCAACACCGGTTGCTCGGGTTCCACCGGTTCATCGGCAGGGGCATCAAAGGTTTTGCGCGGTGGTAATTCCACGCCCGCCGGTTTTATCGTGGCTAACAATGTTTCAGCCATCCGCCGATGTTCCTGCAACACGGGCAGATTTTTTTCGGCAAACTTACTGATATCGGCATCGTCGAGAAACACCGCTTTTTGAAACAGGCTGATTACTTCCTCGTGGGTGGTGATCTGATTTCTTGCATAGGCAATATCAAATGATTCGCCGTCGCGCACTTTCAGCATAGTGAGTTTGGCTTTGTTGAGCAGCTCTGCTTCATCGGCAATGGGAATATCTTTGCGCTGCGCGAGGCGGATCAGGTTACGGTTGATGGAGCCGTGTTCGCTGATCATTGTGCGGGCAAAACGCTTCACGTCAGGCTGCGAAGATTCACGTAACGCCAAATGACCCGCTTCAATTTCGGCGATGCCTTTAGCGGAAGCCTGGTCGACAAAGGTAGCAGCGGTAAACTGTTCATCAGCAACGGCCATGACGCAGCACAGCGATACCAACAGGATCGAAAAATAACTGAATAGTAACGTGATTGTTTTCATGTCTTATCCCAAAAAACGTGATTACGGATTGTCAGTCTGGTTGGTGTCTTCATCCAGATCTTTCAGATGCTGATGATTGTCGTAAGTTTTTCCTTCGCGATCCTGATAAATATCGGTTTTGGTTTCTGCGGTAGCCGCTACCAGTTGCTCAGCCATGCGCAGGTGCTGTTCTATAACCGGGAGATTTCTTCTGGCGAATGTGACAATATCAGCGTCTGATGAATCAACCGCACGCTGTAACATTCGTAACGTCTGCTGATGCGCAATGACCTGATTGTTTGCGTAAGCGATATCAAAATATTCTCCGACGCGGATTTTAAGCATCAAGGGCTTTACGCGTTCCTGTAACTCGTCGCTACGGGTGAGTTGGACATTTTTCTCCCGGGCGAGAGCCATCAGCTCCGCATTGATATCTTCATGTTCATTGATCATGTGATTTGCAAAGGCCTTGACTTCCTGTGAACTGGATTCTTCCAGTGCCAATTTGGCGTTGGCAACTTCCACCCACCCTTTCATCAAGGCTTCATCAATAAAAAAAGCGGTGTCTTCATCTGCAACCGCAAATGACGCTGCCACGCTAAATGCCAATGCCACTACGCTGTTGCGCAGGAGATTCATTCCGTTCATAGGCTGGACCCTTCATAAAAGTGAGCATCATTACATCCAGACATCTAGAAAAAAACGGGGGGCAAAAGTTTCGCGCTCGCCGCTTGGTTTTCCAGCAATGTAACTCAGTTACCCAAGTCTAAAAGATAGGGGAAAATTTCTTCGTGCGTGCGCGCACGAAGATGCATGTCATTAACGTGTTGGCAGTCCTACACCTTGCTGGTACAGGAATCCTCAAGGGGCACTTAACGCAGCGCTTCAATAAGTTGTTCTTTGTTCATCGTAGATCGGCCGTGGATATTTTTTGCGCGGGCTTTTTTGAGTAAGCTTTCCTTGGTTTCCATGTCGAGCGATTGGGAGCGGGGCACACCCCTACGAGAGGCTGCCGCGCGTTTTGCCGAGGTTTTTCGTGCCTGCTGTTTTTCAGTGGCGGACGTTTCTTTTCCTGAGCCGCCGCGTTCACCGCCGCCGGACTGTTTATTGACCGTAGCCCATGCAATGGCTTCGGCTTTTTCGCTATTGACTCCCTTTTCCTTGTAGCCTTCTTCAATATGCTCTGCTTTACGTTTTTGTTGCTCGGTATATTTTTCTTTGCTACCTCTGGCCATGATCTGTCTCCTGTTTAAACGCTGCCGGTAGATAAGGTTAAGGTCATTTTTGACCTTCAGGGGAGCATTTGTTTGACAGGAACCATCAATCAATTCGCCAAAGGAAACATCCGGCGACATCAATGTGTGATGCCAAACGAACAGCTCTAAATTTTCTTTTTAATCGTTAAAAACTATAAAAACAAAACGAACCTATCAAGCGGATCATCCTCCATGATGAGGAGCTTATGCTCTCAAGTCATTAATGTATTAACCAACTATGAGGAAATCACTATGACACAGCAACGAGGTGGTAAAGGTAACTTTGCCCGTGATCCCGAGCGTGCCGCAGAGGCGGGTAGAAAAGGTGGCCAGGTTAGCGGCGGTAATTTTAAGAATGATCCTGAGCGCGCCGCAGAAGCCGGACGCAAAGGTGGTGCAAACAGTCACGGCGGCGGCCGTAAATCCTGATGACATTTCAGGATTGATGCGACGGAGGCAGGGGCTTCCGTCGTCATCTGAAAAATAAGTTATGAGAATAATAACAACACCGCATCCAGCAACGATTAGCAACCAAACAATCAACAGGGGGAGAGGAAGATGGCAGATACAAACAAGCGCAGTGAAGTAGCCGGTACCGATACTACGGATCGTGAAAATACCAATAAAAAATTGGAGCAGTTGGAAAACTATCGTGAAGATGCTACCGGCGAATCCCTGACGAACAGCACGGGCGTGAAGATCGCTAACAATCAAAACACCTTGAAAGCCGGCGAGCGTGGTCCTTCGCTGCTGGAAGATTTTTTAATGCGTGAAAAGATCACGCATTTTGACCATGAGCGTATTCCCGAGCGGGTTGTGCATGCGCGTGGCGCCGCCGCTCACGGTTATTTTGAAGTTTATGAGCCATTAAAAGATGTGACCAAAGCGCACTTCCTGAATGATCCGTCATTGAAAACCCCGGTGTTTGTGCGATTTTCTACCGTGCAAGGCCCGCGTGGTTCTGCCGACACGGTGCGCGATGTACGCGGCTTTGCCACCAAGTTTTATACCGAAGAAGGTAACTTCGATCTGGTGGGCAATAACATGCCGGTGTTTTTTATTCAGGACGCCATTAAATTTCCCGACTTTGTCCATGCGGTGAAACCCGAACCCCACAATGAAATTCCCACCGGCCAGTCGGCGCACGATACCTTTTGGGATTTTGTGTCATTAACGCCGGAGTCGGCGCACATGGTGTTGTGGACCATGTCTGATCGCGCCATTCCTGTGAGTTTCCGCGCGATGCAGGGATTTGGTGTGCACACCTTCCGATTGATTAATGCAGCGGGTAAGAGTGTGTTTGTCAAATTCCATTGGAAACCAATATCCGGTGTGTACTCGCTGGTATGGGATGAAGCGCAAAAACTTGCGGGGAAAGACCCGGATTTCCACCGACGTATGCTGTGGGACGATATTGAAAAAGGCGATTATCCGCAGTGGGAATTGGGCATTCAGGTCGTGCCGGAAGAGGACGAATGTAAATTTGATTTTGATCTGCTGGACCCCACCAAGCTTATTCCTGAAGAACTGGTGCCGGTACGCCCCGTCGGGCGCATGGTGCTCAATCGCAACCCGGATAATTATTTTGCCGAAACCGAGCAGGCTGCATTCCATGTCGGTAACATCGTACCGGGAATTGACTTCAGTAATGATCCCTTGATGCAAGGCCGGTTATTTTCTTACACAGACACACAGCTCCTGCGTTTGGGCGGACCGAATTTCAATGAAATTCCCATCAATCGTCCGGTGTGCCCCTTCCACAATAATCAACGCGATTCATTTCATCGACAAACCATCAATAAAGGTCGCGCCAGTTATGAACCGAATTCCATCGATGGTGGTTGGCCGAAAGAAACGCCGGAAGCTGAGGTCGGCGGTGGTTTTGATTCTTACCGCGAAACTATGTCCGGCCATAAGGTTCGCGACCGCAGCGAATCCTTTGGCGATTTCTTTTCCCAGGCGCGGCTTTTCTGGAACAGCATGAGCCTGCACGAACAGGAACACATTATTGCGGCCTACAGTTTTGAATTGAGCAAAGTAGAGCGCATGCACATTCGCGAGCGACAAGTGAATGAGATTCTTGCCAATATCGATCTGGGGCTGGCGACGCGGGTCGCGGAAAATATCGGTGTACAACCGCCGCAGGGGCCGACGGTGCCTTTGCGGGTGACGGCACCGGAGGTATCACCGGCATTGAGTCAAATGAATTTATTGCCTGGCAATATTATGTCGCGCAAGATCGCGATTCTTATCGCCGAGGGTGTAGATGGCAGCGATGTTGACTACGTCATGAAAGAAGCCAAGCGCGAAGGCGCCAGTACCAAGCTGATCGGACCATCAGCGGCACTGATAAAAACGCATGAAGGTGCAACCTTAACACCCGATGCATCCATGGAAGGCATGCCATCCATTGCGTTCGATGCCATATTTATTCCCGGCGGGGAGGATGCAGCGAAAGCTTTAGTGGCGAGTGGTACTGCCGTGCATTATTTGTTGGAAGCCTACAAACATTTGAAAGCCATCGCCTTGTGCGGAGCAGCGTGCGAATTGACAGCGCGCCTGGTGCTGGACGCGGACGACGGCCTGGTGACAGGTGCATCGGCGAAGGATGTCTTCGGTGCGTTTGCGGCGGCTATTGCCCATCATCGTGTGTGGGCGCGGGAACCGCGGGTTAAATCCATTCCAGCGTAAAAAGAAAATGGGAGACAGGGAAGTCTAGGGTTAATGTTTTTATTCTTGTTGTTGATAATGTCCGGGCGTTTGGTGGGGGCGGTGGTGGTGAATGCCCATGACCTGTATGTCCGAGATGTCATTCGAAGAACTGACCGCATGTAGTGCTTCCAGATAAACCCGCGCCTGGTCGACCGACACGCGGTCAGCTTCCGTAGGAATTTCTGCTGTCTTTGGTTGGTTGTTCAGGATGTAACTCACTAAAAAAAGATGGCTGTCGCCCATAACGATATTCCTCATAAAAAAGTTAAAAGTGCCTGTTATCGAGACTCTCACCGCACCAACATGTTCCACAAATTATCGACCGTAGATACCATCTCTCCGATACCACCACAAGCAACCCATCAGGCCGCTTGTGGTGAGTATGCTGTTTGATGCTTGAGCACACCGAAACACAGGTGCACCAACTTACGCATCGCCGCCCCCAGCGCCTGCATCCTTGTTTTGCCGTTGCGGATCAGGCGGTCCTGTTGCGCTTTGATCGTGGGGTTATATTGACCCGCTACAATGGCCGCCATATACAATTTCGCCCGCACCTTCGGCGAGCCTTTCTTGCTCAGAAAGCTGCGCCCACGCAAGATGCCCGATTCACGCAGAGCGGGAATAACCCCGACAAACGCCGCGCATTCACTCGCCGCCTTGAAGTCCCGGCTGCGGATGACCGACAGCATCAGACGCGATACCACCCGGCCTACACCGGGAATACTTTTTAGTAACGCCACGTCATTTTTCAAATCCGGGTGACGGTCAATGTGGTCGTCTATCTCCTGATCCACCCGATCCCGCTCCCGTTGTAATTCCACAATCATCTTGCCCAATGATTCCAGAACAATCGTTGAGGCCTGGCTGATCTGCGCCTTTTCCTGACGATTTAATTCCCGCTGCAAATCCGTCTCCAGCGCCTCTAACCGGGCCAGCAGGGCCTTTAATTCCCGAATACTTTGCGGTTCCGGCTGCCATAAACCCGGACAAGCTCGCACACCGTATAACGCCAGAACGACACTGTCTTTCTTGTCCGTCTTGTGAACACTGCCCAGGCTCCGGGCAAAGTCGCGCACATAGGCCGGATTCACCACACTCACCTTCAACCCTTGCTCAAATAGCCAATAGGCCAGCGCTTCGTGATAAACCCCGGTGGCTTCCATCACCACCTGGATATCTTCCCGTGGTTGGGCAATATGTTTATCAAGCCAGGCGACCAGGGCCATATGGCCAGCCCGATCATTGGGGAAGACTTTCGATTTAACCTTGCCGCTCTCACGGTCTTTGAGCCACAACACATCCATCTTAGCTTTACTGACATCAATACCAACGATACTCGTCATCTCTGAAATTACCCTTGTCTATGCAGCGTCACTGATACATCAGGCGCTCGGATACCATTCAATTTTTCATCGAAGAACAAGCCGGGGATGCTATCTACAGCACAGGGTGTTTCCCTCAGGTCGAATACGCATTCACCCGGCTCGGGTGTTGAAGTTGGTAGCTAATCAACTTCTTCAGAGAGATACAAGGTCGGATTAGCGCAGCCTAATCCGACAATTTAATTTTCATGCGCACATACTATGTGAGCCGTCGCACCAAGCTGAATCGTTTTACCAAAAATCCGTCATTTGTTTGCCACAAACGAAACTCCTTTCGCTGGTCAAGTTCTTATGCAAACCCCGTGAAGGAAAAAGTCATGTTTAAAGATTTTTCGCATTACATAGCCTGGACGGACATCATGAAATCCGATGACGGTTTTGTCGGTTTGATTGAATACCAATCCAAGCGTCAAGGCTCGCCAGTTAATGTGCTTTGGGTTATCGCGCCGGATTGTGTTTGCGAAGACGAAGCGGAAGCGGTAACCGACGCCATGTTAGAACAGATCAGTAATATCACCCGCGCAGGAAAAGTGATTTACAGCGACGGTGTATCGCTTTAACGGGTTCCGGTTTTTATCCACTCACGTGTAACAGGAGCAGACACTATGCCGCGATCCATCTGGAAAGGTGCCATCAGTTTTGGCCTTGTGCATATTCCGGTGGGTGTGGTTTCTGCCACGTCATCGGAAGGGGTGGATTTTGATTGGCTTGACGAGCGCAGCATGGACCCGGTTGGCTATAAACGGATTAACAAGGTGACGGGTAAAGAGGTGACCAAGGAACATATTGTGAAAGGCGTGCAATATGAAAAGGGCAAATATGTCGTGCTGAGTGATGAAGAAATTCGCGCAGCCCACCCGAAAGCCACTCAGACGATTGATATTTTTTCTTTTGTCGACAGCGCAGACATTCCGCTGACCAATATCGATACGCCTTACTATTTGAATCCCCTCAAACGCGGTGAAAAAGTGTATGCCTTGCTGCGCGAAACCTTGTGTAAAACACGCAAGGTGGCATTGGCTCATGTGGTGATACGCACCCGTCAACACCTGGCGGCGGTCATGCCTTTGGCCTCGGCACTGGTAATGGTGTTATTGCGCTGGCCCGATGATGTGCGAGATGTCGAAGATCTGGATATCGGCGATGCGATTTCGGATGTGGATTTAAATAAAAAAGAATTGGATATGGCGCGTCGGCTGGTGGATGACATGTCGGCCAAGTGGAATCCTGAAGAATACCAGGACACCTTCACCGATAAAATTATGCAGCTGGTCGAACAAAAAGCCCGGGCGGGCAAGATTGAATCCGTGGAACGTGCCGATGATCAGGAAGAGCGGCGTTCGGCAGATATTGTGGATTTGACCGAATTGCTCAAACGCAGCCTGGGTGGCAAGCCGCATGCGCGCAGCGAAACAGGCAAGAAAAAAACCACCAGCCGAGCCAAAAAATCCACTGCTACCAAAACGCGAAAAACACCGGCAAAAACCACCAAAAAAACCTCGACCACCACACGCAAAAAAACCGCCAGCCACTGACCTGTGGCAAAGCGTAGGTCGGATTAGCACAGCGTAATCCGACACTAAAAGTGAACCACGTCCTGTAAAAACCGTTTTCAACAAAAGGACAGCACACAATGGCGAAATCCACCAAGAACGACAGCGAGTACAATCGCAAACGCAATTTCGATATGACTTCTGAGCCGCGCGAAGATCATGCCGCGCGAGAAAAAAAACCGTCGCGTCAAAAGCGCACCAATGCATTGCGTTTTGTGGTGCAAAAACACGCGGCGCGTCGACTGCATTACGACTTTCGTCTTGAGCTGGATGGCACGCTTAAAAGTTGGGCGGTGCCGAAAGGCCCAAGTCTCGATCCGAAGGACAAACGCCTCGCTGTGCATGTGGAAGACCATCCCATGGCTTACGCCAGTTTTGAGGGCAGTATTCCAGCGGGACAATACGGCGCGGGCGACGTCATCGTGTGGGATCAGGGCGTCTGGCGTTCGCTCGACGAAGATCCCACCGCCGCCTATGCGGCGGGCAAACTGAAGTTTACGTTAATTGGTGAAAAGCTCAGTGGCGACTGGAATCTAGTACGCACCACCATGCGCGCCAGCGGTGACAAGGAGCAGTGGTTGTTGATCAAGGAACGCGACCAGGCGGCGCGACGTGGGGAGGATTACAACATCGTCAAGGAAGAGCCGGACAGTGTGCTCAGTTCCGCCAATATCCCTGGGAAACCTGCCGGAAAATCCTCCGCCAGCGCCAACAAAAGCGCGAGCCGGTCGGCCAGTAAACATACGTCCTCACACAATGTTCGACCCATCAAGGCGGGCCAGTCTCTGCCGGAACATCTGGCGCCTGAGCTGGCGACTCTGGTTAGCGAACCGCTGACCGGGAAGTGGCTTTACGAGGTCAAGTTTGATGGTTATCGCATCCTGGCGCGTATTCTCGATGGGGAGGTGCGCCTGTTCACCCGCAATGACAATGACTGGACCCGCCGAATGCCCAAACAGGTGCAGGCGATCAAGGAACTGGGGCTGGATAATTCCTGGCTCGATGGGGAAGTGGTGGTGCTCAATGATGAAGGGCTGCCGGATTTCCAGGCATTGCAGCGGGCCTTCGAGATTGGCCGCAGTCACAATATTGTCTACTACGTGTTTGATGCGCCCTTCCTCAATGGCAGCGACATGCGCCGTTTACCGGTGGAGGAACGGCGCGCGGCGCTGGAAGGTGTCCTCCCGGGTAACAACAAAGGCTTGGTGCGTTTCTCCACTGCATTTGAGGACGGCCACGCCAGCATTCTGGAAACTGCCTGCGCCATGTCGCTGGAGGGCATTATTGGCAAGCGCTTGGGCAGCCCTTACGTGTCCCGGCGTAGCGCGGATTGGATCAAGCTGAAATGCCGCCTGCGGCAGGAGTTTGTGATCGTGGGCTACACCCCGCCTCAAGGCAGCCGCAGCCATTTTGGCGCGCTCTTACTGGGGGTACACAAGGCGGTGAACGACCCGGAATTGATCTACGCCGGTCGGGTAGGCACCGGCTTCAATGCCACCAGCCTGAAGGATATCCACCGTCAATTGCACCCGCTGGAGCGCACTGATTCTCCCTTGAGCCACAGCATCTCCAGTAGTGAAGCACGCGATGTCCATTGGCTGGAGCCTACCCTGGTGTGTGAAGTGGAATTTGCCGAATGGACCGGCGATAACCGTTTGCGCCAGGCGTCGTTCATCGCCTTGCGCAGCGACAAACCGGCGAGGGAGATTATTCGCGAGCAACCGCGCACCCCCGGTGATGTGGCCGGTGCCCGTAGCAATGCGGCAACAAAGAAGCACCAGACTACTAAGGCAAAAGCCGGACCGCACAACGACCAGGATAAACCCACAAAATCGAACAAAAAGGACAGCTCCACGCTGGCCGGGGTCAAGATTACCCACCCGGAACGCGAGCTTGATAGCGAAAGTCAGACTCGCAAGCTCGACCTTGCGCACTTTTATGACGACATCAGCGAATGGATTCTGCCGCATCTGGATAATCGTCCGGTGTCGCTGCTGCGGTTACCGACGGGTCTGGACGGCGAGCAGTTCTTCCAGAAGCATTCCGAGCACCTAGCGATCCCGGCGGTAAAGCAGCTCGATGCGGCCCTCGACCCCGGCCACGCGCGGCTGATGGAGATCGACAGTACGGCAGCGCTGGTGGGCGCGGTGCAGATGGGCACCATCGAATTCCACACCTGGGGTTCCACCAGTGACCGTATTGAAAAGCCCGACCGTATCATCCTGGATCTGGACCCGGACCCGGCCTTGCCGTGGAAAAGCATGCTTGATGCCACGCGCCTGACGCTCGCCGTGCTCGATGAACTCGGGCTGGAAACTTTCCTGAAGACCAGCGGCGGCAAGGGGATTCACCTGATTATTCCCCTGGCGCGGCGCGATGACTGGATCACCATCAAGGAGTTTGCGAAGGCGATTGCCCAGTTTATGGCACGCCAGTTGCCTGATCGTTTTGTAGCGCGTATGGGCCCGAAAAACCGGGTCGGCAAGATCTTTGTGGATTACCTGCGCAATCAGCGCGGCGCCAGTACCGTCGCGGCCTACTCGGTGCGTGCGCGGCCGGGCCTGCCAGTATCGGTGCCCATCGCGCGCGATGAATTGACGCACCTGCACAGTGCCGCGCAGTGGCATATCGGCAACCTGCGTCGGCGATTAGCCGCACTGAAATCTGACCCGTGGGCGGACTATGCTAACCAGCAGCGGATTACCAGGGCGATGTGGAAACGCCTGGGGGTTTCGCCGCCCGAATAATGGATTGGTGAACCCAACGGCGGTTTATCAGTCGACAGACAACAGCAGAAGGAGGGCGCCAGATGGTGAGGGTTCATCAACGCATAGCGCTTTATCTGGCAACGCAATGCCTTTGCGTACCTCCTGTTCTGGTTTATGAACATGACACGAGGTTTGCAGATGGCTAGCAAGGCAAAAACCGCGACATTTCTCAAAGACCCGCTGTGGTACAAGGACGCGGTGATTTATCAGGTTCACATCAAATCCTATTTCGATGCCAACAATGATGGCTCCGGGGATTTCCCCGGCCTGATTGAGAAACTGGACTACATCGCCGAGCTGGGCGTCAACACCATCTGGTTACTGCCGTTCTATGTATCGCCGCGCCGCGACGACGGTTATGACATTGCTGAATACCGCAGCGTCCACCCCGAATACGGCACCATGGCCGACGCACGCCGCTTTCTGAAAGAAGCCCACAAACGAGGTTTGCGGGTGATCACCGAATTGGTCATCAACCACACCTCGGATCAGCATCCCTGGTTCCAGCGCTCCCGCCGGGCCAAGAAGGGCTCCAAATGGCGCGACTTCTACGTCTGGTCCGACACCAATCAGAAGTATCAAGGTACGCGCATCATCTTCTCCGATACCGAAAATTCCAACTGGACCTGGGACCCGATTGCCGGCCAGTACTTCTGGCACCGCTTCTACTCCCACCAACCCGATCTTAATTTCGACAATCCGGCGGTGCTGAAGGAAGTCCTGAGTATCATGAGTTTCTGGTTTGATCTGGGTGTGGATGGCCTGCGGCTGGACGCGATTCCTTACCTGGTGGAGCGCGAAGGCACGCTCAATGAAAACCTGCCAGAGACCCACGATGTCCTCAAGCAGATCCGCGCCGAGCTGAACCAGAATTACCCGGATCGTATGCTGTTGGCCGAGGCCAATCTCTGGCCCGAAGATATCCAGCAATACTTCGGCAATGGCGATGAATGCCATATGGCCTTCCACTTCCCGCTGATGCCGCGCATGTACATGGCCATCGCCCAGGAAGACCGCTTTCCCATGACCGATATCCTGCGGCAGATGCCGGAGATCCCGGACAACTGCCAATGGGCTATCTTCCTGCGCAACCACGATGAGCTAACCCTGGAGATGGTGACCGACGACGAGCGGGACTATCTCTGGGAGTACTACGCCTCCAATCGCCGCGCCCGGTTGAACCTGGGCATTCGCCGCCGTCTGGCGCCGTTGGTGGAGCGGGACCGCCGCCGCATCGAGCTCTTGCACAGTTTGCTGCTGTCCATGCCCGGCACGCCGACGTTGTATTACGGCGATGAAATCGGCATGGGCGACAACCTGTTCCTCGGCGACCGCCACGGCGTGCGCACGCCCATGCAATGGTCTATCGACCGCAACGGCGGTTTTTCTCGCGCCGACCCGGCCAGTCTCGCTTCGCCGCCGATCATGGACCCGCTCTACGGTTTCCAGACGGTCAACGTGGAAAGTCAGGCCGTTGACCCGCATTCGCTACTCAACTGGACCCGGCGCATGCTGGTGGTGCGCAAGCAACAGAAAGCCTTTGGTCGCGGTACGCTGAAGATGTTAGCGCCCACCAACCGACGCATCTTTGCCTATCTGCGTGAGTACACGGGTCCGGACGGCGATCATGAGCTGATCCTGTGTGTGGCCAACCTGTCGCGCTCGGCCCAGGCGGTGGAGCTGGATCTGGCAGCTTATGCCGGCAAGGTACCGGTGGAGATGATCGGCGGCTCTTCGTTTCCACCCATCGGCCAGCTCAGTTACCTGCTGACCTTACCGCCCTATGGTTTCTATTGGTTTCTGCTGGCGGACGAAGCGCAGATGCCCAACTGGTATGTACCGCCGGTAGAACCCATGCCCGACCTGCCGCCGCTGATCATCAAGAAAGACCTGTCGGAGCTGTTACAGACACCCAATATCACCGTGCTGGAACATGAGTCCTTGCCGGATTACATCTCCCGCCGCCACTGGTTCTTCCATCGCGGACGCCAGCCGGAAGACGGCGATCTGCATCTGAGTTACCTCATACCCTTCGGCGAACCGGGCAAGAAATATGCGCTGGCTGAAGTGGAGATCCGCTACGACAGTGGCAGCGAGCACTACCAGTTACCGCTTGGTTATGTCGCGGAGAAGCGTGAGGGCAGCGCGATTCCCCAACAACTGGCTATGGCGCGCTTGCGGCAGGGCCGGCAGGTGGGGTTGTTGACCGATGCCGCGACCCTCACCGGCTTTGCACGGGAGGTGGTGCAGGACATGCGCCGCCATCAGGTACTGGCGCTCGAAGGCAGTGAAGTGCAGTTTATTCCGGCGCCGGAACTACAGCAGTTCAAGGAATCGGTGGAAAGCACCGAGGAAGACATCAGTTTTAGCACCGCAGAACATGCCAACAGTTCGATCGCCATCGACGAAACCATGCTGCTGAAACTCTTCCGCCGCATAGTGCCGGGCATTCACCCGGAGGTGGAGATGGGACGCTTCCTCACCGAGCGCGGCTTTACCCACACAGCCCCCTTCCTCGGCGAGGTGCGGCGGGTTGATCCGCGCGGCGAGACATACACCCTGATGGTGTTGCAGGGTTATCTGAGCAATCAGGGCGACGCCTGGCAGTGGACGCAGAATACCCTGGAGCGCGCGGTGCGCGACCAATTGGCGGCGGGCGACTCCAGTATTGAAAATGAAGCGACGGCGCTGGCAGAGCTGGACGCCTTTGCGCGCATTCTTGGCCGCCGCCTCGGTGAATTACACCAGACACTGGCGCAACCCTCAGATAACCCCGACTTCGATCTGGTGATCACCAGCGAAGCCGATGTGGTGGTATGCCAGGACGAGGCCCGTCAGCAAATGGAAATCGCGTTGCGTATGCTGGACGAACACCGCCATGAGCTATCCGGCAACGAGGCGCTGCTGGCCGAGAACCTGCTGACCCGGCGCGAACAGATACTGGCGCGACTGGATCAACTGGCCCTGGGTTCGCTGGGCGGTGTCATGCAGCGGGTTCACGGTGACCTGCATCTGGGCCAGGTATTGGTGGTACAGGACGATGCCTACTTTATCGACTTTGAAGGCAATACCCATCTCAGTCTGGCCGAGCGACGCCGCCGCCAAAGCCCCCTGAAAGATGTAGCGGGCATGCTGTGTTCCTTTGACTATGCCGCCGCCATGATCCTGCGCAACCCCGGCGGTGTGGATGATTCCCCGGAAGCAGAAACCGCGCGCCGCTCCATGGTAACCAGCTACCTGCAACATGCGCGGCGCGGCTTCCTTGATGCCTATCGCGTGGCGGCCGCCGATGTGCCCCACGAATGGGTTGAGCGGGATGGCGAGGACAACGCGCTGCGCTTCCACCGTCTCGACACCGCTGCCCATCAGGTGATCGCGGAGTGTCACGACCGCCCGGATTGGTTAGCCGTGCCACTTCAGGGGCTGGCAAGTCTGGTAGAGCATTTAGGGTTGAAGGAATAACCTGCGCGGTAACGATCCGCTGGCGTCTGGATTAGTCCACGACGCCGTGTTCCACCAATGCGGCGAACCGGGTCATCACCTCAGCGGCGTGGGGTGTAGAGATGTCGCGCAGCAATTGCTCGACGTCCTGACCCATGCGCTCCAATACCTCCGCCTGGTGTTCGATATAAGCACGCATGATCGGCGGCGTATATTCCGGGTGAAACTGCACACCCCAGGCGCGAGCGCCGATGCGGAAGGCGTGGTTAGGTTCATGCAGGTTAGCGGCCAGACGCACTGCTCCCGGTGGCAAGCGCAACACCGTTTGCGCGTGGGTGGTGTGGGCCAGAAATGACGGCGGAAAGCTGCGAAATAGCGGGTCCGCCGCGCACGCTGGCAACAGCTCAATGTCTTTGGTACCCACTTCTTTCCCTTGGGGGTGATAACCCACTTCACCGCCCATCGCCTGCGCCAGCAATTGATGCCCATAACACACGCCGAGGACCGGCACCTCGGCTTCTACCAAAGCCGGCAACCACGCCTCGATGGCCACGCTCCAGGTCAAACGCTCCGTCACCATCGCATGGGAACCAGTGATGATGACACCGGCGCAATCCTGAATGGCGGGTAGGGAAACGTCTTGTTGGATATCGAGTGCGACTACCGGTAGGGTCAGGTCACCAAGGGCGGCCTGGGTCCACGCATCAAAATCCCCTAAAGATTCAGCGGTGGCAGGAAAGGTGGAACCCACTTTGAAGATAAACAGCGAAGGGGTAGTGCGGGAGGAGGACATAACCACGGACTCTGAATAAACCAGGTCTTATCCTGCGGCGGTTGTAGTGGTGATGCAAGCGGGTTATGTGTTATTGATGGCGCAGTGCGACCTTACAAGGATTTGATTTACCCAATGGCCTCAACTGCAACCAAACACTTTTTCCTCGCCGCCAGTGGGATGGTAACGCCTCTTGGCGCTAACACCGTCATGACCGCCGCCGCCGTCAACGCCGGTGTCAGCGCCTATGCCCTGGCGGATTTCTACAACCGCCATTTCCAGCCTATTAAAGTCACGACAGTGCCGCCGACCGTCTTTGCTGAACAAGGTATTGATGTGGCCAACTGGAACGGCACCCATCCGGCGCGGGTGGCGGCCATGGCGAGCCTCGCCGTTCAACAAGTCATAATGGGTGAACCACCGGAAAAATCGATACCGCTGGTGTTGGCCCTTCCTGAAGCCAAGTATCAGGAGGTATCGGCCTTGGGGGCGGACCTGGTGAAATATCTCGCCGACACCTTTCCCGGCTGGATCTCGACGGTTATGAGCCGCTGCGTCTACTCGGGGCGCGCTGCCGGACTGGAGGCGCTGGCCTTTGCCTTTGATTATCTGTACGACCTGCCCACCCACTATATGCTGGTGGGCGGCAGTGATTCCCAACTGGAAGATGTGCGTCTGGCCGAATTGGATAAAGCGGACCGCTTGCTCGCGCCGGATAGCGGGGACGGTTTTGCGCCCGGTGAAGCCGCGGGCTTTTTATTGCTCACGCGCGCCCCGGCATTGGCTGCTGTAGTTAACGGCCACCGGATAGTACTCCACTCGCCAGGCATTGCCGATGAACCGGGCCACCTGGGCAGCGATGAGCCTTATCGCGGTGAAGGGCTGGACCAGGCGTTTAAAAAAGCGCTGGCCGGCGCTACGGTGCCGCCGATTCACAGCATCTACAGCAGCATGAATGGCGAAGACTACTGGGCCAGGGAATATGGCGTGGCCCATATCCGCAACCGCCAGGCTTTTGCTGATCCGGTAACCTTGCAACATCCCGCCGACTGCTACGGCGATATCGGGTCAGCAACGGCTCCGGTGTTGATCGCCCTGGCGGCGCAGGATTTATGGACGTCTTCTGTCGCTCGCGCGCATCTGTTATACAGTTCCTCCGATGGAGAGCGGCGCGGTGCGATAATTCTTGAAAAAGTGCCCGCTGCTTAGGATTCGCCACCAACATGTTTTATTCACAGCACATGGGTAATGGCCTCGCAATAACAAGGAAACGCGATGACGCAAATCGGTGAAAGTGTCAATGTCTCCACGATTCCGGAAGACCCGGAAAAATCCATCACTGCCGAGGTGCTGGAGCTGGAATTTGTGGACTCCTTTAAAGCCTGCCTCGCGCAAACCGTGATTAATCCACCGCACTGGCCGGCCACGCGCAGTCCATCGAATCAATCATCCAAAGCGGTGGTGTTCCGGTTTAACCATCGCGGCACCCAGAAAGCCAAGCTCAAGCTAAAAATCACCAGCAAGGGTTACAGCGGCAACGGCAAATTAACCGGCGTATTACAACGTTTTGAATTCGAAGGCAGCGTGCCACTGTCGTCTGGTGAGCATGTGGTGGAAGTGACGCTGAAAGAACCGCCGGACAGTTTACTCTGGTGCAAAGGCGAAATCTTTTGGGGTATCGATGCCACCGACCGCAGCATCATGGCCGGCCGCACCCATGTGGAAATTTTCTTCATCTTCGCCGATCCATCCTTGCAACCTTGTTTTGCCAGCGACGGTGTGTGGATCGAGGCGTTGAGATTTTTGTTTGACAACAGCAGCGTCAGCGGCGTACAGACGATGCCTTCAGCGGTGGAGAAAGTGACGCAGTGTTGTTTTGGGTTGCCGAATCATAAGTATGAAGTCACCCAGGGTGCCCCTGCCTATGGCGGGGCGAGCGGTACCTTTCACTTAAAAAATTACATTGATCACTCGCTGGGTTTTGTTAACTGTTACGACCAGACGTACGCGGTTATTGTGTTGTCCGCTGCACTGGGTATTGGTGTTGATGGCCTTTATCTGAACCCGTTCGGCTACATTCGCACCGTTAATCTGGTGGGTTGGGGTCCATGCAATAATCCGTTCCCATCCGGACGCCCGATTGCCGATCATCTCGTGGTGGCTCCGCTCGATCCTGCACGGAGTGGGTTTGGTAATCACATGTTTTGCGAATACAGCGCGAAAATTTATGACGCTTGTGCCGGGCCGGTGAAGGGAACGGTCGACAGGGCCGGATATGTCGCCAACACCATTGATACGAGTGTGCCGGGCGCAGTTAGCGGTACGGCAGCAGGTATTATCGGTATTGCTGGTACAACGGCGGCCGTAAGGGGCGTGCAGTGAGGAGTGCAAGGTTATGCATTATCTGCGAACAATTATTCTTCTGTTTGGCGTGTCATGGGGAGCGACGGCTATGAGTTTTGAAACTGACTTCAATCGCGATACGCGCGAAGCCTTTAAAAAATCTATTGACTACCCGTCGTTAGTTGTCCGTCGTCCGCCAGAAAAAATTGTTTTACTGGACTGGCAAAAGACCCTGGAAAAACTACGCGATGCGCAGGGCAATGAATGGTCTGGCAAGGTTAATGAACCCTCTCTGGGTTTGCTGGGCGAAGGTTCATTGCGTGTACAAATGCAATCGCAGAAGGGCGCAGCCATTGTCGACATCACCTCGCTCGCTGGTGACTGGCAAGAGCGTCTTGATTATGTAATGTGGCAAGAGTCATTAACCCACCGTACAGAAGTCAACGCGAAAGTGTTGCCGGGTATGGATGATCTCTACCTGGTTCCAAAATTATCACCCGGCACGGGATTTACAAATTTTTTGTACGGCAATTTTTTTATCGAAGTTAAAGCCTGGGATATCGACGATATCGACAGCTTGGCTAAAGCGCTTCATCAGGTTATGAAAGACAACAGCCGTGTTCTCGGAACGGAGCATAAACGCTGTTTTAAAGCGACAGCGGATAAAACCGTATTGTCTGTCGGCGAGGTTGTATCCATAACTATAGAGGGATTGGTAAAAAACTGGGATTCAGAATGGATAGCCAATCAATCACGCCAATTATTGGATGACGATATAGAGTATCTTGAGCGAAGAGGAAATGTGTTTTTACTTAAAGCCGTAAAAAAAGGAAAAATAAAAATCCCCTTTGCCGCGATGAACAAGCAAACCTTGTATGTGGAGCAGCAAGAGGTGGAGATAGAAGTTAAATAGGCCACGTTTTGTGGCCCAAAATTTCAGGTTGCGCGTTAATTTGCAGCGACTTTCCCTTCACTTTCAAACGCACTAATCGAGACTTTAAATTCGAGATTATTGTTACGAACGTGAGTCTCTTTTCCCAACTCAGATAAAAACGAGGGGCTGATGTTGTTGGTGCGGGTGATGATAATGGGCTGCACTAACACGTGACCATCAGCTGTGGGAGAAAGCGTCAAGCTGAGTTCATAACCCTGATCACCAGACACCTGAACTGAAGTCTTTTCACCAGGTATTACTGTCAATGTCGGCGCACCCAGCACTACACCATCTTCGATGATGGTTGCGGCTACGACATAGTGGTTAAGCTCTTCGGCGGTTACCGACAGACAGGTGAGTAAGCCACCAGCCAGGATGCTCAGGATGAAATTGCGAACCATGGTAAATCTCCTTTTATGTCAATTTATTGTGAGGTTGGAGCGTAGCGGTATAAGCAGGCTATGTAAACGTGTCTTGGTCAGTCTTCACGGCCGTATTCTATATAAATAAAAATGTATTGGTTAGTTTGACTTCTCATTACTCCCCCGCATCGCCTTGGCCCGCTTCTCCATCACCAGATATGCCACACAGGCAATACACAACGGCAACAAAAAATACAACGCGCGGTAACCAAGCAGTGCCGCGAGGATTTCGCTTTTATTAAATTCGTGTTGCAGCATGGTAAGAAAAATCGTTTCCAATACACCGAGGCCAGCGGGGATGTGGGTGATGATGCCGGCGATGCTACAGATGAGTAAAATCCCGAGTACGGTGGGGTAAAAAGCTTCCTCGGGTAGGAGTATATAAACCAGTAATGCCATCAGCATCCAGTTCACGGCGCCCATGGTGGCTTGCAGTATTGCGAATTGCCAGGTGGGTAAAGTGATTTCGTGGTCGCGGATTTTCCAGGTGCGGCGTTTGGAGAAGCGACAAGCAAGCAAGTAAATCGCTGCCACCAATAATAAGCCGAAGCCGATTAACTGTAAGGCCGTCGCGCCCAGGTTCCATTCGTCTGGCAGATTGAGCAGGCGCGCAGCAAAAATAATACCGGCGAGGATAATATAGCCGAGCCAGTTGGTGACGACGTTGATGGTAAAAATTTTGGTGATGGTGCCGACTTCCAACCCCAGACGTGAATAAAGTCGATAGCGTACCGCGAGGCTGCCGACCCAGGCGCTGAGGTTTAAGTTGAAGGCGTAGCAAACAAATGCGAGCGGCAGGATTTGCCGTGCGGGGAGTTTATGTTGGGTGTAATGCCGCGCAAGCAAGTCAAAGCTGCTGAATAATCCATAACTGATTAATGCGATGGCGGCGCCGAGTAAAAGCGTTGTGGTTTTGTATCCGGTGATTGCGTCTTTGACTTCCTGCCATTCGAGATTTTTTACCAGATTGAACAGTAAACCGAACACCAGCACGAACAACAAAACCGTTAAAGCGCGCTTGGTCCAGGTCCACCAGGGCTTCTCCTGCTGCTTTTGTGAATGACTTTCCGTGTGTCCTGTATTTTTTGCGGCGGCCGAACCTGATGTGCTCATACGATTTTTTCCTGTTCGCAAATCGTTGGTTTGGTGTCGCTGTCGTCTTCCAGTTCTTCCGCTTTTACCGGCTTGAGCACTGGCGTATGAGCGGGCAGCCAACCGGCGATGGCGGGAAAGTAGCGCGCGAAGTGGAAGCAGATAAAGACAAATGGCAAGCGCCACCAATAACCGCGCATGATTCGCTCAAGACTGATGGGTTTACAGGTTTTTGCAGCAAGCTCTTTCAGGTGTGAATAAAGTTGCTCGTTGAATGCTTTATCTTTGATAAAGACATTGGCTTCGAGGTTCATGGCAAGACTTAAGGGGTCGAGATTACTGGAGCCGATAGTGACCCATTCGTCGTCAATCAAGGCGACCTTACCGTGAAAGGGACGCTCGCAATATTCCAGAATTTCCACGCCCTCTTTCAACAAATAATTATAGAGCGCGCGGCTGCAAGCACTGACCCAGGGCATATCCGGCTGGCCTTGCATGATTAGCAGCACTTCCAGTCCCTGGCGCGAGGCGTTACGCAGTGCGCGCAATAAACGGTAGCCGGGAAAGAAATAGGCATTGGCGATAACGATACGTTTTTTTGCGGAGCGAATCGCTTGCAGATACAGGTGCTCGATATCGGCTTTGTGTTTATTGTTGTCACGCACGGCGACGAGCATCTTGCTGTTGCCTGCGGGTGGGTTTGCGGACGGCGTCGTGCGCGGAATATCAATGGGACCATTCTTTTTCGGTGTTGCGTCACGCAGCAGGCTCAGGCTGGCAGCATGGATATCGGCAACGATAGGACCGCGCACTTCCACGGCATAATCCTGTTTAGCCATCTCACCGAAGTCAGCGATATGTTCTTCAGAAAAATTAATGCCGCCGACATAGGCAATCTTGCTATCTACCACCACAATCTTGCGATGCAGACGACGAAACATATTGGTGCGCATGCCCAACATGCGCGGGCTGGGGTCAAACACACGCAGGGTAACGCCAGCATCAACCAGCTCGGTCAAAAAAGGCGTGCTTAAATCAAACGTACCGTAGCCATCGACCATCACCTCCACGCGTGCACCGGCCCTGGCGGCGGCAATCAACGCTTGCTGCAGTTGTCGGCCGATTTTGTCTTCCATGATGATAAAGGTTTCGAGCAATACTTCTTCGCGCGCATTGCGGATGCATTCAAACACGCGCGGGTAAAAGCCTTCGCCATTGATCAGCAACTCAACACTGTTGCCATCGCGCCATGTGTGGTTTTGCCTCATAAAAACCTCTTAACCTCTAGTATCCGGATTTCAGTTTTTGTCGAGCGGGTGGAAATGGTGATCCGTTTGTTTACGAATGACGATCACACCGGGTATTTCCTGAAGATTATCGCTGCGCCGCGCGCGTCGCCGCCAATGCCATACCTTGCCCTCCAGCACCACATAAACAACACACGCAACCATCAGCGGTAATAAAAAATAAATAACGCGATAGGCGATCAGCGCTGCCACGATGCTGGCGGTGGGCAACTGATGTTGCAGGATGCCGATAAAGACCGCTTCCAATACGCCGAGCCCTGCCGGAATCTGCGCAATCATCCCGGCGATGCCACTGATTAATAAAATGCCCAGCACCGCTGAGTAAGACACAGCATCCGGTAACAAAATAAAAATCAGCCAGGCCATCAACAACCAGTTAAGGGTGGACAAACCCGCCTGTGCCAGCGCCAGCCGAAAACTGGGCAGGGTGATTTCGTGGCTTGACCAATACCACGAGCGGCGCGATGAAAACTGGCACAGCAGGAGATAACCTGCGGCGAGTAACAACATGACGGCGCCGATGATATGTAGTGCCCCGGTATTGATCGCCCAACTCGCAGGCAACTTCACCCAACCGGCGGAGAAGATAAATCCTGCCACGATGATGTAGCCAAGACTGTTGGTAAACACACTCAAGCTCAATACGCGCGTAATCGTGGATACGCGTAAGCCCAAACGTGAATACAACCGGTAGCGCATGGCAACGCCGCCGATCCACGAACTCAGGTTCAAATTAAATGCATAACAGACAAAAGCCACCGGCAAGATTTGCCGTGCAGGTAAATGATGGTCAGTGTAAGCACGGCCCAGCAGATCGTAACTGCTGAAGGCAATATAACTGACCAGGGCGACGGCCAAACCCATGACCAGGGTTTCGCGCTGGTAAGCGTGCAATGCCTGCTTTACTTCGAGCCAATTCAGGTTATCCATCAACATGAATAACAACGCGGCCATGGCCACAAAAAAGCATAATGTCAGCAGGCGTTTCGCCCACCGCCAGTAATGGTGTTGTTCATCGCGTTGGGCAAGCGCGAAATAATCGTCAGGCTCTTTCCTGGTCATAATGGGATTTCTTCCATAAGTGTTTCTGTGAACCGACCCGCTCAAGCTTGGGAATGTGCGCGGGAAACCATCCGGCTATCACCGGAAAGTGACGCAAGAAATGAAACGATAAAAATATCAGCGGCATGCGCCACCAATAGCTGCGCTTTACCACTTGCATACTGACCGGTTCGCCATGTTCCTGCACCAAGGTGCGCAGATGTTTAAACAAGTGTTGATTGAAGGCTTCATCATCAATCATGACGTTGGCTTCCAGGTTGAGCGACAGGCTTAACGGATCAAGATTGCTTGAGCCCAGTGTGGCCCAATGGCGATCAGCCAAGGCCAACTTGCCGTGGAACGGACGTTCCTTGTATTCATAAATCTTCACACCTTCACGCAGTAAATAACCGTAGAGCAACTGCGCGCATAAACGCACCCAGGGCATGTCCGGCTCACCTTGCAGAATCAAGGTGACATTCACCCCGCGTCGCGCTGCATTACGCAATGCCCGTAGCAAACCGTAACTCGGAAAAAAATACGCATGGGCAAGTACCAGGCGTTCTTTGGCTGTGTTAACTGCGTGTAGATAATGCTTTTCGATATCCCGCTTATGCAATCCGTTATCGCGTATCGCCAACAAAGCGCGGACCGACTCCTGTTTTTCGGGAGGGTTTTCATGGTGGCTTTTATGAAGGGCGTCGTGTTGGCTTGCGGCGAATTTTTTCAAGCGTTGAAGCCGCGGCGGTTTGCTGTCGCCGTGGTGTAATAAATCCAGGCAGGCCTGATGAATATCCTGCACCACCGGCCCACACAAACGCATGGAATAATCCTGTTTGGCTTCTTCGCCAAAACTGGTTAATTGATCGGCGCAGTAATTGATACCACCGATAAACGCCACCTCGTTATCCACCACCACCAGTTTGCGATGCAGACGGCGGAATACATTCAGACGCAAATTAAATAAATGGCGCGTGGGCTCAAACAAATGCACATGCACCCCGGTATCGGCCATGGCCTCAAAAAATGCTGCGCTGGCTTCATTGCCGCCGTAAGCGTCGATGGTGATTTCCACATGCACCCCACGCCGCGCCACATACATCAGGGTTTGTTGCAATGCCTTGCCAACTTCATCGTCGCGGATGATAAACGTTTCGATAAGGACTTCGCGCCGGGCTTTGCGAATGCTGTCAAAGACGCGTGGAAAAAACGCTTCGCCATTGATCAGTAATTCGACTTCATTACCCGCGCGCCAAGGCTCGTTCATAGGTGAACCTCAACCGCCAGTGGTGCGTGATCGGACAGGTGCGACCAGGGGCGAATACGCAAGACTTCCGGGTTGCGGGCGGTGGCATTGCGCAGGTAAATCCGGTCCAGCCGAAACCACGGCCAACGCGCCGGAAAGCTGCGTGCCGGTTTACCGAATTGCTGAGCAAACACTTCTTGCATGCCGCAATGCTCCAGTATGGCATCGGCGCGCTGGCGCCAGTCGTTAAAGTCTCCTGCGACGATAACCGGCTCTCCCGGAGGCAGGCTATCGACCAATTTACACAGCAGCCGCAACTGCTGCTGACGATGATTTTCACGTAAGCCAAGATGCACGCAAATGGCGTGAACTTCCGTCTGGCCGGGCACATAAATCACCGAATGTAGCAAGCCGCGCTGCTCGATCGTGCCGATGGAGACGTCGAGATTGTGGTAGCGCACAATCGGAAACTTGGACAAGAGCGCGTTGCCATGATCACCGTGGGGATAAACGGCGTTGCGCCCGTAGGAGAATTCCGGCCACATGCTGTCAGCAAGGAATTCATACTGGGGCACCTCTGGCCAATTATCATAGCGGGAGGCGTGGCGTTTGTGTTCGCCCAGGACCTCCTGCAAAAACACAATATCGCTCGCATGGGTGCGCACCGCATCGCGCAATTCCGGCAACATAAAACGCCGGTTCAGTGCTGTAAATCCCTTGTGTAAGTTCAAGGTCAGAATCCGCAGGCAATGGATCGGCGTATCTGAAGATGAGGTCATGCAACGGCTCCTGTCAACTTGCCCGGTTCGGCCTCCAGCTGATCGGCCAAGCCGAAATACTCCAGCAGTTGGCGCGCATCATAGGGTGCGAAGAGTTTGTCGGTATTATCGAAATAACAATACACATCCCGACCGCCGCGCGCCTTATCTTTTTCCTTAACCACCAGATTCGCGTCGCCGGGCTGCCGCCCCTGGCTCCATAAGCGGATACGTTTATACCAGCGTTCCAGCGCTTTCTTGCCGTAACCGCTGTTATACAACTCTTCATCGCCATGCAGACGCATGTAAACAAACTCGCTGGTGAGATCTTCCAGATAAGGCCAGCGCCCGGCGGTATCGGCGACGACGAGTGCCACCCGATAACGACGCAGCAGATGGATAAAGGCTTCGTCCACAAAACTGTCGTGACGAATTTCCACTGCGTGGCGCAGCGGCATCTTGGCAGGGATGTCCAGATAGCCTTCCCGTTGCACCGCCGCGTCGCTATGTTTCGCATGGGTTTTAGCTGCATCGCTGGTCATGGGCAATTGCGCCAGGAATTCCTCAAACAAGGTTTCATCAAATGTAAAGCTGGGTGGAAATTGCCACAAGAACGGACCGAGTTTTTCTTTGAGGTGAAACATACCGGAGGCAAAAAAATTCGCCAGCGGTTGTTCAATATCACGCAGACGTTTTTCATGGGTAATGTGACGCGAGGCCTTCACACTGAAGATAAAATTATCCGGCGTGTCGGCGTACCAACGTGCGTAACTGGTGGGGCGTTGCAGCCCGTAAAACGAGCCGTTAATTTCAATGGAATTGACGGCGCGGGACGCGAAGTGTAATTCATCCTTCTGGCGTAGCCCCTTGGGGTAAAAGTTCTTACGCCAAGGCGCATAACGCCAACCGGAGATGCCAATACGAATATCGCTCATAAGCTCCCTCTGATGTGTGTTTGTTGTAAAAGCTGGTCCTTAATGATGACGCGCCGGCGCCGTCATTGACGGTGGATCACTGGCCGGAAAGGAATCATCCAGGGCATCGTCGAGCATGCCTTCATCATCCTCGCCAAGTTGACGTTGTTGCGGATTCAATTCTACTTTCAGCCAGCCGCTACGACGTTGATCAAAGGCTTTGAAAGCTTCAATCGCATCACCCATAGGTTTGACTTTTGTCAGAATCTTGCTCGGATCAATACGACCGCTCACCGTCAGTTCGATCAGTTTCGGAATATATTTTCGGTGATGGCAATTGCCCATATTGATCGTCAGGTTTTTATTCATCGCCATGCCAATAGGAAAGCTGTTGGACTGCTCTGAATACACACCGATGATGCCAAGAGTGCCCGCTTTAGCTAATCCTTTGATTGCCCACTCCAGTGCCTGGCTGGGACCGTCACCCGGTTGCCAATTTTCGCCATCGGGCTGCGCATCCGGCGCTGTTGTCTCGACCTCCTTGGCAAAGCGTTGTTCATCTTCCTTCGTTATATGGGTGTGGCGATGTTCAGCATCGACACCGACCGCATCAATGGCGCGATCAACCCCGATGTTTTTGGTCAAACGGTGCAGCGCTTCGACCGGGTCTTCCTCTTCAAAGTTGATCACTTCCGCACCTTGCTGGCGCGCCATGCGCAAACGGTCTGCGTGTTTATCAATCGCAAATACTCTTGCCGCACCTAATAAAAATGCACTCGCAATCGCGAACTGTCCCACCGGCCCGCAACCGAATACGGCGACGGTATCGCCATTGGTGACCTCGGCCAGATCAGCACCGAAATAACCGGTGGGAAAAATATCTGACAACAAGATCGCTTGGTCGTCGGTGATCTGCGGCGGGAGTTTAATTAATCCAACATTGGCATAAGGAATACGCGCTTTTTCCGCTTGCAATCCATGGAAGCTGCCGGTGGTCGCCGGTCCACCAAAAAATGCTGTACCCGCTTGTTTACCGTTAGGGTTGGCATCATCACATTGCGCGTAATAACCGGCACGGCAGTAAGAACAATTACCACAGGCGATGGTGGATGGAATGACCACCCGATCACCGATCTGCAAATTGCGCACATCATCACCGAGCGCTTCCACAACGCCCACACCCTCGTGACCAAGGATGGTACCTTGCTCCATACCACCCACCGTACCGCGCACAAAATGCAAGTCGGTGCCGCAAATAGCGGAAGCGGTTAATCGCACAATAGCATCAGTGGATTCCTGCAATTGCGGTTCGGGGACATCGTCCAAGCGAATATCGCCGATCCCGTGAAAAACGACAGCTTTCATGGTGACCTCCATAATAAATGGACGCGAAATAAATTAATGCGCGCGAGCAACACCTTGCAACACAGTGTCGCTGGTTTTTTGGCTATGACAGCTCGCGATATTTCCCAGCGAAACGACACCCACCAGACGTTTTTCGCGGTTGAGTACCGGCATCCGCCGCATTTCGTTTTCTGCCATGTTTTGCGCCACATCCTGAACGCTTTCGTCGTCGAAGCAGTAACGAATGGTGTTACTCATCACCTCGCGTATCGGCGTGCCACAATCCAATCCTTTGGCCACAGCGCGGATGGCAATGTCGCGATCCGTGATCATACCGATCAACCGGTCCTGCTCATTGACGAGCAGCGCACCGCTATCAATATCGGCCATCAGTGCAGCCGCTTCGCGAATACTTTGATCGGGGGTAAGGGTTTTTACTTCGGTGGTCATTACGTCTCGAATTTGCATCTTGTGTTCTCCTTAATAATTAACGTGAAAAGCAACAATAGAACATCAGCGACAGGTTCTTTGCTTTCTGTTCAAGGTAAAAGTTGCGACTGATGTACAAAGCCCAAGTTCAGTGGATTATTGGGCTTTGTTAATGAATTACTTAGGGGATTAAAGGCATGTTTACTAGGCGGGCGATGAAGGTCGAAATGGATGGCTTTCAATCCCCTATAGCGATGGAGAACCCAAAAATGGCCTCGCAGGCTAATATTTGGGAAAGGCATGCAATTTGCGAGGCGATGCCTTATGGATCAAAGGGTTAGTTGCTTTTCCGAAAAGGGGAATATGAGGCGCAGTGATTGTTTTGTACGAGGAAACATTTGAGGCAGTTTGCTCACAACCTTGACGCTTAAAGGATTCCAACCTAACGTTGCTTGAACGATGGGGGGCGGGATATGAGGCTCTGGGAAACGGTCCTTTGCAGCCACTAAAAGGATTTGGTGATCCGGAATCTGATTATGAGCACGGATATACCGCTGGTTTCAAAAAGGGATTCGCGGCTGGTTCCAACTGATAATCTTTGGCTGACATTCATATTTATTCAAGGAAATCACAATGAAATACAATATTCATTTACTCCTAATTATATTAGTGCCTATATTTTTAGCTTCATGTGGTGAAAAGTGGACTTGCCATACCAAAGAAAAAACCATGTTTTCTATTAGCGAGTCTGGAAAGTTAGGTAGTGCAGAAAAAGGGTGTAGCTGCGAAGAAATTCGTTCTTTCGAGCTTGAAACGTTTGGGGAAGTAGACGAAGAAGGTCTAGAAAATGATTTTGATTGTTAAATCTAATTAGCCATACAAGTCATAACAAAGTGTATCAACCCGCGCACTCCGTGCGATGGACAGTTTTTAAGTCGCGGCTTTGTGATTTTGCTGCGCAAAAGTAACCCACAAAGCCACAACTTAAAAACTGTCGTTGTACTGGGTGTTAGGCTATAGGAAGTTTCATTTATGGTTTCTCTATTTGAGCATCCCGATTCAAAGGAATTTTTGGAGCGAACGTATTCATTGCTTATGAAAGAAGCGGATAGAGGATGTGTTTTGCTCGGTGTTTCCTTATTAGATGAAGAGCTTACTAAAATGTTCAAGTCATTGATCCCGATCAACACAAGCGGAAAGCGAATGAAGGAAATCTTTGATGGTAAAGGAGCTTTCGGTTCCCTATCTGCAAAATTAGATATTGCATATGTTTGCCGATTATTACCTTCAGACTTAATAAATTGCATTCATTCATTAAGAGGCCTGAGAAATAATTTGGCACATCAAGCGTCTCCATTTTCTATCGAAGAAAACTTGGAGCGAGTTTACGAAATATTTAGCAGAACTAACGACAACCTTACTGCTGGAATGGCTCATCTTTCCGGTGAATTTATCTATGACCAGTTTATAGAAAAAATCATGAACACAAATGATCCAACTGATGAGAGCAAGAGACTGTTTAACTCGAAAGAAGAAGCAATTGCATATTTGAGAGAAAATGATGATGTGCAAAAAACACTTTTCGAACAAAGAATAAAAAGCATGTTTGTAATAGGTATTGCGAGCTTGGGAGCATCAATAGTATTTCATAGAGAAAAGTCAAAGGCTAAGTTTGCTGAGCAAGCCTAACAAGGCAATCAAACGGACGGTTTTTAAGTTGCATTTTTGCCATTCCGCTTCGCTCAACTTTATGGCAAAACTGCAACTTACAAACAACCGTTTATCGCAACGTTACGTATCAGGATAAGTTCATGCCTACAATAGAGGATATATATTGCAAATTTGGTTTCGTGGCAGAAGCCGCACAACTCTTGGAAACTCAACTTGGAACATTATTAATCATCGAAGAGGCCACGAATGCAGATTTAATTGAGCATCCTAATTCGAGCATGGCAACTGACATCTATAAGAAAATTAATAAATACACGTTAGGCGGGCTAATTAAAAATGCTAAAAACAAAGTAATTTCAATTGAAAAATTAGAAAATTTGCTGTCAGCGGCATTAACGGAACGAAATAGGCTTTCTCATTCTTTCTACAGGGAGCATAATTTCCGTCTGAGGGAGAAGTCTGGCAACGGAAGAGTTATTATGTTCGAAGATCTGGATCGTATGCACGACGTCATCTTGGATGCTTATAAAGCAGTAATGTTATTATCGGGTATTGATTTAGAAAACCCCGAATCAATATCTGAAGAATATCAATCAATCGAAATAAATGGGCACGTCAAAATATAAAGCACGTAACGAGTCGTTGCAGCTCCGGATCTTAGTGGACCCGGATTCTGAGAGCGAGATATCTTTCCACGCCAATTTATTGTTTGCACTGTTTGGTTTTTTTGTTGCCTTGTTCGGTATGTTTTTTAAAAAATTAAAGCAAGCATTTACTGTCAGCGTGGAATATAGCTAACGGAAACATTTAGGCAGCCTATTTGATCTTGATTCTATGGTCGCAATCTCAAATAAGGGCCTGTTATTGGCGAAGCTTACTAAAGCTGATTCGAAATTTATCATGAAATTATTAATCGTCTTCTTAATATTTATATCTTCGCCAGTCATCGCAGGTTCATTCCGACCTATGCTTGAAGAGTTTAAAATAACTACAGAAGAAGGTGTGCTAGCGATCAGGCCAGATTTTTTTGTGGAGTATATCCATAGAGGCTTTGATGACGGAAACGCCACATCAACTTCTGATGCGGGTATTATCACCTTCCAGTTAGCAACCATACCTCCTCAGAAGCAAGGTTATACTTTCGAAATAGTTGAAGGTGAATTCGAAGATCGGCTTTTCTATGAAGCCCCTGTTACACCAAGCAGGTTTGCTAAAAATAAAGGTAGTTTCACATTTATTTGGCTTGATGGTAACAGTTATGAGCAAGAGGCTTTTAAAATTAAAGTAAAAGTCGTTGGGGTTTCTAAGTCAGGTGCTCTGAGCGAGCCTCAATTTCTTGAAGTGTCACACCCAGGCATCAAAAAGCCTTGGTGGAAGCGGTGGTAAAAGTAGTAAAAAAGGTAAATAACCGATCCACCGTGCTCTGCCAACGTATCAACCGAGACTCAGGGATATGAATATAGAAACTGCAAAGAAAGTCGTTGAAACCTTAGAAGGTGTCAACAGATCAATGTTTGGATTGATCCCCTATCTTGAAGAGCGTTGTGACAATGAAGAATTAAACAACCTGAAACGAGAAATCGCTCGGGTGGCAAACGGAATAGATATTAATTTATATCCGATTATTCTAAAACAGTATCCTGAATTAAACCCACTTCAGGGCAAGGAGTGAGAGCTGTTTATTCCTGATGCCTGGTCTGATCTTGAAAAGGCGAGTACGGTGCTATTTTGGAAGGTGGAAGAATGAAAAGAATCCTGTTCTCGTTACTAGGCGGTTTAGTTGCCGGCGGACTTTGCATTGGCGTCACGTGGATTATCGGAGCGCTATGGGGTCCGTTATACCAAGGCGAAGATGAATCCACACGAAATTTTAAGATATTTCTAGTGATTTTCTTCATGTCTGTTTGCGCCGGGGCGATCTTCGGATTCATTGCGGGTAAAGAAAAAACTAAAAAATCAATTCAGCCGAATGCTGATGGGTTGGCTGGTTGAGCCATTAGTGCCCGAAGGAGATCACATTCCGTGAAACGAGCATATCGCATCCGAGTATGCACATCTGAAGCGGACATTGGCGGCTTCATATAAAGAAGATCGCGAAACATATACAGAGAAGAAATGGCCTTTTATACAGCAGGTGCTTCAGCGCGTCTAATGCTAACAAGCCAACCACTGCGATAGCTTTTCCGCTGCGGCTTCGCCTCCATTACAAAGCTGCGAGTGTTGGTGGCGTTAGTGATGTGTGAGCTCTCAAACCGAATCAATCCGAAGGACGTCATATGAATAAAGTGAAGCATATCAGTATCTACATTAATCGCTCGCCACACGAAACCTATGAATACGCTTCTAATCCCGAATACCTATCAAACTGGGCATCGGGTCTAGCTCAGGCCGATATTGTGAGAGACGGTGACGAATGGGTGGCTAAAGCACCCTTCGGAGAAGCCCGCATTTCTTTCGCAGAACCAAATAGCTTTGGCGTGATGGATCACGATGTAAAAATGGAGTCGGGTGTCACTGTGCATAATGCAATGAGGGTTATCCCAAACGGCAATGGAAGCGAATTTCTTTTCAGCCTATTCTTGCGGCCAGGTATGTCAGAAGAAGAGTTCGAGAACGACGCGCGGCACATCAAAAGAGATCTTGAGAAACTGAAGGAAATATTGGAAAACCAAGGCTAAATCATTCCGCATTTATTTATCATTAACAAGCCAAGCACGGTGAACGCCAAGCCTTCGCTTCACTATGTAAGCGTCGCGCGTCTGCAGTGTTAAAGGTACAGGGAATCTATGAAGAGCATTGAACTACTATCAACAGGAATTAGATTGCTTGGTATATACATTTTCATCTATGCCTTCCGCACTGGGATTTATCAATATCAAGCAATAATTCCATTGCGTTCTATATCCCAGGATGACATGGTTGTCTTTACCAGTCTGGCACTTATTCAGGTAGGCCTACTTTTCATTGTGTCATTATTAATGTGTAAGTTTCCTGTCAGTCTTGCCAAATGGTTATTGCCAAAAACCAAAGATAATGAAGTGGCTTTTGACGGCACAGCCAAAGATATAGAAGTTTCAATCTTCACTATCTTTGGTGTCTATATTCTCTCATGGGCAATACCTGATTTGTTTAATAATGGCATCTGGTGGTGGTACTCCACGCATAATGAGATTAGTGGTATGTGGGGGCAAGGTGCTGGCAGCGAATACATAATAAACCAAATAGTTACTGTGTTAGAAATAGCCATCGGCTTGTATCTGTGCTTGCGTGCTCAAGGTCTTAGCAATTTATTACGTAAGCTGCGAGAAGCCGGTACCAGGTAGCTTTAACAAGTGCCGGATGTCGAGCCTATGTCTTTTCACTCATGCTCAATCGTTATAAATTACGGACTGAAGCATCTAATATTTTTAATCGCATTAGGAAAAAAATGAAAATATTCAAAATTTTACTTCTGTCACTTTTACTGTTTAACACTGGTGAGCTACAGGCGGAAGAAGTCAAAAAAGTGTTAATTATGGTATCCAATATGATTGATATGGGAGATCCGGAAAAACACGAGGCAAGAAATGACTTATTCGAAGTTGCTCCTCCCTATCACGTATTTGTAAATCACGGGTATGATGTAGACTTTGTGTCTCCCCAAGGCGGAGAGGTTCATTTCATGAGGGAACCTCTTGGAATAATCAGCTACACCATCAAGTATGAGGGCTTCTTAGAAAAAACAAAGAATACGCTTTCTCCGAATCAGGTAAATCCAAATGAGTACTGGGGTGTTTTCACGGGGGGCGGCTACGGTGTTATGTTCGATGTTGCAAATAACACCAAATTGCATTCTATTATCGCAAAAATCTACGAATCTGGCGGAGTCGTTGGTGTTGGTGGCCATGGATCTGCAAGCATAGTCAACGTTAAATTGTCTGATGGAGAATACCTTGTGAAAGGTAAAAAAATTGCTGGTTTTCCAAATTCCACGGAAACCAGTAAGCCTTGGGCCAAACAGGGAACATTGCTTCCGTTCTTGATTGAGAGCCAGCTAAATAAAAATGGCGCTAAAGCCCAAAATAAAGAAACTTTACCAGACAAGAGTGAAGTGGTCGTAGATAAGCGTATTGTTTCAACAATGTTTTTACCCTCTGCAGCTTTAGTTGCAAAAGAAATGATTAATCTCGTTAAATGATTTTCCTGTACAGAAGTACATTTGTAGATTCATGCTGTAAAAATATTGCTTAACGAAATTAATATCTTACAAATAAATGGAGAACATCATGGAGTATCTTTATGGCATATTGGGTTGGGGCTCACCCCTTGGCATAGCCCTCTTCTTTTTCTTTTCCGGGGCTGGTGCAGGTCTATTTTTCTGGGGTTTATCCTGCCTCAAAAGAAACAACCCTGGCAGCGTTAAAGAGGGTTTATAGCAAATAATACGGCTGACGGAGACGCTGGAGAAGGAAGTGAAGCCCGATTTAACTAAGGTGCGTTTCAGTACTCTCGCTTACGATAAGTTCTCCAATATCGCCATGGAAAGCCACATTTGAATCGGCGTAAAGCGTCTCTTTTATGAATAAATTCATAGCTTGCACTATCAGTTTTATTTCTATATGTGCTCAAGCTGAGAAGATTGGTGTCTACCCCTTGGATTGTGGACCACTTGCACGTGGAGAATATGGGACGGTATTTAGGGTGGAGAGGTTTCCCAAAGGTCAGACGTATTTTAGCAAAGGACGAGCCAACGAATTATGCCCTAGGCTACTTTCCGGAAAGCTGATCTCTGGTTATGAAAAGAGACTTCCGGAAAATTATTTGTTTTCTGAGAGTGAGCAAACGGTAATAAAAGAATTTGTAATAGTCGCTGATGGCGAGAAGTAAAAAGCTTAACAGGCGGATCATAGGGTAATGAAGATGGTAGCTCTGAAAGTTCTGGAGAGTGGGCACATAACAATATGCTATGACCTTCGTGCGTCATGTGAACTACATACGCAGGCTTAAAATTTGACATCAACTTGTTCATAAACGGTAATGATACGAAAACATAATTTCATTTTTTCGGCATTAACCATACTCTTTCATTAGTCCCGACTTTGCGATACCTGTTGATCCGGTTCATTATTCGAAAGTCTACAACCGGGAATTGATGAAAGCTGGTGTAAACGTAACGCTCATACTCTATAAAACTGGCGGCCATGCTTTTGGAGTCAAGAAGCAAGGCAAAGATACGGATAGGTGGACTGTTGATGCGCTTGGATGGCTAAAGGATATCCATATCCTCTGATATGAAAACCTTCGGCTTAATAAATTTGTCCAGTTGAAATTTTAAGTGACGTAGCACCACTCCAAAGCGGCGAGTGTTTACGGCACTATGTTATTCAGCGACAGATATTTCATTTTCCTACGTAATGTCGTAAAACTGTCGCATCAAATGCGTACTGGTAACGTAATGTATTCGTTAAAGATTCCTGTGATTACTCATATCCTGCAACAGCCTCGACCACTAAATGACATGGGTATTTGATGAAAGTTAATGTTGATCTGGTGCTACAAATGAGAAGAGCCAGAGCCTGGTCCCAGGATGAGCTGGCAACAGCGTGTGGCTTGAATTTGCGAACGATTCAGCGGATCGAAAAAGAGGCAACGGCTTCGCTGCAGTCCATGAAGGCGCTAGCATCAGCATTTGATGTCAGTATTCGTGATCTCGAATATGAGGAATCTGAAATGATAAATGAGCTACTGGAAAAAGAGGTGATCATCTCGGTGGGGATGTCGAGTGGCCCAGGTTCTACAGTGTATGGCCACGCTGATGATATTAAGGGCGTGATCGTTGAAATCCAGGGTTCCTGGTTAAAGCTTATGTCTGGGAAAGGGAAGGACAAACCAGTTTATATAAATATTAGCCACATAAAGAAGATAACTCCCCAATAAGAGTGATGCCTTTTGTAACGGAGTTACATAACCAAATCTTTAACGTCGCCCTTCAGGCTATCGCCGCCTCCTGAGACGGCGTGTAATAAATTACCCGCAAGCAAAAGGAACGATATATGTCTGATGACTGGTTTCCCATTTCCCATGAAAACTGCCATAACGTCACGGGGCCGTTCTACCACGGCACCAAAGCCAAATTATCGGCGGGTGATTTTATTGTCACCGGGCACCATTCACATTTTGAAAAAGGCCGGGCGCTTAAGCATGTGTACTTCTCATCATTAATGGAGCCCGCTATCTGGGGCGCTGAACTGGCTATTGCGTTGTCGGATCTGGATGGGCGCGGCTATATATACATCGTTCAACCTGCAGGACCGTTTGAGGACGATCCAAACTTAACCAATAAGCGATTCCCAGGAAATCCAACCAAGTCATTTCGTACTACAGAACCGTTGAAGATCGTAGAGGTAGTAGAGCAGTGGGAAGGGCATCCAGAGGAAATGCTAAAGGCGATGTTGGAATCTTTGGCTGATCTTAAGCGAAAAGGGCTACCTGTAATTGAATACTAATAAAAATCTGTTAGTTCTGGTTTTTCTTCCGTGTTTATCTTGCATTCGATATAACACCGCATCATTTTCATTACAGTTTTACGAGTCCTCTGGTTTCAATAGTCATTAAAAACAAGCGTTTACCGCAAAGACAACAGCTTAACCAAATGACCTTGTCATTTTATACCAATCCTTTCCTTGGAAAAAATACGGAGAACAATATGGAAATCAAAGATGATCTATATAAAGCTGATTTGGAACTACTAAGTAAAACTCAAGATTTTTCCAGCGAGATATTGAGGCTATCTTTATTGGGAATGGCTGTATTTGGCTTTCTTTTAAATTCAGAATTCTTTGAGGTCACTGGAAAAGCGCATTTTTTTATTATTGCTGTTGCCGTTTTCTTTTTCGCGCTGGCTTCCTTGTGTGCTTTGGGTCATAGGTATTTTTCGAATGAAGGCTTTTTCTATCATTTAAGGGGTTTACGCAAGCCTGATGATCAAGGCGATCATAGCAACAGAAACAAGAACTACTTAGTCGCGGAATGGTTAATGAAAGGCAGCGTTCTCATGCTCGCAAGCGCATCGCTGATTTTGGCCGTCGGCTTGTCAATGGGGTTAAACGATTCTCCAGAAAAATCAGCGCAGCCGACCAATGAGGTGTCGGCTGTAGTAAGACCTCGCGTGTCGTCATGACATTATTCTCTTAATGTTGTGGACGGTTCCATGCAGGACATTGGTTTTTAATTTGTGTTCATGGACTTTGAATTTATTTCTCAACCTCTTTCTTATTCCCCTTCGTCTCCAACACAAACAACAACAACGACCGATTCGTCACCACATACAAGTGATTAAACGCAAAACGTTCTTCCGCAAAATTTGTTGGCCGGTTGGTGTCGACCAGGCAGGTCCAGGCGCAGCCTTCGGCAACTTCGGGCAGGCAAAAATTCACCACGTCGTGATGGGCATTTAGCACCAGTAACAAGGTGGCGTCGGCGCCGGGGCGGCGGATGCCGGTGGCTTGGGCGCGGCCGTCCATCAGCATGCCGAAGCAACGGGCGTTGCCGTCTTGCCATTGCTCTTCGGTCATTTCATTGCCGCAGGGTGATACCCAGGTAACGTCTTTTACGCCGAGTTCTTCGTTGTACATGCCCACCAGGAAGCGCCCGCGACGCAGGATGGGGTAGGTGCGGCGCAATTCAATCAGGCGTTTGGTGAAGCCCAGCATGGTGTTGCGGTCTTCGTCGAGATCCCAGTTGATCCAGTTGAGTTCGTTGTCCTGGCAGTAGGTGTTGTTGTTGCCTTTTTGTGTGCGACACAGCTCGTCACCGGCGACCATCATGGGCGTGCCCTGGGAGAACAACAGGGTCGCCATCAGGTTGCGCATCTGCCGCTTGCGCAGGTCGATAATTTTCTTGTCGTCCGTCGGGCCTTCCCAGCCGTGGTTGTAGGAGAGATTGTTGTCGGTGCCGTCGCGGTTGTCTTCGCCGTTGGCTTCATTGTGTTTGTCGTTGTAGGACACTAGGTCGTGCAGGGTGAAGCCGTCGTGGGCGGTGACAAAGTTGATCGATGAATGAGGCCGCCGACCTCGCTGGTTGAACAGATCGCCGGAGGCGGTCAGGCGGCTGGCCATCTCACCCAACTTACCGCCATCACCACGCCAGAAGGCACGGACTGTGTCGCGAAAGCGATCGTTCCATTCGGCCCAGCCGGGCGGGAAGCCGCCGACCTGGTAACCGCCGATGCCGCAGTCCCAGGGTTCGGCAATCATCTTCAGGCTGCTGAGTACCGGGTCCTGGCGCACGGCCAGATGGAAGCCATGGCGCTCGTCGAAACCGTCTTCCGGATGCCGGGCAAGGATGGTGCCGAGGTCAAAGCGGAAGCCGTCCACACCCATTTGAGTGGCCCAGTAACGCAGTGAATCCGTCACCATGCGCAGCACGCAGGGGTGGTTCAGGTCGAGGGTGTTGCCGGTGCCGGAATCGTTGATGTAATAGCGCTTGTTGTCTGGCAGTAATCGGTAATAGGTGGCGTTGTCGATGCCGCGCATGGACAGGGTCGGGCCCAGTTCGTTGCCTTCGGCGGTGTGGTTATAAACAACGTCAAGGATCAGCTCCAGCCCCGCATCGTGAATGTGCGCGACCATCTCCTTGAATTCGTTAAGGTGCCCGCTGGCGAGGTAAGGTGCGTGGGGCGCAAAGAAGGCGATGCTGTTGTAACCCCAATAATTGCGCAGGCCTTTCTCTAGCAGGTGCTGGTCTTCAATAAAGCCGTGCACGGGCAGGAGTTCAATACTGGTGACGCCCAACTCGCGGATATGTTGCAGTATCTCCCGGTTCATCAAACCAGCGCAGGTCCCGCGCAGGTTTTCTGGCACCGCCGGATGCATCATGCTGATGCCGCGCACATGCGTTTCATAGACGATGGTGCTGTCCCAGGGCACGCGCTTGGCGCGGTGGGTGCCCCAGGTAAATGCCGGGTCGATGACTTTGGATTTGGGCACATAGGGCGCACTGTCACGCTCATCAAAACTCAGGTCGCCGTCCGGCGAGCCGATGGTGTAACCGAACAATGCTTCGGACCAGCGCAGCTCGCCCACTAACTGTTTCGCGTAAGGATCAATCAGCAATTTGTTGGGGTTGAAACGGTGACCGGCTTCAGGCTCATAAGGGCCGTGGACGCGGTAGCCGTAGACCTGGCCCGCGTGTACATCCGGCAGGTAACCGTGCCAGATTTCATCGGTGTATTCCGGTAGTTCAATGCGCTCGATTTCGGTGGTGCCGTCGCTATCGAACAGGCACAGCTCCACCTTGGTGGCATGGGCGGAAAAGAGCGCGAAGTTAACTCCCAGGCCGTCCCAGGTGGCGCCCAAGGGAAAAGGATGGCCTTCGGTAACGCGGGAACGCTGTTTGGGTTCCGGTGCTGTCGGTTGCTTGCCCATGATGCTGGTTCCTTTTTTCAGACGTAACAAATTTGAGACGTAAAAAAGCCATCACCCGAACCGCGCCGGGTGAATCTGGAATCTTAGGTGGTCGTCAGGTCCGGTTAGACAGAACCTTCAAACCCATCGTTAATCGGTGAGAGTTCGGTATCCACCGTGTCATTGAGTGTCTTGGCTTTTTTCTGCCGGGTGGTTTTGGCGGTGGTGGATTTAGTCTCGGCGGCCTTTTTCACGGCTTTGGTCTCACTGCCCGCCGGTTGCTTTTTACTGCGTGATTTTTTCTGTGGTGCATCGGCCTGGGCTATCGCTGAGCCATTGCCCGAACCATTACCGGCAGCAGCCTGCCCGTCCATGCTCTGGTTAGCGGCCAGCTTGCAGGCCATCTCCCAATGACGGTGATGCTGGCCATGGGGTTTACCTTCGGATTCCCAGATTTGATAAGCGAATTCGCGCACGCGGTTCTCGTTGAGGTTCATGGTGGTTATCTCCGTGGTGTCGATTTACGTGTGATGGGGTGTTGCTGGGTCGCGCTTGAAATACAAGAGGTTGACCGGGAATTCCGCCAGCACCTCAGCGATGGCCAGGGTGCCCTGGCGCGGCTTGAGGGTGCCGGAAAAGACCCCGGATAATGACGCTTGGCGCAGTGGCTCCGGCAGGCGGATGCGGGTGTCCTGCCAGGCGGCGGAATCAGGGTGAGGGCATATCTGGTTGCCTAATAGTCCGGCGACCAGACGCGGTGCGACCCCGATCAGGTATTCATCGCCATGGCGGCGGCAGAAGGCGACAACCCGCCCGGCGTGTTCGCCCTCCACTTCCAGTGCCTCGTAGTTACCCAGGCAGAAGAGTTCGGCATGGGCTTCGCGCAGGTTTAGTACGGCTGCCAGCAGGTATTGCTTGACGCGGCCATCGTGCCATTGGGTAATCAATTCATTGAGGTTGCTGTGGGTGGACAGGGCGGCGACCCGCGCTTCGAAGTCCACCGGGCGGCGGTTGTCCGGGTCCACCAGGCTGAAATCCCAGAAGTCGGCGCCCTGATACAAATCCGGTACGCCAGGCAGGGTGGTGCGCAGCAGGCATTGGCTGAGGCTGTTGACGGCACCGGCAGGTGCGATGGCCATAGCCGCCGCCGCGATGTCGTGGCGCAATTCCCGGTAGGCTTCATCCGTCAGTAGCCGGGTCAGGAAATCGCGGCAAACGGTTTCATAAGCGGTGTTGGGTGCGCTCCAGTGGGTGCGCAGCTTGGCTTCCCGCAGGGCTTTTTCCTGCCAACGCAGCAGACGCTCCAGGTAGGTTTGCATCCCCGCTGCGTCATCTGGCTCCAGCCGCAACGGCCAACTGCCGAGGAGGGTCTGGTAGAGCATGAGTTCATCGGCGGGTGAGGGCGCGAGGCCATCGTCCAGGTCGCTGCGCAGGTTGCCGGTCTGTTGTTGCCAGTGCTCCACTTTTTCGCTGAACCAGACGGCGCGCTCGCTCAGCACACCCAGGCGTGCGCGGGTGTCTTCACCGCGTTTGTGATCGTGGGTGGCGGTGGTGAGCAGGTTGTCGGGAAAATGCGCGGCGCGTTCGCTGCAGCGGTGGTGGAAATCTTTCAGCGTGGTAGAAAAATGCTGGGGGTCAAAACCTACGTCGTTGCGCGCGAGGCTGACGGCAGAGCGATAGCAGGCAGTATCTTCCACCGCTTTGGCGGCGGCGGGTGAGGTCAGTTGCTGGAAGCGGGCGATGACCTTGCGGCGCTGTTTGCGGTTGGCGCCGGGCGCCATCTCACACAATCGCTGGCCGCCCAGCCAGAGGTCCAGATAGTTCAACAAGGGCCAGTCGCTTTCGGCCAACGTGGTGCGTGCCCCGGCCAATGCTTTCTCGAAGATCTGCCGATCCTGCACCGACCGCCCATTAACCCCGGCATAGGTGCGGTACACCGGAAAATGCACGATCAGCTCAAACAACGCCCGGCGAATAGCGCCGAGGGTCAGGTCGCGGGTATTGATATCAGTGCGCGCGACCAGCAGCAGTTCCTGCGCAAGGCTTTCAAAATCCCCGGCGAGCGAGCTGGATAACACCTGGGCGCGCGCCTCGCGTACCTCTTCCATGAAACTGGCGGTGCGCCCGGTGATGCTGGTCCACAGGTCGCTGAGCTGGATTTCGCCAACCGGGTCCTGTTGCAGCAGGGACATCTCATTCATGAACTCGTAGCCGGTAGTGCCGTCGGTGTGCCAGTCGGCGGGCAGTTGTTCGCCATCGCCCAGGATTTTTTCCACATAAATGGGGAGATGTTCATCCGTCAGCGGCGCGGGGCGCTTGGCTTGCAAGCCGTTGAGGCGCCGCCGCAGTTTGCGACAGTAGGCGCGGGGGTTGGCCAGGCCGTCGATGTGGTCGATGCGTAAGCCGTCCACCAACCCTCGTTCAATCAACTCAAACATCTTGGCGTGGGTCGCTTCGAAGACTTCCGCTTTTTCTACCCGCAGGCCGCCCAGTTCATTGATGTCGAAGAACCGGCGCCAGTTAATGTCATCCGCCGCCGTGCGCCAGCTGGCGAGGCGGTAATGCTGGGCTTCCAGCAGGTTGTGCAGGCGGTTGAAGTTGTCCTGGCTGAATTCGCCGTCCGGCTTAACCTCATAGCGCGACAGCGCGTGCTGGATGGCCAAACGCATATCCGGCGCCTGGGCAATATGTGCCAGCTCCTGACGCAATTCCTGTGCGGCTTGCCAGTAATTGGGACTGCGTTCCAGCGCTTCAAAAGGGCGCACCAGCGTCAGCAGATCATCGACACCGGTGTTACGCAGAATCTCGCCGTAGCTGGGTGGGTAAAGGGGAAAGCGGTGGTCGTAATGGTTGGCGTAAAAGCTGCCGTGGTCTGCATCAAAATGCAGGCCAATTTCATTGGCGGCGAGCACTTCGCCATAGTCTGTGCGCAGGAAAGGTACCAGCAGCTGGCCTTTCAGCAGAGGGTCATGGGAATTCCATTGGATATCAAAAAAGCGCGCATAGGGGCTGCTGATGCCCCACTCCAGTACGTCCAGCCACCAGGGGTTGGCATCGCCACCCACCGCCATATGGTTGGAGACAAAATCCGCAATCAACCCCATCTTGTGTTTGCGTAGCGCAGCGACCAGGCGTTCCAGCGCCGCCTCGCCGCCCAGTTCAGGATTTACCCGGGTGGGGTCTACCACATCGTAGCCGTGGAGGGAGCCGGGGCGGGCCTTGAGTAGTGGTGATGCGTAGATGTGGCTGATACCCAGGCGCGCAAAATAAGGTACCAGAGGTACCGCGTCGTCCAGGGTAAAGCCCTGGTGGAATTGCAAACGAAGTGTCGCGCGCAGCATAAACGATCCTGTTCTCAATCGACCTGAAGCCATCACTGAATAGTTGCCCGTGCCAAAGGGGTTGTCTGTGGGATGACGAACACTGACTGCCGACGTTAACTGAGGGTCACCATGGCGCTGCGCGGTGGCAGGGTTGCGTCGTGCCAGTGGCTGCTGTCAACCCGGTGGCTGAACAGCTGGCGGCGGTTGCCGGGCGGGCCTTCCAGCTTCACCAGGTTGTCGCTCAGATTCATATCGATCCGCAACACGCTGCCGTTGCCCAGGCGCCAGGCGGCCGATACCGCCCGCTCCGCGAGCTCGGTGACTTTCTCTACCCGCGTCTCTGGCAGGTGAGGTGTGATCCAACGTTTGCGCAGATCCAACAGCGTCCGGTAAAACTGCCACCAGGTTTCATGGCCCGGTTCGTGGCGTTCGCGGTAGTCGATCATCGAGTTCACGTAAGTCTGCGGATCATTGGGATCGGGAATTTTTTCGCGCATCTCCGGGTGGCTGAACAGCTCAAATTCCCGGAACTCATTGCGTCGCCCCTCGCACACGGCCTTGGCCAATTCGGCGTGATGGTCGGTGAAGTAAAAAAAGGGCTTACGCGTGCCCCACTCCTCGCCCATAAACAGCAGCGGCACCATGGGTGACAGGAGCAACAGGATCACCGCGACTTTGAGTGAATCTTCGTCGGTCAGATCAATCAGGCGTTCGCCCAAAGCGCGGTTGCCGACCTGGTCGTGGTTCTGCAAAAACAATACAAATGCCGTGGGCGGCAAATGGCCGCTCGGTTCGCCGCGCGCATGGCCGTGGCGACTCTTTTCGCCCTGGAAGATAAAACCTTCCCCCAGAAAACGCGCCAGCTTGGTGGTGGGCGATTCAATAAATTCGCTGTAATAACCTTCCTTCTCCCCGGTCAGCAGGTGATGAAGGATGTTGTGGCCATCGTCATTCCATTGAGCATCGAAACCTTGTTCTAGCAAACTGGCATTGTTGCCTTCGTTCTCCAATATCAGATGGATGTGACGATTGGTCGGTATAGCACTGCCGACCCGCTCGGCCAGTTCCACCAGAAAATCTTTTTCGCTGATGGCATGAACAGCATCCAGGCGCAGGCCATCGGCACGGTAATCTTCCAGCCACATCAGGGCGTTTTCGCAGAAAAAATCGCGCACCTCGCGGCGGCGGAAGTCGATGGCGGCGCCCCAGGGGGTTTGGATGTCTTCGCGAAAAAAATCGTTGGCATATTGCCCCAGGTAATTGCCCTCGGGGCCGAAGTGGTTGTACACCACGTCGATAATGACCATCAGCCCCAGGCTGTGGGCGGTATCGATTAAATGTTTGAGCTCGTCCGGCGTGCCGTAGCTGCTTTCCGGGGCAAAAATCTCGGCACCGTCGTAGCCCCAGTTGCGCGTGCCGGGAAATTCATTGAGCGGCATCAGCTCGATGGCGGTTACCCCCAGCTCGACCAGATGGGGCAGGATCACCTCCGTCTCCGCAAACCCGCCGAGCAGGCCGACATGCAGTTCGTAAATGATGGCTTCGTGCCAGGGGCGGCCACGCCAGGCTGTGGTTTGCCAGACATAGGCGTCCTGGTCTAGCACGCAGCTCATGCCCAGCACATCATCGACTTGCGCCCGGGACGCCGGGTCCGGCACCTCAAGGCGGCCATTGATCACGAACTTATAGCCCGTACCTGCACCGCAGGGCACCAGGCGGCTGAACCAGCCGTCGGCTAGGGGTTGCAGGTCGTGCAGTTGGCCATTGTCGAGCTTGACGGCAATTGCCGATGCATCCGGCGCCCAGAGGGAAAATTGGGTAGTGGCTTCCTGCGATAGCGGGGTGCCCCGTTTCTGCAACCGGGCACCATGGCGCGGAGCGAGCGTGTCCATCAAGCGCGCAGACCTCCTTCCGCTGGAATTAGTTGGCTCACCGAACTGGCCATGAGTTGGCGATACAGTTGGTCGTAAGGACGCACAGACTGGCGCCAGGTGAGCGGCGTCAGCATGGCCTGGCTGCGCATGGCGTGCAGCAAGTCCGGGCGGCGATATACATTGAATGCCCGCTGGATGGCTTTCCAATATACGTCTGGCTGGGCCTGTTGAAACAGGAATCCGGTTACGCCGTCATTGATGGTATCCACCAGTCCGCCGGTATGGCGCGCGATGGGCAGTGAGCCGTAACGCTGGGCGTACATCTGGCTCAATCCGCAGGGTTCAAAACGCGAGGGCATCAGCAGGAAATCGCTGCCAGCGAACATACGGCGCGCATCGGTTTCGTTAAAACCAATGTGCACACCGACGTCCTTTGGATACCGCTGGGCCAGTTTCACCAGTTCTTCCTCCAGGGCGGGTTCACCGCAACCGATGATCGCCAGGCGGCCACCGGCTTTGACGATGGACTCGCTGATCGCGATCGTCAGATCGATACCTTTTTGCTGTACCAGTCGTGAAACTACAGCAAAAAGCGGGCCGGGGCCGGCGCGCAAGCCGAACATCTGTTCCACGTAGCGGGCGTTGGCGGCCTTGCCTTCGCGGTAGCAAGGGTCGTAGTTTTTCACCAGATGGTGATCGGTTTTGGGGTCCCAATTGTCATCAATGCCGTTGGCGATGCCGCTCAATCGACCGCGGTCAAATTTTTGCTTCAATAAGCCGTGCAGTCCGCAACCGAACGCGGGGGTGGTGATTTCCCAGGCGTAGGTCTTGCTGACGGTGGTGATGTGGTCTGCGTAGCTGATCCCCGCTTTCAGGAATGACAGCTTGCCGTAGAACTCCATACCGTTGATCTGTAATGCCTCCGGTGCAAGCCCGAGAGATTCGCTGTACTCAGTGCTGCATAAACCCTGATAGGCAAGATTGTGAATCGTAAAGACGCTGGGGGTGTCTTGCCCGCGCCAGCGCATATAGGCGGGCGCCAATCCGGCGGGCCAGTCGTTGGCATGGACCAGATCCGGCTTCCAGCGGAGGTTGGCCTGGTCGGCGGCAATCTCCGCTGCTGCTAATCCGAGGCGCGCGAAACGCACGGGATTGTCCGGCCAATCCTGGCCGTGGTTATCGCCGTAAGGCGTGCCCATGCGCTCATACAATTCCGGGCACAACAACACATACAGCACCTGCCCGCTGGGTAAGTTCATGCGCGCAATGCGACAAGCAGGAATTTCTCCCTGGGCCGGTACGCTGCCGACAATGCGCAGCGGAAAACCACTGTTGATAATTTGCGGGTAACCGGGAATCAAAACCCGGATGTCATAATCCGGCGCCAGAGCTTTGGGTAGGGCAGAAGACACGTCACCTAAACCACCTACCTTGACCAGATCGCTATATTCTGACGTGACAAACAGGATTTTTTGCTTTTGTTTTTCTGCTTGCGGCTTACGCGAATATCGCTGATTGCGCGTTAACAGGACATCCAAATTTTCAAACCGGGAGAGCGCAACAGCGTGTCCCATAACTTCCTCCGTTTATAAATGCAATGTTAAAAAATAAATAAAAGTAATAAAGAAAATAAAATTTTTGCCGCCGCGATATCTCGCTCACAGACTAGAGAAAAAGTATTTACGAATCGTGAAGGCTTGATATTGATGACTGGGTCACATAAAAGAAGTTTCTGAGTTTTACCTTTAAACGGCGAAAAAATTATTGCGCATAAATTAAAGACAAAAGCAAAAACTGGCAGCGTACTTTAAGGCAGGCTGCAGTCTCTGGTGACCCAAAAATTAACGCTGACAACAGCTGAGTCCTGTACCGCCAGTATGCAGGTATGCATGCTGGCCGAAGTGCCCGGCTGCGGAGCGGCATTACAAATTGGTTACGTTGTCTATTCAAAAGAATCGAAACAATCGTGTCTGGGCGTTAGCTTACATACGATCGATATTTTTGGATTAACCAGCGAATAAGTGGCGCGTGAGATGGCGCTTGGCGCACTAAAACGCAGCAAGGCCACAATTGCGCTGGCTAACACCGGGCCGTATCCCTTATGGGTATGAACGTTTATGTCAGCCCCGGACTACACTGGAGGCTGGCGCTCCGGTTCACTGATGGTAGAGGTTTCCTTTTTCTCTTCTTTTTCTTCGCTGACAGTGGCGCGTAATTTGGGTAAACCTTCCGGATAATTCTGCGCAATAAAACTGATCATCTTCTCGCGAATGTAACAGCGCAGGTCAAAGTTTTTACCTGAATCGCTGGAACTGACCAGCACCCGAATCTGCACGGAATTTTCCGTGGTTTCGGTCACTTGCAAACCACTGACGCGCCCGTCCCACAATTCCGGCACTTCCTTAACCAGTCGTTCCAGCTCGCCGCGTAACGGATCGATGGGCACGGAATAATCCATCCAGAAAAATACCGACCCAATTAAATCGGAGGTGGTGCGCGTCCAGTTCTGGAACGGGTTTTCAATGAACCATTGCAAAGGCACGATCAAACGCCGTTCGTCCCAGACTTTCACCACCACATAGGTGCCAGTAATTTCTTCGACCCGGCCCCATTCATTCGCGACGATGACTACATCATCGAGCCGTATCGGTTGGGTAAATGCAATCTGCAACCCGGCAATTAAATTGCCCAATACCGGCTTGGCCGCAAAACCCACTGCCAAACCGGCGAGGCCGGCGGATGCCAGAATGCTGGTACCAAATTGACGCGCCGCCGGAAAGGTAATGAGCATCGCTGCCGCACCGAACAGCAACACAAAAAAACTGAGTGTCTGCACCAGCACTTTGGTTTGCGTCTGGATGCGACGGGCGTTGAGGTTGTCTGCAACATTAACCGGGTGGTGATGAATAATGACTTTCTGTATCGCCAGGACGACGCGCATACCCAGCCAGGTAAACGCGCCGATGATCAATAGCAACGTGATATGGCGCAGACCGGCCATCCACAACAATTCATCAGACGCTGCCGTCCATACCGCCTGGACACCAAGCAATGGCACAATCAGGTGCAAGGGTGCTTTGGTTTGCTCCAACAGGAGGCGCGGAAATAAAAAAGGCCGCGTAACACGCGCCAGGATTCTAGTGGCCACATGCGCCGCGAGCCATAGTGCGAAGGCGATACCAAGGGCAATAGCAAGGGTTTTTAATTCAGGAAGGTAAGGCATCCAGTCGATAGTCATCGTCGCAGCTCCATAACGTCGTGAAACGGGATTTCTATAATGACTGAATCATGCCAGTGGGGTTCACTGGTGTGATCACTATTGATAGCCCAGCAACATAACACTGGCGCAAGGGTTTGGCTGTCAGGGTGCTTGCGATTGTGACGTTTAAATCGTTGGTTGGCTGCTTAGGGTTATTTTGACTCTTGACTCAACCTTGCCTTGCAGTAAAGTGACATCCGCTGATCCATTCATTGAGGCTTTCTCAATAGGGACTGAAAAGTAGATGCCTGAAAAGACATTTCAGGTAAAAAATAAAGGACAATATTATGCCTCTCCTGACGCCGCGCGTTAGCGCTGTTTTTGTTTCGTATTTTCACCGTTGTTATTGCTTCTGTTTTGCCATTATTTTTTCCTGGTTATTTCTCGGTGTGTTATTTGAAAACAAGGTGTACCGCTTTAACACCCTGGCGATTATCGTATCGATTCTGGGATGGCTGGCGGCGACTGCTTACCTGTATCGCTGGATGAGCCGACGGGAAGCGCTGCTGGTTCGACGGGAGAAACCCATTCTTGCGGTCAGTATGTTGTTGCTGTTTGTCGGGCAGTTATCGCTCGGATATTGGTTGGCTGTAGCAACGGCTTGGGATACGGAAGCGGTTTATCGCGGCGCGGTCAATCTGGCATTGCAGGGCAACCTCGGTAACTATCGCGATTACTTCCATATTTTTCCCCACAATCTTGGTGCAACCAGTTTGCTGGGGCTGCTGTTTTCTACCGGCGCAGCGCTGGGCATGGAAGATCTCTATTGGTTGGGCACCATTTACAATGTGGTGTCACTCACCTTGGGCAGTTTATTGGTATATGGCATCTGCCGTGAATTGAAAGATGTTAAACACGGTCTACTTGCGCTCTGGTTGCTCACGACTTGCATCCCCTTGCAATTTTATACTCCGGTATTTTATACCGACACGCTGTCCTTACCCTTCGTTGCGGCGCTCTATTATTTTTACCTGCGTTTATTAAAGCAGGAAGTTTTTTATAAGCGTTTATTGCTGGGCATTTTTCTGGGGCTGCTCTGCGCCATGGGCGCGTTGATAAAATTTTCGGTTGCGATTGTTGCTGTGGCTATCCTGGCGGATCTGGTTATTCGCGGGCAGCTGTGGCGGCAGCGTTACAGTCTTGTTGCAGCGTTGCTGATCTTTTTTATCTTGCTGAAAAGTTTTACCGCCTATCGTGACAATCATCTGCTTGATGAACGCTATTCAGATCTGAAGCGGGTGCCGCATCTCCATTGGGTCATGATGGGGCTGAAAGGCAACGGCGCATACAATGGTGAGGATTATGGATACACCCATAGTTATCCCACCTATGAGCAACGGGTCGACGCTAATCTTGCGCGCATCAAGGAGCGTTTGGCGGATTACGGTTTCCGGGGCTATCTGGAATTCCTGGGCCGCAAGCAGCAATTAAATTTCGGCAGCGGTATTTATGGCGTGCACGAGATGATCGATGACAATCCCCAGCGTCGCAATGCCTTGCATGAGTTTGCGCTGGATGGCGGGCGTTACTTTGATTATTACAAAGTCCTCGCCCACGGCCATCATGTGCTGATATTTTTGTTGATCATCTGGGGCCTGTGGTATGACGCGGTCACCCGCAATAAACAGGCGGCTACTATTTTTGCCGCGCGCACCGCTGTGGTGGGTATTTATCTCTTTTTATTACTGTGGGAGGCTAATTCCCGCTACATCATTAACTTTATTCCGGTCTTCGTTATTTGCGCGGTGTACAGTTTTCCCGATGCATACCGGGTTCTGACCGCCTTGCGTCGCACCCTGCTGGATAGCCTGCGCCCGCACGATGAAGCGGAAGCCGCGTAGACATCTCACCGTATACCGGGCAGCGGTTGGCGGATGGAATAAGTACCGCTTAACACCTGCCCGTTAATAACTGTTAAACCGCCAGATAGCGATTGCGGGTGACAGTTTGCCTCGGTTATCGTAAGCCTTCGGTCAATACAAAACTAAAAGGCTTATAACAATGAATCAACTGGCATTGGCGGCACGTCGGATTTTATCCATTGACGTGTTCCGCGGTATTACCATTTTTACCATGGTGTTCGTCAACGAACTGGCGGGCATCTCCGATGTTCCCCAATGGATGAAACACTATCCCGCCGACGTGGACGGCATGACCTTTGTCGATCTGGTTTTCCCGGCATTTTTATTTATTGTGGGCATGTCCATTCCCTTTGCGACCCAGGCGCGTTTCAGCAAAGGCGATGCCACCCAGGATGTCCTGAAACATGTTGGCCTGCGCAGTCTGGCCTTGATCATCATCGGCGTGTTTATGGTGAATGCGGAGTCCGGTTATCTGGCGGAAGCCATGGTCATCCCCATCTCGCTTTGGACCTTGTTGATGTTCGGCTGCGTGCTGCTGATCTGGTCCCACTATGCCAAAACCCTCTCACCCCTGGTGGTAAACGGCGGCAAGATTCTCGGCGTGCTCGGGTTGTTGGTGTTGTGGGGTTTATATCGCGGCCCTGATGATACCGGCATGACACCGCAATGGTGGGGCATCCTCGGGTTGATCGGCTGGGCCTACCTGATAGCGAGCGTGATTTATATCGCCAGTTGTCATTGCCCGACACCGCTGTGGCAATTAATTACCTTGATGGGTTCAGCCATATTGTTGCTGGCGATTTTTTTCATGCTGGACGCGATCAAGGGGCAACATATTCCGATACTGGAAACCCTGGCAGCCAATAACGGCAACCACACCCATGCAGCTATTGTGTTGGGCGGCGTGATACTGTCGTTATTGTTTTATCATCCGGGCCTGCAGTCTTTTGGTCAGCAACATTATTTTATTTTTACCTCGGTGGTGGGATTACTGGCGTTTATCAGTTGGGAGTTTACGCCCATCTCCAAAATCTGGGCGACGCCCAGCTGGACACTATTCAGCGTGCTGTTTTGTTGCATTATTTTCGGTTTGATTTATTGGCTGGTGGATGTTTACAAAAAGCAGGCGTGGTGCAAGTTATTTGAACCGGCCGCGGTGAATCCGTTGTTGGTTTATATTCTGCCGTATATTTTATTGTCGTCACTGGCGCTCTTCGGCATCCGTTTGCGTCCGGAATTTTTTAATGCCGGTGTGGCGGGAATTTTATGGAGCCTCGCCTTTGCCATCGTCATCATGTTCATCGGCGCGGGATTAACGCGCCTTGGTTTTCGATTGAAATTGTAAATGTCGGATTACGCCTCGCGGCTAATCCGACCTACGGGAAAGATCGGATTGGCATGTAGCATGTAGGTCGGATTAGCGCAGCGTAATCCGACACAGATGAAGTGAGTTTGGCGTTAGGGGTTTGGTTTCGAAACCCTCAATTCAGGGATGAATTGAGGGAGCTACAGGGATGATTCATTCACCACATCCCTTTGGTTCACCCTTCGGGCAGCTTCTCTGTGCAAATTGGCTGTCCTGCCAATTTGTTATGCGTTTTCGAAACCAAACCCCTAATGACAAACGGATTGCGAAGTGATTTGGAATGATTCGACTCGTAATCAATTGGTCACGAGCAAAAAAATCAAAACCCACCCACCGTACTCGCCCCACTCCCCGTATTCACACTCGTATTTCCACCCGCTTCCCACACTACACCCGCCGCCGGATTATTTTCCTCGCGCTTTAAACATTTCCATTCAATACCCGTATTCGCCGGTAATTGAATCGTGCCAGTCCAGGTGGGATAACTGGTGGGATTAAGCTTTACCGCATTGGCCACCGACCAACTGCCGATAGCGGCATTGTTGCCCACCACATACACACTTTGTCCCGAATAAGTTGTGCCATTCTGACAGGTGAAATTCACCGCAACCGTGCCCGACGTGCTGCTGGAACTTGAGCTGGAACTGCTGCTGGTTGTTGCAGGCGTTAACGTGTAAGCGAGACTCGCATCGTTAAGGGTGATGGTGTAATTACCGGCGGACGTAATCCCGATATCGGCACCGCTGAGATTGGCAATGCCATCGTTGTTGGTATCACCGAAATTGGTTTGCCAATCGCCGTACACATCAAACTTGAAACGGTCATTGCTGCCGCCGGTAAAGTTGGCGCTGCCGGTCCAGGTGCCGTTGGCACAGGTCATGGCTTGTGAACCCCAGCTGTTAAACGTGCCGCGTAAATTCATGGTGTCGTAAACACATTCATTGCCCGTGATGGGGCCGACAATGGCGTCAGCGTGAATAGCGGATGCACCTTTTGCGCCGACAGAAAAACTCGCATTGCCGTTGGCGCTGACGGTGATAGTCGGGCCGGTGCACACGCCGTTGGAAAAATCACCTTTGATGACATCGCAATAGGTGCCGGCAGCCAGGCCGGTTTGCAGGGTGGTATTTAATGTGCCGCCGCTTTCGCCGTTGATCACCACAAAACCGCGATCACCGCGCCCGAAAGCAATTTGATTTGCACCGTTGTCCCACCAGTTGGATACATAAAATGCACTTTGTGTGGCGTTACGGAAGCTGACCATGTTGGCGATTTCGCGATTGCGGTGCTCACACAACCAGCCGCCGGAACAGGTGTTAGCCGCGCTGCTGGGTGGACCTTGATCGTGATCGTTCCAGTTGTAGCTAGACATCACTTTCGGGTAACCATAAGGCCAGGCCAGCGCAAAAACGTGCGCAATATTATTCACATTCGTGCCGTCTTTGTGGGTGATGATATTGCCGGTGTTTTGCCGTTGGTTATCGTGATTCGCGACAAAGGTAATGGCATCCGCACTGTTCAGCCAGCCACTCCATACACCGATGTTGCGCAACTCGCGCAGTGCGCCGCGCCCTTTAAAATAATGGCCCAGGGTGTTGGAAAAATTAAACTCGGTCACATCGCCGATATAGGTGTATTGGTTCGGTTGAATCGGCTCACCATCTGCGCCAATCACTTCCTGAAAAATATAGGGGTTGCCATTTAATCGGCTAACGATGTTGGCGATGTCGCCACTGGGGATATGCTTGGCCGCATCAATCCGGAAACCGGCTACGCCCAGGCTGGTTAAATCGTTCAGGTAGTCGGCAATCTTGCCGCGCACATAATCCGCTTCAGTTTTTAAATCATTCAAACCCACCAGATCGCAATTCTGAATTGACCAGGCATCGCTGTAATTGATATCGGTGGTACAGGTGTGGAAATCGTTAGGGCCATAGGGCACTTCAGGAAAATTACGGTTGCCGACGGACATGTGATTAATAACGGCATCCACATAAATATCGACACCCACGGCATTGCAACGCGACACCATGCTGGCGAATTCCGCGCGCGTGCCCGAGCGACCTTCAATGGCATAGCTGACCGGTTGGTAACGAGTCCACCATTGGCTGCCGCTGACAGATTTTTGCGGTGGCGACACTTGCACCGCCGCATAGCCTTTGGGGCCGAGATGGTTTTCACACTCGCTGGCGATCGCATTCCACTGCCATTCAAACAAATGAACGAAGGTGGTTTGTGCGGCAGCAGAAAAAGACAGTAAAAGACTCGCGGGAAATAATAACAAGGTGAAGAATAGTTTTTTCATGGCTTTTGACCTGTTAGAAAAATTATGGTTATTGTTTAACAGTGCGTGCATGAGGCTGTTGAAATGCAACGCTGGGTATTGAGTGTAAATGAATTAAATAGAAACGAAAGGGATAAAATTCTTGTGGCGACTGGAAGTTCTTGCGGTCGATTTATGATTGATATTGCGTGATGTTATATGTATTACACCCTTTTAGTGATGCAGCCAACACAAGGGATGTGCTGCATACGTATGCACTTATAAAAATACTCATCGCCTAGAATTATTCGCTGTTTATAAAGAATTTTATTACATAAAAACCATGACAATTTACCACCTGCAACAGGTTATTGAATACGTATTCATATTGCCTGGCGTTAATTTAATCACCTATATTGCTTAGACGCTAAATAACAATAACTCAATTTGTCAGTGCCCACTGGCTAGTGTTTTTTATCAAATCATCTGCGGGTTCGGTTAGGTGCCCACGGATATCCAGCTTTCATCATCTCAACGGCAGTCGTATTGCCGAAAGCATTACCTGAAACAATGCCGCAAGGTTTGCGGCTGGAGTTTTTTTGCCGGATGCATCTTCATAGACTATTGCACGCGCTGCCAGCGCCGTGGGGCGAGCTATTGTCTGCATGTCGACAAGCAGCGCCATTGCATGAATAACAATAACGATTTCCGGGTGGATAGCAGAGGTAGTTTGCGGTGCTGCATACCTGGTTGCTACTCAGGAAAAACACAGGAAAAATTTATGCCCGCATCACACCTGACACCCTGGTTCAGTCGCTGTTTTTTTATTGCTTTATTGTTTTCATCCGCTTGGGTGAATGCGCAAACCTGGCCGGAAGCACACGTACGCGGCACGTCGAATAATTGGGCTGCCACGGCAATGAGTTGGAATACCACCACAGGCCTGTGGGAAACACAATTAGCGTTTTCCGGCACAAACCCGCGCTTTAAAATCAGCCGCTATGCCAATAACTGGAATGAAGCTTATCCCGGGCAGGATTATCCAGTTACGCAAGGCGATGGCGATTATCGAATTACCTTTGATGATGCAACAAAAGTCATCAGTTTGAGTAAGGTGGCGCAAACTCTTTCACCCAACACGATTTGTTACAACAACGCCGGCAATCACGCCAACCCCACGATTTATTTCTGGAATCCGGTACCCTCCGGCTCTATGAGCCCTTTGCCCGCTTGGCCAGGCAGCAGCATGACCCGGCGCGGCAACTTTTTTTGTTACGATTTCAGTGCACTGTTGAGCAATGGCGTGATGCCTACGTCGATGGGCATTATCTTCAGCAACAATGGCAGTGCACAAACCAATAACCTGACATTCAATGGCGCCGGTTGTTATGAAGATGGCAATTGGAAAAATTTGCAACAATGTGGCTTCGCGTTAACCACAGATGGCTCATCGTCAAGCTCTGTTGCAAGCCAATCGAGCAGTGCGAGCCAATTGAGTTCAAGCCAGGAAAGTTCGGTCCAGGCAAGCTCAGTCGAGGACAGTAGCGCGAATTCCTCCAGTAGTTCCAACTCGCCAATCAGCTCGTCCAGCGTCAGCAGCGCGCCAATTTCCGCAACGCGCATTTATTTTTATAACTCACTCAATTACACCGCGCCGTATATTCATTACTTTAATGTCGCACCAGCACAGGCCAACACCAACTGGCCTGGCGTTGCGCTTACCGCGCTGGGCGATGGCTGGTATTCCTATGACTTTGCAGCGCAGATAAATACCGCCGGTATTGTGTTTAACAATAACGGTGCACCGCAAACCCAGAACCTGCAATTCAATGCGCCGCTGAATTGCTATCGCGATGGTGTGTGGCAAACCCCTGAACAATGTGGGGCGCCCATTGACTTGACTGCGCCTTTTAATTTTCCTATCACCGGCAATGTATCCGGTGGCGACTACCGTTTTGAAAAAGCCTACCCCAACCTTGATGATCAATTTCCCTCGCCAGTGATGGTATTACCCGATGGTGTGAATGATGTGATTTATGTGGTTGATAAAGTCGGCACCATCTTTGTGTTTCCCAATGACGAAACTGTCACCAAACCGGAAGTGCGCACATTGCTCAATATCAACAACGTCGTGCGCAATTATCATGAGCAAGGTTTGCTCAGCATGGCATTTGATCCGGACTATGTAAGCAACGGTTACTTTTATATTTATTACATCCACGGCACCGATGATAACGAGCGCGCGTCCAACGGCCAGTTCGGCGACGCGATCCTCGAACGTTGGACGGTAGACGATCCCTACAATCCCACCGCCGTGGTACCCGATTCGCGCGTGGAAATTTTACGCGTGCCCCAACCCGGTCCCGATCACAAAGGCGGCATGATGCAATTCCATGCCGAAGAACATTATTTGTATCTGAGCATTGGTGACGGTGCCTACGGGCATAGCGCTATCACGTCATACCCGGTGGACCCGCGCACCAACAACAACGCGCAGATCACCAGCAATTTGCTCGGCACCATGATCCGTATTGAATTGCTCGACACACCGGTCGACGGAAAATATTACGCGGTACCGCCGGATAATCCGTTTGTTGGCAATCCGGATTTCCGTCCGGAAATCTGGTCCTACGGTCATCGCAATCCTTGGCGTTGGGCTTTTGATCCGGATGCGCCTTACACCATCTGGCAAACCGAAGTAGGGCAGTCGGGTTTTGAAGAAGTGAACCTGATCCAGAAAGGAAAAAATTACGGCTGGCCGGTGTGTGAAGGTTTAACCAATCGCGGTGATCTGGGGGGCGACCCCGCAAAAAATTGCAGCACCGATTTTGAACCGCCGCGCGACGGCTACAACCATCCCACCGGTTATTCCATCATCGGCGGCGTGGTGTATCGCGGCAACAAGTTACCCGGTTTGACCGGCCGGTTTATCTTCGGTGATTACGTCACCAAGCGTTTGTGGTCAATCGTCGACGGCGAAGCGAAACAACTTATCAGCGAAGCCTTTCCGGAAAACATTGTGTCCTTCGGCACTGATTTAAGCGGTGAAGAATTATTGGTTTCCACCTACGGCGTGGAATACGGCGGACGTTCAACCATTTACCGCGTGGTGGATGATGCGGCGCAAGCGGCAGAAATTCCCGCGCACTTATCGGCAACGGGTTTGTTTGCCGACCTGGAAAATCTGACTCCGGTCAATGGCGTAGTTGAATACGCACTCAACAGCAACGGCTGGTTCGACGGTGCGCAAGCGCGGCATTTTATGGCCATCCCCAACAACACAACCATCGGCTTTGATCCGACCCAGCCTTGGGATCTACCTGTGGGTTCGGTGCTGGTCAAACACCTGAGTATTGCCACGGAAAATAATCCCCAGCAACCCTTCACGACCTCGGTGTTATTTCGTCAGGACAGCGGTTGGCAAGCCGCAAATTATCACTGGAATGCCGCCGGTACCGATGCCAATTTGGTAACGGAAACCATCAACGTGATGGATGGCGGAATGATTAATCGCGAACGCGCCGTGCAATCGGCTGCCGATTGTGGCTCCTGCCATGTGGGCAGCGGCAGTAAAGATCCGCTCGCGGTCAACACGCGTCAACTCAATCGCACGTTTGATTATCAGGGCGTGAGTGACAACCAGCTGGTGGTGTTCGATCGCATCGGTTTATTCAGCGAAGGCATCGATCATCCGGTGGCTTACGAACAGTTTGCAGCGCTCGATGATGCGACGGCCGATCTCACGGCGCGGGTCAAAGCCTACGCCGACACCAACTGCGCGCACTGTCACAACAGCAGCTTTATGGACATGCAATACGACACCCCGCTGGCAGATATGCGCTGGATCAACCAGGCCACCAGCGGCGGAAAATATCGTGTGCGCCCCGGCAGTACCGACGACAGCGTGGTGTACATCTACCAGACCAGCGACGGCAATCGGATGCCCAAGGGTTCGCGCTACACCAACCCGGTGGCGGAAGCGGTGTTTGCGGAATGGATCAACGGCCTGGATACCAGCGGTAATTCATCCAGTGCCACTTCATCCGACAACAGTTCAAGCTCATCCAGTTCGTCGTCGGCGGCCATTACCGCGATAGAGATTGCGCCCGCCAGCGTCGCACTGGCCGATGAACAACAACTGGTGGCCTACGGTGTGCGCAGCGACGGTATGCGCGTGAATCTATACGGGCAGGTGAGCTGGCAGATGGTGAGCGGTGCCGAGGTGGCATCAGTGAGTGCAAACGGACTGCTCACGCGCCTGGCCGCTGGCACCGCAGAGGTCGAAGCCCATTACCAGGGAATGACCGCGACCCTGACCCTTGTCGACAGAGCGCCCGGTTTGCAGCTGCGCTTTGATAACGCCGCCGACTGGGCCAACGTGCGCATCTATGTGTGGACTGTCGTCAACGGCGCCAACCAGGTGGTAGCACCCTGGCCCGGTGTGGCAATGAATGGCCCCGACGCCGATGGCTGGTGGACTTACAGCGTGGAACCGCAACACCTGCATAACGGTGCTATCAACGTGATCTTCACCAACGGCAGCGGCGCGCAAACGCCGGACCTGAGCATCACCACTTCTGCCAGTTACAGCTTCGCCAGTAACAGCTGGACGCCCTGGAACCCCGGCGGCTCGGGGGACAATACGCTGTATCGCCTGTCGGTGATCGGCGGCAGCACGCCGGACAACGAGCGCGATTTCCGCGCCGGCACGGTGGTGACTATCGCCGCTGATGAAGCACCCTACGGCACCACCTTTGCTGGCTGGACCGGCGATGGTTTGCCCTACGTCTTTACCGATCCTACCCAAACCGAGGTGCAACTGGTCGTCCCGGCTCACGGCCTCTCGTTACAGGCGCTGTTTGAGGGCGACACCCACGGCCCCGCGCGGGATCTCTATGCTGGCCAGTGCGCCAGTTGCCACGGCGAGCAGGGCAAGGGCGGCGTAGCAGCCGCACTCGATAATCTGCACGAAAGCAGCGCCTGGACGGTGGAACTGCTGGCGGACTACATCAGCGTCTACATGCCGATGGGTACCGCCAATCAATGTGCCGGCACCACCCCCGGCGACTGCGCCTACGACATTGCCAGCATGATCATCGCCAACGCCTGGGAAGCGCCGGACGTCTGTAGCGGCACCGACTGTCCATCCCAGTCCAGCCTGGATGCGCGCAATTTGCGTTTGCTGACGCGCACCGAATACCTCAACAGTGTGCGCGATATCTTCGGCATTGCCTTCCCCGATAACCTGATGAACCCGGTCCCGGCGGACGGTCGCTTGCGCAACTTTGAAACTGCTTCCTTCCTGATCGCGGACAACGAGCGCACCCTGGGTTACGAGATGGTCGCCGCGGAGGTGGCTGACCAGACTATCACCGATAAAGGCTTTGCCGGCCTAGCGCCGGGCTGTAGTGATCACCCCTGCGTGGTGGAGCGGTTAGGCAAGAAGCTGTTCCGTCGTCCCTTGTCAAACGACGAAGTAAGCACTTACACGGCACTCTATGACAGCACCGACGCCGGTCGCACCCTGGTGCAGGCACTGTTGATGTCGCCCCACTTTATGTACCGCTCGGAACTGGGCGTGGCGGACACAGACACCGGCCTCTATCGCCTGACCGACTATGAAATCGCGACCCTGCTGGCCTACACCTTCTGGGTCACGACCCCGGACGAGAACTTGTTGGCCGCTGCCGATGCGGGGACGCTGGATATCGCCGCGCAGGTGGAACGCTTGCTGGCGGACCCGCGTGCCGAACGCGGCCTGCGGCGCTTTGCTTCGGGCTGGCTGATCGACAACCAATACGGGTTTGCGGCCATCCAGAGCCCCACGCTGATCGCTGCGTTCAAGGAAGAAACCCTGCGCTTCGTGGTGGAAGCCATCAAGGAGAACAAGCCGTTCAACGAGCTGCTGACCGCCAATTACACCTGGGTCAATGCCGAACTGGCCGCCCATTACGGGATGCCGGCGGTGACGGACTGGACGCGCCGCTTCCATACCAGTGGGGAAGCGCGCTCCGGCGCGGGTCTACTGGGTCACGGCGCCTTCCTCGCGTCGCGCACCAACACGGTTAACCCGGCGCCGATCAAGCGCGGCGTGTATGTGCGTCAGGCCTTGATGTGCCAGGAATTCCCGCCGCCCGCCGCCGCTGATTTCAATGTGGTCTTCGAGCCGAGCGACAGCAACCGCGATGCCACTGCGCGCCACACCAGCGATCCGGCCTGTGCCTCCTGCCACCAATTTATCGACGGCGTTGGCTTCGGTTTCGAAAGCTTCGGCAGCGATGCGCTGTTCCGCACCATCGAAACCCTGGGCAACGGCGACACCCGCGCGGTGGATGCTAGCGGTGCCATCAAAAGCCTGAACTCGCCGGAGACGACCCTTGACCCCAACAGTCCGGCGGTAGCCTACAACTCCATCCCGGAGCTGGCCGCATTGATTGCTGACAGCGGGCAGGGTGCGGCCTGTTACTCACGGCAGTTCTACCGCTACACCCTGGGGCGCAACGAAACCCAGCTTGATGAGCCGATCATTCGCGCCTACAGCGCGGACCTGCGCGCAGGTGGCGGCATGCGCGACATGCTGATCGACCTCACCTTATCCGACAGTTTTATCTTGCGTCGTTAATTGCAGAGGACCATAACAATGACAAACTCCCACAATCGTTCGCGTCGCAGTTTTTTAATGAACCTCGCACGGACAGGCATGTTGCTACCCTTCGCGGGGCAGATGCTCGGCCAACAGGTACTCGCGCAAACAGCGAGCGCGCAACGTGTTTTATTTTTGTATTACCCCAACGGCGTGGTGCCCTACAACTGGCGACCGGCGCAGGACAACGGCAGCATCAGCAACGGTACTGAATTGAGTTTTGGTTTGGGGCCTTTGAAGGATTGGCACAATCGGATGATCGTGTTTAAAAACCTGAATCTCGATATCGGCCAGGGCGCCGGTGCGCACTACAACGATATGCGCGGCATCCTCACCGGTAACAACCAGATCAGCGATGCCAGCGCAAGCATCGATCATTTAATTGCGGAGCAATTGGGCAGCGAGGGTGTATTGAGTCTGGGTGTACGCACCGGACCAAAATCCGACGCGATGATCTCCAAACCGCGCAACGTCGGCACCAATGCGCGGCCGATTCCCAACAATGATCCCGCCGATGTCGCGCAAAAATTAGCGGCGCGCATCGGTGATGCGGGTGGTGAAGTGTCGGATTTAAAACGGCGCCTGTACGAAACGATTTTGGCAGATTTTGAACATTTGTCCGATGCAACGCTGGAGGGCACACGGCAGGACAAGATTGATTTACACGCGAACGCTTTGCGGCGGTTGCGCGATCAAACCGGCGTACAAGTGGGTGAATGCAGTTTTAATCCGAATGTGCTCGCCGATCCCTATGCGCAAGCGAATCAACCGCTGACGCCGACAGAATGGCAAATGTTTCCGCACCTGTGCCGCGCGCAAATTGACAATATTGTCGGCGCGTTTTCCTGCGGCCTGCATCGTGTGGCCACGCTGCAAATGTCCAAAGGCGATGAGAACGGCAACCTGGTGAATTACGCCTTCGATGAATGCTGGCAAATGGCACAGGACGCCATTGCGCAAGGCATCAAACACGATACCAACAGCGGCATCGTCGGCGCTGTAACGCGCTGGTATAACGAACACGCCAGCCACAACGCCTCCCACCGCCCCGGCGATGTACCGCACACCGCGCAAGTGCGCTGGTATCACTCGTTGCTGGCTTACACCCTGCAACAATTACAAGCGAAAGGATTGCTCGACGATACCCTGGTGGTAATGTTTTCCGAAGTGGGCGACGGCTCCAAACACGGCGGCGCTGCCGGCGCAGTCACCCTGGCCGGCGGTGCCGGCAGCGCGCTGCAAATGGGCCGCATCATTTACTGCGGCGACGGCGTCAACAACGGCCAACGCGTGTGGGGCACACACGAACTCTTCGGCGATATCGCCCGTCTGCTCGGCGTCACCAACCTCCCTGAAAACCACTGGCGCACCGGCATAATCTAAAACGCAACCACAGGCCCCGTAGGTCGGATTAGCCGTAAGGCGTAATCCGACACCCCACTTCCTCCCTGCGAAAATTTTTCATACTTGCGAAATGCATTGTCGGATTACGCTGTGCTAATCCGACCTACGACGGTTTAGGTTTTGATATCCGGTTTATCACCCGTGACGAGGTAATAACCAAATGCCTTGCGATTCATAGCCAAACCTAATCCCCACAAAGGCGCGAGCAGATGATGCCAGTGTTGCGGGTTGCGGTCACCTCGGCAAAGCAGCTTAACCCCATACTTAATAATCATCCATGGCACAAACAAGGCTGAAGGCAGCACCCGCCAGCTGAGGTCGACGACCTTGATATTGACAAACCCCAGCTCGGCCATGTGTGCGGTGACTTGATGTAAATCGGGGAAGTGGCCGAGTGCCCAATGGTGGCAGGTTTTTTGATAGCACAGGCGTGTAAAGGCGGAGTGCGTTTGCGTGGTCATAAACCCATCGCACAGGGTCAGGGTGGCGCCGGGTTTTAATAATCGCAGGGCTTCTTGTAACAGAGAGGTTTTGTTGTGCTCGGTGCTGTGGCACGCGCTTTCAATGGCATAGATGCCGTCGAACTGGGCGCTCTCAAAAGATGTGTGATGGTAATCCGCACGGTGGAAGCCAAGTTTATGCGCACCGGGTAGGTCACAGCTTAACGCGCGCGCTTCTTTCACCTGGTTGTTGGCAATGGTAATGCCCGTGATGCTGGCCACTGTTGTTTGCCCGGCGGCAAAACGGGCAGTGGCTCCCAAACCGCACCCCATATCCAATACATAATTTTGCTGACCCCGCAGTTTGAGGCTTTGCAGTACCGCGCGATTGGTATTTTCCAGCATGGCCTCAAGATTGAATGGGTTGGTGCCCCACTCATAGGTACCAAAGTGCATGTTCAAGCCTTTACTCCAATCGCGATACCCTTCACTGGCTTCGGCGTAATAGGCTTGTACACGCTCAAGTTGCGGGATTTTTTCAGATGTGGGCTTGGCCTGTTCGGTGGGATGAGTATGAGTGGTTAACGCATTTTTAAGCATCAGGTTGGCGGGCATGGTGACGTCCTTTTTGAATGAATCTGCCACCAGCTTGGCCAAGCGACCGTGTAGCAACCTCCAGATCGATCTGTTTGGTGATTCTTTGCGATGTGGTTTTTAAATGCTTTTTGAAAACAAGAGGTTAGCGAGTTCCAAAATGATCATTTTGCAGTTCAAACTCGCAACAGGTTACTCCGTGCGAGTGAGAATGCCGTGTTGTTTGCGGTATTGCCCCGGGGTCAGTCCGGTCACTTCGCGAAAGGCGGTGTAGAAGGATGACTGCGAACTGAACCCTACCGATAGCCCGACCGACAACACCGACGCATTAGGTTCCTGGGTGAGCACCAGCTTGGCGGCATTGATACGGTATTGACGGACGAGGCGCGAGAAGCTGATATCAAATTGCGTATTGATCAACTCGGAGGTCTGGTGCGTGGTTAAACCTAAGGACTCGGCCAGACGTGCCAGACTTAAGTCCTCATCTTTATACAACTGTTCTTTATGCATCAGGGTTTGCAATTGTCTGGCAAGGGCATCGCAATCGTGATTTTTTAGCGTGGAGACTGCATAGCTTGTCGTCACGGCTTCAATCGCTTTTTGTAGAAGGTCGGGGTAACGCAGCAGTAACCAAAGAATGGCGGCAAGTACCAGAGCGGTGAGGTTGGCGTAGGCCAAAACATAAAAACGCTCACCCAGCCAGGGCGCAAATAGCCCGACAAAAAATATCACGCAGGCCACCAAGGCAATACCCAGTAAGCCAAACCGCTCCAGTTCAAAGTGGCGGCGTTGGTCTTTGAGGCGGTGCAACTTCAGCGTGAGCCAAAAGGCGCTGAGCCCTCCCATCGCAAAAGCCAAGGGCAGAGCAATCTGTACCGGTGCCCATGGCCCTGATATCACCGGCACGATGGCCAATGCAGCAAGCGGAGGGATGCGGGCTTGTGGCTCAATCAATTCCCGGCAAAAACCATAGAAGGCTACCGGCGAGGCAAACAGCAGAGCGAGGTAAAAAGGCTCTTCAAATACCTGCCCATCAAACGCCAGCGCCCAACCGTGAAATACCTGGATGCTAGCGACAATGGCTAACATGGCCGTGCACGCAAATTTAGAAAACCCCGTTTTTTCAAACGCCTGATAGGTCCACCAATACACGCCCCACAAGATAACCATGGCGACTAAACTAAAACCGATGCTCCATTGGGTAATCAGAGTCAACATAAAGGGCAGTGTCCTGGGGTATGAATAATGAGTTCAAACCATATCAGGTGTTTTGGGGGCTTTGAATCTTTTATTTTTTAAGGGCGCATGGTGGTGATTTTTTTGTTGGGAAATTTTTCGCATTTGCCAGAAAGATGTCGGATTACGCCTTGCGGCTAATCCGACCTACGGGTGGGTTAGTGCAAGCCTTCGAGCATGAGTGAGCGATGGGCGGCGGTGCCGGCCATGACACCGTCGGCAATGGCAAAGGTTACATTCCCCGCTGCGCGAGCCGCATCGCCGCAGGCAAACACATGGCGAATGCTCGTCTCTTTAAGTGCATCTGTTTTAATGATAAAACCGAGTGGACTTTCTTCCAGATCGCAACCGAGTTGTTCTGCCAGGGGACTCGATACAGAGACTTTGCTCGCGACAAACAATCCGGCTAATGAAATCATACGACCGTCGCGCAAGGTGACGATGGCGTGGCCGGAAATATCAGTGATCAGTTCTTTTTCAATCGAGACATTGCGCACAGCTAACTGCCGCTGTTGTTCCTCATCAGGTTCAAAGACGCCGTTGATAAAAAACGTTGTGATACCCCAGTCCGGAATCATCAATGCCTGATGCATGGACATTTCACTGGTTGCAATCACACCCAGATGGCCGTTATTTAATTCATAACCGTGGCAATACGGACAATGGAAAACAGATTGGCCCCAGCGTTCTTTTAATCCCGGAATGCCGGGAATGTTATCGCGTACACCCAGCGCCAATATCAAACGCTTGCCGATAAAGGTTTCATTGCTATCGGTTTTTACCACAAAGTGTTCACCGTTTTTTTCGGCCGATGAGGCTGTTCCGTCGCGCCAGGTGACACAGGGATATTCGAGCAATTGCGCTTTGGCATTGCTGGCGATTTCGTCAGGTGTTTTGCCATCCTGACCGAGCAAACCGTGGGAAGCGCTGGCAAATCGATTGCGCCTTACGCCGGCGTCAATCACCAGCACGGAGCGCCGGCCCCGCGCAAGTTGTAATGCAGCGGCCATGCCGGAATAACTGCCGCCCAGGATAATAACGTCGAACATAACCTACCCCTGTTAATGACGAATCAATAAAAAATTTGCGTTGTGCCTTATCTTTAGCGGTACGCGAAAAATATTTTCTACGAGCAAGTGCTTTTGCGTTTCTGCATGCGCCGATGAAAATCCTTGCTCAACTGTGCCAGCGTTACTTCGCGAAAACGGCTAAGCAATAATGTTTCGGCATCGTGAAATGCCTGATTCATCGCCGCATTCACCGCCTCTTCCACCAGACAGCCCGGCGACTCGGTGCGATTGCCCATAGCAAGCATCGTCGGTGAACCGAGGGCGAGATAAATATCGTGCAGGGTAATCTTGTTCAGGTCGCAGGAAATTCGCCAACCACCACCGTGACCCTTCTCGGAATGCACCAGTTTCTGCTCACGCAGCCCGCCAAGAATGCGGCGAATCACCACCGGATTAGTCTGCATCATCCTGGCCAAGGCCTCGGACGTCTGCGGCTCGTCGCTCTCCGCCATGTGAAGGAGCACGTGAAGAACACCGGAAAGCCTGCTGTCACGTTTCATAAGAAAAACCGTATGTGGATGTCATGTAACAAATGTTATTACATGATGCGGCAAGACACAACCCCGTAGGTCGGATTAGCCGTCAGGCGTAATCCGACGCAGATTTTCAGAAGGAAATTTTTGGCAGGTTCGGAATATCGGATTACGCTACGCTAATCCGACCTACGGTCGTGGTCATCCGGATCATCCTCATCGTCATGATCGGGATCTTCAATATCATCGCGGGCAACCATAAAGATAACGATAGGCACCACCGCCAACAGTCCAAGGGTAAAGATCGGCAGAACCCAGGCATCGCTCTCAAACGTCTTCATCATATCCATCAGGTTGACAAAGCCATAACCCAACAGCACCAGACCCCCTAACACGGGAATGATCAATAATTTCTTTAACAAAGGATTCATGGCCGCTCCTGACGCAATGACAATCACCGAAGCGCCTCCATGCTAAAACCTTGAGATCAGCGTTTCGGGAATGTTGGAAGCATAGCAGATTTGAGGTGTGACTTCCTGCGATGGAGGGCAATGGGAAAGATGCTTTGCTCAATTGTGGAATAGATCTGCCGTATTGCTCGGTGCAAGTTTGGTGTTAGGGCGTTGGTTTCGAAACCCTCAATTCACGGATGAATTGAGGGAGCTACAGGGACGTATTTATGCGTTTTCGAAACCAACGCCCTAATGCCAAACGGACTACGAAGTAAATATCGAAACGGTTAAGTGAAACCTCAGGAGAGCTCGACTCTCCTGAGGTCGTTATCATTACTACGAATGCTTACTCTGCGCCAACCACAATGTCCAGATCAGCATATCCAACAAACTGATCCGTCCATCATCATTCAAATCAAACTGACTGTTGCTATCGGTAATTTTCTTACCAAGATTACGCAACAACAATTTCAAATCCTTACCATTAATTTTTTGATCCTCATTAAAATCACCGCGCACCGCTTCCGGCTGTGGCGCCGTCAATGCCAGTTCAATAATCAAAGGATCGTGGTCCGAAGCGCGCCAGGCTTCCGGGCTGTACAAGCTGATGACTTGCTCTGGTGTTTTAAACTCCTCGTTATAATCCAACACGCGCGGCTCATCGGCGTTGACATGCCAATCGACAGCGCCAGTGACCTGGCTGCGCAAACTATTACTGGCCAGCGCGTGGTCGAGGTAACCGGCGAGGCCGGTGAACACGTAGGAGTAGGCGAGGTCACCGGAAAAATCCTTCAGCAGATTAACGTAGCCCGCTGCTTCGATGGTAGTAATCGGATCTTCCTTGGCGTAGGCATTCAGGTCGCCCATGATCAGCACGTCTGTGTCGTCACTATTGGTGGGATCGTTGGCCAACCAATCGGCCATAGCCTCAGCGGCCGCAGTGCGAGTGAGGTTGCAATTGCCCTGGCCATCGCCGGTATCGGGATCACTCAGGTCGTTGCAATCAGAGCCTTTGGATTTCAAGTGCGTAACCGCAAGTGTCACCACACCTTGCGTGGCAATTTCACGAAAACTCTGCGCCAGTACCGGACGATTTTTGTTATCGATAAAACGTGGATCGATGGATGAATCGAGAATTGCCGACGCGTTTATCAGCTCCACCGTTTCTGGTTTGTAGATGAAACCGACGGTAATTTCATCGGTGCCGATTTGTGCAACACCGGGATTCACCACAGCATAATCCAGCCCGGCATCATACAAACCATTCACCAGATCCTGAATCGCACTTTGCGGACCGTAGCCATCGTTTTCAATTTCGATCAGGCCAACGATATCGGCATCCATCGCTACCAGTGCCGCGATAATCTTTGCGCGTTGCCGTGCAAATTCTTCCGGTGTGTTAGCGCCGCGCGAGGTGGGGAAACCACCGCCGAGGCCATCGCCATTGAAATAATTCAGCACATTGAAAGAAGCAATCTTCAAACTGCCGCTGCCCGGTAGATCCGGTTCAGGTGTGCGTGCATTATCCGGTACAAAGATCGGCGTGCTGGTGGGTTGAATGCGGTACTCATCAAATGAATAGTGCAATACGCCTTGCAAGCCAGTAACGCGATCGCCGGAACGCACCGTATTGTAGGCTGATAATTCCGGTGCGGGATAAGGAATGACGGCCGGATTCTGGCGACCACTGCCATCGTCCAACAAAATGCGACGCAGATTATTTTGCGCTGCAACGGCTTGTGCTGCTGCACCTGGCATTGCAACTTGGGTCGGATTAAACAAGCGGCCATCGGCGGACAATACCAGCTCACCGTAGCGACCCAGATTGTAATTCTCCGTCACGGTCAGATCTTGCTGAACCACAATAGACATGCCTTCATGATTTTCCAGATCGCTGAGAGTAGTTACCGGTAAAACCAGGACGCTCGGCGTAACGCTGACACCGGTGGCACACACTTGCATGCTCGCCGCCGTGATTTGCGTCATGTTGAAATATTCACTGACGTTACCGGTAATGCGTACCAGGTCACCGGCGTTGATGGTCATCGCATTGGTGCTATCAAAAATAAAAATACCTTCCGAGGTGAGCGAATTGTTATCGCGGTCGCTGTCTTCTTCCTGCACAAAAAAGCCACTCAGGCGATCGCTGCCCTGGAAGTCACCTACCACGACGCCTTCAATGGTTTGTGTGGTGCCGATAAAACTGCTGGTAGCGCCATCACCCTGAATCGTGTGAATTTTGGTGGCGGGCATGCCGCATTGGTCGACAACTACCGGTGCGCATTGGTTGGCTGCGCCGGGTGTCGGTAATGCCTGGCCATAATGGCTGGTGTTACGCAGACCGCCGCTGCCGTTCGGGCAACGCTGGCTGGATTGCATGACACCATCGCTGTTTGCATTTTCATCCACCTGCGGCTCGTCGGTATTAAGCAGTGCCAATAATTCCACATCATCGGCATCGCTGGTGCCGTAGACGATTGCATCAATTAAATTCTCGACGGTGATGTTGCTGCCGTTAGGGAAGTTGCTCGCATCAGTCTGGTACAACGCAACGGCATCGGCGCCGTTTTGAATAGCGTTGGACGGCACAACAAAATCGACATTGGCAACCGCTTCATTGCCAACCACAAAATAACCCTCGGCATTGGTGGTATAACCGGTAAGGTCAATGGTGTTGTAGCTGAGATCGTTGCTGCCGTTAAACAGCACCAGCACAAAACCATCCAATGAGGTAAAACCGGCACCGCCGTCAAACAATTCAATAAATTCCAGCGTGTCTGTGCCGGCGGTATCCGCATCTACTTCGTTGATTAATAGTGTCGTTGTACCGGGATTGCTGCTACCAAGATACTGGCCAAGGTCAGCGAAAGTGTCTTGCGCAAAACCTTCCCACTGTTGCGCAGGATCAAAAGCATCATAACCATCGGCATCGCCCTCGGTTACCGACGTCATGCGGCGTAAGGTTTTATTGGCGGTAGCCGTATCGCCAGTGCCCCACTGTGAACCTGGATCAACGCCGATCTGGCCGATCACATCAATCGGATTGCCGCCGTACAATAACGCGACGGCATCATCGCCGTTAAACCAACCAGCGCCGTTGGTTTGATCGGCTACGGCAAGGATATCGGGATGGGCTGCGCTGTGGGCCAACACATACACCTCACCATCTGGCAAAGTGCCTTGCAACGCAATCGTTAATGCAGCATTGGTGTTGCCGTTGAAAAACATCTGTACTTCATAAGCAGACAGATCAACGGTAGCGCCGGTGTTGTTATAAATTTCCAGGGCTTTGTTGTTGCTCGAACCTTCGATGTATTCAGAAAAAAACAAATCCGCACTGGCCAGCGAGCTGCTGGACAAGAGTGCAGTTATTAAGATGTGACGTAATAAACGAATGGGATCAGATGTCCATTGCATAGCGGCGGCTCCTGTTAAACATTATTGGAAAAAGCGCACGTATGTTGATCGGCAGCCGTGACAGTGCTGTGATCAATTGATGACAGAAATAACGCAGATTTATGACAGGAAAGCAGGTCGCGACCTTGCGATGGGTGTAGTTCGTCCGTGGAAAAAAATCAGATAATGGGCTGGCATCCCTGCAGCCCTATATTCATCCTTTGGAATAAGCGTTAATTAATACCCGGTACAAGTCTCGGTGCTGTGGTTGCAAGCATCACGCCCAATATATTGTTGCGTGCTGTATTCACTCACCGGTAATTTTTCCAGCGCATCGCCGTTGGCTGCCAACTGTTCGATGTAGTCAATAAATGCCTGGGTATACAAGGTGAAGGTATTCACGTATTCACCTGCATCAAACAATTCGCCGAAGGTGGCGTAACCGTCCTGGCCGGAGGCGATAAAATCATTGGTGACTACGGTGTAGGTTTCAGTGTCGCTGATGGCCGTCCATTCACCACTAACGCGTGAATTAACTTCAATATTGGATACGCGCGAACCGTCTGCTGCTGATGCGTCGATGTGGTAACGCAAACCGGAAGCGTAGGGGTAGGCACCGCTTGATCCGCCGACACGCAGGGCGTTGGTCATAGCATCTTCCAGGACTGCTTTAATTTGTGCGCCGGTCATGTCGAGCGTGACCAATGTGTTGGTGAAAGGCAACACGTTGACGGCTTCAGCAAAGGTAATATCACCAGCGGCTACGTCGGTGCGCACGCCGCCACCATTTTGAATGGCGATATCGGCGGTGGGCGTAACCGTCATAAACGCTTTGGCGATGATGTTGGAAATATCGCTACCGAATTCAGCGGTCACGCTGGCATCACAAATTGTTGAGCGGCTTTCACCGGGAAAGCGCACCAGGCATAAATCGTCAGCGGCGCTGCCGATAACCTGTTGTTCGAGTACGCTGACTTCGTCGTTGTAAACACTCAACACACTCGCCGTGGTTGCATCGGGCACAACCGCAACAACTTCCGGTAATTTGGTGATTTGCTGACGCACCTTAAACGCATCGCTGGCATTCAGCATACGGTCATCACCGTCGGCGTAGGCGTAGCTGAAGTTGTCAGCAACGGGTATATAAGGCATGCCGTTACAGGCAGTTACTTTACCTTCGCCATCAAAATTCACTTCCAGTTTGCCGAGCAGGTGCGCGTACTCCCAGGCTTGCACAATACACACGGTATCGCCGTCCAGATTGGTTGCCACGGTCGGGTATCCGCCGGCGGGGTTAAAGCCGAGGCTGGTAAAGGTTTCGCCGCCGAGCAAGGTATGCGAATCGCCACCGACAATGACATCCACACCACTCAGATTTGCAGCGAGTAATTTATCGTTTTCATATTGGTAGTGAGTGACCAATACAATTTTATTAACGCCTTGTTCGTGCAGTTCATCAATATAGGTTTGTGCTGTAGTGGTTTCGTCGAGGAAGTTGGTATCGGCATCGGGCTTGGACGAGTTTTTGGTTTTGTCGGCGATGTCGATGCCGATAAATCCCACTTTTTGTCCCTGGATGTCGCGGATCAGGTAAGGCTGGATATAGCCATCGCGGATTGCCGAGGTTTCACCCGGCTCGACGTTGGCCGCTAACACGGGTGTCGTGCAGGCACCGGCTTGCAGGTCATCCAGAAAATTTGCCAGGCCCTGGTCACCGTTATCAAATTCGTGGTTGCCCAGTGCAAACATGTCGAAACACACCTGGTTCATCATGGCGGCATCGGCGGCACCATTGAACAGGGAATAATAGAGGGTGCCGGTGATGGCATCGCCCGCATGAATTTTTATCGGATTGGTTGATTGTGCCGCGAGACTATCAAACAGCGATACCAACATCGGGAAGCCGCCGTAGGTTACCGACACTTCGCTGATTTCCGCATCGGCAGCGGTGCGCGCCGTCAATGCCAAACCAGAAACATCGTAATCAAAGGCTTCAGCCGCGATATGCGAATGGTGGTCGTTCATATGCAGAATCGTCATGGTCAGTGGCGCGCCATCTTCTGCTGGTGGATTCTGCAAATCATCAAGTTGTTCTTCGAGATCGGTAATCTCGTCATTCAGTGAATCAATTTCCTGTTGCGCCTGATTCAGATCGGCGCGCAGGTCACGCACCTCTCCATCGTTGTCATCGTCGCTGCCGCAGGCGGACAGGATCAGTGTGAGTGATAGGGGAAGTAGATACTTAACTGCAGCGGTATTATTGAATAATTTCACGTCCTGAACTCCATGAGGGTGATAGGTCTGGGATATTTGTCGCTCTTATCAACAGGAAGACGGGGAGGAATATAAAGACAAAGCATGATATTTTGATGACGGTTTTTTAAACGGATTAGAATCGCGCCATGCTTAAAGACATTATCAGTGCCCTTGCGATAGCACTGACCCTGTTCGCTTTCCTGCCCTACATTGCCTCAACATGGCGGGGACAAACCCGACCGCATGTGTTCTCGTGGGTGATCTGGGGTATTACAACCTTTATTGTATTTCTGGCGCAGGTGAAGGATGGCGGCGGCGCGGGTGCCTGGCCCATTGGCGTGTCGGGTGTGATTACGATCGGTGTGGCGATTGTTGCCTACCTCAAGCGTGCCGACATCAGTATTACCCGCCTGGATACCTTGTTTTTTATCGCGGCGGTTTCTGCTGTGCCCTTGTGGTATTTCACCGCTGACCCGATGTGGGCGGTGGTGATACTGACGGTGGTTGATCTGTTGGGCTTCGGTCCAACCTTGAGAAAAGCATTTCACTTTCCGCATGAAGAGAATCTGACATTCTTTGGATTATTTCTATTGCGTAATCTGCTGGTAATTGTTGCATTGGAACGCTACTCGGTAACCACCCTTCTGTTTCCGGCAGCGGTTGCGCTGGCGTGTCTGTTGTTGATTTTGCTGATTGGTTATCGCCGCACGCTCAATCGCGCCTGAAAAAAATAGCGCGCCATCTTTGTAGTTTTTTGTAAAACCTGTGGGCCGGAATATTTATTCTTCTCCGTTATCTGTTAAAAATCATCCGGTGAAATTTTTTTCACACTTTTGCCCAACAATCATCGGAGGATTTATGAAGAATAAACATAACTTTCAGTGGCGTTATTTCGTGTTGTTTTTGTCTGTCTTGTGTTTCAACTTTCTGTCGTTTAATACCTATGCGGAGTCTTCGTCGCTCGCGGCTGAAAAGGTGCGGCCCGGACCGGTGGATCGGCAGCTGAAAATTTTCAAATATGCTGAATCGACCCAATGCAATAACGATGGCATCCCTTTGAAAAAAATGGTTGAGGAATTAAGGGTGGCGGGTATTACATTTACCTGCGCGCAACGCGCTTATGATGGTATGGCCTATCCGGCTGTATGTGGCGGAGCGACCGGTGAGATTAATGTGTTCCGTATTTATGCATCGGATTTGCCGCTGGCGCGACGCCTGGGTTATGCCCCGGTTTCCACCTTGCCGGAATATCAGGATCGCCCTTGCGGTAAAGCCAAGGTATTTAAATATGACGGCTCCACCCAGTGCAATAACGATGGTATTCCCGTGAAAGTCATGGCGCAGGAATTAGTCGGTGGCGGGGTGGATGTTATCTGCGGGCAGAAAGCCAGTGATGGAATGATGTACCCGGCCGTGTGTGGTGGCGGTACGGGCGCAATCAATGTGTACCTGATCCACCCGGAAAATTTATCGGACGCCGAGGCCCTGGGTTTCAGCTCGGTTAATGAATTGCCGGAGTATCAGGACACCCCGTGTCAGTAAATATTGTGCAACCCTGACCGTAGGTCGGATTAGCGTAGCGTAATCCGACAAACTCCTCATACGAAAAATTTATCGCAATGATCAGGAGCAGTGTCGGATTACGCTGCGCTAATCCGACCTACGGGTTTTATTTAATGCGCTTGAAGACGGAGTAGAGATAACCATCCGCATCGCCCAGACCTAATTTGGTAATAGGGTAATCGCCTTCCTGAATCATGGTGTCGCCATCAATCGTGATCTTGAAACGAATCGATTCGCCCTCGTAGTTGGGGTAATTCATGTATTCGATATGCTCTGTCAGGTAACCATCAGCAAAGGTGTAACGCCCACCGCCGCCACCGAAGTTTTCAAACGCAATGACTTTTTCCTCCGGCGTTAATTGGTAAGAGGTAAAGCGCGGACGTTTGTCGCCGTTGCTCACGAAAGCAAAATGCGTGTCGTTGAACAGCTTCATCATCTTGTGTGTGGTGGGGTTAAAGGTCGGGATGGTTTTTCCGTTGATGCGGATTTCTTCATGCATTAATTGCCAGGAACCAATCAGGGATTGTTCCGGCGATGCGTTGTTTGCGATGAGGTGATTGCTTTGTGTCGTACAAGCAGAAGCGAAAAGTAAGACCGAACATAAGCCGAAGATGCTGAGCAATTTCATTGTATAAATTCCTTATGGACATTGTTTTGATGCACGGTGATGCGTGCGGGGGCTATGGTAGAGAGCGGGGCTGTTACCGACAAGTGTATTAAATATTCTTTGCACAAGGGATGTCGGATTACGCTGCGCTAATCCGACACAAGCCATCAGACCAGCGCGATGTAAAAAAGAAATCACGGATGCGGCGCAATAACATTCAACGCCCGGGTAAGCCGATCTTCAAGATCAGCTTTAACTTGCAGATAGTGACTCAACTGCAACCCGGTTTGCGGTGCAATTAAATCGCGGCAGAGGGAGAGATCAAGGTCGGTGATATAGCAGGGATACCGTTCGCCGCCAATGCGTTGCTGCAAGATATAACGCGCGACGGCCTGGCATAAACCCTCACCATATTCCAGGGTAGAAAATTCCTGCTGGTTGCAGTAAATGGTATAGCGGATATGTCCATCAATATCCGGTTCGGCAATAACCTGAATATTAATAAATCCCAACTGACTGATATCGCTGTTAACCTTGCGTTGTTCCAGGTAACCCTGCTGCTGTTTCACATTGCCCATTACTTCAAAAAACTGTACCGACTGCATCTTCAATTGCTGCAGCGACACATCGCCATGCAGGCTCTGGCGTTCCATGGCGGCGCGAATAAACCGGCTGAGCGGTCGCAACAAGGTTTGTTGGTTGTGGTAGGGCATCTCGGTAGTAAACAGCGAGCCTTTTTCATCAATCACCGTAACGCTGGCAAGGGGCTGCTCTGTATGCGTCTGAAGCTGATAGAAAACATACACGCCCGGCATGTTCAGCGCATCGGCAAAAAGCTTTAACGGCTTATCGCGCAAACCGTAACGGTCGATCACAATCGGACTGTAATCCAATTGGGCGTTGCCGAGTTTTTCCAATAATTTTTCGTAGGTTTTATAGCGGATGATATGCGGCTGCTGCTGAAGAAATTGCAATAGCAGATATTCATCACCCATCTCAAGGATGTAGCGGCTGTTGCGCGGGCGCGTGTTGGAGTAGTAACAGGCGATGATGTCACGCCATAATTCCTCCAGTCGCTGCGTGATAATGGCGCCCTGGCCGCTGCTGAAACAGCGAATGGTTAATTCCGGCAAGGCGAGGCCACGGCCGGGCGGCAACATGCGCAGGTAATGCAGCAGGCTGTTGATCAACGCATCACCGGCGTAATGGCGACACACAATTTCCTGCCAGGTATTGATCTGGACGACATCCACCGTCAACACCAGATTTTCGCGGAAGCCGCTGTAGCCGAGAGCATCCCGCTGGTTGCTCAACAGCTGCATGCCTTTTTTGTGTAACTCGGCCTGGGGTTCTACGCCGAGATTAAACAGCAGCAAGAGGCGGGTGGGTTGTGCGCTCTGTTTGAATTGTTCGTGGGATAAAGGTGGCAGGGGTAAGGGCAGCCATTGATGAAGGCTTTGTAACACCTGCTGTCGCTGGATGTTACTGAGCTGAAAGCTGTTGCTGATGACATCCAGCTTGGTATCCATATTGAGAATGCCGTTGCAATAACTCCAGAGTAACAATTCCACCAGGTTGCGCGACCGTTTAATAGGTTCTACTGCGGTATGGCGCATTTGCAATTCGGCATAACTGCCGCGATACAGTTGCCAGAGGTCCTGTTCATCGCGGCGCTCCTGCACAAGGCTCAATGACTCTTCATGCAGGTCGCGGGAGATGCCGGGATTAATCCATTCAATCTTGCCCGCCTTGCGTTCAAACGCCGCGTGAAGTTTCCGCCCGAGGATCATCAATTCCTCGTTGGTAATAGTCGCCTGGGTAAAATGGTTTTTATTGATCTCACTCAGCAGTCGATAGCTGTTACTCAGTTCATTCACCAGCAATGTGCGTTCGGTAATAACCTGCGGAGCTTTCCAGCTCAAATGATCATCCAGCAAATGCAGGTGATGCGCTTGCCACTGCCATTGCTGCACCATGGATTCCAGCAATAATCGTTGCCAGGATTTTTGCGGGCTGCGACTGCCACGCGTCAGGGGCTTGTTGACCTTGAAATAAAAACAGCGCCGCACCAGTTCCAGCCGTTGGTGCTGTGCGCGACTGCCGAGGTAATCTTCCAGCCGCTGGTAAATCATCACATAGGGGTCGAGCGTATTGGCATCCGGCGTATCCTGGTAAATCGCGCGCTTGAATGTCAATGCCAAGGGCTCACTGTCGGTATCGCTGGCATAGGTTTCCAGCAACAATAATTTCAACACCGATTTATACGGCGCTTCGATACCTTTATAGACCTGCCAGATACCGGCACCAATAAATTCATTCTGGGGAATACTCGGGATGCCGCCAAAATCGATCACATCTTTTTCACGCAAAAAGCGTTTGGTCAGCAGGGTATTGGTGTAGTTGTCGTAATCCTGTTCCTGGCTCGCGGGCACAAACCACCACAGCGGCACCTTGCCGGCGAGCCACAGGGCGGTGCGATAAAATTCATCGAGTAATAAAAAATGTTGCGCCGAACCGCTGCCTTCACTGCTGAGTTTGGCCACCTTGCCTTCGCGGAAACTCTGGCAATTCATTAAAAAGAAATGCGCTTCCAGATGGATATGTTGTTCGGCCCATTGACTGATGCGTTGGCATTTCGTGTGTAAATCGGCCAGCGCCTCGGGCGATAAATTATCGGTGTGACAAATCCAGATATCCAGATCGCTGCTGTCGCTCTGCGCAATGGTGCCGATGCTGCCCATGACAAACAATGCATCGATAGCACTCTGACTCGCGATTAAATCGCGGTTGTAGTTAAAACTGCGCGCGAGGTTTTTGGCAATGCGCAATTCTTCCTTGCCGGGGGTGTACTGATGAATACCGCAGGCGGTTTGATGGGAAAAATAACCCGGTAACATGGGGTGGTTCACATGGAACAGCAGCGGCAGGAGTGACAGGAATTGTTGCTGGCGGTCGGACAATGCCGCCGCCGTGCGCTGATAGCGCTGTTGATTCAACTCGATAAAACGTTGCCGGACGAGGTTGAGCTGTTTGCGGTCAACGCCCTGGTCAAGGTCGTGGATGTCTATCGTTTTGGAAAACATGGGTAAATCGAAATGCCTCGCCAGCGGTCGGAAGCTCGGCTGAATGGTGCCGATTATTTTTTTAAAAATTTACGCGATGTAATAGTTTAAAGATCGTTAATATCTTTCTTGGTCGAGCGCGTGCGTACCATATCCGATAAAGTGCGATACAGCATATCGGGCATGATGGGTTTGCTCAGGTAACCATCCATGCCGGCTGCCAGACAGCGCTCGCGATCACCGCGCATGGCCTGGGCGGTGATGGCAACAATGGGGATGCTGGTGTTGACTTGCCCCTGCCGAATCATCTGGGTAGCTTCGTAACCGTCCATCTCCGGCATCTCCAGATCCATCAGGATCATGTCGAATTGATCGCCCTCTGCCGCAAATAATTCCACTGCTTCACGCCCGTTATTCACCACGCGCACATCAATACCTTTTTTCTTGAGGATACCGCGCGCGACCTGTTGGTTAACCAGATTGTCTTCCACTAACAGCACGCGCAGATTGTTCAGGTATTCATCGTCTTCGCCGGACTCTTCAGTATCAGGCGTCATCAGCTCGCGCAATGGGTGGTCTTTGGTAATGGCATGGCTGATGGTGTCGAACAAGCGCGATTCGCTTACCGGCTTGCTGAGGAAACCATCCACCAGCGTCGCATTGTCATTGTCTTTAAAAATTTCATCGCGGTGATAAGACGAAATCAATAACACCAAGGGTATGGTCGTTAGGGTGGTGTCCTGTTTGATCATGGCAGTTGCTTGCAGGCCATCAATCAGCGGCATCTTGTAATCCATCAACACCAGGTGATACGGCTTACCCTGAATATCTGCTGCACGGATTTTTTCCAGCGCATTGGCGGCGCTATCGGTCGTGTCGGTGTGCATGCGCAAACTGTGCGCAGTGCTGGCAATAATGTTGCGCGCAATGGTGTTGTCGTCGACGATCAGTGCGCGCAGTTTGGTCAGCGAATGTGGCTGGTCGTGCACCGAGCGCGGGCCGATATGGCTGTTCTCAAAACGCGCAGTAAAACTGATCTTGCAACCTTCCCCTTCTTTGCTGCGAATCTGGATGCGCCCTTCCATCAAAGACACCAGATGGTTGCAGATGCTCAGACCAAAACCCGCTTTACCATCCCATTCGCCGCTGCCTTTTAGCAACAGCGCTTGCAGTTGCTCAACCTGGGTTTGACTCATGCCCACGCCGAAATCCGTGATGGTAAATTCGAGCGTGACATATTTACTGTTGGATTTGACATTGGTTACGCCGACCACCACCTGGTTGGTGGTGGAATACTGCAGCGCGTTGGTAATTAAATGGCTGATCACCTGACTCAGGCGCGAGGCATCGCCGCGCAGGAAGCGGGGCACATTGCTGCGAATGTCATACACAATATCCACAGCGCGGTGGAGCGCGCTGATCTCAAACAGCCGCGATAATTTTTCGAACACCTGATCCAGATCGAAGTGCGCGTTCTCCAGCATAATCTTGCCGGTTTCGATCTTGGAGAAATCCAACACCTGATTGATGATATGCAGCAAGGATTCCGCTGCGGTACTCATGCTGCTGAGATAACTTTTCTGTTGTTCATTCAGCGTGGTGTCATGCAGTAGATGGCCGAGGCCGATGATGGCATTCATCGGTGTGCGAATTTCGTGGCTCATTCGAGCAAGAAATTCGCTTTTGGTTTTATTGGCTGTGTCCGCCTGGGTTTTTGCGGCCAACAATTCTTCTTGCGAGTGAATAAAATCAGTGATGTCCGCGTTGATGCCGACACAACGGCGGGGGCGACCATCCGCATCCGGCTCAACAAACTTTGCGCGGGAGTAAATCCACAGCACATTGCCGTTTTGATGCAGCATGCGAAACTCAAGATTCATGTTCGGCCGGTGGTTATCAATAGCCGCCATGTACTGGGTAATCACCCGCTCCGCATCTTCCGGATGCAGAAAATAATCGCGCAGGGTGTCGAGGGTGTTGGGCAGTTCATCGCTGCGATAGCCGAGCATGCGCAGGTAACTGCGGCTGAAATAAATTTGTCCGGTGGGGATGTTCCAATCCCACAAACCATCGCGCGAGGCTTCCATCGCATATTGGAATCGCGTGTCCCGATCAGCAAGGGTGCGCAGTAATTGCTGGCGATCTTGCACGCTGAACAACAGATCCGCCAGGACGCTGATCTGTTCGAGATACGGCTCCATCCAGGTGCGCTGCTGCATGCTGTGCAGCACCAGGAAACCTTCGGTGTGGTGGTTACGCTGAATCGGGATCAGCAGGCTGTGGCGTATGCCGTTATCAGTGAGGCTGGCAGGCGCGAGGGATTCGGGCAGTATCTGGTGCTTGCCGGTTTGCAGTGCCGGTAACTGGTCATGGTGAGCGGCGAGCAGCGCGTTGAGCCATTGGGTATCGGGCGGTAAGCTGATGCTATGCCACTCGCCGCAGGGCTCCACCTGTTGTTGCCGATCCCGCCGCCACAGGCTGCACGCGCAAAGCGCGAACACCTGGCCGAGCTGTTCGAGGGTGTAATTGATGCTGGCGCTGTTGTGTTCGGTAAGCAGGTGGCGGATGGTGTCGATCAGCCAGCTTCTGGCTGACTCGTGTTCAATTTGTTGGGCGCGTGCCTGGCCTTTCAGGAAATCGAGTTCCTGTTGCAGGCGCTGAATGGTGGCTTCCAGCTCTTCCTTGGAGGGATCATCGTTAGCCATGACATCGTCTTTAGAGCTGCCGGGCATCGGCAAGGTTGGAGATAAACACGCCGTGCGTGGGCCGGAAAATTGCCAGGGCGCAATCCGTCCCAAGCCCGGTGGACGCTTGAATAGTAAGAATAGTTCCTTTTTACGTGAATGCCAGACGCATCCTGTCGGAAAATGCCGAAATTTGTCGGCCGGGAGGGAGGGAAGTAGGTCGGATTAGCGTAGCGTAATCCGACACAATCAATCTATCAGCTTCTTTCCGCCAACCGCACCCTGGCCCGCTCAACAGCGGCTTTCACCTGCACCGGCGCGGTACCGCCGATATGGTTGCGCGCGGCTACCGAACCTTCAAGCGTCAACACCTTGAAGACATCCTCGCCGATCACATCAGAAAACTGCTGCAACTCAGCCAAGCTCATCTCGGACAAATCCTTGCCGGTCTGCACACCATAACCCACAGATTTACCCACAATCTCATGAGCATCGCGGAAAGGCACACCCTTGCGCACCAGGTAATCCGCCAGGTCGGTGGCGGTAGAAAAACCGCGTTTGGCGGCTTCGTACATGTTTTCCTTGCGCGCCTGAATCGCCGGGATCATATCGGCAAACGCGCGCAGACAATCCTTCACGGTATCAATCGCATCAAACACCGGTTCCTTGTCTTCCTGGTTGTCTTTGTTGTACGCCAGCGGTTGGGATTTCATCAGCGTCAGCAGCGCAATCAAATGGCCGTTCACGCGACCGGTTTTACCGCGCACCAGCTCGGGCACGTCAGGATTTTTCTTCTGCGGCATGATGGACGAGCCGGTGCAAAAACGGTCCGGCAGGTTGATGAAATTAAATTGGGCGGAGGTCCACAACACCAACTCTTCACTAGCGCGGGACAGGTGCGTCATCAACAGCGCGGCAAAGGCACAGAATTCGATAGCGAAGTCGCGATCGCTCACCGAGTCCAGCGAGTTCTCGGTCGGCGCGTCGAAGCCCAGCAGTTGCGCGGTGTAAGCGCGGTCGATGGGATAGGTGGTGCCGGCCAGCGCGGCAGCCCCCAGCGGTGATTGATTAACGCGCTTGCGGCAATCCATCAGGCGTCCGTAATCCCGTTGCAGCATCTCAAACCAGGCCAACAGGTGATGACCGAAGGTCACCGGCTGCGCGGTTTGCAAATGGGTGAAACCGGGCATGATGGTGTCCGCTTCGCGCTCGGCCACGAGCAGCAGGCCCTGTTGCAGGCGGGTCAGTTCTTTGGCAATCGCGTCGATCTCATCGCGTAAATACAAACGAATATCGGTGGCCACTTGATCGTTGCGCGAACGTCCGGTATGCAGCTTCTTGCCGGTGATGCCGATGCGCTGGGTCAGCATGGCTTCGATGTTCATGTGGACATCTTCGAGGCTTACCGACCAGGTGAATTTGCCGGCCACAATCTCCGCGCGAATCTCTTCCAATCCCTGGATAATCTGGTCGCGCTCTGCCTCGGTCAGCACACCCACCTTGGCCAGCATGGTGGCATGGGCGATGGAGCCGTTGATGTCGTGGTGATACAGGCGGTAGTCAAAACCGATGGACGCAGTAAAACGCTCGACGAAGGCATCGGTCGCTTCGGTAAAGCGCCCGCCCCAGGGTTTGATGGGCTGATCGTTTTGGCTCATGAAGGGAATATCCGCTAAAGTGCTGTTGAGACCCGGCGCGCGGGTGAAAAGGCCGGCATTATAGCCCAGATGTCTATGCTGTGACCCACCCATCGCGGGATGGGTTGCATAACAATATTGTAGGTCGGATTAGCGCAGCGTAATCCGACAACATCTACATCGGAGTGGATTCTTGAGCGATAACCAGAATAACGACGCAGCTGCCAACGGCTCACTGCCCAACGATTTCCTGCCGGACCTGTGCACAACCCAGTCGATCTTTTTATTGGTGCTGGTGGCAGAATTGCTGGCGCTCCTGATGGCGCTCACCTCCGTCGGCCTGCAATACCTTAACTGGGATATCCTCGCGCTTATCTCTTTTCAGGTGCAGTGGATTGCGTTAGTCAGCGCGGCCTTACTGTGCAAGTTGCGCCCCTACCTGCGGCGCTGGTCGCCGGTGCGCGCGGGGGCAATCAGTTACGCCAGTGTATTGCTGGTGGCTCTGGTGTTATCGGTATTGGGCCAATGGGTGCTGGGCATGTTTGAAGGCCGGGCAGGTCAGGGGCGCTGTTTGAACATCGACGGCTGGCTGTTGGCCACGAACCTGTGCGCCGCTGCTATCCTCGCCGGCATTGTGTTGCGGTATTTGTACTTGCAACAACAATTGCGCAATCAACAACAGGCAGAATTGCAGGCGCGCATCCAGGCGCTACAGTCCCGTATCCGGCCACATTTTTTATTCAACAGCATGAACAGTATCGCCAGCCTGATCGCCACGGAACCGGAGACCGCCGAGCGGGTGGTGGAGGATTTATCCGAGCTGTTTCGCGCGAGCCTGGCGGAGCCGACGTTAATTCCGCTCAAGCGGGAATTGACCCTGTGCCGTCATTACCTGGAGATAGAAAAGCTGCGTCTGGGGGATCGCCTGCAGGTGGAATGGCAAATCGATAACCTGCCGGAAGAGTTGCAGATTCCCGGTCTGCTGCTCCAGCCGCTGCTGGAAAACGCCGTCTTCCACGGGATAGAGCCGCTACCCAAAGGCGGGCGGATTTTGATTGAAGTGCGCATCAAGGAAAAACAGGTGGTGATCCGTATCGCCAACCCGGTAGTCCTGGCGGCGCATCACGCAACCGGCACCGGGCGCCAGAGCAATCGCATGGCGCGCCAGAATATTCGCCACCGGTTGACGGCGCATTACGGGCCGGATGCGCGCTTATCCACTATGATTGATAGCGGTACGTTTACCACATTGATTACTTACCCAAAGAATCCCTGAAACAATCACCGCGTTGCCGACGCGAAGATTTCAAGGGTTCCATAAAAATAGAAGGCAAACCAAGATGGACGTGCTCATCGTCGACGATGAACCTCTCGCGCGCCAACGCCTGGCGCGCATGCTGGATAAACTGGACGGCTACGACCTGGTCGCCGAGGCCGAAAATGGCGAGGCGGCACTGGCGGCTATCTGCAAATTCGATCCGGATATCGTGTTGCTCGATGTGCGCATGCCCGGCGAAGACGGCCTGAGCGTAGCGCGGCGCATCGGCGCGCTGGATGATCCACCGGCGGTCATCTTCTGTACCGCGTTCGATCAATACGCGCTCGATGCTTTCGGTACTGAGGCCGTGGGTTATCTGCTCAAGCCGGTAAAAGCCGAGCAATTGCTGGAAGCCCTGACCAAGGCGCAACGCCTGAACAAGGTGCAACGCGCGGCCTTTTCCCAAAACCAGACACCTACCGGCAACCTGCGCAGCCATATCAGCGCCAAGACGCGCCGTGGTGTGGAGCTGATTCCCCTGGACGACGTGCGCTATTTTATTGCGGATCACAAATACGTCACCGTCTATCACGTGCACGGCGAGCACCTGCTCGATGAAACCCTGAAAGAATTGGAGGAAGAGTTCAATCAACGCTTTTTGCGGATTCACCGCAACGCCCTGGTGTCGGTAAAACACATCGAAGCGATTGAACGCACGATGCAAGGTCAGTATCAGGTGCGTTTATCCAATACCGAGATGCGCCCCATCGTCAGCCGGCGCCATGTGGGGGGATTAAAAGCGCTGTTGAAACACCTTTAAATCAAGGGGCTCATCAAGTGCATGATGTTTTCAAACAGATGGGAAATGCGGCTGCGCTGTTGCCAGGCAAGAGGATCAAGCGGTTTCGTCAACCGGCGGTAACCTGCCACGATCTCGGCCAGCTGGGCCACGGTCGGCCGGTCGTACACGATCAGCGTCATCTCAAAATTCAGCCAGAGGCTGCGCTGATCCATATTTACCGTACCGAAAAATGCCAGTTGATCGTCAATGACGATGCACTTGGTGTGCAATAAACCCTGCTCGAATTGCAGGATACTCACCCCCGCCTCCATCAAGCCACTGAAGTAAGAGCGGCTGGCATGGCGCACCAGAAACGAATCCACCCGCTTGGGCAAAATCAGATTCACTTTTACGCCGCGCCGCGCGGCAATACTCAACGCCAGTTCCAGTGCTTCGCCGGGCACAAAATACGGCGTGACGATATCCACCGAACGTTCTGCCGAATAAATCCCTTGCAGCAGGCTTTTCAGAATACTGTCGGTCACATTGTCCGGCCCTGACGGCGCCACCTGCGCCACCATCTGGTCCTGGCGAATTTCTACCAGCGTGGGTAACAGGGTAAGTGTCTGGTCCGTTTCGATATTCCAGTACCACAGAAACACCGCGTTCAGTACCTGCACCAGTGGCCCTTCGATCCGCGCCATCAAATCAATCCATTCACCCACTGCCAGCGATTGTTTGAAATGGGCGGGATCAATCAGATTAAAACTGCCGACATAAGCCACCCGGTTGTCGATGATCACGGTCTTGCGATGGCTGCGCAGGTCGTAACGGGCGAGGCTGGCGGGGATAACGCCGATAGGGCAAGCCTTGATCAGCTCAATTCGCGGGTGTTGCAAGTTATCGAAGAGGGCCGATTTAAAAAACGCACTGCTGCCCACCGCATCGAGCATGATCCGGCAGTACACACCGCGCTCCGCCGCGTCCACCAGTGCTGCGGCCACTTCATCGGCAATGCCGCCGGGATGCCAGATATAAAACTCCAGATGGCAGGTGTGGCGGGCGCCGCGAATATCGCGGCACAGTTGCTGAATGGTGGCCTGGGCGGTTTGCAAAAACGCCACGCGATTACCGCCCAGTGCCGGAATGCCGGTGGTCTGAAATTCCAGCTGCGCCAGCGCCTGGCTGGCCGGGTGAAATTCATGCCATGGCTGCTCCACCATGGGTGCATTGCGCAGGGCGGGAATATCAAATAACTGCTGCAACCGCGCGCGCCGCTGTTGATGTTTAACCCCGAGGAACCGTTCGCCGAACAACAGGTACAAACCCACACCCACATACGGCAATAACGCGAGCACCAGCAACCACGCCAGAGAAGCCCCGACCGGCAAACGCTGGCTGATGACACGCACGGCGAAGGTGATAACCAACACGAAGTGCAACAGGATTAAACCTTGTTGAGCGAGGCTGACGACAGCCCAGAATGAATCCGGCATAGCAGTTCCTGAGTGTTTTTTCGATGCAAGTGCACGATACGGCCATTGCCGGCGAAGGTTCCTTTGCGATAGCTGGAGTGTAGACAGTTGCGTAAAAGCTGCGCAAGCCGAGGCAAGGTATAGGTTCACAGGTTGTCGCGGATTCGCATCCCGCCGAACAGCCTCTGTTATCATAGTGCCCATCTTTTAGCTCTCTACCCGGACTTCTCTCGTTATGCCCGTTTCCCAACGCCCGCTGCGCATCGCCACCCGTAAAAGTCTGCTCGCCCTCTGGCAGGCGGAATATGTGAAAGCCGAACTGGAACGTCACCATCCCGGTCTGGTGGTGGAGCTGGTGCCACTGGTAAGTCGCGGCGACAAAATCCTGGATGTGCCGCTGGCAAAAGTCGGCGGCAAAGGGCTGTTCGTTAAGGAACTGGAAAATGCGCTCCTGACGGATGAAGCAGATATCGCTGTGCACTCCATGAAAGACGTCCCCATGGAATTTCCGGAAGGTCTGGGGCTGGCGGTAATCTGCCCGCGCGAAGACCCGCGCGATGCCTTCGTCTCCAATCGTTTCGCCGACCTCGACAGCATGCCATCGGGCAGTGTCGTGGGCACTTCCAGCCTGCGCCGCCAGTGCCAGTTGTTGGCGCAACGCCCGGATCTGCAGGTGAAATTTTTGCGCGGTAATGTACAGACGCGTTTAGCCAAGCTGGACAACAATGAATACGACGCAATTATCCTGGCCGCCGCCGGATTGTTGCGCTTGGAATTAAAAGATCGCATCCGCTCCTGTCTATCTCCCGAACAAAGTTTGCCCGCCGGCGGTCAAGGGGCCGTGGGGGTCGAATGCCGCCTGGCGGATGCGGAAACCATCGCGCTGTTGCAACCCCTGCGCGATCAACGGACCACTGAACAAGTCACTGCTGAACGCGCGATGAATCGCCGGTTACAAGGCGGCTGTCAGGTGCCGATTGCCTGCTATGCTCTGCATACAGAAGACGGATTGTGGTTGCGTGGCCTTGTCGGCGCGCCGGATGGCAGCCAGATGTTGTTCGATGAAATTCGGGCGCCGATCAATGAAGCAGAGCAGATGGGGGTGACCCTGGCGGAACGTTTGCTGAAGGCCGGGGCCGATAAAATCCTGGCCGCCGTCTATCAAGAGGATGTTCGCTAGGTGTCCGGGAATTTGTCGCCACTGCGGGTCATCATTACCCGCCCCCTTGCGCAAGCAGAAAAATGGCGCGCACAACTGGATGCTGCCGGTATTGCCAATGTGGTGGCGCCGCTGCTGGAGTTGCGCGGCGTCAGTGCACCGGAACAAATTCGCGCGATAAAAAATGTGGTGCTGGATTTCGATTTATATCAAAAGGCTATTTTTGTCAGTCAGAACGCCGTGGACTTTGCGATGCAGTGGCTGGAAGACTATTGGCCGCAATTACCGATGGGTATTGAATACTTTGCTGTTGGCGACACCACCGCGCGCCATCTGCAACAACACGGTATTACGGTGAGTGCATTAACCGCTACCGAAACCGGCGCGATGAACAGCGAAAGCCTGTTGCAGGCAGTTGAATTGCAAGAGGTCGACGGCGAAAAAATTATTATCTTTCGTGGTTGTGGCGGGCGCGGGCATATGGGTGAAATCCTGCAATCGCGCGGCGCCGCTGTAACCTATTGTGAATTGTATGAACGCCATTTGCCGACACGGGCAGCGGACATCATACGTGAGATTTTTGCAACCGATACTGCCTGGCAATACCGCAATATTATTACCTTGCATAGCGGCGAAAGTTTGCAGCACTATCAACGCGTGTTGGAAGAATTGGAGCAGGCGGCGCACACCACCGAACTGGCAAAACGTTTGCGCTTTCTGCCCTTGCTGGTGCCGGGCGCGCGCGTGGCACAACTGGCAAATCAGGCAGGCTTTGGGCAAGTGCATATTGCTGAAAACGCCACGGATGCCAGTATGTCGTCCGCCTTACGTCAACTTATTTAATTGTCTTCAAGAGAGTGAATTATTGTGACTGATGAAAAACAAGCTCCTGTCATGACCGATACGGCGGCCACGGATGTACCCAAACCGGACGTGCGCGAGCCGGCTTCATCGGCCACCCGTTCTAATAACAGCAACAACTCCACCACGCCGCCACTGCGGCCGACTTCCGGTTCGAGTAACTGGGGTGTCTGGCTGGTTCTGCTGTTATTGATTGCCGGTATTATTTACGGTGCCTGGTATTTTGCGCAGCAGTACATGGTGCAGCAACACTTGCTGGAAAATGTACAAGCTCAATTACAACAGCAACAGCGCGCGACGCAAATGCAACAGGATACGCTCGCGGCGACGGTGGAGCAGCAGCTGGCTGAACAGCAGGATGAAGTGCAAAACGCGATGAACGAAATGGCGCAGCGGGTAGACAATACCGCCGCGCGGGTGTTGGCCTTATCCAGCGTAAATCGCGATGACTGGAAGATAGCCGAGGCAGAATATTTATTGCGGCTGGCCAACCAGCGTGTGCTGCTGGAACGCAACAGCGGCAATGCCGTGGCCTTGGCACAGAATGTCGATGAAATTCTGCGCGATTTAAATGATCCTGATTTATTTCCGGTACGCAAAGCTCTGGCCAGTGAGATGAGCGAATTAACCCTGGCCGGCGATATTGATCGCGAAGGCGTTTACCTGCGCTTGCTGGCTCTGTCGGAGCACGTTGAAAAATTGCCGCTGATTGAACCCCTGGGCTCAACGGAAGAAATCTGGCCGGAAGATGAGCCCCAGGAAAACGACAGTTTGTGGGTTAAAACCAAACGCGGTTTTATTAATGTGCTGAACAAATTCAGTCATCATTTGCGGGTACGTGACCATGCGCAGCCGGTGCCGGCGATCCTCGCCCCGGACAATCAGATTTATCTCAAACAAAACATGCGGTTGATGCTGGAACAGGCCCAGGCCGCGCTCTTGCGTGAAGAAGCGCAGGTTTATCAATCCAGTTTGCAAAAAGCCCAGGAGTGGTTAAAAACCTACTTCCCGCTCAACCCTCAATCCGTTGCGGCGCAAGCCGAACTGGCAGATTTGCAGAACGTGATCATCACTCAATCCCTGCCGAATTTTGCAGAGTCTACCGAGTTGTTGAAAGCTTACATCGAGCGTAAACATACCAAAGCAGCTTCACGGCGTGGAGGCAAGTAACCAATGAAAAAGTTGTTATTCATTGTTGTTGCCCTGTTTGCATTCGGTCTGTGGGTGATGTTCAGCCCACCGGAAGACGGCGGCTATATGCTGATTGCCTTCGGCAGCAAAACCTTTGAGATGAGCTTATGGTTTGCGGCGCTGGTGTATATTGTCAGTATCTTAGTGATATGGTTGGCGGCGCGTTTGCTGTTCGGCAGTTTCTATATCGTGCGGAATTTTTCTGAGTACATGAGCTTCGGTGGTAGCGAGCGCGCACAAAAACGTACTGCCAGCGGATTGGTAGATTACATCGAAGGCAATTGGTTACAGGCACGTAAAAAATTATTGCGCGCTGCACCCAAAGTCGATGCACCGCTTATTAATTATCTCGCCGCTGCGCGCAGCGCTTACGAATTAGGTGATCGTGCGGAAGCCGAAAAATTACTGACAATCGCCAGTGAAACCGGACCCGATGCGGAACTGGCTGTGGCCTTGACCCGCGCGCGCATGGAATTATCCAGCAAACAATACGATCAATGCCTGATGACCTTGTTGCGCATTAAAGGCAAGGCACCGCAAAACCCGGTGCTGCTGGATTTGTTGTGCGAGGTTTATATTGCCCGCCAGGATTGGGACTCGTTGCACGGCATTATTGATCGCCTGCGCAGTTACAAGATTCGCTCGCCGGAAGACTTGGCGCAGTTGGAGCTGACTATCCATCGCGAACGTTTGAAGAAAATTGGCGAAGAAGTCCGTTTGTTATTACAAGGTGATCGCTTGCCAAAACTGCGCGCTGCCTGGGAGCGTGTGCCGGCGTATTTGCAAAAAGATAATGACATGATCGATGTCTATGCGCGGCAGCTGGCGATAAATTTTGAAGACCAGGAAGCTGAAAGTCTGGTGCGTAAAGCACTGAGCAAGGAATGGCATCCGGGGTTGGTGCATTTATACGGCCTCCTGCGCGGCCGCGATCCGCGTCAACAACTGACAACGGCGGAGGCCTGGCTTAAACAACATCCGCGCGACGCGGTGCTGTTGTTAACACTGGGGCGCTTGTGCTTACGCAATGAAATCTGGGGCAGCGCGCGGGATTATTTCAACGAAAGCCTGCGCGTCAAGCGCGACCCGGAAACCTTTGCTGAATTGGCACGCTTGCTGGAAAGCCTGGGCGAAACCCAGCGCAGCAGCGACTACTACCAGCAAGCATTGGGTATGGCTGCGTTGGGATTGCCGGAATTACCGCAGCCGAAAACCCGCGTGTAATGCTAATACCGGGAGGTGTCGGATTAGCCCGCAGGGCGTAATCCGACACCCCTCCAATTCTCCCCCAATGCTGTAACCCAACCTTTCCCCATTAACTGTCACTATCCTCATCGCGACACTGAAGTAAAATTCATCAAATTTTTCTCAAGGACGCAAACATGGAAAAAAATATCATCATCACCGGCGGCAGTCGCGGCATAGGCGCCGCCACCGCATTATTGGCAGCCGAACAGGGCTACAACGTCGGCATCACCTATCGCGAGCAAGAGGCCGCCGCCCACGCCATAGTGACGCAAATAAATCAAAAAGACGGCAAGGCCGTAGCCGTGCAAATGGACGTGAGTAAAGAAGCGGACATCGTGCACGCCTTTACGCAATTCGATAAACAATTGGGTCGGGTCACGGCATTAGTGAATAACGCGGGCACGCTTAAACAAGGACGTGTAGTGGACACCAGTGCGGCCTATCTCGAACAATTATTTGCCACCAATGTGATCGGCAGTTTTATCTGCGCTCGCGAAGCCATCAAGCGTATGTCCACTGCTCGCGGCGGGCAGGGCGGAGGAATCGTGAATGTGTCCTCCATTGCTGCGCGCCTGGGATCAGCCAATGAATACGTTGACTATGCTGCAACGAAAGGTGCGATTGATACCTTCACCATCGGTCTGGCCAAGGAAGTGATTGATGAAGGCATTCGTGTCAATGCGGTCAGGCCGGGATTGATTCATACCGATATTCATACAAGTGGTGGTGAACCGGGACGTATTGAGCGATTAAAGAATTCTCTTCCAATGAAGCGCGGTGGCTACCCTGAAGAAGTCGCGCGCGCAATTTTGTGGCTGCTATCAGATGACGCGTCTTACTCAACCGGTGTTTTATTGGATGTGTCAGGCGGGCGCTGATGAGGTTTGGCCCCATCAGCGTGATGAAATTATTCGGTAGGAATTAACCCGAGATTGCTGACAATTTGCGCCGTAGGTTCGGTCTGGTTCATGGTGTAGAAATGCAAGCCGGGCGCGTCATTTTCCAGCAGCACTTCGCACAACTCGCTCACCAGATCCACGCCAAAACTTTTCAGGCTGGCATCGTCATCACCGAAATTTTCCAGGGCTTTACGCAACCAGCGCGGAATTTCGGCGCCGCAGGTATCGGAAAAGCGGGTCAGATTGCGGTAGTTGATAATCGGCATAATGCCGGGGTAAATCGGTTGATCGATACCGGCTTTGTGACACTGCTCCATAAAATAAAAATAGGAGTCCGGGTTAAAGAAGTATTGGGTAATACCGCTGTTGGCACCCGCGTCAAACTTGCCTTTTAAATAGCGAATATCATCGCTGTAACTTTTGGCTTGCGGATGAATTTCCGGGTAGGCCGCCACTTCCAGATGAAAATGATCGCCGAAGTGTTTGCGGATAAAGGCCACCAGTTCATTGGCATACACCAACTGATAGGCACCGCCGACACCGGAAGGCATATCGCCGCGCAAGGCAACGATGCGATCGACACCAGCCGCTTTATAATCCTGCAATAATTCCAGGATGGTTTCTTCATCGTCACCGCCAAAAGATAAATGCGGTGCGGTGGCAATGCCCGCTGATTTAAAGCTGGTCACAATGCCTTTGGTATTATCGCGCGTCGAACCCCCGGCACCGTAGGTAACGGAAAAGAAATCCGGCGCGAAGCTATTGAGCTGATCGCGCACATGAATGAGTTTTTGCTTGCCTTCCGGGGTCTTCGGCGGAAAAAACTCAAAACTTAAACGTGGCTGAGAGTCTGTCATATTGTTGTTCTGCAATGTGGTTGTAGGTCGGATTAGCGCAGCGTAATCCGACAAGGTTGGTCAATGTGGCCGATCAACTTTTCGTTGTGCATTGTCGGATTACGCTGCGCTAATCCGACCTACGGGTACACGAGTTTTACATTAGTATTTATAACTTTCGGGCTTGAAGGGGCCTTCTGTTTCCAAACCGATATATTCGGCCTGTTGCGCCGTCAGTTTGGTAATCACGCCACCAAAACCTTCCACCATATCTTTGGCCACTTCTTCATCCAATTTTTTCGGCAGCACGCGCACGTACAAATGCTCTGTTTTTTGGTCTGCCGGCAGATCCGCAAATTTTCGTTCGTACAAATACATCTGTGCCAATACCTGGTTCGCAAAGGAACCATCCATAATGCGCGACGGATGACCGGTTGCATTGCCAAGGTTCACCAGACGACCTTCGGACAAAATAATCAAATGATCATTGGTCGCCTTATCGCGATACACCTTGTGCACCTGCGGTTTCACTTCTTCCCACTCCCAATGCTTGCGCATATACGCGGTATCAATCTCGCTGTCGAAGTGCCCGATGTTGCACACCACTGCACTGCGCTTTAATGCACGCAACATAGCCGAATCACACACATTCACATTACCAGTTGTGGTAACCACCAGGTCAGTCGTACCCAAAACAGTGTGATTAATATCTTCATACTTGCCGGTGTTGATGCCATCGTTGTACGGCGATACTACCTCAAAACCATCCATACACGCCTGCATGGCGCAGATCGGGTCGATCTCAGTGACTTTAACAATCATGCCTTCCTGACGCAGCGACGCCGCCGAGCCTTTACCCACATCACCGTAACCAATCACCAGCGCTTTCTTGCCCGACAATAAATGGTCAGTGCCGCGCTTGATCGCATCATTCAAACTGTGGCGGCAACCATACTTGTTATCGTTCTTACTCTTGGTAATGGAATCATTCACGTTAATCGCCGGCACCTTCAAGGTACCTTTCTTCAACATGTCCAACAAACGGTGAACACCGGTTGTGGTTTCCTCAGAAATCCCATGAATGCTATCCAGCATCTGCGGATACTTCTCATGGATAACCTGCGTCACATCACCACCATCATCCAGAATCATATTCGCCGCCCAAGGCTTACCATCCTTCAAAATGGTCTGCTCAATACACCACCAAAATTCCTCTTCCGTCTCACCCTTCCACGCAAACACCGGAATACCCGCCGCCGCAACCGCCGCCGCCGCATGATCCTGCGTCGAAAAAATATTACACGACGACCAACGCACCTCAGCACCCAGCTCGATCAATGTCTCAATCAACACAGCCGTCTGAATCGTCATGTGAATACAACCAATAATCTTCGCATCCGCCAACGGCTTGCTGTCCTTATACTTACGACGCAACGCCATCAACGCCGGCATCTCACCCTCAGCAATCTCAATCTCCTTACGACCCCAATAAGCCTCCTTCTGGAATTGTTCGGTAGTCTTTGCAGCGACTTTATAGTCAGTAAAATTTGCAGCGATATTCATAATAAAATCCTGTGTTTGCCTGGCCGTCGTTTGCCACCAGTTTTGTCTATTAATTGCGGTTATCGATGTTTTGAAAAGTAAACTAATCTTCGATGCTAAGTTGGAGTCGGTTCAAAGGTTTGAAACCATCACCGACACGGATGTCGGTGTTGAGCCCCCAAGGATGGGTTCACGGCGTGTTTCAAACCTTTGAACCGATTTCAACGCCACCCAACTACAAATACTTCTTCAAAGCATCCGCCTTGTCAGTTTTCTCCCAAGTAAACTCCGGCAACTCCCGCCCAAAATGCCCATACGCCGCCGTTGCCCGATAAATTGGCCGCTTCAAATCCAACATCTCAATCAACCCACGCGGCCGCAAATCAAAATGCTCACGCACCAACTTCACAATCTCCGCATCTGGCAACCTACCCGTACCAAATGTATTAATCGAAATCGACGTCGGCTCCGCCACACCAATCGCATAACTCACCTGAATCTCACAACGATCAGCCAAACCCGCCGCCACAATATTCTTCGCCACATAACGACCCGCATACGCCGCCGAACGATCCACCTTCGACGGGTCCTTACCGGAAAACGCACCACCGCCATGCCGCGCCATACCACCGTAGGTATCCACAATAATTTTACGGCCCGTCAAACCACAATCACCCACCGGACCACCGATAATAAATTGCCCGGTTGGATTAATGTGATACTGCGTATCCGCATGCAACCATTCGGCGGGCAACACCTGATTGATAATTTCCTCGCGCACCGCTTCACGAATATCCGACTGCTTTACATCCGGCGAATGCTGCGTCGACAACACCACCGCATCCACCGCTATCGGCTTGCCGTTTTCGTAACGCAAGGTCACCTGACTTTTTGCATCCGGACGCAACCAGGGCAACACATTCTGTTTACGCAAATACGCCTGGCGCTCTACCAAACGATGCGCAAAATAAATCGGCGCAGGCATCAACACATCAGTCTCGTTGGTGGCATAACCAAACATCAAACCCTGATCACCCGCGCCCAGATCCTTACTGTCCGCTTCATCCACACCCATGGCGATATCAGAAGACTGTTTGCCGATTGCATTCAACACTGCACAGGACGCACCATCAAAACCCACATCACTGGAGTTGTAACCAATGTCGAGGATGACCTGACGAATCAAATCCTCCAGATCCACATAAGTCGATGTGCGCACCTCACCGGCCACAATCGCCATACCGGTTTTCACCAGAGTTTCTACGGCAACGCGCGCGTTCGGATCATCTTTCAGGATCGCATCCAGCACCGCATCGGAAATTTGATCCGCCATCTTATCGGGATGGCCTTCAGAGACAGACTCAGATGTAAAGACGGAATACTCAGACATAGTGTTTTCCTTAAAAAATATTAAATGTACATTTTTTTCATGCGGGCACTGAGTTCAGGTGGATAAGGCGTAGTAGTCAAAACCCTCGCGTCAGGGATGACGTGAGGGAGCTACAGGGATGTATCCACGCGTTTTTGACTACTACGCCTTATCCACCTGAACGATCTCTTGCAGAGCGCTCAGCCTTTTTTAAAAATTTGCTTGCCTAAAAAACTGCCGCAACTGAATTTGAAAACCATTGCGCAACGCAAAATAAACACTCTGGCCTTCATCCAGCCCCGCCGCCTTTGCCCAACGGGTAAAATCCTGCGGCTCAAAACCCTGCCACAAATCACCACAAGCGTCGCGCGCCCAAACTTGCTCATGACGACATAAATCCGCGACCAACAACGCGCCGCCTGGTGTCAGCGCCTTACTTAAATCTGCAAAAATATCGGCGGGCGAAGGCGTATGGTGCAACACCATGTTGACCACGATGCAATCCGCCAACACCTTGTGCTCGTGTAATGAACGGGTGTCACCAAGAATAAATTCAATATTGCGCAGATTTTTTTCGGTGGCATAACAGCGCGCTTTTTCCAACATAGTTGCAGCGTTATCCAGCGCGACCACCTGTTTAAAACGCTGTGACAACACCGCCAGAAATTCCCCTTCACCGGGGCCTACTTCAAGCACCAGGTGCCTGTCGGGCAAAGGCGTGCTGTTGAGCAACTGGGTCATCTGCTCGGCATACACCGGATAGCTCGCAATCAAATCCTGCTGCGCACGAAATTTATGTGCGTTCTCGCTGAAGAATAATTGCGCAGCCTCGCTACGTTCGTGATGCAGTTGTTGCAACTGCTGCGCAACAGCCGCAGACACAGGTTGTTGATCAATTGTGGCAAACAATTGTTGCTGTAACGCGCTGAGCGAATGGTCTGGCGCAAAAAATGCGCGACGATAAAAGATGGAATTGCCTTCACGGCGAGAGGTCAACAAACCGGCGCTGGTCAACACCTTTAAATGGTGGCTCATGCCGGACTGCTTGATCGAAAAAATCTGGCACAGCTCCAGCACGCCAAATGAATCCTGGGCCAGTACACGCAAGATATCGAGCCGCAAAGGATCACCCGCCGCTTTAAGTAAACCGGCGAGTTGGTCGAGGCTGGCCTCGTTGGTGCCTTCATCCGGGGCATCAGGAGCTTTTTGAAGTTGATTCATGCCCGGCAGTCTAGCAGGATGCATTATCTATATCAAAATTTTTTGATATAGATAATGGTAAATGTGACTATTTGACGATAAAGTGCGCTTCCCTGCCGATCTTGCCTTTACGGGCGGCGGCGGCTGAGAGAGAATGTCGCCCCATTTTGTCCGATGAAAGAACTTCTCATTTGTCGGAGCAGCCTCATCGGGCTGAAGACTTGCCGGCGATAGATAAATCAAAGGTCCGCCAGAGACCGACTCTCAGATAACAGCAATCAACGACATACTCATCAAGGAGCATTCAGTCTCATGCCTTCTCGTACCGAACTTGCCAATGCCATTCGCGTCCTCAGTATGGACGCCGTTCAGAAAGCCAACTCCGGCCACCCCGGCGCGCCGATGGGGATGGCAGATATTGCCGAAGTCCTGTGGAACGACTTCCTGAAACACAACCCCAAGAACCCCAACTGGGCTGATCGCGACCGCTTTGTGCTGTCCAACGGCCACGGCTCCATGCTGATTTACTCCTTGTTACATCTGACCGGCTACGACCTGCCGATGGATCAACTCAAGCAATTCCGCCAGCTGCACTCGGCGACCCCGGGTCACCCGGAGCGCGGTTACACCCCCGGTGTTGAAACCACTACCGGTCCGCTGGGCCAGGGTATTGCTAACGCCGTGGGTATGGCGCTGGCGGAGAAAACCCTGGCGGCACAATTCAACCGCGAAGGTCACGATGTCGTTGACCACTACACCTACTGCTTCCTCGGTGACGGTTGCATGATGGAAGGCATCTCCCATGAAGCCTGTTCATTGGCCGGCACCCTGGGCCTGGGGAAATTGATGGCCTTCTATGACGACAACGGCATCTCAATCGACGGCCATGTCGAAGGCTGGTTTACCGACAACACCCCGCAGCGTTTTGAAGCCTACGGCTGGCATGTCATCCCCGGTGTTGACGGCCACGACAGCAATGCGGTGCGCGCTGCTATCGAAGCCGCCCGTGCAGAAACCTCCAAGCCGACATTGATCTGCTGCAAGACTGTGATCGGTTTTGGTTCGCCGAACAAACAAGGCTCACACGATTCCCACGGTTCTCCGCTGGGCAATGATGAAGTGGCACTGGTACGGAAAACCCTCAACTGGAATCACGAACCTTTTGTGGTACCGGAAGAAATCTATGCGGGCTGGAATGCGGTAGAAAAGGGCGCTAGCGCTGAACAAGCCTGGGCCGACAAAATGGCTGCTTATAAATCTGCTCATCCTGACTTGGCTGCCGAGTTTGATCGCCGCGTCGTTAAAGGTGATTTGCCCGCAGACTTCGCTGCAAAAGCGGAAGCCTTTATTGCCGAGTGTCAGGCCAAGGGCGAAAAAATTGCCAGCCGTAAAGCCTCACAAAATGCTATCGCCGCTTACGCTGCCTTGCTGCCGGAATTGCTCGGTGGTTCAGCGGACCTGGCCGGTTCTAACCTTACTCTGGTCAAGACCTCTAAAGGTGTGACCGCCGAAGATGCGAGCGGTAACTACATTTATTACGGCGTGCGCGAATTCGGTATGAGCGCCATCATGAACGGTATCTCTGCCCACGGTGGTTTTATTCCTTACGGCGCTACCTTTTTGATGTTCCAACAGTACGCTGCTAACGCCGTGCGTATGGCGGCGCTGATGAAATTGCGCAACGTGTTTGTTTATACCCACGACTCTATCGGTCAGGGTGAAGACGGTCCGACGCACCAGCCGATTGAAGTGTTAGGGACTTTGCGTATGACCCCCAACATGGAAACCTGGCGTCCGGCGGACGGTGCTGAATCGGCCGTGGCCTGGAAGGCGGCGATTGAGCGCAAAGATGGCCCAAGCGCTTTAGTATTTAGTCGTCAAAACCTGGACCCGATTTCACGCACGCCGGCGCAAGTCGCTAACATCGCGCGCGGTGGTTATGTGTTGCGTGATTGCGACGGCGAGCCGGAAGCGATTTTGATTGCCACTGGTTCGGAGTTGGCGGTAACCGTGAAGGCGGCGGAAGCGTTGACTGCGAAAGGTAAGAAAGTGCGTGTGGTTTCCATGCCGTCGACGTCTGTGTTTGATCAACAGGATGCGCTTTACAAAGAGTCTGTTCTGCCGCTGTCTGTGCTGGCGCGTGTTGCGGTGGAAACTGCGCATGTGGATTACTGGTACAAGTATGTTGGTCTGGATGGTCGCGTTGTGGGAATGACTACTTTTGGTGAGTCTGCACCCGGTGGTGTGTTGATGGAGCATTTTGGTTTTACTGTTGACAATATTGTCGCGACAGTTGAAGAGTTACTTTAAAAAAACAGGTTTGGAGCATCCAGTTAAGCTGGGTGCTCTTGAATTAAACATGGAGTGATTAAGATGAAGAGCATCGCTATTAGTATATTTCTTTCTTTAATAACTTTAGAGGTGGTTGCCGAGACGGTATCTGGTGAAATTGCGCGTATTTATCCGAGTGTTAACAAAATCCACTTCAAACTAAAAAATGATCAATGTGGAAAACCTATAAGTAGTTATTACACTTTTGAGTTGGATTCAGAATATAAAAAGGCTTGGTATGCAATGTTATTGGCCGCTGCGAACACAGGAAAGCCAATTAGAGCATCTATTCCAGGATGCCCCGTAAATGATGAAATGATACCTGTAAACTATATTGTTCAAGATTTTTAATAGCGCTTTGAGACATCGAACCAAATAGGTAATAACCATGACTGTTAAATTGATGAAAGACCAGGATCTCACCGGTAAACGTGTATTGATTCGTCAGGATCTGAACGTGCCGTTGGAAGACGGAAGAATTACCAGTGCGGTGCGTATCGATGCATCCATTCCGACCATCAAGGCAGCTTTGGAAAAAGGTGCGAAGGTGATGGTGATGTCGCACCTCGGTCGTCCGGAGGAGGGTGTTTATGACGAAGCTGCTTCGCTTGCGCCGGTGGCGGAATACCTGAGCAAAAAACTCGGTCGTGAAGTGCCGTTGGTAAAAGATTGGGTTGATGGCTTTGAAATGAACGGCGATCTGGTGTTGCTGGAAAACGTTCGTTTTAATGTGGGTGAGGGTAAAAATTCTGATGAGCTGTCGAAAAAAATGGCGGCGTTGTGTGATGTGTTTGTGATGGATGCGTTTGGTACGGCGCACCGTGCCCAGGCGTCGACTCACGGTGTGGCGAAGTTTGCGCCGATTGCTTGTGCGGGGCCGTTGTTGGCTGCTGAGCTGGAAGCTTTGGCTAAGGTGCTTGATAACCCTGCGCGTCCGTTGGTTGCTATTGTTGGCGGTTCTAAAGTATCAAGCAAGTTGAGCGTGCTTGATGCGCTGTCAAAAATTGCGGATGTGTTGGTAGTGGGCGGCGGTATTTCCAATACTTTTGTTGCGTCGGCCGGTAATGAAGTAGGTAATTCCCTGTACGAAAAAGATTTGATTCCTGAAGCTCAACGTTTGTGTGCGGCTACGGAAGTGGTGTTTGCGACTGATGTGCGTGTAACCAAAGATGGTTTCAAAGAGTGGAGTCATAACTCCGCGACCGAAGTGAAGAAAGTTAACGAGATCAAAGCGGACGAAGAGATTATCGACTACGGTCCCGAGACGGCAGCGCGTGTAGCTGAGATTATCAAGAACGCCAAAACCGTGTTGTGGAATGGTCCCTGCGGTGTATTTGAATTCGATGCGTTTGCCAAAGGCACAGAAGTTATTTCCCGCGCGATTGCCGAGAGTGACGCCTTCTCGGTTGCCGGCGGCGGTGACACGCTTGCTGCTATCGATAAATGGAATCTGGCCGACAAGATTTCTTACGTGTCTACCGGCGGCGGTGCATTCCTGGAGTTTGTGGAAGGCAAAACATTACCGGCCGTCGCCATCCTGGAAGAGCGTGCCAAGAACTGATTTTCAGTATTATCTCCAGAAAAACACTACCGCAAAGCACCTGACGAAAGTCCGGTGCTTTTTTTATAACTATTTTTTGAAGAAAAATTACTCGGCTGTTCTGTGTGTCCTGTCTTGTTGTTATTGGCTCTCAAATCCGTTTAAAAACCCTACAACCTTATAACCATACCTGTAATTGTCGTAATTTTTTACAAATTCAAACAATAAATTCGTGATTGATTCGAGGTCAGGTTATTTCCATCGGTGAGAATATCAGCGGCACAATACGGATAAACATCCGTAAAAAAATTTATAAAGGGTTAAGGTCGGTTATGAAAAATCTCGGCAGTGTCTGTTTTTTCGGTCTTGGGGTAGTGGCGTTTTTACTGGTCGGTTGTGGTGGCAGTGGTGGGCCTTCGGCTTCACCGCCGCCGGTGACGCCGCCAGCGGACAGTCCGGTTGTGGCTTTTTCTGAACCTTTGCCGAGTGCGAGTGTGGCAACGTCCATGGCGGTGAGTGTCAAGGCGCGGGTTACCTTGGCAGGTGGGGCGACGGCGACTGACGTTGCCTTGTATCGCAACGATACATTGGTGGCGACAGATGATGAATCACCCTATGAATGGACGCTGGAAGATTTGCCACCGGGCTTGCATACCTTGAGAGTGAGTGCGACTGATTCCAACGGTAAATCCGGCGAGGCGATTCGCCAGCTGAGCGTGGTGGATACTTCCATGCTGAATGAATCGGTGGTGTGGGCAGTGAATGCCGGTGGTGACGCGTTTGTGTCGGTGGATGGGATTGCCTATGCCGCTGATGAAGGCTTTACTGATGGCGCAACGCGACAAATTTCTGCGGAGATCAAAGCGACGCACAACCCGACGCTCTACAAAAGTGAACGCCGCGGCACACAGTTTTCCTATGCACACGAATTGCCAGACGGCACCTATAACCTGACGCTACGCTTTGCCGAAAATATCGTTAACAACGCTGGCGAACGGACTTTTTCGGTACAGGTAGAAGACGAAGAGCGGATCACTGAGTTGGATGTGCGCAATATCGCCGGTGCGACCAACACGGCCTATGACGTGACAGTGCCGAACGTTGTGGTTGCCGATGGTGAAATCAATATTGTCTTTAGCGGCGTTGTCGGCGAAGCCATTTTGAGTGCGCTGACCATTACGCAGCCCCATGACGAAGGTGCGTGGGAGTTATTCTGGTTTGATGAGTTTGATTACACCGGCGCACCCGATGCTACCAAATGGAACTTCGAAATCCAGGCGCCGGGTTGGGTGAACAACGAGTTGCAACGCTACACCGACCGTGAAGAAAATGTGCGCGTGCAGGATGGTGTCTTGATCATTGAAGGTCGCAAAGATAATTACCTGGGCAGCGAGTATTCATCCGGTCGTATTCATTCGCAAAATAAAGGTGACTTGCTTTATGGCCGCGTGGAAGTGCGCGCGAAGTTACCGGCGGGGCGCGGCACCTGGCCTGCGATCTGGATGATGCCGACGGACTACACCGGCTACGGCACTGGCTGGCCCGACAGTGGTGAAATCGACATTATGGAACACGTTGGCTACGACGAAGGGCAGGTTCACGCTACCACCCACAATAAGGCCTATTACTGGGTTAACGGCATGCAGCGCAAAGGTTCTGTGTTGATGCCGGACGTGACGCAGGCATTCCATACCTATGCGGTTGAGTGGGATGAAGAGCGCATGGATTTTTATATCGACGACGTGCACTACTTTACCTACATCAACGACCATCGCGGCTGGGAGTCCTGGCCGTTTGATAAATCGTTTTACGTGATCCTCAATCTCGCTATTGGCGGCAATTGGGGCGGTGCAGCGGGTGTTGATCCGGACATTTGGCCGCGCCATATGGAGGTGGATTATGTGCGGATGTATAAACGATAGGAACAGAAATTTGTAAGTGGTCAGACGTTGTCGCATCACGCAAGCGATGCGACAACGCAAGCATCCTAACGAAATTGCCAGGTCAATTTGGCAAAAATACTGCGTTCAATTTCTGCTGCATTGAGATCATCGATAGTGCTGAACTCACGATGTGCCGGGTCAAGTAAATTTTGCCCGACGAGATTGAATCGAACATTATCAGACAACTCCACACCGAGATTCAGATCCAATCGGACATAACTGTCCACATCACTTGCTGGCAATTGATCCGCATAACTTACTGTTGTACCCAGCATGATATTTTCACGAATATCCCAATACACTCGCGCGCTCGCGCGATGCCGTGGGCTGAGTCGTTCCGCTGCTTCGCGATCTTCATCATCGCTGATCAGTGACATATATAAATAACTGTAACTGGCGGAGATTTGCAATGTCGGCGTGATGGTCCAGCCGGAGGTTATTTCAGCACCGCGTGTATGACCATACATGCTATTGACGAATTGCACGGGCACTAAAAAGTGCAGCGGATCACTACCATTATTAATCAGCTCAGGCTCACCAATACTAACCGTGGAAAGTTTGTCATAGTCGTTATAAAAAGCGGCCAGGTCCATCGAAAAAGCCGGTGTAAATTGATGGCGATAACCGAATTCATAAGCGGTGAGTTCTTCCGAGGCAACATCATCGTTCGGAACAAAGGCTATGCGTATACTGGGTGCCGTGATGAGTGTGCTGGTGAGATCTTCCTCAATGGGAGTGGGTGTTCGCACAGCGCGCGATATCGCTGCCCAGAATGATTGATCATTGTCCATCAGCCATTGCAGTCGCACGTTGGGCTGCACTTCGTAACCGGAAAAATCGTTGTGTTCGACTTTGGTGCCCAAGGTCAGGAACCAACGCTCAGGCACAAGAGTAATTTTGTCCTGCACGAACGCGTTATACACGGCATATTCATCTTCTTGCGGTGTAAATTCGACGTTGCGATTTCCTTCCCGGTCATCAAACAACCACCGCGCGCCAGCGCCGGCAATCACTGCATGACGTTCTGTCGCCGCAAAATCATACTGCGCCTCCAGGTCTACCGTCGTGCGGTCGTCGATAAAATTAAAGGGTTCATCGCGCCGATTCCAATCGACATAGGCTTGCATGGTAAGCGTTGGACCATTCCACGTTTTATCTGTCCAGCGCCCGAGCAGATTGGCGCCTTCGTAGATAATCGTTTGTTGTTCGATGGTCGTGGGGACGGTGAATGAAAAATCCGGGCGCAATTGTTGCGCGTCGGTGCGGTAGGCATCGCCCTGCAAGGTAAATTCGTCGGCCCAATCCATGCGGAAACCGCCGCGATAGCCATCCCATTCGTCGTAGGTATCTGCTGGAGAACCCGTTCCCATATCCGGCTTGATGGATGAATCCCGTTTGAATCCTTTGGCATAAACGCGATAAGTACCGCGCGCGCCGAACACGCCGCCATGGCGCGCGTTCAGGGTGCCTTTTTCTTCGTCACCTGCGACGGCACTGACGAGGGAACCTTGTGTGTCCCGCGTGTGTTTGGTGGTGATATTGATAACGCCGTTGACCGCATTTGCACCCCATAAAGATCCACCGGGACCGCGAATCACTTCGATGCGTTCAATATCTTCCAGCATGAGTTCGTGCGCTTCCCACAAAACGCCGCCGAACACCGGGTTGTAGATGGACCGACCGTCGACGAGAACTAATAACTTATTAGCCAGGGTTCCGTTAAAACCGCGAATACTGATTGCCCAGCTATTGGCGTCCGCTTGTGCAACTTCAACGCCGGGAACCATGCGCAAGGCATCCGGAATAGTGGTCACACCTGAACGTTCAATGTCTGCACTGGTGATGGCGTAAATCGCCGCTGATGTGTCGCCGAGCGATTCGGTTTTTTTTGCGGCACTGTGCACCTTTACATTCAACAGTTGCTCAAGGCTCATCGCCATGTAATTGTTGCCGGCAAGCGACGTCTGCGTGCACAACAAGATTCCCAGGCTGAAGAGACACTTAACGCCCGTCGATGTTATCGTTGTGTGGATTGGTTTCAGGCGCATCTTTATTTTCTCTTGGTTAGACATTCCATATTTTTAAATTTCAATATTCCAAGGTGGAGAATGGCATTCACCAGGTCATCAATATTAAACGGTTTGGTGACGACGGTATTCATCCCTGCGTCGCGAGCGGCGTCGATTTGTGTTTCAAATACACCCGCTGTTAACGCAATGATCGGAAGCTTCGCGCATTCAGGTCGTGAGCGAAGATGGCGGGTGGCTTCGTAACCATCCATCATCGGCATCTGCACATCCATCAGGACCAGATCCAGCGTGGCGAGATTCGTCGTGATCCATTCCACGGCCATCTTGCCGTCTTCCGCAACGCTGACCTCCGCCCCTTCCGACGTCAAAAAACGCATGGCAACTTCGCGGTTTACCGCATTGTCATCAACGACCAGTACGTGGAGCCCCGCCAAACGTTTTATTTTATTTTGTTTCGTTTTTTCCTGGCTATGTTGTTTCGTGTGCGGTTGCAACACCTCGCCGATAATATTGTATAGCGATGAACTGGTCACCGGCTTATTTAGCACGCTGCTGATATTACCACTGATAACCGGTGTTTCGTCGCGCGCGAAGGTCGGCATCATGAGGATAATCGGCGGTAAGTCGTCCTTGAACGCTTTCTGAATCATTCTGGCGACATCAAGGCCAGTACCATCGTCCAGCTTCCAGTCAATTAATATGGCATCGAATTTTCCGTTGCCGGATTTTTTTTCTTGCAACTTTTGAACGGCGATTTCACCGGCGAGTGCGCGTTTTCCACTCCAGCCGAGGGATTGCACAATACGTTCGAGATTCTCGCTGGCAAGCGGGTTGCTATCCACAATCAGAATATCCAGCTTTGCGGGCGTTTTATTTTTTTCGCCGTCCGGCACAACATCCAAAGGTACCGTAAACCAGAATTCACTGCCTTTATCCGGTTCACTGTTCACACCAATATCGCCGCCCATTAATTTCACCAGATGACGACAAATGGTTAAGCCCAAACCGGTGCCGCCAAAACGGCGTGTGGTGGAAACATCCGCCTGGCTGAACGCTGAAAAAATCTGTGCCTGATTTTCTGGCGGAATACCGATGCCTGTATCTTTGATAGAGAAACGCAGGTCCACATGCTTGTCATGTTCAGCGACTTTCTGGATGTCCACGACAATCGATCCCCGCTCGGTAAATTTAATGGCGTTGCCGACGAGGTTAATGAGAACCTGTTCGAGCCGCAGGGCATCGCCAATCAGTTGGCCGTTGATGTCAGGTGCCGGCGACACGATCAGTTCAATCTCTTTTGCGCCTAAATTGGCAGCGGTAATGCTAACCAGATTATCAATCACCTCGGCGATATCGAAAGGCACATGCTCGATCTCCAACCGCTCAGCATCTATCTTTGACAGGTCGAGAATATCGTTGATGATGGATTGCAACGAGCGCCCTGCGTTACGGATTTTTCTGACAAGATCGGCTGAGTCTGCATCGAGTTCGCTTTGGTCGAGCAAATAAGCGAGCCCGAGAATGGCATTCATCGGTGTGCGAATTTCGTGGCTCATGTTGGCAAGGAATGCCGCCTTGGCGCGATTGGCGCTTTCTGCTTCCTCGGTGCGCGCTATCAGGTGCTCGTTGGCAATCTGTAATTCCGTCGTACGCTGCTCAACCCGTTGTTCCAGCACCATATTAAATTGACGCACTTCTTGTTCGGCGGCGGTGCGTTCCGCAATTTCGTGCTCCAGGGTATTCAACATACCGTTGAAGTCATCGGCCAGTTGGCCGATTTCATCCTGGGTAATTTTGGTGGCCCGCAACTGATAATTGCGATGCACAGTAACTTGCCTGGCCACACGGCTGATGGCTTCAATGGGTACGGAAACCCAGCGCTGTAAACGCGTAGAAATAAATAAACTGAGGCCGAGGCTCAAGGCAAGAATAATGGCGAGGATGGTGAGGTAGCTGCTGAGCCAGGTGGCTAAATTAAATTGTTGCACCAGATAAACACTGCCGACTACCCCGCTCGGCGTCTCGATTTGTTTGGATACAATCAATTCACCGTTACGAAATTGAAAGCTATCGTTGTTGAGTGGCGGTGAAGGCAGCACATGTTGATAATTGTCGTCACCGTAGCGGGCAAATAATTCCCCGTCGCTGGTGAAGATTGCACCCACGACAATGCTGGGGTTGGCTTCAAGTAATGCCAGGTTTTCCTGGGCTACATCAACGTCATCAAAGTCCAGGGCGACGGCACTGCCCTGGGCAAGAATACTGGCGAGCGTGGTCAATGCGGCGGCAGTTGTTTTGCGATACTCATTTAAATCGTGGTACAGCAAGGCGCTGCCCGCAGCAGCCAGCGCAAAAATATTCGCGAGCAGCACGATGAGCAACAATTTTTGACGAACTGAGCGAAGGCGAACGGGGTTCATGGTTAACTCCGCTTCTGAATATTCAGGGCGACGTTCAGCAAACGTGCACTTATTTTTATGTCGCAAAGATTTGCGCGCGTGACAGAAATCTCAAAGCGAATGTAGTCATCAACGGGAACAAAATTAATAATGCTACCCGATTCAAGTGCGCCTTCTGTTTCGGTGACGGTCAGCACCGGCGCGGAATCAACCTGGTGCAATATGCTTTGCAGCTTTTGCCCGGCCTGACGACCCACAAATAACATCTGCACACCGGAGATCCGGTCAGAGGCGGAGAAGCGTTTGATGCTGACGGGGCGTTCATTGATCTGGATGCCGTCGCTTAGCCGGATCAACTCATCGGCCACATCGTCTGCATTGACGACGCCGATCTGGAAATTTTCGTCCGTTGCAGAAAAAGCAGTCGCAGGCCACTCGACATAGCCAGCAAACTTATAGAGAAAGGCGGCCTTGACCTGGTGCTCAATGCCATCGTGGTTTCCGCCAGCGCAAACGACGAGGCTGTGGCATAGCAATGCAATCAGTGCCAATACTTTGTGCATCTTATCCATTCGCACCTCGACCCGACCGACAGCACGTCCCCCCGGCGATCCTGAGATCACGGAGCAGTTGCCATGATGCAATGTTTACCTGATGCCATGATTACCTGATGATAGTGCGCAGGTGAATAAATGGTGATTCAGATTATAGAGAGTAGCCCAGCCATAGTTTTTATCCAAAGAGGAAATGTGAACCTGACCGCAGTCGCTTACAACTTTGTTGGAATAAATCGTTTTTTTGCCGGTTAATTCGAGCTTATATAACGCCATCACGCGTAATGGCTCGTTTATAAAAGATTTAAGCACTACGATGACGTGCGTTAGCGAACATATCCTATTAATGATTTACACATCCCATAACCATGATCAGGTTCACACTCTGCGGACCAGGCCACCCGGACCGGATAAAAAATTGCAGTAGCGATTTTAGCGTGAGCAGAGACTGCGATTATTTTGTTTTTCCCACTTCATACTTCACGGATCAGAACGCGTGTTAATGCGTTTTTTCTTGTGTCGCCCCTGTTTGGCAAATGGCTCCGACACTAGCATGCAAGTCCTTTAACGGCGCGGCTTCGCGAGCTGTTGTCACTTTGCGATGAAAGGTGGACCTAATCCACCTTGCCCTTCACGGCCAAAGTGGGACGAAGGGTTTGGGTGAGTATGCGATTCTCGTTACACAAGGACACATCGGTACAGGTTTTGCCCTGCCGGCTTCAGGATAACAATAATTGACGAGGCCTAAAGAATGAAAAAGACAATCATGGCGCTGGCGATGCTAGCCGCCAGTAATACTTCCTTTGCTCAAAGCGCATGCGGCTGGACAGAAGTCTGGCGCGACGATTTCAACACCCTCAACAAACAAGTCTGGTCCGCCGAGGTGAATGGCGATGGCGGCGGTAACAATGAGTTGCAGTTCTACACCGAACGGCCTGAAAACCTCTATGTCGAGAATGGCCTGCTGAACATCAAGGCGATTCGCGAAGCCTATCAGGGCAAGACCTGGACTTCCGCGCGCCTGCGGTCCAAGCACGGTAAAGACTTTACCTACGGCAAGATGGAAGCACGCATCAAGTTGCCCAATGGCTCCGGCACCTGGCCGGCCTTCTGGATGATGCCCAGCGAACTGCCGCGCGACTCCCACGGCTGGCCCAATGGTGGTGAGATCGACATCATGGAAGCCGGCGGTACCACCGAAGAAATCCACGGCACCCTGCATTACGGTCCTTATTGGCCCTACAACGGCAACACCGGCTGGCCCGATCCCAGCCTGAATACCATCCACCCCGAAGCCGGTCGCACCAAGACCGAATTCCAGACCTACGCGGTTGAATGGTACCCGGACCGCATTGTGTGGCTGGTTAACGATGTACCCAAACTCAGCATGACCCGCGCACAGCTGGATGGCCCCAACCCCGTCCGCTCCAACTGGGATGCTTTCTACAACCGTCCTTTCCACTTCATCCTCAACCTCGCTATCGGCGGTTGGTTCAGCGGCAACCCGGACGGCTCGGAAGCGCCGATTCAGTTGATGCAGGTGGACCATGTGGCGGTCTACAAAAACGAGGACACCTGGTCGGTAGAAGGCGACACCTACGCTTATCGCGGTGAAACCCGCAAGACCTACCGCATTGATGGCCCTGCAGGCGCCAGCTACCAGTGGAGCGTACCGGCGGGTGTAAACATCCTGTCCGGTCAGGGCACGCGCGAAATTACCGTATCCATCGGCAGCAGCGCGCGCAACGGCGATTTCAGCGTGACCTTCAACACCGGTTGTGCCGGTACCCAGACCTTCAGCAAGCCGGTCACCATTGAGCAGGGCGATGTGCAGGTCGTGACCAACTATGAAAATGGTTTGGGCGTAACCCACCTGCAAAACGGTTTTGCGCTGACCCAAAGCGGCGTCACCACCAACCCGGCACCGGGTGGTATCAATACCTCCAACAGTGTGCTGCATTACATCCGCGATGCGTCCCAGCAGTGGGATAACCTCAAGCTCACCGGTTTCGGCAATATCGACGCGGGCGAACTGCGCAGTGGCCGCGCCAAGTTGTTTGCGGATGTCTACTTCACAGCAGGCAACAGCTTGCTAGGTAAAGACTTGGGCGGCGGCCTGGAGAATTCAGCCGCTGCCGGCGCTGCGGAACCCTGGGACGGCAACACCGGTCGCCTCGCACGTTTCCTCGGCACCATGGGCAAACCGGGTCAGTGGCATACGGTAGAGCTGTATTACACCGGCACGCCGGACTCCAATATCGCCGCCAGCGAAGCGGATGCTTTGGTGTTTATGGTCCACGCAGGCTTCAACCTGCCGGCGGAGTTGTATCTGGATAACATCCGCATCGTGCGCCCCGACAATGGCTACAGCCTGCAATCCATGGTGGCCAACTTTGACGGCACCACCAACGGCGCGATCAAAGCCTCACCGGCGACCAGCGGCGCTCATTCAGTGGTCGCTAATCCGGCGCCGAACGGCGTAAATAACTCAGCGAACGTGCTGCGTTATGTGCGTGATCCGGGTGCAACCTACGACACGCTTGCCTTCAACGGCGTGACCGGTATTCCTGACGCGCTCGACGCCCGTCACGGTATGGTGCGCGTGCTGGTGGACGTTCATACGACGGCCCCGGCGGGCACTATCATCTCCATGAACCTGGAAAATGAATTGGCGGCGGCTTCTGTCGGACCGGAAGACTGGCAGGTGGGGCGTCACAGCTTCTATCAGGCCCAGACCACCACCTCCGGCCAGTGGGAAACCCTGGAGTTTAACTACAACTTCCCGGCGGCGCTGGGCGATTGGGAAAACAATCGCGCTTCTGCACCCTTCAATGCGGTGGATCAGTTGATCTTCCTGATCACTCCCGGTCAGGCCACCAGTGGCACCTTCCATTTCGATAACGTCCGGGTGATGGCATACAACGATAACGCCCCGGCCTGTGTGGGCAGCGGTTGTGCGTCCAGCTCTAGCACCAGCTCAGTGCCATCAAGTAGCTCTAGCGCTTCCAGCGTACCGCCCAGCTCAAGCTCCTCCAGTTCCAGTGTGGTACCGAGTTCATCCAGCAGTGTGTCATCCAGTGTGAGTAGTTCATCGTCCAGCAGCAGTTCAACGCCGGCGGTGAACCTGGTTTCCAATGGTCGCCCGGTTTTTGCCAGCAGCCAGCTGATGGCCGCCAGCAACGCCGTTGATGGCGATGGTGGTACTCGTTGGGAATCCAGCCATGCAGTTGATCCGAGCTGGATCACGGTGGACCTGCAAAGCCCGCGCTACCTGGCGCAGGTAGTGATCGATTGGGAAGCGGCCAACGCGGCCAATTACCAGGTTCAGGGCTCCAACAACAACGCTGACTGGACCACTCTTGCTACCCGCACCGGCGGCACCTTCGGCAACCGCACGGATACCGTGAATGTGAGTGGTAACTATCGCTACGTGCGCATCTACGGCACCGCGCGCAGTGCGGGCAATAACTGGGGATATTCGATCTTTGAACTCAAGGTTTATGCGGGCGCGGAACCGGTGCTGCTGCCACTGAGCAACGCTGCCGCCAGCACGCAACTGTTGCCTGCCAGTGCCGCGATTGACGGTAACGGTGGCACCCGTTGGGAATCAGCCCACGCCCTTGATCCGAGCTGGTTCAGCGTGGACCTGGGCAGCGCGCGCAACCTGAGCCGTGTGGAGATCGACTGGGAAGCCGCCAACGCGGCTAACTACGAAGTGCAGGGCTCCAACAACAACAGCAGTTGGACCACCCTCGCCACCCGCACCGGTGGCGCCTTTGGCAACCGTACCGACAGCGTGAATGTGAGCGGTAGTTACCGGTATGTGCGCGTTCTCGGTACACAGCGCAGTGTGGGGAATAGTTGGGGTTATTCGATCTTTGAGATGCGTGTGTTAGGGAATTGATGAGCGGTGTGTCGGATTACGCCCGTTGGGCTAATCCGACAATATAAACAAGAGTTTGCTATACCCGGGAAATCACTGAAAACGATCTATCGCAATACCGATCGTTTTCAGCGATTCCCCAACCGACAAATGCAACCTGAATTCCTTGTCGGCAATAACAATAATTTTTGCTTCGCTGTACCAAGACCTGTGAAAAGGCCCTGACCATTCCGCAACGGCTTGCCGATTTTTTTGCGCTGTTTAACGCGCGAGGGTTTCGCTCGCCTTAAAAAAAATAATGTGGAGACACTATGAATAACCAACAAACCAAAAACCTGCTGCTGGTTGCCCTGGGCCTGTGCTCCAGTGCCGCTCTGGCAACGGAGTACAACGATCCCTGGTGGATCAACCCGAATGTCAATTCCAGCTTTGTGGATCACTTCAACGGCTCATCCATTGACCGCAGTAAATGGCTGGTGGAAAAAAATATCTTCGTTAACGGCGAAGACATCGACTATCAGGACGTGGAGTATCCCGCCGCGGATTGGACTTTCCGCGTAGGGCAAGACGATGCCGACGCGCTCGACGGCAAGGTATTAAATTTGAAAGCCCGTTATATGGACGGCGAAATCCAGGATTACTACGGCGGTGTAGCGGGGCAGGGCAAACCGATCTTTATCCGCGCGGGTCGTATCGAATCGCAGATCACCGACGACTCGACCTTCGTGTTCGGTAAATTCGAAGCGCGCATCAAGATGCCACCGGCACGCAACGCTGAATTCCCGGCCTGGTGGCTGCTGGGCAATTTCCCCGACGTGGGCTGGACCGCCTGCCAGGAGCTGGACATCGTCGAGTTCACCGGCAACAACGTGAACACCATTCCCCAGACTCACTGGTCCGCGCCTTACGCCATCTACGGCGGTAACCCGAATCCGGTGACCTACAGCCAGTTCGGCATCAACCCGAGCAACCAGTACGTGACCTACGGGGTGATCAAGACGCCAGAGTACGTTGAGTACTACGTGAACGGCGTGAAGACCTACACCTGGTCCCGCGAAAATATGGGCGAGGAGCAACCCTTCCCCTATGTCACGCCCATGCGCATGATCCTTAACCACGCGATTACCCACGTCGAATGGCCGGATGTGGGCAACTACAACGCCTTTTCCACCAACCCGAACGTGGCAAATAAAACTGGCTATACGCGGGTAGTGAATGGCGTGACCGAATATGAATACCTCGACACCGCTGCCATGGACCAGAACATCGGCCGCGCCGGGACTGACTTCCTGGTGGATTACGTGGCCCACTGGCCGCTGCCGCCTACGGATGCCAGTTATCCCTACATCGACGAGAGCAAGTACAGCTTCTTCCGTGATAGCAACAACACCGACGGCTTCTACCCCTTGAAAGGTTGGCTCGCGCCCGTGGCGGTGACCGGCGATGACTACGACAAGCCCGGCACGCCGACTGACTTCCGCGATAACGCGCCGGACAATGCCGCCGACGGTTATGTGGGTTCCAAGTGGGCTACACCGAAGGACGATAACCTCCACTGGGTGGAGATCGACTACGGTAGCGACAGGAACATCAAGTACTTCTGGATCGAGTGGGCCTGGAACCTGCCCAAGTCTTACGACATCTATGGCAAGACCTCGTCCGGTGCCTGGGAGCACATCCTGACCTCGGATCAGGACGCCACTGGCTGGGCGACCCACACCTTTGATGTGAACAAGACCTACCGTTACATCAAACTGGTGACCAAAGGCCGCATCGACAAATCCGATTCCATCTGGCTGCTGGAATTCAAAGCCTTTGAAGACGTGGCCAACGTGTACCCGAAACCCGCCGGCACCGCGCAGGTGGATCGCACAGTGAACATGCTCTCCAACGGCAACTTCACTGCCGGTCTGGAAGGCTGGGGCACCGAGTCGTTTGACGGTGCAACACCCAGCTACAGCGTTGTGGGTGGCGAAGCGCGCATCACCACGGGTAATCAGGGCGCCAACAGTGGCTCGATCCAGATGCACACCTCCAGCTTCGGCTTGAAGCGCAACTACCGCTACCAGATTTCTTTCCGCGCCCGCGCCTCGGCCGCGCGCGATATCCAGCTGCGTCTGGCGGAAAACACGCTCAATCCTTCGGGCGCCGGCACTTACCTGACGCAAACTATTGCACTGGGTACCGGCATGAATACCTACACCTACAACGTCGATTTCACTGCCGCCGATAACCCCGGCCGCCTGGCCTTTTTGATGGGTGGTATGGGCACGGCAACGGTGTATATCGACGATGTGGTGATTCGCGAAATTACCTATATCGGCAGCGGTGATCCGCTGGTACCGGCCATTGCGTCCACCAACTTTGTCAGCGCCAGCGGCGGTTGGGAAACTGAGTGGTGGGGCGCAGCACAACGCGCGGTAGACGGCGCGACTGGCAACAAGGCAAGCAGCCGCGAAGGTTTTGAAGGGCAGGACCAGTCGGTCAATATCCGCATCGATCCGCACTATGAAATCAAGGAAGTGCTGGTCGCGGGTGATAACTCCGCACCGCGCAGCCTGGATCAGTTCCGCGTGACCTACGGCAGCAACACCCTGATGAACTGGACCCCCAGCACCACCGACGGCGTCTTCGAAAGCTTCACCAACTTTGCCAGCCAGCCGCCGGTGAGCCAGCGTGACTTTACGCTGCACTTCCGTCCGCCGGCCGGGCAACTGGTTGAGGTGTCCGACGTGCAGTTTATGGCCATCGACCATATGCCGTACCGCATCTACACCATCGCGCTGGATGGGGGTGGCTCCATCAGCCCTGCGGGCACAGTGCGCTACAACCGCAACGGCACCGACTCGGCAACCTACACCTTCACGCCGCCCGCCGGTCGCGCTGTGGCCAATGTGATCGTGGATGGTGTGTCACAAGGTCCGCTGAATAGCTATACCTTCAACGGGATCTCCGCAAGCCACACGCTCGCCGTCGCCTTTACCGGCAGTGGCCAGCCCAGCTCGTCATCCAGCAGCAGTGTGCCCAGTTCCAGCAGTTCATCGGTGTCGAGCAGTTCGTCCAGCAGCGGCAGTGTGGTGCTGGTGTCCAATGGTCGCCCGACTTTCTCCAGTACGGCGCTGACACCGGCCAGCAATGCGGTGGATGGCGATGCCGGTACCCGTTGGGAGTCAGCGCATGGCGTTGATCCTTCGTGGATGACGGTTGACCTGGGTTCTGCACGCAACCTGGCGCGGGTGGAGATTGATTGGGAAGCGGCCAACGCAGCGGTTTACGACATCCAGGGCTCCAACGACAACAGCAACTGGACCACCCTGAAAACCGTCACCGGCGGCACCTTCGGGGCGCGCACGGATACCGAAACTGTTAGTGGCAGCTACCGCTATGTGCGTATCAACGGCACCCAACGCAGCGCGGGCAACAGCTGGGGCTATTCGATCTGGGAATTGCGTGTATTCGCCAACAGCGGCAGCGCATCGTCCAGCAGTGCCAGCAGCGTCGCTGTGTTAACGCCCGCCGCCGCGACCGCCAGTACCAACTTCCAGCCTGCTGCCCTGGCCATCGACAACAACGGCGGCACCCGTTGGGAATCCGACCACGGCGTCAGCCCCAGCTGGTTGCGGGTTGACCTGGGCACCGCGCGCAACCTGAGCAAGGTTGAGATCGATTGGGAAGCGGCCAATGCGGCTAATTACACCGTAGAAGGTTCCAACAATGGCACCAGCTGGACCAACCTCGCCACCCACACCGGCGGCACCTTTGGTGCTCGCACGGACAGTAAAAACCTGTCCGGTAGTTACCGTTATGTGCGCATCAATGCAACGCAGCGCAGTGCGGGGAATACCTGGGGTTATTCGATCTTTGAGGTGCGAGTGTTTGGGAATTAATTAAAGAAATCACGTCCTCGTTTGCTTGGGCAACACTGGAAAGTGCTTGCCCTTTTTTATTTCAACAACGCCATAATCTGCTTGCTGTAAATCGACATCACCAGGCCCGCGATACACACACCAATACCCACCAGCTCAACCACATTCGTCTCCTTGGCTTTCAAGATAAATACCTGAATCACCACGCCAACAATGAGCGCAAAAATGTGCGCATAAATCACCATCGCCGGGTAACTGAAAAATGTATCGCCGCGCCCGTAATAAATCGCAAAACCCGTCGTCGCAATAAAAATTAACGGCAACGACATACCCGCAATTTTCAATGCGTCCACCAGTGACACCAGTCCATCCTGATATTGTTCGTGAATGCCGAGTAAATTGGGGACTTGAACGCAAAGTGTGGCGAGGGCTAACCAGAGGAAGCAGGCGAGCATGGCGGATCTCCTTAATCAAAACCGGTGTGATTAAAGAGACCCGAAAAAAGTATTAGTTCGGTTGTATCAATGGTGCTGTTGGAGCTGATTTTATGGAAGGCCAGATTGCTCTGGCCTCATGCAAACATTAGTAGCGCGGCCAACCGCTGGAATCCCAATTCAGGGTGCTCATCAACAACTTGGGTGCTCCATTGTCAGACGCATCATAAGCGTGTCGAGCAATAACATCGGTGTTGCCGATATCCTGCCCACCCGGGCCAACCCATTGGCTGTTACCGGCATCCAGCACCGTGCCGCCGCCATTCATCAGATTCACACCATTCTTGTCGACATAGGGGCCTGCCACATTCGTAGAACGTCCGTATACGATTCTGTAGGTGCTGTTAACACCATCGCAGCACACGCCGATGGATGTGAACAGGTAGTAATAGCCCTGGCGATAAATAATGGTCGGCGCTTCAATGCCGCCGCTGCGACTGGCGATGGAATGAATCATGCCGGTTGGCTTCATGGTATTGGGGTTCAGGCGTACCAGTTTGATACCGCTGTTCCAGGAACCGAAGGTCAGCCACGGATTACCGTTTTTATCGATGACCAGGTCGGGGTCGATCGCATTGTAGTTATCGGAATTGGTCGTGCGGATAACCAACCCATCGTCACGCCAGCTGCCCGCACCAACGCTGGATGCAGAAGCCAGACCGATGGCCGAGACTTTTGAGCCGAACGTGGAAATAGAGTAGTACAGCCAGACCCGGCCATTAAAAGACTTGAGGTCCGGAGCCCAGACGTCTATGCCTGCCTGGTTCGGTACGTAGGTCTTCCACCAGCTAAGGCCGTTGGGGAACACGGCGGGCAGGGGATTCCAATAGAGGCCGTCGGTGGAGTATTTGCCATAGATGCCCGGACCTGTTTGCATCAGAAACCAGGTTCCGTTTTCGTAAATGATGGTTGGGTCATGGGTACCCAGATTGCCCGAAATCGGCCAATGGTTGACGGCGCCATTGGTGGTGGAGGTGTCTGTGGGCACATTGCTGCTCTTGATGGGTGTTAACAGGAAGCGTTGCGCGTCTCCGCCCCAGTAGCTCCACTGTGCAATGTTGGCACCGTCAGCCGTACTGAAGTTGTACAGGTCGAGCGCTTTACCACTGAATTTGTTGATGAAGCTGACCACACCATTGCCGTGCTCGGTAATGCTCCACAGCTGTGAGTCGCCACCCCAGTAGTCGTACTGCACGATGTTGGCGCCATCGGCGGAATTCCATTCGAACACCTCCATGGCTTTGCCGCTCAGGCGATTGGTAATGGAGTAGTACCCGCTACCACGGCTCGTGACGATCCAGTGTTGATGCTGGCCACCATTGTCAGACCACTGAAGCACGTTGGCGGCGTTTGCCGTCGATGCACCCGTAACTTCAACGGGTTTTCCGCTGACCTGGGAGGTAATGAGATAGGTACCATTGCTCACTGCTGCTTGTACATGACTGAAACAGAGCGCGCCAATGATGAGTAAATAACACTTGAGTGTTTTCGAAAACATATTACAGACCTCTGAAGGATTTTATTGTTATGTCTCTGTAGTAACGGATCAGGAGAGAAAGTAAGAGAAAGAACGGATAGCTCAGTACGTCACGAATTTCATCTTATTATCTTTTCCATCGTGATAAGCCGTTCCCTAAGCAGTTCAGTCCATCCGCAAGAGTGTAGTGATTTGCCCTTAATTTGTCTTATATATTTTTGCAATATAAGCGGGTTTAAGTGGTAAATAGCCGGATATCGGATGATTTACGGAAATTATGTAATATTATATTTTTCAAAAAAGAGGGAAATGCACGAACGAGGGCTGCGGATTCACCGCCTAAAAACACCACCCCACGCGTAGGTCGCGTTAGCCGCACAGCGGCGTAACCCGACAGACGTAACCTACATAGTGACCGCGATATAGTGACGGCGATCAGATTCCCGATTACGATCCGCGCGTCATAAAAGCAGCCAGCATAAGCGCACAAAAGATGCCGGCATTAAGCTTTGGTTGCCAGTATTCGATAAACAGAAATGTAATGGCGAGCCATCCAAATGCGGCGGCAATGGACAGCAGCAACACAGGTACTTCGCTGAGTAGATTCATCGCACGCCACGCCAAATAAAGCCCCAGTAAACCAAACGCCACCTTCCCCAAGGAAAAGGCAGAGTTAAGCCCATAGTAAAGCGTGGTTTCCAGGCCGGGTGCACGCGTGCCGCGCACATATTGGGAAACCACATCGATGATGAAATGCAACACGCCAGTGAGTGCGAGCCAGCCATAGGCCGCGTAAATGAAATATTTATGCATGGTGAGTTCTCATGTTGGTCTGATTGGGCGATGCAATAAAACGGCTGGGAGTCATTCCTGCCAATCGTTCAAAATCGTTAACCTGTGTCTCTGAGAGGATTGATTGCCACTGTGTCCGCCACCGCTTGAAAGCACCACCGTCGCCGTCAAAGGTCAACGCCAGAAACGCCAAAGCGAGATCTGCGGTAGCAATTTTGACTTTAGGATTGAGTGAAAAACCGCCGGTGAAGGGACGGTCCGTAAACATGCTGTGAGAGCCGCCCCTGAACACAGCGAGCAACTTATGTGGATTGGTGATGGCCTCGAAGATGGCCAGCCGATCTTCGGCACCTGAGCGATAGCCCGGAATCTGGATCACGTCGTCAGTGGCCGTGATGTGAATGGTCGGTACCGCGACGTTTTTCAGTATCGCTGCCAAATCGGACTCGCCATAGAACGGCGGCGCGGAGATAACGACCGCAGCAGCAAAACGTGAGTCCAGGCAGTCAACGGTCTGGCCGTTTCTTACGACTTGCGCGCCAACAGTAAGCAGCGTGGTATTGGCTCCATAGGAATGACCTGCCGCGACCAGACGTTGATGGTTTATTGCAGCAGCCTGATAACCGGACGCATCTGACAGGATTTTATCCAGTGCAAAGCGCATATCAGCGGCACGTGCGATAGCTTCTTGTTCCTGCGCGGCAGCCTGCAATCGATTGACTACACCGAACGGATTGCCCCGCCATAGCGCTCTGTCACTGCCAATATGTTGGATATGCAAACTTGCCACACCACGGGCGGACCAATATTTACCGAGATAGCTGTAGCCTTCCCGCGAACCGCCGATTCCATGCGAAAACACTACTAAGGGTACCGATTTTTCAGCCACGGCAGTGGCTGGCCAATACAGGCGCGTAGGTACCGGCCGCGAACGTGTCCGATCAACCCAATCGAAATCCGTGATCAGATACGGCGGTGCCGAGTGTAGAGCGCTCGCCGCCGCAGGCGGCATAGCCAATGCCGCTAATCCAGCCAGTAACATGCCATTCACGTGGCGTCGGCTTACCAACATTTCTCCAGTGTGTACCGGAACAGGATGCTTAGCGCTCATAACTCACCCCGGTAAGCTCTTCGGACAACCGCCATAGTTTTGCCGCATTAGCTGTTTCCAGTGCTTGTGGCGGAATCCTGGCCAGGGTGGGATAACCTCGGGTTTCGCTGAGTTTGTCGGGTCCGTAATAGTGGCCGCCTTGCGCCTGGGGTGAAGTGGCGGCGAAGAGCGTGGGTAATGCACCCTGGTCCGCCGGTTGAAACAGAAACCATAAATAACGACGCGCCATGGCGGCGGCGCTACGCGCACCGGCACCATTGGGTAGTAAATCAGTCCGCGAAATGCCCGGGTGAGCCGCCATACTCTGGATACCCCAACTGGCGGCATTACTGAGGCGTTGCAGTTCAAAGGCAAACATCAGGCACGCCAATTTCGATTGGCCGTAAGCAACCATGGGCTGGTAGTGGTGCTCTGACTGCAAGTCGTCGAAATGAATAGCACCACTGCGAGCGGCGACGCTTGAAAGGGTGACAACGCGCGGGTTGTTGCCTTGGCGCAGCAGCGGCAAAAGTAGCCCGGTCAATGCAAAGTGGCCCAGGTAGTTGGTACCAAACTGCAGTTCAAATCCATCGCTCGTCACGCGACGTTTCGGTGGCGCCATTACGGCCGCGTTGTTAACCAATAGATCGAGGCCGTCGCGGGAATCCCGCAACCTATGGCAAAAGGCTTTTATAGAGCTGAGTGCTGCCAGGTCCAGAACTTCAAAGGTGACACGAGCGAAAGGAACCTGCTGGCGAATCTGGTCGACCGCTGCCGCACCTTTGGATGAATCTCTACCGGCGATGATGACGTCTGCACCGACTTTCGCCAGCGCCAGCGCATTCTGGAATCCAAGGCCGCCAGTGCCAGTCACGACTGCTGTACGGCCGTATTGCGGGGGTATATCCGAAACTGTCCAATGCATGGTTGTTGCCTACGATAAGGAGAGAGGGGTAACCTAGGTGCACAAAAAATAGCACTAAGTGCATATATTGTTGCACTGAGTGCATAATTGCAACAGATTATCTGTAGGTTTATCTGAAATGTCGGGAACCCTATCCCCTTCGGGCGCTGCGCCCGCAGAAGGCTTGCGGGAACGCAAGCGTCGTGAAACCCGCCAGCGCATCGCCGAAACCGGATGGCGTTTATTTCTCGCGAACGGTTACGAGAGCACAACGTTGGACGTTATTGCTGCGGAGGCCGGCATCTCTCGTCGTGCCTTTTTCTCGTATTTCAAATCGAAGGACGACATCATCCTGTTCTGGCAAGACGCCAGCTGGGCAGGTCTGTATGCCGATATTTTGAAGGTGTCACCGGATATTCTGCCGCTTGATGCGGTGTGCAACGTGATGGTGGAACATATCGCGCGCTACCCCATTGAGCAGATGACCGCTATCGACAATCTGATGCGATCCAGCGAGTCATTATTAGCAAGAAAGAACACCTATTACATGGAACAGGAACAGGCGCTCTTCAATACGTTATGTGAGGTTTGGCGGCAGCCGGAACGTCGCACGGCGCTGCGGATGGTCGCTATTGTGGCCATTGGTGCAGCTAGGTTAACGACCCAGACATGGCACAACCAGAGCGGCCAGCGAAAGCCGATGGCCAAAGTTCTCCTGGATGCTTTCGAGAGCCTGAAATCCGAGCTTGGTGGGGTGCCACAATATCAGGGCAGAGCATTTTCAACGGAGTGATGTTCGATAAGTGCATAGCAAGCTCGGGGCCGGAACACTCAGTCTGGCAAGATTTAACCGACAAACGAGTGCTCACACAGCACAGATGATTATTTTGCGGTCGCGCCTGGCCGACGCACGGAACGCACCTTGCCACTGCCTCCGCCGCCGCAAAAGAATCGCTCGCCCCCGTCAGATTCAAGCCCTGAAACGTTGATCCCCGTCGGCAGGTCCAGCCGTTTGAGAACTTCACCGGTGTGCGGATCTACTTGCCTCAGTTCGCTCTCATCCCCTTCCCAGGTGGCATGCCACAGTTCGCCGTCCACCCAGGTCACACCGGTGACAAAGCGGTTGGATTCAATGGAGCTGAGAATCTTACCGGTCGCCGGGTCAACCTGATGGATCTTGCGGTTGCGGTGCTGGCCTACCCAGAGCGCACCCTCGGCCCAGGCGAGGCCGGACGCGCCGCCGTCGGGTGTGGGAATTGTCGACAGTACATCGCCGGTATCCGGGTCGATTTTCTGGATACGATCTTCGGCAATCTGAAAAAGATGTTGCCCATCAAACGCGGTTCCCGCATGGGCCGCCACATCAATGGAACGCAGGATCTTTCCGCTCTCCGGGTCCAGCGCGTTCAATTTGTCTCCCGATGCAAACCAGGTCTGGTGTCCGTCATAGCTAACACCGGCAACTTCATCGATACCGGGAAAGGGCCCGTACTCGCAAATAACCTCAGCCGTTGTTCGTTTCATGGTGATGTCCTCATTGTTGAATAACAGGCAGTCAGTCTAGTGACTCGGCAATGGACCGGGGAGTAACAAGGTTGTCGTGAATGCTGGCATGGGCGAGGTTACCCAGCGGCACGCTTGCCCACGGCCGAAGGATTGCACCTTACCGGTTGCTGCCAGGGCATCGAGTGCGCGCTGGACGGTGCGCTGGCTGGTGGCCAATACCAGCGCAAGGGCGGAGCTGGACCAGGCTTCACCATCGGCAAGGAGAGCGAGGACGGCGCCGTGTTTTTCTTCGATGGGCCGCGCCAACACCACAAGGTCCTGCGCGCGGTGGGGCACCAGCATAAACCCGTGCGGCGTTGCGTTGATATCGGCAATGGGGCGCAGTGCGGCGCGGAGCCTGCCGATTTCCACACGCAAACGAGCGCGATGCGATTCGTCGGCCAGCTTTAAGCGAAAGGCGCGGGCGATCAATTGATCTCTCGGTATATCGTGCGGCCAGGCTTCACCTAACGCGCGGGCGAGGGTGAATAAAATCGGACGCTTTGCGAGGGATACCACCAGACCTTCACTGCGTATTTCATAGCGGCACGCATCGACAACCAGCGCCTTCGAGGCCAGCAAGATTTCAACCTCCTCCAGCAACAGCAAGCGTTCATTATCGCGGCCAACTAGCCGTGCGGCGGGCGTTTGTAACACGTCAGCTACCTTTTCCACTTCCGCCATCAACGAGGGAATGCCTGCCTGTTGCGCCGCCTCGGCGGCCCGGTGGAGTGCCGAGCGCGCTGCCCGGGTGTGGAGGCGACGTAGCGCAATCCCGGCGAGGGTTAACTCATGTAGCGCGCGAAAGGCAGGCGGGAAGTGTGTGGCGTCGAGCTCATCGAGCGCTTGCTCCGCCTCGTCAATACGCCCGAACAGGAGCAGAAGCCGTACGTCGAGATGGCGGGCATAGGCGGCATTGGTCCGGTCAGCGTGGGCTTCGAGCACCTGCCGCGCGGCATTCAGCCGTTCGCGCGACCAGGCCAGGTCGCGCGTTACCAGTGCGATCTCCGCTTCGGCAACCACACACCGCGCGCGGGCCACAGGTTGTTTTGAACCGAAGGCTCGGGCCGCGTTGCGCAACAGCAGCTTCGCCCGCTCCAGGTCGCCGAGCTGTGCCATGGCAATGCCGCGCAATGCCATGGCCGGAGGATCGTCACGCAGTGCCACCCGGTTGAGTGCGCCTAAAGGATCGCCCTTGGCCAAGGCGAGCGCCGCACCGGTAATCAATGAGTCCATCGCAATCCCGCCAAACTTGTTACTCCTGGGGTTTTTTATCCGCCGTTAATCTAGGTCACTCCACAAATCATCACAACCACAAATCAACAGTAAGGTGACCGCAATGACAACACACGTAATTGGAACACGCGAAGAATGGCTGGCAGCTCGTCTGGAGTTGCTGGATGCAGAGAAAGCCCTGACCCGTCGCAGCGACGAACTGGCGCAGCAACGGCAGGCACTGCCCTGGGTGCGGGTCGATAAGGATTATCGTTTTGATACGGACGACGGAAAAGCGTCCCTCGCTGAGCTTTTTCAGGGGCGCTCGCAGCTGCTTGTCTATCACTTTATGTTTGGCCCGGATTACACCGCCGGCTGTCCATCGTGTTCAGCAGTGGCAGACGGCTTCAATGGTTTTACCGTCCATCTGGCCAATCATGACGTTACCCTGATGGCGGTATCCCGTGCACCGCTGGCTACATTGCAGGCTTATAAACAACGCATGGGCTGGTCATTTCCCTGGGCATCCTCATTTGGCGGCGACTTCAACTTCGACTTTAATGTGGGGTTCACCGAGCAGCAACAACGCGAAGGCCGGATCGATTACAACTACGAGCGCAACGGCCACGCGATGGACATCATGCCGGCGCCGGAACCGGTGCACCAGCTCGCCGCGACCTGTGGGACGGATGCGCCGACCTACTCCCGCGACCGGCCGGGCATGAGCGCGTTTGTGCTGGAGGACGGTGTTGTTTATCACACCTATTCCACCTATGCGCGCGGTGTGGACGGTATCTGGGGCATGTATCCCTGGCTCGACCGGGCGCCGAAAGGGCGCAACGAGACCGGCATCTGGTGGCGCCGTCACGACGAGTACAACCAATGAGCCAGGTAGATATGGCTGGCACGGCGAGAAAGGAATTCTCGCCATCAAGAGTGCACGACCACCGCTTTTTCATCATCGCAGCCTTGGTATTTGTCGCCAGCGCGGCGGTGACGGTTATCTGGTGTGCAAGCATGTCGGCCATGGAAGGCATGTCGATGCCCGGCGGTTGGACAATGTCGATGACCTGGATGCGGATGCCGGGGCAAAGCTGGTTCGCCGCCGCTACGGCATTCCTCGGTATGTGGGTGGTCATGATGGTGGCGATGATGTTGCCGCCGCTGATGCCAATGTTGCGGCGTTACCGGCAGGCCGTCGGCGGCATCGATAACGCACATCTTGATCGACTGACTGCACGGGTAGCCGTTGGGTATTTTGCGGTGTGGACGCTGCTCGGTATCGTCATTTTTCCCTTGGGGGTGCTGCTAGCGTCGCTCGCGATGCACCTCCCTGAACTGGCCAGCAAGGTGCCGACGCTTGCCGGTGCTGTGGTCGCAATTGCTGGAGCGATGCAGTTTTCTCCGTGGAAAATTCACCACCTGAACTGCTGCCGTCACTCGCTTGACCGGGGTTCCAGTCTTCGGCCTGACAGCGACACTGCCTGGCGGCACGGTCTGCACCTGGGGCTGCGCTGTTGTTACTGCTGCGCAGGTCACACAGCAGTTCTGTTGATGGTCGGTGTTATGAGTCTCAGTGCCATGATCGTCGTGGCCGCCGCCATTAGCGCTGAGCGGCTCGCGCCGGCGGGTGAGCGCATCGCCAGAGTTATTGGAGCCATTGCTATAGGAGCGGGGGTATTTATGATGCTGCGATCCATGAACCTGATCACCGGCTGATGCGCAACCCATCCACCATCCACTTAAAGGCTTCAATCGCTTTATCGACAACACGTTCGGGGTCATCGCTGGCCGCGATCCACAGAGCTGCATTCAAGGCCGCACCGTTGAGCAACCGTGCTGCCGCTTCGGCGTTTACGGGCTTGATGGTGCCTTCCTCAATCAGTTTATCGATGGTGCGGATGGTCATCTGGAGGCAGTTATTCTGACTTGGCCATTGCGAGGGATCGCCCAGCACCGCCGGGCCGTCCAGCAGCACAATGCGCTGGACCTCCGGATTCAACGCCATCTCGATATACGCCACACCCTCAGCCACCAGACCGTCCCACAAACTGGCAGTTTCGCCCGCCAAGGCATGGGCACGGGAAGCCATCTCGGTATCGATTTGATCAACCACCGCCATCAGCAATCCTTTTTTATCCCCAAAGGTGTGATAGAGCGCTCCCCGCGTCAGCCCCACCGAGGCGGTGATGTCATCCATCGACGCGGCGGTGTAGCCCTTTTCCGCAAAAGCTTTACGTGCAGCTTGGATGAGCTTGCGGCGAGTCTCCTCAACCTTCTCGGACCGTTTCATAAAAAGTTCTCAACAAAATGCAATTTTTTGATTTACATACGGCTCGTATGTGTTTACTATTTTTACATACGCCGCGTATGTTAGTCCGGCCGGCTCAACATCTCAACTATTGCGTATCCATACGACTGGTAAGCCAGTCTCACTTCAGAGGAATTCAGTTATGAATCAACGCCAGGCAATTTTCCCTGCTGAGCGCCATGCGCTCTATGAACAGCACAAATATTCCGCCGCAATACAATCCGGTGATCTGCTTTTTGTTTCCGGTCAGGTTGGAAGCCGGGTGGATGGGACACCGGAGCCGGATTACGAACGTCAGGTGCAATTGGCTTTCGATAATCTTGCCAATGTTTTACAAGCCGCAGGCTGCACATTTCAGGATGTGGTGGATGTCACCAGCTTCCATACAAATCCCGAAACGCAATTTGAAACCTTTATGGCCGTGAGGGAAAAAAATATCGGCGCAGCACCCTATCCGAGTTGGACCGCCATTGGTGTCAATTGGTTAGCGGGGTTTGATGTCGAGCTCAAAGTGATTGCACGAGTGCCGCAAGCGTAGGGGGCTCAATTGCTCCGCAGAGGCAGGCCTGCCAGTAATTTCATCAGCTCAGCCATATCAACAGGCTTCACCAAGTGACCGTCGAATCCTGCCTCGGCGGATTTGCGACGGTCTTCCTCCTGGCCCCATCCGGTCAGGGCGATGATCAGAATGTTTTCCGCCCAGGGGTTTGCACGAATACGCCGGCAGGCATCAAAGCCGTTTAAGCGGGGCAAACCGATATCCAGCAGTATCACGTCGGGGCGCTGCCTTTCCGCCGCTTCGACAGCTTCCTCGCCATCATGGGCAACGAAGGTGTCATTGCCGGTCATCTTCAATACCTCGGCCAGGCTCTGCGCGCTATCCAGATTGTCATCGACGATAAGAATGCGACCTTTGGGGCTCGATCCGTTTACCGCGTCCACTGCTTTTATCGGCGCTGTCTGATCGATCGTCACCGGCAAGCGGACCACAAATTCACTTCCCTTACCCAGCCCTTCGCTAAGTGCTTCGATGTGGCCGTTATGAAGTTCAACCAGCCGTCTGGCCAGTGTAAGGCCGATACCCAATCCGCTTTGTGACCTCTCCAGTGATTGATCAACCTGCAAAAACATCTCGAAGATGGCATTGAGCATGGCGGGTGGAATGCCAATGCCGTCATCTTTCACGGTTATCTCCACATCGCGATCGCGCAGGCTGACGGTCAGATTGATCCGGCCGCGTTGTCCCGCAAACTTGGAAGCGTTGTTCAGCAAATTACTCACGACTTGCGACAAGCGCACCGGGTCGGCATCCAGGTAAATTGGCTGTGCCGGTAAGGTCACGGTGATTTCCTGGCCGGCAGCTTCAGCCATCGGCCGGCAGGTTTCGACGGCCTGATGGATAACCGACGCCAGCTCGATGTGCTCGCGGCGCAGCTCCAGTTTTCCACGGCTGATGCGGCTCATATCGAGCAGGTCATCAACCAGCCGTACCAAATGCGCAAGTTGCCGCTCGATGGTACCCGTTGCACGCTCGAAGACCTCGCGGTCGTCGTGAGCCAGTTTCAGTATTGATGTGGCATTGCTGATGGGGGCGAGGGGATTGCGCAGCTCATGCGCCAGGGTTGCGAGAAATTCATCTTTGCGCCGATCCGCTTCGCGTTCGCGTTGCTCGCGCCGGCGCAGTGCCAGCAGCGCGATCCACATCAAGCCCACAACACCCAGCACGAGTAGCGCGGCGCTCAAGGCGCGGCCGGTACCAACGTCAAACAATTCATATTCATACCCCTTACTACGCAGCCAGATCACCAACGGAATCATGACGACCAGAATCGGCAGGACGGTCCGTGCCATGGTGCCGGCACTGGAACGTTCGCATAACAACAGCATGGGCTGATGGTCGGGCATGCTGATGATCACACTCACGGCCAAGGCCAGCAGCATGGTCGCGCTGGGCAACGCAATCGCCGAAAGCCAGGGTATCGCATAAAAATTGCGCGCATTGAACAGGTAACCCAGGAGTGAAAACATCATCAACAGGAGGACGACAAGCGCCAGACCCGGAACGTAGCGACGCGCCGTATGGTCACGCATACCAAGCAGCATCAGCGAGATGCCGATGAACACGAACGAGATTGATGCCGGTGGGCCAAAACGGCCCGGTGTGACGGTAGCCGCTTGACCCCACTCGCGACCAAAAAGCAGCTGATGGTTGAAGCCCAAATCCGCCCCGGTAATGTATTGCAGCAGATTGAGCCCACCAAAGGCGGCAACGATTCCGCCGAACACCAAGGTGAACTTGCCATACCCGTATTGCAAAAACACAACCGCTGCGCCAGCCAGCGCAATCAACACGGCGGTATTCGGTTGGATCGAAACACCATCGTTAAGCCAATCGGTAAGGCGCGGAATATCAAATGCCCAACCGCCAAGGGAGATTACACCGGCGATAAGGGCATATAGCCCCAGCACCGCGGATAATCTTCTCAAGTAACGCGGGTCACAGGCTAATAACGGGGTTGGCATGCTGGGGCCTCGGAAAAACAACATTGGATAGAACCCGGTACAACGGAGCGTGCGGCTTATACTTCATCAGAGCATGAGCGGGATGGCTTGTCGGTTCGAAATATATCACAGAGGTACGGATTCAATTTCCGGGTAACTCACCAACCGGGCGGCGTGCTGTTAGCCGGGAAAGAAAAGGAACACATAAATCAGGCGGGGAAGAACTGAGTGGCTGTTAAAAACGCGGGCGCTTCACAATAAAAATTATCGGCTAGCGCGTGCGAGGTTGCTCACGTTAGTGAAGCGCTAAGGCTGCAACTGACAACCGGCGGTAACACGCACCGGATTGCATTGCGCCATCGCACCATGTTGCAAACTAATCACAAAACCCAACTGCAACGGATCGGGTGCGCCGGGATAATAATCTGTGCTCACGGCTTGGGCACCGCTGGAGATCGCAGCCCTCGCTTTGGAAAAATCGTTACGTCGCGCTTCCTGTGTTCCGGCATCCGTGCGCGTCCGGACGATGATGCCGTCATTAACCCAGCGCTTGATCTTTTCACCATCGACCAATGGGTCCTGAACGATCTGAATCACGCCTTCGGGTTGGTCGTCGGGATACCAGCCGAACATCGTGCGCCCGGTGAGTGAAGGATGACCGGCCCGATAGGTATCGGAAACTGCCTGGCGGACATCGAACAAGATGTAAATGCGCCCGCGTGCGGCCGAGAGGTTAGGCCAGCCGTGTTCATTTACCGCATCGCGTAACGTCGGCGCATCGCCGCGCACATCATCCGGCGTGATAAGTCGATCGCCAGGAAGTACGGAGCGAATTTCGGCATCAAGCGCATCGAGCAGCGCTTTATTATCGAGCGGTAACGGATCAGTGATACCCGGCCGGTTGACGGGCGTGTCGGCTGCATTGAGCGTAATCATGATCGGAAGATGTTCAGGATGCGCGCGTGACCATTGATCGATTTCGTTGAGACAACGGATCAGCGTCGGGCAGGTGCTGAGATAATCCACATCGGGATTGTGGAACACCTTGAACCCCGGCTTGAGCATTGCTTCTCGATCAAAGTTCGTGATCTCGCCGGCCGCGCGTGCCAGCGCTTCGCCTTTGGGATCGGCGTAACGTCCGCCCTGGGGATCGGCAAAAATATCCAGCTCGAACTGGCGAACGCCGACTTCAAGTTGTTTGGTCAAGGGGACGTGATAATAATCAAGGCTCTCGGCCCGTTTGCGGTCCGTAGCGCGAAGCGTTGCCATTACTGCATCGGGAATTTGCGCCTTGAAACTGTTGTGCGAACCTACCACCTGAATGTCGTTCATCTTGAGCGGAGTTGTTGCATCTATCTCGCGCTGGTTCGGTTGTGCGCCTTGCGCCAATTCCAATGCTAATGCTAATGCTAATGCCGAGGTCAGCATCAAACAGACAACAGTCGTCATCGCGCTGCGTGTAATCAATAATAATGGCGGGGGAATTTTATTCATCGGCGCATGATGAATCGTATGTATTAAAGATTTGTGACGCGGAGTGGGAGATGTATCGCACGATTACAGCGGCGCACAACCTTGTGAGCCGCCGTTTAACAATCCTATCGCCAATTCATTTCATCGTTATTATTGAGCCGCTGCATCCCACACCCGGCCAGAGGCAGTACCGTCGTTGGCGGGATTGAAAACTTCAACCGCCATGACCTGATAGGTGGGGTCATCACTCGCGTTAAAGTTGTTCATGTCTGGAATGATCCAGCCGGTGTCGGCCCAGGCCTTAACGTGGTCAGCAAAAATAATTTTATGATCTTCCCCAAGTGGCCGTTGCTCGGTCGGTTTGCTCCAGTATTGATAAAACGTGGATGGGCCGTTTATGGATGGTTTCTGTTCCCGTATTGAGCGGTAAGTGGAATATTCCACACCATCACTGACGAAAGTTTTTCCATAGGTACCGTCCTGGCTTGGGTCATAGGTCCAGCGTTGCAAAATATAGTATTCCACCAAATGGGCTGGATCAGCGGCAGACATATCTTCGTCGTAGCCCCAACCGTATAACGTGATATAGCTTGCGCCACTGTCTTCGTTGAAGCGATAGCCAATAACCCGGTCTTTATCACCAAAGTGCCACCCCGGACCGCCCACGTAGTTATAGCCACCGCCCTCCCAGCTCACGTTGAAGGCGCCATCGGTGCTCAAGGATAACGAGGTAGAGCCACCGTCTTTCCAGTGCGTGAAGAAAAAATCACCGATATGACCTGTTGCGTGATTTTGCGTAATAACAGCGGCTTCGGAGAATTTTTGGGTGTAAGCCTTATATTTTTCTATGGTACTAGCCGCTGATTCCTTGACATCGGCTGCGCTTTTTTCTGCACCCTTCTGTTCCTCTGTGCAGCTTATGAGGCCGAACATGGCCAGCAAAATGGTTGTCTTTAAAAAATAATGTTTCAAAAGATAATCCTCTTTTTATTAGGTTATTAATAAATCCAGGTTTAGCCAACTAGCCTGCCGATGTCTAGAGCAGCGCTGCCCTAACCAGGTCTTAATTAAAGCTCAAGACAGTGTTCTGTGCCAGATAGCGAGTAACGGTCAACAGACTCGTTCGTTATCGAATGGTTGATTTTTATACATGCGGCCGTGAACTTTTTTGCCAAGTGTACACCGCATTACACGCAATGAGCTTTGCTTTATAGTGTTTGCCCACCAGTTCGATGAAGGAGGATATTCTATGACGCATCAACCCTATACCCCACCCAAGGTTTGGCAGTGGGACGCTAAAAGCGGCGGCACATTCGCCAATATCAATCGCCCGGTGGCAGGGCCTACGCATGAAAAGGAATTGCCGGTTGGCAAACATCCATTACAGCTTTACTCGTTGGCAACGCCCAACGGTATGAAGGCTACCATCATGCTGGAAGAGCTTTTGGCACTTGGCCATGGGGGTGCGGAATATGATGCGCACCTGATACAAATTTCTGATGGCGATCAATTCAGCAGTGGGTTTGTCAACATCAATCCCAATTCAAAAATTCCCGCGATGATGGATCACAGCGTGACGCCGAGCCTGCGCGTTTTTGAGTCGGGCTCGATTCTGCTTTATCTGGCGGATAAATTTCAGGCACTGATTCCGCAGGCGATTGGCCCGCGTACAGAATGTCTGTCGTGGTTATTCTGGCAGATTGGCACCGGGCCTTTGCTCGGCGGCGGCTTCGGACATTTTTATGCCTACGCGCCGGAAAAATACGAATACCCCATCAATCGCTATACGATGGAAGTGAAACGTCAACTGGATGTACTTGATCGCCAGTTGGCGCAACATCGTTTTGTTGCGGGTGATGAATACACTATTGCAGATATTGCGATCTGGCCGTGGTATGGCGAGTTGGTGAACAACAAGGTATATAACGCGGCGGAATTTCTTGAAGTGCATATCTATAAAAATGTGCTGCGTTGGGCTGATGAGATTGCACAGCGACCAGCGGTGCAACGCGGGCGCATGGTCAACCGTACCTGGGGTGAACCGCATGAACAACTGCACGAGCGTCACGATGCCGCTGACTTCGCGACCAAAACCCAGGACAAATCATTAACTCAATCAACGTAAAAATATGCACAATATAAATTCATCACATCTTCGCCCCATGCTGCCGCGTGATACCAAAGAAGCGCATCGCGCGGCCACGCCGTTGGAACTATTCTTCGATCTGGTTTTTGTTATCGCCATAGCGGCGGCTGCGGCAGGTTTGCATCACAGTGTGGCGGAGGCGCATTTCGTCGACGGCATTATTAAATACGTGGCGATATTTTTTGCGATCTGGTGGGCCTGGATGAATTACACCTGGTTTGCCTCCGCTTACGACAATGATGATTCGTTGTTTCGCATTCTCACGCTAGTCATTATCGCGGGTGCACTGACGCTTGCGGCGGGCGTGAGTCACTTTTTTACATCCTCGGATCTGACCTTGGTCGTCGTTGGTTTTGTCATCATGCGTATCGCCATGGTGGGATTCTGGCTCAGAGCGTATAAACATGATGTAACGCGCAAACAGACGGCGCTGTGGTATGCCGTAGGCATTGCGCTGGTGCAGGTGTACTGGGTTGCATTGCTGTTGTTACAACCCTTAACGCCAGCTATGTTTTATATGGGCTTTGCACTGGGCGCTTTTCTGGAATTGTTGGTGCCATTTTTTGCCGAGCGAAAAGCGCAAACGCCGTGGCATCGTCACCACATTATCGAACGTTACGGCTTGTTAAATATTATTGTGCTGGGTGAAACCTTGCTGGCCGGTTCCATTGCATTGAACTCGGCGGCGGAGCATTTTGATCTAGCCTTGATACATTCGGCGATCTCCGCGCTGGTGATCGTGTTTGCACTCTGGTGGTTATATTTTTCGCGCGAGGAACATCTTAACGCGCAGGATTTGTCGATGGCACTTACCTGGGGCTACGGTCACCTGGTGATTTACATTGCCGGTGCTGCCGTCGGCGCAGGCTTCGCCGTTTTGGTCGACATTATTACCGGCCATGCTGCCGTGAGTTTGTTGGTGGGTGATTATGCGGTAGCGATTCCGGTGGCGTTTTACTTTATGGGCTTGTGGTTTGTGCGGGATCGTTTTGTGCTTGATGGTATCGGAAAATCTGTACTGCCTGCCTTTGCGTTATTGGTGTTATGTATTCCGTTAGTATTGGGACTCGAAGGTATTGCGTTGGTAAGCGTGTTGTGTGTTTTCACTCGCAGCAAAATCGCCTGCCGGGGAAAGCAGGCGTAGCCACGTCGATAAGAGCGTCCGTTAAAGCGGGCGCAATACAAACCTGCCGTAAGCGATAAACGCGCAGATAGCAGCCACAACAAGCCAATAGGTGATTGAGCTGAAGGTTTTATCGCCCGAGGCAACATGTAATACGCAAAACAACAGCATTTCTATTGCGATGCAGATAGCGGCGATCGGTACCAGCAGCGTCAAAGGTTTATAAAAAGCCGGCAGGATCAAACACAGGGCACAGATCAATTCCAGTCCGGCCAGTGCTTGCCAGACGCCTGTGGGAATAGCTTTGAGCGAGGGCATGGTTTGTTCAGCGGAATGGGAAAATTTCCACACCGCGCCCATGATCGTATGCAGGGCAAGCAGGACTTGAAGAACCCATAAAAAAATATTCATGATTTAAACTCCATTGTTTTTGTGGATGGCGTTATTGTGGGTGTTGTTGAGAAGGGTGTTGTCGACTGTTTGTATATCAATTGTTTGTATATCGAAGGTGTCCAGCGTTTTTTTGTCCATCACGACATCAATGGCGGTAATTTTTCCGTCTGTTACTGCAAAGCAAAATGCAACCACAGTTTTTCCATTCATACCCCAGGTGGCGCCTGCCACGCCATTCACCAGCGTCAGCTGCGCACCCGCTGCGCGACCCTTGAAGGTATCCGCCACATTGTTCGCGCCGGTAATTTCGGGGGCAAATGCCGGTGCACCTTTCGCTTTATTCGCGGTGCTGATTTTGATGGCGGTTTCATCGGCACGGAGAATAATATCCGGGTGAAGCAATTGGATTAGCGCTTCAAAATTACCTTCTCTGGATGCTGCCAAAAATGCAGCGACCACCGCATGTTGACGGTGGCTGTCCTCCTGCGGTGTGGTGCCGCCCCGAACGCGCCGCCGGGCGCGGCTGGCGAGTTGGCGCGCGGCTGCTTCGGTGCGATCAATAATGGGCGCGATCTCTTCAAACGATAAATCGAATAAATCGTGCAGCACAAACGCGATGCGTTCGGTGGGTGTCAGGGTATCGAGCACTAACAGCAACGCGGGCCCGACGGAATCGGCCACCAGAAGATCGGCTTCCGGATCGTTACTGCCGTCATCCGTTACGTCATAAACCATCTCATCAAGGGATTCGGTTTTGCCGGATTTACGCGCGCGGAGCATATCGAGGCATACGCGCGCGACAACGGTGGTGAGCCAGCCACCCAGATTGTCGATTTTTTCTGATTCGGATCGATTCAGCCGAAGCCAGGTTTCCTGAACCGCATCCTCAGCCTCGCTGTTGGAGCCCAGCATGCGATAGGCCACGGCCTGCAAGTGATGTCGAGTGTCTTCAAAACGTTCCGTTAACCAATCATGTTTTTCCATCCAGCCTTCCGTCCTCTCAAATTGCTTTGGTTTCATCAGCCATGACGAATCAGCTTCAGGAAATGTGACAAGCAATCCTGAAAAAATAATGTGAACCAGCGCATGTGTCCAACTCACGGCCTAAAGTGGGAATGTGCTATGTCCATTAATCGAACGTGCCATGTCACGCTTTCGCGGAAAATGGGCAGACACACCGTTAAACACTCCTTTAGTCTTCCTGACGCTAATGACCGCGATGTGGGTTCTCAGGTGCAGGTCGGTCCTTCTCTGTTTACTTTTAACTCCTGGAGAAATTAATGAAAATAAAATTATCCCAAGTCAGAAAAGCGTTATGTGCAGCAGCGTTCGGCAGCTTGCTGTGTGTAACCAGCGGCGCTTCGGCCGTTGTATTCCAGGCCGAAGATTACACGAATGCCTTTGATACTACCGCTGGTAATACCGGTGGCGCCTATCGCACGGGCAACGTTGATATCGAGCCTGTGACGGATACGAACGGCGGCCATAATGTCGGCTGGATAGTGGCCACTGAATGGCTGAGTTATGCGAATTTATCGGTGCCGACTGCGGGCACTTACAACATCCGCGTCCGTGTAGCCAGTGCCTCGGGCGGCACGCTCTCGGTAGATTTGAATGGTGGTGCTATTCCCCTGGGAACCATCAATATCCCGGCAACCGGTGGCTGGCAAACCTGGCAGACCGTCCAAAAGCAAGTTCAACTTCCGGCGGGTACTCACAGCCTTGGTGTGTATGCGACCACCGGTGGCTGGAACTTCAACTGGATTGAAGTTACCCCTGCGCAGCCGCCCGTAACCGGGCACCACTTTGAGGCGGAAGACTACGCTGACTCGAGTGATAACACCCCGGGCAATACCGGTGGCCAGCACCGCACTGGCGATGTAGACATTGAAGCCACGACCGATACCGGTGGAGGCTTTAACGTAGGCTGGATTGATTCCGGCGAGTGGCTGTCATTCAACAACATGAATATCGCCACAGCTGGTAACTATAAAATTGAGGCGCGCGTTGCGAGTGGCGGTACCGGCGGCGTGGTGTCTTTTGATCTGAACGGCGGCAGCGTTGCGCTGGGTCAGCTGGTTGTTCCCGCGACCGGTGGCTGGCAAACCTGGCAAACCATCTCGCTGGATGTGAATATCCCCGCCGGTAACCACAGCTTTGGTGTGTACGCCACGACGGGCGGTTGGAATCTTAACTGGGTAAAAGTCACCCCCGGTGGCAGCGGTCCGGTTGACCCCAATCCCACCGTGACCTGGAGCGATGAGTTTAATACCATCAATAGAGATATTTGGAGCTTTGAAACAGGCAATGGCAATGAGGGTTGGGGCAACAAAGAGCTGCAGTCCTACACCGATGGCAACAATGCCTATATCCAATTTGACCCGCAAGCCAACAGCAATGTGCTGGTCATTGAAGCTCGTAAGGAAACCGGTGGCGACTGCTGGTGGGGCGGTAAGTGTGGATACACCTCCACACGTATGGTTACCCGCTACAATAAATCTTTCCAATATGGGCGGATGGAAGCCCGTATGAAACTACCGCGCGCCCAAGGGATCTGGCCGGCGTTCTGGATGATGGGGGATAGCTTTAACAACAATGTCCCTTGGCCGGACAATGGCGAACTGGACATCATGGAGCACGTCGGCACTAACAACACTACTTCAGGTGCGTTGCATGGTCCTGGCTATTCGGGCAATACACCCATCACCGGGCATTTAAACCACGGCACCAGTATTGATTCCGTTTATAAAATCTATGCCGTTGAGTGGGATGCAAATGGCATTCGCTGGTACGCCGATGGTGTTAACTTTTACAGTGTGAGCCGCGCCCAGGTGCAGCAATATGGTCAATGGGTTTACGACCAACCTTTCTGGTTCCTGCTTAACGTCGCCGTCGGCGGCAACTGGCCCGGTGACCCCGACCATGCCAACTTCACCACCCAACGCATGTACGTGGACTACATCCGGGTGTATCAATAAAACTAAAAAGCCCCTTCATTCCTGAAGGGGCTTTTTAGTATCTGCAATAGCGGTTGTTCAGTTATCCCTTACCGATACAACCGCACTTTTCTTACAACCCGGAGATGGTTGAGCTTGCCCAGTTGCGGAAGGAACCGCCGTTAGGGCTTTGATCTGCACGCAGCTTCAGGCCGAGAGTCTGATACAACTCGGACTGGGTTCTGCCGCCAATATCAAGCACGCGACCACCGCTGATGCCAGCGCCGGCGACTAACATCGGCACGTTGCTGTTGCCGTGTGAGTCGGCGTCACCCATGTCGGAAACCTGGGTGATAATGGTCGAGCTGAACAAGCCTCTTTCACCCATTTTATCCAGCAAGTACTTGGTCAAACCCTGCATGTAAACAATATCTTCCGTGTAAGCGGCAGGCATGTTGCCCTGGTTGTGATGCGATTGGTGCGACTCGCGACCCAGTACGTCGAGGAAGTGGGTGTGCGCGTCGGTACCGAAGGCGATGGACACAGAAGCCGACAAGTTACAGCTCAATGCGAGGGTAACGATGTCTGCGTGTAACTTGGCCGTCGCATCAAAACCGGTAACGGAAGTGTTGCCCGGTTGCGGGCAAGTGCCGCCGGGATTTTCGCCGCTGGTGTCGATAGCCTCTTCAATTTCACGAATCGCAGTGAAGTGACTGTCCAGCTTGTCCTTTTCATGTTGGCCGAGTTTGGTGCGCAAGCTGTTGACGGCAGCATAGTGCAGATCCACCACAGATTGGCGTGGTGCTGTTGAGCCGCCACTACCGCCGCCGCTACCACCCGCAAAAAGCACATCCAATGCGGCCTGTGGGCTGGTGATGATGGGCTTGCCGGTGGAACCCTCGCGGCTCAGCGCGGATTCTGCGGTGGTGCCCACGTTCAGGTATTTCACGGGATAGTTTGCACCGATGGTACGGCCCAGGTTTACATCAAAACTGTCCTCACCCCAGCTGCCGTTGTTGAAACGGTGGAACATCACGCCGTGGCCAGCACCGCTCAAGGAAGCGTTGCGCAACATGGCGATACGGCTGTAATGTGTTTGCAGCGGTGCAGATTGGACCGGCAGGGTGCCGCCGGATGGGAACCACCGGTTTGGATGGCAGCCGCCGCCGTTGAACACCAGGCAGTGCTTGGTGGGTGTACCGGATTGCGCTTCAGCGGTGCGCGCCAGCATCACACCGGCCAGTACGCTGGACGCCCTGATCAATCCTGCCGATATACCGGCATGCGAGACAACCCTGAGGAAATCTCTGCGTTCTTTGTCGAAGCAATCTTTATATCGCATGGTATTTACTCCAATTCGTTAACAAGGTGATGTGGTTGAAGGGGCGCGCATTAGCGCGCCCACTCCTGCCGGTACATCACAGAATCCAGCGCCGGAATTTCTTCGAGCATGGCGCGTGGACCATTGGTGGTCAGTACGTTAGTCAGGTTATTGATATCGCAACGGTAAGCGTTTTCTTCCGCTTTGCTGATGCGTGGATAACCGACATCCCTTGTTGAATCAATCAGGAAGATCGAATGGATACCTGAGCTGTAGCTTACGAATTGCGTTGCCAGACAGCTTTGCGCAAGACCGGCGACCATCGGGTCTTCAACAATGGTGCGTGCGAGATCTTTACCGCCGTCAAACGTAATAGCGGGTTCGTGAAGCACGCGATCCGGATCGTTGAGGAACTGCAACTGCGGGAAGGGCGAGAAGAACGTACCCACCGCATTGATTTCGTTGCCTTTCAGGTCAGTAGCGCGAACGCGACCGAGTGCATCGTAGTTCTCCATGGAGCCGCCCAGCGGGTTGATGATTTCGCCGTGACAGTTGGAACAACTGGTACCGGAGGTAATACGGTCGAAGATCATACGTTGTGTGGTGTGCGGGTCTTCAAAGAACTCTTTGTCACGCTGGGCCAGGGCTTCGCGGTCAAGGCTCACACCTGAGGGTGGCTCAGGAATGTCCTGACACATCATACGGCGACGCACGGCCACAGCACGGGTTACCAGGTTGGCGTCCTGATCGGTGGCGTAACGTGAGAGGAAGGCACCGGAGATCAGGATACCGCCGCGCTCACCCGTGCTCGCTCTGACAAAGCCGTCAGCATCCGCACCATTACCGGAGTAAGACATACCGTAAAGGTTGGCCAGACGCTGGTTAACGTGGGTGTAGCTCGGGTTGTAGAGCGATGCGAAGGTTGAGCTGCTATCCAACATGGCATGTGCAAAGTTTTTGCCCAGCTCTCTCTTCATATCATTCGCAACCGTGGCGAAGTCAGTAACGCCGACTTTCTCTTTGATCTCCAACTGATTCGTACCCAACCAACGGTTGACGAAGTCACCGAGCAGGGCATTGGTGTCAGTAGAGTTCAGCAGAGCAGCGGTGTGTTGACGTACACCGGCAGCCGTGTTGAGTTCACCATTACCGGCAGCAGCCATCAGCGATTGGCTGGGCGTCGTGCCGGTGAAGGTGTAGCTGATGTAGGTTGCCATTTCATAACCATTCAGCTTGTACACGCCACCGCTGGCATCACCCACTTCCGAGCGATACAGGAATTGCGGGGAGGACAACATGGCCGCCAGGGCGATTTCCATACCTTCTGCGGCTGTGCGTCCGTCTGCTGTGCCTTGGGCAACGGCCAGGTAAGCCGTGCGCTCATCACTGCTTAAGGGGCGACGGAAGATGCGTGGCCCAAGTGTGTCAACCAGTGTGGTTGCACAACTTGCACTGGGCGAACAGGACAACACATTGTTCCAACGGGTTGCTACGTCTTCCGCAATACGTTCAGCGGTGGAGATGTAACTGGTGTAGCGGTTCTTGTCGACAATCAGGGTGTTGTTGTTCTCGAAGGCACCGGCGATAAAGTCGTCGGGCAGACGTGAAATCACATCCTGAGTGTAGCCGACCAGGTCGCGCACTGAGCGTTGGTACTCTTTCTTGGTCAACAGACGCAGGGTACGTTGGCCGTAAGCTGAGCCAGTATTCGGACAGGTGAAGTTGGACACCGGGTTATCCGGAATACCATCAGCCGGTCTGCGCCAGGTGAGGATGTAAGCTTCCAGATCCGCCGCACATTGGCCGGTACACGCGCCCGGATTACCTTGTGGCATCCACAGCTCGATAAACTCGCCGAGGGTGCGATCCTGGTTATCCTGGCTGTGACGATAGACAGAACGGTTCGGGTTCAAAGGCGCGTAAGCCGGTGAACCATCGGCGTTCTTCTCGCCATCAACACCGTGACAGGCGATACAGCTTTGTGAGGTCCACAAACCTTCACCGCGCGTGACATCACCAACCCAACCACCGGTGCTGCTGGAATTGCCGGCGCTGGATGAGTTACCGGCACTGGAAGAATTACCGGTGCTGGACGAGTTGCCTGCACTGGATGAATTACCGGTGCTGGAACTGGAGCCGTTGGTGTCGGAATAAACCACAGTGACCGGTGCACTGGCTGTTGAAGGAATACTGTCGCGATAGCTAATGACTTTGTAGTCGTAGCTGCCGAAAGAAGACAACAGGTTTTCTTCAAACATCGACGAATTCGCCGGCAAATTGCTTTGCGTCGTCCAGCGGCCATCCGCACCTTTACGGCGAATCAGGAAGCCGGTTTCGTTGCTGCTGATATCCGACCAGACCAGTGAAGTATCGCCACTACCCTGGCTGATATTGCCCGTCAGACCAACCGGTGTTGCCGGTGCGCTGGGCAATGTGATTGCAGCAATGTTGGTGGGGTTGTCGCGGGTCAGGAACATCTTGAAGTACACCGGTGTTTTTTCACCGATTGCAGTCAAGTTGGCAATGACACGCAAGGCTTCCACGCCAGCATTCATCTCAAAATCAACACTGTTCACCACGATGGGTTTCCGTGGTGACACGCTGATGCTGGTGCTGCTGTGCTTGACGATGGTGGCATCGAAGGTGATGGCTTTGCTCACCGCATGCAGTACCAAATTACCGCTCAAGGTTTGCGTTGCAATATCACCTACGGCCATTGAATCCAGGGTGCTGAGATTCAATTGCGTGGTGAAGTGCAGGCTGGGCAGATAACTTGATTCAAACAACAGGTTTTGCATCCGCGTGTTGCGAATATCAAAACCGGTGGAGACGCTGGCCAGAGGAATAGTCAGTGTTGCACTTCCGGTATTCGCTACCGTTCCCTGCATTTGCGTAAAGGTATGGGCTTCCGCATTGCTGATGTTTTTTACCGTCACAAAATGGAAGCTGGATTTGGTGGTGTCCAGTAACCAGCGTGCCGCTGTTGCCGGAGCACTGCTGCTTGCGTTGCTGGAAGCCACGCTGCTGACACTGCTTGAAGCTACGCTGCTGGATGTATTGTTACCACCGCAACTTGCACCGTTGAAAGTGAAGTTCGTCGGCGCTTGTGTGCTCGGATTGTTGATATTAAATCCGAAACTTGCAGAACCGTTGGCGGCGACATTGGCGTTGTAGCCTGCATCTGTGACGCATACATTGCTGCCGGTTGTGGTGACATTACCATTCCACAAATTGGCAATGGTTTCACCGCCGTTAAAGGTCCAGCACACTTCCCAACCATCCACAGCCGGGCCATTGTTGGTTACTGACAAGGCAATTTGTGCACCGCTTCCCCAGTTGTTCACTGTGGTGTAGGTAGGTGTACAAACACTTTGTGCAACAGCACTGCCGGAAGCAGCCAGGCCAAGGGCCAAGCCAAGTGGGGAGAGCATCGAGAGTTTAAGTAATTTTTTCATGATAGTTCTCTTTAGCCTCCAATTAGCGCGCATCAAATACAAGCGCGAAGTCCACAGGTACTGCCGCGCTGATAGATGTCAGGTTGGCAATGGAACGCAAGGCTTCCACACCGTCGGTCAGATCGAAATCTGCCGCGCGCGGTAGCACCGGCGCCATGCTTTGCACCAGAACACGCGAGTTCGACAGACGCTGTACCGACACGCGTGTCGTAACGGTTGTGCTTACGCCGTGCAGATTAACGCTGGCACTGATGTCTGTTTGCGTGGTTTGTCCGGCAGACAGGGAGCTCAGCAAGGTGGCTGGTACGTCAACCGTGATTGTTGCTGTGGGGTAACTGGCTGTTTCAAACAACAGGTCGCGCATCCGCTGGTTGCGTATGTCAATACCGGTGTTGACGCTGTCCAGTTCAATGGTCACCGTAGCTACACCACCAGTGCTGATAAAGCCACTCAGTGAGCCGAAGCTATGCACTTCTACGTTATGGGTATTTTTGGTGGTTACGAAGTTCAGGTAAGACGCTTCGGTATCCAGGTCCCAGGCCGCATTGGTGTTGGTCGAGGAATTTGCAGAGCTTGCCACGCTGCTGTTTGCTGCACTCGATGAGCTCACGGCAATGCTGGAAGCAACACTTGATGCAACGGAAGAAACAACAGAAGAAGCCACTGAACTGGATGATGGAACAACACTGGATGCAACAGAACTTGCGCTGCTGGAACTGGTGGGGAGTGTTGTACCGCAACCAATGGGCTCGGTAGACAACACGATATCGTCCATCCAGACATCAGCAGTATTGCCACTGAAACTGTGGAAACCGAACATCGCGTAGTTAAATTTATCGCTCAGCCAATTGGCTGGCAGGGTTCCGTTATTCCAATCGTTGGCAGACGTAACTGAATGGACCAGGCTGCCATTCACCCACATGCGCAACTCGTCGTAAGCGGTGTCAGCGTAATAAGCTGTTTCTACGCAGTACCACACATTGGGAGATAATTGCGGGCCGCTATTCCATTGCGACATTTTCGGCGCGATGTTATCGCTGGGTACGTGGTTGGTGCCTAGCACACCTTTAATTTGGCCCACGCGAATTTCGTCATCGGCATTCTGGGTTCTTTTGATTCCCATAATGTGTTCATGGTTATCGCCGGGATCATTACCCAATACTTTGCTGAGGTTGACATAAGCACGCATGTGCAAACGTTGTGTACCAGCAGGCAACGCGCGAACAATTTGCGCCGGATTTTGACCGCCGCGGAAGTGAATGGAATTGCTCCCGTTGTAAGATTTGCTGTTATCGATCAGTGCATAGTTGCCTGAACTTTGGTTGTTGTTATTGCCGTTAAATATCCAACCAATAAAGGTACTCCAACCGCTCGGGCCGGCACCGACAGTACCGTTTTCAAAGCCTTCACTGAAGAAAACGCCGTTGCCGTTGGGAACAGATGAACTGCTTGCCGTTGAAGAGGGTGCAGAGCTGGCCGGCGCGGATGAACTTGCCGGTGCAGATGAGCTGGCCGCAGAAGAGGTGCTGCCGCCACACGCACTACCGGTCACTGTAGGAACTTCCGCCGCTGCTGCGCCTTTGCTTCCCTGGAAACCAATCTCAACCGTTTGATTCGGTTGAATGTTGGCATTCCAGTTTAAATTGGACGCGGAATAGGGATTAGTACCGGTGTAGTTGGCATTCCAGTTACTGGTCAAGCGGTTGTCACCGCTGTATTGCCAATTCACGCTCCAGCCGTTAATTGCACTGGTACCGGTATTGGTAATTCTGATTGCAGCAGTGAAGCCGGTGCTCCATTGGTTAGTCACGACATACTGGCAAGCAGCATAAACTTGGGTCGAGAAGGCCGCGCTAGCCAGGGAAAGTCCTAGCAGGTACAAAGACCGGGCCAGCCTTCCCCTTCGGCGCGGGGTAATCGCAGAGGCTGTAATTCTACTCATCTTGTCTTCCTCTTAAGTGAATGCCGAGCAAGCTCGGCAACGGTCCAACAACAGCCTGCGGTCATTATTTCCACTACGCGCCACAGGTTAGTCGAAGGGTAAAAAGACTCGAAACTGCATCGATTCGAGCGGTTTAAAAAAATGGTTAACTCATGTTTTGGAAACGCTATTGGCAAGGGAAATGGATTCCGAAAGCATCGGCTGCTCATCGTCCGCGTGCGCGTCATGTTTTTTTGTCGCGAAGAGCGAACGCATAATGAAGCAACCCACCACACAGGCGGTGGCGAGTAAGCCGATATTCATGTACATCACGGTGCGGGATGCTTCCGCCGGATTCCAGGGGTGGGCGATGCCGAGGTAGCAGGCGAACAGCCAGGCGAACGCAGAGATGGAACCGCAAAACACAACCAGCAGTTTTTCAACATTGTTTAAGTCCAGGATTCCGCGGCTTGAGAAAACAGTAGAGCCAAAGATGCAGGCCGTGCCGATCAGGCCGAGATAAATAAACATGATGAAGCTGTATTCGAGGGTGTAATTCCAGCCGCGTGCAATGCCCAGATAGCAGGCAAACAACCAGGAAACGGTGGAAACACAACCGGTGAGTATCACAAGGGTTTTTTCGATGCGGCCCAGTCCCAACACACCGCCGCTGGAGGCAACACGCGGAAAACTGAAATGATGCAGCACCACTCCGTTGATGGTCAGCACAACGACCACGGTGAACTTGGCCCAGATCTTCTGGTTCGTCAGGTACTCCGGATTATCAAGGTAACCGATCAATACCAGCGTCAATCCCGACACCCAAAGCACACTGAGCGCGATGGAAATAATGCCCGCCGCGCGTTTCAATTCCTTGATGCTGTATACCGACATGGGCTTGCCGCCGGTCTTGGCTAACACCAGGTCCTGCATTAACAAAATGCCCACGGCAACGCAGGCTGCTATCAAATGAACATAAACAATTAAGGTTTTCATTGGTTAGTCCGGTTGTTTTATTTGTTATTTGTGAACCAATCACCGTCACGATTGTGAAAATGATTGCGCTAACATTTTTATCTAACACACCTCTGCCTAATGAAGAAAAACAGCAGTAGTTAAAGGGATAACGCGTTTTTCGGGCAATAAAAATCAGTTGCGCTTTTAACAGCACAAAAATGATTGTGATGGGCCGGTGAAGTTGTAAAACGACTGGAAAATAGTTGTTTTACAGGATACTGCATGCGATGAACGCTTTGACTATCACGGCTCGGTACAGCTTTTTAATTATGTTTTGTCGCTAGTAGTTATATTTTTACCAGTACTGACACCGACAATGCGTGGGTGGTGTTGAGTAGTGGTAGCGATACCATGAGCGGGATTTTACAAAAATTTGCCCTACAGTCCACAAGTATTTCGTCGTTTTTAATGTAAATCAGCCGGGAAACACACATTTTGTCGTCTGAATTTATATTTTGTGATCGATTTAAAAAAGCGCAAGAAAAAATTCGAAAAAAATTTGTCGCAAAAAATAATAATCGAAATTTCGTTTGGAAATTGATTGAATAATTTTTAATTTAAAAAGTGAATTTAAAACTTTTTTCGGTCCAAACTTTTACTAATTAAAAAACTTTTTATTTATTTCGAATTAAATGGATTTTCAAATTTTTGATAGCGACTTCACAACACAACAACCAAGCAGGACACAAATCCCTGGCCTGCCTGGTTGCAGCGGTTTAGATGAAGAAATAATCCTTTACAAATGCATAGGTGCTGCGCCAGTCAACTCGACTTCATATTGCAGGCCGATAGCATCGGGGCTGCTGGTCGTACTTTCGAAGGCGTTATAGAGGTACAAATTGTTGGGCGTGTTAGCAACCACCAGACTGACTTCTTCGTTATTCGCAACCGCCGTATTGGCCGCACCGTTCACCAGGTCCACATAACGCACGCTGCCGGATTGCGTATTGCGGATACTTAAGGTCGCGGTGAAATTGCTATCGCTCAATCCGTTACCGAGATTAATAACGCGCGCGTTCACTGTGCCACTGCTCACGCTGAGCGGCGTAATGTTGGCGCCGCCATATAAAGGTGCGCGATCCGCCTTCACGCGATAACGACCGCTACCGAGCGCCGTTAAATTGGCATAAGCGCGTGTTCTGAATCCGGCGTTATTGCGTGTACTTAAATAGCGCGCCTGAGCTTTGGGGTGATTGATATCCAGATACGCCATGCGCGCCCAATACCGGCCAAGCACACGTTGTGCAGAAACTGGCGCGGTCAAACGGGCCAACACATGCAAAGGCGTTTCATTGTTGCGCAGATGATTGCTCATCAAATCCGGCACCGCCATGCGTCCGAGGCCGGGATACTGATCCGGATTTTTGGTCAGGTAAGTCAGGAATGGCCACGCCTGATAATAATTGCGCGTGCTGACAATTTGCAGATGCGATAAAGCGATGTTGGCTTCCAGATCGATGATGGTATCCCGGTCGCGTTGCAAACCGTTGCGCACACGCACGTCTTCACACAAGGCATCGGTGTTATACGTATCCGCCACCCAGTTAGCCACGGTTTCCCACCAGGCGCCGGTGCGACCTTGATCCACCCAGGTGTAATCGGTGTACGTCAGACTGTGGCCGAATTCGTGTACCGCCGTTTCCGGACGATTGATGGCGTTGTCGCGAAACTCGATAAAGCTCAAGCGATACTGGGCATCCGCACCCATAGCGCCGCCAGCATTCAGCGTCGTGGTCGAATAGAGGTTCATCTTGTAGTAAGGACCGCTATCACTGTTCGCGGATAAACTCGTGGAGCGAAAACCCCATTCATTCACAAAACATTCGTAAGCCGCTTCCAGGTGCGACAAACCAAATGCAATCTGACTGGACGACACATTTGCCAGATTACCCTGGCCGCCGTTTAATCCATTGCCACCGTAATACGCGCGGAAACGATCAGTATCCATATATAAGGCGTTAGACGTGTTCACATCAAAGCGCGTGAACTCAGTGGTAACTGCACGATAGGGCACCGGGCCGCCGGTATTGCCCGAACTGCTGGAGCTGCTGCTTGAACTGGAATTACCCGTTGCCACACCATACACACGCCACTCAAGAATCCCGGTGGACTGCTGGGTGTTCAACATGGACACGCGCAAACGATTGGTTTCAATCTCATCGAACTCAAGGTCATTAAACGCATTCTCGGTTAACGGCACCTCGCCCGCGTAAATCCAACTGCTGCCATCCCAATACTCAACGTAGGCCGTGGTAGGCACTAACACACCGCCGTTGTCATCGAACCAATAGATTTGTGCGCGCTCCAGGCGCTGTTGTTGCGGCCATTCGTATTGCACCCATTGAATCGAATTCGGATTGTTCCAATTGCCGTAAGCGCCACTGGATTTATCGTTGGAGTTGGATGGATTGCTGTTGTCATTCACCGCGCTTAAGGTTTCCCACGGCGATACATAAGACGTCGTCGCAACAGCCGCCAGTGCAATATTGGTTGCCGTAGGTGCGACCGAACTGTCGCTGGAGGCTGCCAAAGAACTGCTACTTGAAGAGGGCGCAAGACTACTGCTCGATGAAGAAACCGAACTGGACGTATTGCTCGTTCCGCACAGCGCTCCTGTAACCTGCGGCGTCTCCACCGGCCCGCCGTTGGTCACACCCTGAATGCCAAACTCCACCGATTGGCCCGGTGCAATAGAACGGTTCCAACCGACATTGCTCGCCGAATAATTTCCACTTAGCTGCGCATTCCATGCGTTGGTAACGGCGTTAGTTTGATAGCTCCAATTAACTTGCCAGCCATTAATCGTTGACGAGGTGTCGTTCGTGATACGGATTGCCGCCGTAAAACCCGCATCCCAGTTATTTGAAACCTGATAACTGCATGCAGCAAACACATTCGGCGTAAGCAATAAACTACCGGTTGCCACACCGGCAAAACACAGCGCACGGCGCCGTTTAGATATGATACTTTTCATAGGGAGTCCTCCACCACAGGTAAGCCCGCAGCTTCCATTGGTAGTGAGTTGATTGAGGGAAAAATTATTTTTTTATTGATAAAACGCGATCAATGACCGAGTGGGGCGCAGCGAACAATAACAACTCCGCCACAACGAAACGTGGCGGAGTACGCAGAATTTCCAGCTTGCGCATGATTCGTTGCGGGGTTGTGATGGGGTGCAAGAAATGGGTTAGGCTCAGTTGAGGTAGTCAAGTTCGCCAAGGATGTCGCGAACATTGATATTTTTTTGGGGTGATTTACAGAGACATATCTGCAGGATAGTGCCAATGATCTTTGAAAGAAGTGGTGTCCACATTCAAGAGATTAGCCACGAGTGCGGCCTCAAGACTCCAATATCCAAAATAAAAGTCCCAGTTGCCTCCTTCGGCATTTTCTTTGTTGTGGTTGTTATACCAGGCTGCTTGCCAACAGTTTGAATACCAATCTTTCAGGAACGCATTAACGTACATGATCTGTTGAGATGGTGACGCGTCAAATGCAGATAGGAGTGGGCGATATAAATGCGGATAAAGCAAGTTGGGCGCGAGGATTTGATTTTCGTCGCCAAGCGCAATGGCAATGCGATCCAATAATGTATCCTCACCGCGATTGCCTATGCAGCTCAAAATTTCCAGGCAATGATCTTGCGGCTGTTGTGTTGTAACGGCAAGAGATAGCCACCAGAGCACATTGATATATCGGGTGATGTAATGTGTTTCCCCTGCTTCACTTTTGCCCGACATTTTCTCAAATTGTTCACGATATACCTGTTGTCTTGCTGGCAAAGTAGCTGCTTTTTCAAAGTAAAGTTTTTTAGCCTTCAATATCTCTGCGACTTTTGGCTTGAGTGCCTGAAGTGGTTCGCCTGCGGAATAGCAGGCGATTGTATACATCAATGTAAGTTCAAATATGTCATTGGCTACAAAAGTTTGCTCATCGGGTAAAGGCATAGAGCCGTCATCTAATGCATGATGAAGATTCTCAATGCCTTCCAGATACTGGGGTAATAGTGCATTGAAGTAATCCTTGGATTTCCGTGTGTCTCTAAGCATCATCACCTCAGATTCGTTTTCTTGTTTGATTAGCGCGTATGAACCAGATCGGCTGGATAGTAGCGATGATCACGGAATCCGGTGTCATCTATGCCAAATAATTTGACGATCAAAGCAGCTTCGTAACACCAGTAACCACGGTATCCGAAGTTATTGGTAATTTCATGGGTCTCATAGAATCCTTGTTTAACACAGGCAGGATACCAATCATCCAAGAATTTGTTCATTAGTTCGGCTTGTTGGCTGGGGTTGGATTCTATTGCATCAAGTATTGCTTTATAAGGAATTTTATACAGCACCTTGTCCGCAACAGGACGATTAGTATCACCTAGCATAACTGCGATTCGGTCGTAAATAATATCTAGTCCATCATTGTCTACAAGTTGAAGAAGCTTCATTAAATATTCCTGATTTGCTTCTAGACTTACCGCAAATGACAGCCACATGAACGTCTTTTTATACGTTGAAAAATCTAATCTTTCCCACTCTACGCGACGATCCATTTCTTCTTCTGGTAAAGCATCGGCATATTTTTTTTGCAGCTCTCGATACTTCAATAAATCGACAAGATCCTGTTTTAACTCAACAAGAGCGTCTCCGCGAGAATAACGATACTCGATGCGATCTTGCATGAGACGGCAAAGTCCTGCGGCTCCTCCCATTCTCCCATAAGGCTTTAGTTTCTCAGGCTGGTCCAAACGCAATAAATAGCGCGCGATGCTGTTATCTACGTCCTTTATAGCTTCATCAAAATAGGATTTATTTCTTAGTTTATCGCGTAACATTTTTAGCCTCATTTAATCATTTAAAGTTAAGTGATGCTGTTATGGAATGATATTGGTGCTAGTGCTGCCATCTGGATTCACTCGGATCAGGATCTTTTCCACTGTTCCATCACCGAACTCCAGACCTTCTTTAATCGCATTTAAATCCGTTGGTGATAGTCCAGCTTTCTCCAATCTGTCGCTACCCATAACCCAGCTATCACTCATCTGCGTTCCGTCAGCAGTATTACCTAATCTTGCAGTTCCATATTTCGCTTCAGTAATCACATAATCTGGCGGTGGATTTGGATGTCTATAGACACCATCAATACCGGTTTGGCCTGGGCTATAAGTGCCATTGGTATTGCCTAAAGGCTCATAGCCATCAGCGACCATCTTATCGTGCGCTGTTCGTTCGCCAATAGCGGCTTTTTGATGATTCGTCAGAGGGGTTGAATTCCGTCTGTCGGGTGGTACTTCTGTGGTTACGGTATGCTTTTGATCGGTGTCACCGGATAAATTTCTCCGCAACTTCTTCCTTTTCAACAGCTTTCCTAAATTTCTGAAAATCGACCCCAGACTTTTCAGTTTTCCCGCATGACGAATCTTGCTCACACCCTGAGCGACATTGCCGATACCGCCGGTGAACATCAGCAGCAGGGCAGTCAGCACAATCTCAAACACACCGCCGCCGGCAAACTCGGCCCATTCAATACTCGATTGCGCACCGGCGTAATCTTTACCAAATTGAACGAGCATGTCGAGGGATTCAGGATCATCAGCGATGAAGGCGGTGATCTCGTAGGCTTCGGCAAAGATATTTTTGAGGTTTTGTAAGCCTTCAGCAGATAAATGGCTGGGATCTATGCCGAGGATGCGGGCGATGTCTTGTATTTCTTCGTCCTGCATGTTCTGTATAAAACTCTGCTTCCATTGTGCAGAGGTGAGTTCGCCATCGTGATAGCTAGTGTAGGCAGCGTGGAGTGCATTGCTGAGTCGTTCAAAAGGGCTGAGGTATACAGCAATCTCAGCAGTTTTTACCACGACATCCTTGGCAAAGGTGACCAAGCCAACGGCGCCATTCCAGATCCCCGTCACATACGCGCCGTAATGACTGCCTGCTTGCTCTAATGCACTTTGCTGCGCGAGTTCGGCTTCATGTTGTGCGGCTTCGGCGCGTTGTTCGGCGATAATCGCGTCGAGCACGGCTTTGATGTCAGCGCGCGTGCGTGCCAGCCCAGGTCATGCCTTCGCTGTCGGTCGCGACGAAGCGGCCTTTAACCGGTCTGCCGTTGGCGTATTTGTATTCCACGATGACCCAATGCGGTCGATCCGGATCGACGATGGTGGTTACGGCAATGGCTTCTCCTAACTGCGTCATGCTGAGATCCTTTCGGGTATCAAACAAACGGCGGCGCGGTAGGCGCTGTCTGATGAAGTGCAAATTAACGTATGAGAGGGTGAGGTTTTTGTGAAATTTGAATAGGCAGCCAGTGCGATCAAAGCGCCGCCGGTGGCAGCACCGAGGTCACCAAAACAATCGGCAGGATGTTGGTGCTTCATATCGTTAAAGCGGTGACTGGATCGCGTGACGGCCACACCGAGTTCTTTGGCCCAATAACTTTCGCCATTACTGCTGCTAAACAGGTATTCAATCTTGTGCGGTTCGGGTAATTGGTTCAGCGCTTGTTGTACTGCCGCATCCAGCCCTTCGCCGCGATACGGCGCTTCACTGTAAATATGGCCCGGCTCCTGGCTAAAACCCGGTTCAGTCAACGCGATGACCAAGCCGTTTGTGATCATCGCATAGGCGGGATTATTGGTGAGCAGTAAAAAGGCAGCGCCTTCGCCGGGTACAAAGGTGTCGGCGTGGCGGTGCGGGCTGGCAGATTTCAATCGCTCGGTACTATCCAGAAACTTCAGCCAGGCGGAATGCTGGCAACTATCAATACCGCCAATCAATACATGATCGTGCTGGCCGCTACATAAATAAAATTGTGCAAGACGCAGTGCTTCAAGGACGCCGGTGCGCCCGGTACCGATCACACGGCTCGCACTGTAAAGAATTGGCAGGTCTACCTGTGTTTTTAACGCAGATAAAAAATTGGCAGGTAACTGATTAACTAAACCGGGATAATTTTCAGGCCCGGCCAATATCAGCGGCACCGGCTCACCGCGATAATGTGACAAGGCCTCTTGCGCTGCCACCTGCGTCATTTGCAATAAACGCTCATCGCGAAAATTGAGCAGCTCTGTTTCTTCAATTGACTCTGCAAGTGGTGGCAATACATCGTCCGGCACTAACGCCAATGTGATTTGGTAATGATCAAAGGAATGATAAATTGAAAGGGACTGGTCCGCGTTTTGGTTTGACGCGATTGTAGCCTAATCGCAAAATATTTCTGCGCAGTGACAATAATGAAGAGGAATAAATACAAGCCAGATAATTTGAGAAATGAAAATTAAAAATTTGCACGAAAAAATAATCCAGACACCGAAAACTAAAAAATAAAGAAATACGTTTATCTATTCACGCGCCTTTCATTGGCGTACTCGCGAATTTTGAACTACTAATTACATTCACCCGAAAAAAATGTAGCCGCGTGCGGCGATGCTTTGGCGCATCTTTCTGTGTTCGCACCTTGCTATTGTGGGGTTGTGGCTCCGTCTTCCGTGACGAAATCGTTCAGGAGGAACAACAGCAATGATGAAACCATTAATCAGCAAACAATTTACGAGTCTGGCACTTCTCGGCTTGATGGTAAGTGCGAGCACTAACATCGCCCTCGCAGAGAGCACCTTGTCCGGGGGTGTATGGGGCACGTATCAATACTTGCCGGATGACAAAGCCAATACCAACACCAACGGCGAATTCACCGGCGAGGCGCTGATCATTTACGCCGACGGCAAAGCGGAGGCGGGCGGCAAGTGGCTGTATTCTGCGGAGGCGCGCTTCGGTCCCGGCAGTTTCACCGATCCCGACAACAACAGCACCGGCGATCAATTCACCTTGCATAAAGCCTGGGTAGGCTGGCAGTTAAACGAGCAGCACAGTGTGCGCGTCGGCAAATCCCAGGTGCCTTTCGGATGGAAGACCGTCAACTTCTGGCCCGGCGATATCCTGCTGGCCGGTTTTGGTGATCAGATGGATGTCGGCTTCAAACTCAGCGGCACGCAAACCCGCTGGCACTACGATCTGGCCTATTACGTCGCCGACGATTGGGGCGGCACCAGCACTGATACCGTGGACGACAATGGCCATTGGGGCAGCTCAACCACCTTTCGCAAAGTGCAAACCCTGGTGGGCAATCTCGCCTGGAACATCAACCCCGACAACCGTGTGGGCGTATCGGTGCAAAGCGGGCAGTTGCAGGATTTAACCGGCACACCCGACAAGCCCACCAGCGGCGCTCACGAGGCTTACGTGATCTACCTGGAGGGCGAACACGAACAGTGGTTTTACAAAGCGTCTTACATCCAACAGCAGCGTTCACTACCCGATGCATATCAACTCATGGCCGGACTGCCAGAGGACATTGAAAACACCCGCATTGCCGCCGAAATTGGCTACAACCGGGGCGATTGGGCGTTTTACCTCGATGCCTCTATGGCCCAGCCCGACACCCAGGGCAACGACGCCGACGACGTAACCGCCTTCGCCCCCGGCGCGCGCTACGACTACGGCCCCGGCTGGCTCTACATCGAATACCTGACCCAGGACGGCTTCGTCGACCGCGACGGTCAGGTCGGCGAAGGCGACTTCGACGCGCTCTACATCTCGCTCGATTTTTATTTCTAACCGCATCAGGAGGCAGCATGTCCGATCAGCCCACCCATGACGCCATCACCGACCCGGAGCGCAAACCCTGGATCAAGATCAACCCGCCGGTCTTTATCGGCTCCGGCGGATTGTGTGTGCTCTTCGTCGCCTTCGCGGTCATCTGGCCGGACGCCGCCAGCACGCTGTTCGGCGCTATCCAGAGCTGGGTCATCCATACCGCTGGCTGGTTTTATATCCTCGCGGTCGCACTGTTTTTGTTGTTTGTGGTGATTCTCGCCACCTCGCGTTACGGACTGATCAAATTGGGACCGGACCACAGCGAACCCGATTACAGCTACGTCTCCTGGTTCGCCATGTTGTTTTCCGCCGGTATGGGCATCGGCCTGATGTTCTTCGGCGTGGCTGAGCCGGTGATGCACACCATGAATCCGCCGGTGGCAGAAGCGGGCAGTGTTGAAGCCGCCCGTGAAGCTATGCGCATCACCTTTTTCCACTGGGGCGTGCACGCCTGGGCGATTTATGCGGTGGTCGCGTTATCGCTGGCTTATTTCGCGTTCCGTCACAACCTCCCGCTCACCATTCGCTCGGCGTTTTACCCGCTGATCGGCGAACGGATCTACGGACCTATCGGTCACACGGTGGATATTTTTGCGGTACTGGGCACGCTTTTCGGCGTGGCCACCTCGTTAGGTTTTGGCGTGATGCAAGTAAATGCCGGCCTCAATTATTTATTCGATATGCCTATCTCTATTGGCTGGCAAATTTTGTTGATCGCGGTGATTACCGGCTTCGCCACCATCTCTGTGGTGATGGGCCTGGACGGCGGCATTCGTCGTATCTCCGAGCTGAATTTAATTCTCGCGGTGGTGCTGTTGGTGTTCGTACTTTTCGCTGGCCCCACGGTGTATTTGCTGCAAACCTACGTGCAGAATATCGGCGCGTATATTTCCGGCCTGGTGGCCACCACGTTTAATCTTTATGCCTACGAACCCAGGGGCTGGATCGGCGGCTGGACATTGTTCTATTGGGGCTGGTGGATTGCCTGGTCGCCCTTTGTCGGGATGTTTATCGCGCGGGTTTCGCGCGGGCGCACCATCCGCGAATTTGTGATCGGTGTGCTGCTGGTGCCGGTGGGTTTCACCTTTATGTGGATGACCTTCTTCGGCAACAACGCGCTGCACATGATCATCGACCAGAACATCATCCAGATGGCCGACGCGGTCGCGGCAGACACTTCGGTCGCGCTGTTCCAATTCCTTGAATATTTACCCTTCTCCACCATTTCATCCTTGATCGCCACGGTGTTGGTCATCACGTTTTTTGTTACTTCATCCGACTCCGGCTCGCTGGTGATCGACATGCTCACCTCCGGCGGCACCAATGAAGACACGCCGGTATGGCAACGTATCTTCTGGTCCGTCTCCGAAGGTTGCATCGCTGCTGCACTCTTGCTTGCAGGTGGACTGGCCGCCCTGCAAACCGCCACCATCGCCAGCGCCTTGCCCTTTGCCATTGTGATGCTGCTGATGTGCTGGGGTCTGGCTCGTGCTTTACGTCTGGAAGTTGTTAAGCGCGACCGATTGCAAGGCGCCATGCTCGCTCCCCGCGTCGCCATCCGCCCGGTCAGTTGGGAGATGCGTTTAGCGCGCATCATTCATCATCCGAGTTATGAAGAAGTCATGCAATTTTTCAACAGCATGGTAGAGCCCGCATTAAAACGCGTGGAAAATGAATTCACCAAACGCGGCCTGGAGGCAACCGTCAGTCGCGACGACAATGATCGAATCTGGATCGAAGTTAACCATGGCGACGAAGTGGATTTTTTCTACTCCGTTCATGCGCGACCTTACATACCACCGTCTTTTGCCATGCGCGACACCACCGCCAAGCGCGGCAAAGCGCTTAAATATTTTCGTGCAGAAGTGTATTTAAAAGAAGGTGGCCAGGATTACGACATCATGGGCTGGACGGAAGATCAGGTCATTGCGGATGTGATAGATCAATATGAAAAACATATGCATTTTTTGCATGGACTGCGTTGAATAAAAAAAGGCGAGATCCGAAGATCTCGCCTTTTAATTTTCACACCAGTGCTTTGCTGCACTGATAAGCTACCTGAATTTTAGATAGCTTGAATATTTTCAGCTTGCGGGCCTTTTTGGCCTTGAGTCACGGTGAAGCTAACGGCCTGACCTTCAACAAGGGTTTTGAAACCTGAACCGGAAATAGCGCTGAAATGAGCAAAAACATCCGCACCGGATTCTTGTTGAATAAAACCGAAACCTTTAGCTTCGTTGAACCATTTTACAGTGCCAGTAGTAGATTTAGACATAGTGTTACCTATTAAACAAAAGTAGATTTACCCGAAAGGGCGTTGGGCAGGAAGGCAGGAAATTACTTATGTAAACAGGACGAAATGCTAATACTGGAACTTCGAAGTGAGGGCATAAATACTAAACGTACTTTCAAGCTGGGTTCGAGTCTACGCGCATCCAGCGCTATGTCAACAAATGATTTTCTGCAAGCGTAACCGTGCCCACGTTCAGCTTATGTCACGATCAAGCAGGCAATCGATAAAAGCGCGAAGCGACGGAAGAATGTGACGACGATTGGAGTAATAAAGATATAGCCCCGGCATCGTCGGAGACCAGTCAGCGAGAATACGCTTCAGCTTTCCACTTTCTAATGCCTCAGCGATCCCATCATCATTGTATGCGTAGAAAATACCTAATCCTTGCAGCGCAGCGGGTACAACGATGTCCTGGTGATTCGAAATCACCGAGCCACTAACAATGGCTTCGATATTGTTATTTTTATTTTCGAAATTCCACCCGGCAATTTTGCCACTGCCTGGAAAGCGCCAGTTGATACACGCGTGGTGATGTAAGTCGGCGGGCGTTTTAGGTTCGCCATGTTTCGCAAGATATTCAGGCGAGGCGACGGCGAGCAATTTGATGTCCGGTGTGAGACGAACTGCAATCATATCTTTTTGCAAACGCCCGCCCACGCGGATGCCGGCATCGAACCCGCCGCTCACGATATCGCTCAGGCCATCATCAACCACGATGTCCAGTACCACATCGGGATAGGCTTCGTGAAAACGTCCGAGCCTCGGTGCAATGACTTTTTTCGCCGCCATACTTAGCGTGTTTATCCGCAACGTACCGGCGGTTCGACTCGTCGCACCAACCGCCTGTGCGACGGCATCGTCCATCTCACGCAGCATGGGAGCAATGCGTTCATGAAGCCGCCGCCCCGACTCCGTTGGCGAGACGCTCCGCGTCGTTCGATTGAGCAGGCGAACGCCCAGGCGAGATTCAAGCTGCCGCATGATCTGGCTGAGCGCCGACCGTGATAGCCCAAGATAATCGGCGGCGCGCGCAAAGCTCGCCCGATCAACAATTGCCACGAAGGCTTTTAACTCGGCAAATTCTGAACCACGCATTGTGCACTCTTCTCTACATAGTCTGATTAGATTGTAGGTGATTCTCTTGCCGATGCGAAAGCGCCATCCTAGGGGCTCTTTAACCTGGAGGGCCAACACAATGAACGAACTCAACTTACCTGAACCTATCGCCGCCTACTTCGAGGCAGATAAACGCGATGGCCAGGCCGTGGCACGCTGCTTTACAAAAGACGGGGTGGTAAAGGACGAGGGGCAAACCCACGTGGGCCTCGCTGCAATCGAAGCCTGGAAGACCGCAGCATCGGCACAATTTTCCTACGTTGCCAAGCCCGTCTCGTTCGACAAACAGGAGCGCCATTGCATCGTAACGGGCCGGGTGACCGGCGACTTTCCCGGCAGCCCGGTGGATCTTAAATATGTCTTCATGCTTGAGCGCGGCAAGATAGCATCACTGGAGATCACACTATGAGCTTCGATCTGCAACTGACGGGCATGCGTGCCCTGGTCACTGGTGGTGCTCGCGGGGTGGGTGCGGCGGTCGTTCAATCATTGGCGGAAGCGAACGCGCAGGTTGTAGCGGTTGCTCGCTCGCTGCCCAAACACTTAGTCGACAAGGTGCACCATATCGCGGCCGACCTAACGACAGCAGAAGGTGTCCGTCACACGGCAAACCTGGTGCAGCAGCATTTGGGTGGTATCGACATTCTCATTAATGTGGTCGGCGGTTCCAGCGCCCCCTCGGGTGGATTCGCAGTGCTGGATGATGCGGAATGGGCGAAAGAGCTTGACCTGAATCTCATGTCCGCCGTCCGCCTGGATCGCGCGTTATTGCCGTCAATGATCGCGCAACGTGCCGGGGTGGTCATCCACGTTACATCCATCCAGAACGTCCTGCCATTACCCGACGCGACTATTGCATACGCTGCCGCCAAGGCCGCGCTGTCGACCTACAGCAAGGCACTGTCGAAAGAAGTCACGCCAAAAGGCGTCCGCGTCGTACGTGTTTCACCCGGCTGGATCGAAACTGAAGCCGCCGTAGCGCTTGCCGAGCGATTGGCGACCCAAGCCGGTACGGATTATGAGGGCGGTAAGAAAATCATTATGGATGGGTTGGGTGGTATTCCCTTGGGGCGCCCTGCAAAACCCGGCGAAGTGGCAGACCTCATCACCTTTCTGGTGTCTCCGCGAGCGGCTTCGATATCGGGGGTTGAATACAGGATCGATGGTGGCACCGTGCCGACGGTTTGAATATAGTCTCAGCGTGGTTTCAGATGCTTTTTTGATAGCGCTCCCTATGCCTGAGGCTCAGCGCGGAAATACCATGGCGCCCAACCCGCAGGTGGAGCGCTTTATGTCCGCTTTTTGTAGTTAAACTTTATGTAGTCAAATCGATTCGGACAAAATGCAAACTCCAAGCCTTGTAGCTCCGCGTAATATATTCCGTGACCTTTCTCTTTCGGCCATCGTAGCGGGGTTCGTTACGGTATTAGTCGGCTTCACCAGTTCCGCGGCCATTGTGTTCCAGGCTGCGCAGTCTTTGGGAGCGAACGACGACGAAATCAGTTCATGGATGTGGGCGTTGGGTCTCGGCATGGGGCTCACAAGTATCGCGCTCTCGTGGGTGTATCGAATACCGGTTGTCACCGCCTGGTCCACGCCGGGGGCCGCAATGCTCATGACGAGCACCGCCGGATTACCGATGTCGGATGCAATCGGCGCATTCGTTATAGCGGGATTGCTCACCGTTATTGTCGGTTTCACCGGATGGTTCGAGCGGATGATCCGTCGTATTCCGGTGTCGATAGCCTGTGGCATGCTTGGTGGTGTGCTACTGCGTTTCGGAATGGAAGCCTTTGGTGTGCTCAACACGCAACTCGTACTCGCATCGCTGATGTTCGCGGCATATATCCTCGCGCGACGATTCCTCACACGTTACGCCGTGGCATACGCCGGCTTCGCCGGGTTGTTGCATGTGGAGGTACTGACGCTACAGCTCACAACCCCCGTGTTCACCATGCCGACCTTTTCGTTGGCTGCGATCCTTGGCATTGCGCTGCCTTTGTTTATTGTCACGATGACGTCCCAGAATATGCCCGGTGTTGCCGTGATCCGCGCCTCTGGTTATGACTTGCCAATCTCACGACCCATCGGGTGGATCGGCGTGGCGAACACCTTCCTTGCACCCTTCGGTGCATACGCTCTCAATCTTGCGGCGATCACCGCAGCCATATGCACCGGTCGCGATGCCCACGAAGATGCGGCGCGCCGGTATACAGCCGCGATTGCTGCCGGTGTGTTCTATCTCATCCTTGGCTTGTTTGGCGCGACAGTGGCTGCACTTCTCAGTGCATTCCCAAAAGAGTTGATTGTCGCCATTGCCGGTTTCGCGCTATTGGGAACCATCGGTAGCAGCTTAACGACGGCGCTCGAAAATGAGTCGCAACGCGAGGCGGCGTTGGTCACTTTTTTGGTAACGGCGTCGGGTATTTCGCTCGTGGGCATCGGGTCCGCATTCTGGGCTTTGGTAATAGGCAGCGTGACGTTACATATTCTAAAACGACGGCCTGCGCACTAACCGACGTAAACGTGCTGGCTCAGACTGCACGTTTTTCTTCAGCATCAAGACGCCGATTCAGCATCAAGACGCCGATTTTTTTCGGGGTGATTTTCTTTTTCCATCGTTACCAATAGCGCCTGCCGCCGCTAGTCCCAGCAAACGGCGAAACTTCGGGCACTCCATATGACTCGGTGCAGAACAGACGGCCGCATGGCGCAGGCCGTCGCGCATCGCGGTCAGCTTTCCAATTGTTCTATCCAGTTCATCCGCTTTGCTTATCAATAATTCCCTATCAATGTCCGGGTTTCCCTTGGTGCCTAGCATGCGCGCGATTTCATCCAGTGAAAAACCGGCGGCGCGCCCCAGTGCAATCAGCGCCAGTCGCTCCAAAACACTGGTGTTGAAAACCCGGCGTAAGCCTTGCCTGCCCACCGAACTGATCAAGCCTTTTTCCTCGTAAAAACGCAAGGTCGAGGCTGGCACACCGGCGCGTTTAGCGACTTCTGCAATATCCATCATGAACCCCTTGACCTCAAGTCGACTTGAAGTCGTACGATAACAACCAGTCCAAATTCAGACAACAACAGGTAAGTAATCATGAACAATTATGTAGTCATTTCTATCCTCGGGATTGGCGCTACAGCAATAATGGATGTATGGGGATTGGTCCGCAAAGCGTTGCTCGGTATAGCGCCTCCAAACTACGCGTTGGTCGGGCGTTGGATCGCCCATATGGCGCGCGGACGTTTTCATCATGACGCCATCGCGGCGTCTGCGGCGGTGCGCGGCGAACTCATCATCGGATGGGCCGCGCACTATTTAATAGGTATCGCCTTCGCAGCTTTGCTTATCGGTATCTGGGGGAGTGCATGGATTCAACAACCAACGCTTGGCCCGGCACTTATGGTGGGTGTTGTGACAGTGGCTGCCCCATTCTTATTAATGCAGCCAGGTATGGGTGCCGGTATTGCCGCCGCCAAAACGCCGCGCCCTGGGGCTGCGCGAATTCAAAGCCTGATTACTCATGCGATGTTTGGTATCGGGCTTTATGTAACGGGGCAGGTGATACAACTTTTTGATTGACGACAATTAACACGCTTTTTAAACGGTTTATTAAATTTTCAGGAGAACAACATGCGTATTCCCGCTCGCTTCGCGCCTATTCTTTTCAGTGCATTACTTTCCGCCATCATGGTCTGCATCGTATCGGCTTTCGTGCTTATGATCTCCCAAGGTTTTCACGCGGGATTTGTAGCGCAATGGCTCAAAAGCTGCGCGACAACATGGCCTGTAGCCTTCCCGACAGTCGCTGTTGTGGCTCCCTGGGTACGGCGGATAGTTAGCGGGATGACTGCTTAATGTAGGAGTTGGCGTTAACGCGCCAACTTCCCTGAATATAAATCCTCGACCGGGAAAATCATTGTGTAATCATCCCAATTCAAATTACCATCTTCAATCTTGAAAGTAAGAAAGCCTGATTCCGATTTATAGCGTTCATAGTCGGGGTGACCAACGGAAAATATAAAAGGTGCGAAATCAACGAGCCTATGCTCACCATCAGAGAATTCAATATCCAAGATGTGAGACTTTATGTGTTTTGCTTTTTTAACGGATAGCTCCGGCATTTTATACCTTCTGGTTGATAATTTTGTGTGAATATATTTTCTCTTAACAAAATAATCTACTGGTTTTGGACGATAAGCTTGGTTTATTCGTAATGGTTCTGGCATCACCTTGATGCACTTCTGGCCGACTGAATTAATTCTTTATCATCCAGTCTTAATCAGCATGAAATATGTTCTGATCATGGTGATTGTGCTTCTCTGTGCGGCCGCGCTGTATTTTAAAGACCAGGTGCTGCTGTCGCCGCACGATTCCTATTACTCCGCATTGCTGCGCGAAAACCTCAAGGCTACTGCCGAACGCTGGAGAATGGAAGCGGAGGAATCCTTAGCGGCGCCATTACCGATATCCTTGCCCTACAGCGAGCGCCGCCTGCTTGAAGCTGACTATCTACAACCCATCACATTTTCGTTTGATCTTAAAGTGGATGAGCTTATCCAGGTTGATATTTTTCCATCAATTAATACGCGCGCCGAGGTTTTCGTGGATGTGTTTTATGTAAAGGACGCAGCAACCGAACCAAAACGTATTGGCAGCATGGCGGCGAAGGAACAGCAACTCAAGATAGCGGCGGAACATACTGGCCAATACCGGGTGCGTATACAACCATCCCACACGGCGCAGGGACTAATGGATATCGCCATAACGTCACCGCTACGTTATGGCTTTCCTGTTGATACCGAGCGTGAAAATGCCGTGCAGAGTTTTTTTGGTGGTGATCGCGATGGTGGCGCGAGACGGCATGAAGGTATCGATATTTTTGCACCGCGTGGCACGCCGGTCATTGCCGCTGAGGCTGGTCATGTTTCCCGCGTGGGAGATACACCGCGCGGCGGAAAAAATGTGTGGGTCCGTGGTGACAATCGTTCCTTTTATTATGCGCATCTCGACTCAATCGCGGTGTCCCCCGGCGACCGTGTCAGGCGTGGAGATGTTCTCGGCACCGTCGGTAATACAGGTAATGCAGTCACTACCGACCCGCATTTGCATTTTGGGATATACAAATTTGTGCGGGGCGCGGTTGATCCCTTGCCTTTGGTTGGCCGAAAAAAATCGGTAAACACTTACGCTCCACCGCTCGTTCAACTGGCGCCGCGATGGTTGTCGATTAAACCAGAGAAAGCAAATTTGCGCAGCGGCCCTTCATTAAGAACTACCGTCGTCGCTTCTTTAATGCGTGCGGAATTAGTACAGGTGGATTCAGTCGCCGGGGATTGGTTGCGGATTACAACAGGCAAGGGCAAAAAAGGATTTATCGCACGGTATTTGACGGAGACACCGTCCGAATCGATATTAACGTCCGCTGAAAATTACGTGGCTTTTTCATTGCCCGATGACACCGCGCCGGTTGTGGGTCATTTTTCTGCGGGAGAGAAATTACCAACTTTAGGTCAGTTTGGCAGTTTTGCGTGGGTCAAAATGCCGGGTGGCGTTTATGCATGGGCTAAAGTGGCGAAGCAGGAAATACCAGCACTGGATTAAAAGCCTTGCATGTATGGTTATTACACTCCAATTAATACTGAGCGAAAATTTGTCAGGCTACTCATTCCAGGATCTCGCCAAAAACCGTCCCTTACCGCCCGACAAGACATGTATGGCCAGTTGCGTATTACGGGTTTGCGCCTCAGTTGATTTCAATCGATCCAGGTAGCGTAGTATTTCCTTTTGAAGGCTCGGGGTGAGTTCATCCCAGCCCTGTTTAGCAAGTTGATTTTGTTCTAATGCTTCACTGAACCAAATGGGCATCGGATGAGCGGGCCCCGGTTTATAATCTGCATCAAATTGCAGTTTTACTTCCACCAGGCTACCAACCTGTGTGTTAGAAGCTTTGAGCACTTCACGACTCAAGTACAAATAAAAACTCCCGTCGCCAGCAGGCATCATATTGATGCGCCACGGCGGCTCAGGCTTACTATTTACCTGAACCAACACGGGAAGGGGCTTGCGCCAGTTTTTCTTTAGTTGTGCAGCGAGTTCCGCGCTGACAAGTACATAAGGATTTATTCCGCGTTTTTTGATTGTCGCGGTAAAGGAAATACTGGCCATGGCGCAACCCGTGATATCACAAATTCCCGGTTTCAATAGGTTCAAGCTCTCATGTAGCGGATACTTTTTCAAGCTTGCGGATCTGATATGAATTTCGTTAGTTTTCCTCAGTCTTTATTGCGCATCCACCAAAAATTTCTATCGAATGTATTTGGGCGAATGTATTTAGGGAGGTGAAAAAACTATTCGCTGGTTGAATTGGCATTGGTAGGATCATCTCCCCGCGCCATGCTCGCAAACACCCCATCGCGGCGCACCCAGGCGTGGAACAGCGCCGCCGCTAAATGCATCAGCACCGTGACAAACAGAAGCAGCGCCAGCCAGGTGTGAGCGCTACGCAATACGGCATAAACGGTGGCGTTGTGGGGGGCAATGGCTGGCAGTGTAAAACCACCGAACATCGTCACCGGATAACCGCCTGCCGACAACATAGACCAGCCAACCAACGGCATGGCAAACATCAGCGCATACAACAACCAATGCGACGCCTTGGCCGCAAACACCTGCACGGCGGGTAGGTCGGCGGGCAAGGGTGGCGGGCGATGACGAAGACGATTGATCAAGCGCACAATTACCAATAACAAAATAGCGATGCCGAGCGGTCGATGCAGGCTGATCAGAGTGGGGCGCAAGCTAAGCGACGCAACCATGCCGATGCCAATAAACAACATCGCCAAAATCATCAGCGCCATACTCCAATGCAAAATGCGCGCGGTCAGGTTGAAGTGGCGCGGAGCAGACCGCGAGGGTAGGTGATTATTATTTTCGGTGGCGTTCATTGTGAAGCCTCCTGTGACGACGCTTGACCGATGGCGGCATCCGCTTTGCCGGTGGCGATATCATGTTCGCGGCGATTAAATGACACCGAATAGACTGCGGAGCGCGCTGCCAACAACGGATCTTCAGACCCGTCTACGCCCGTGGGCAGTATCAGCGGATCGTAATTTATATCGCGGCACGCGCCGGTCGTTTGTGGTGACGCACGCTCGATCACCACAGTGCCCACCGTCACTTTCTGGCGATCTTCCGGCCAGGTTTGCGACGGGTCGGTAATCGAATCACCTGGTTCTGCCAGGGTCACGACCATCTCCCAGCGCAAGGGCCCTTGTGCGAGGCGCGTCGTGAGATCTTCTGTCAGGAAATTATCGTCAGCGGCCTCTCGCTCTTCAGGCGACATGGCCACGAATTCTGTCTGCGGTTGCATTGACCAGCGCACATGATGCTGCTCACCGGCACTGTTGCTAAAGCGAAACGTATTGACGCTGTGGTAGGTGGTATTCGCCCAACTGGTTGACCAGGGCGTGTTTTTGGCCCACGCCGCAAAGCGTGCGAATTCTGGATGTGCCGCCGCAAACGCGGCCACTTTAGCGGGGTCGGGCTTGCCCGTTGAAGGGTCGGGCGCATTCGCCACCGTTTGCGCGTAAAACGCCTGAACCGACGACACCGCAAAAAACGGGAAATTATTCATCGCCATGCGCCACTGCTGGCCATCGTCACTATTGAATTGCAACGCCATACTGCGCACGCGCGCCTTGGCATCCAACCCATAGGGCGAGCCGCCGCCAATCGACATGCGCCCGATAAACGGCGTGCGTACCGGCGCGAACAGGCGCGCGCGCGAAAGCGCTACGCCCTGGCCATTACCCTCAAAATAACCTGCCACGCACACGCCCTTGGCATGCGCGCGACGGAAACCGCGATGGACTTGCCCGTTGCTGGTCTCAATCGCATTGGTGAAACGCGCCGGGGTAAGCCTGTCTGGCGTAAGCCACCCAGCCACCCACGCAAAAGCGAGCGCGATAGCGGCAACGATGAACGCAATAGCAAATCGCGGAAGCCACGTGGGGCGCCGCGATAATAGATTAGAAGTGGGTGTGGTTTTTTGCATGGAAGCGTTTCCCCAGAGGCGATGTGTCAGCACCAGTATTGGCTTGAATGGGTTGGAGCACCAGCTTTCTATGAAGATGCCTGATATCGTAGCGGGTATGCACTGAAATTCCCGTGTCATTTGGATGACAAATTTGTCATCACGATATGCGGCACTAGCCTGTAAAATTGATCGTAAGACATTCTCAGAGCAGGAATTTACATGGCCCTTCTCGTCATTGAAGATGACCAAAAAACCGGTGAATACCTGAAGAAAGGTTTTCAGGAGGCTGGCTATTCAGTGGACGTGGCCCGCAATGGTATTGATGGATTGCACCTGGCACTGGAAGGCGAGTATGAGCTGATCATCCTGGACGTGATGATGCCGGTTATGGACGGCTGGACCTTGATCAGCGCGCTCAGGGCCAAAAGCGATGTGCCGGTTATTTTCCTGACTGCCAAAGACCGTCTTGACGACAAATTAAAAGGTTTGCAACTGGGCGCTGATGATTATCTGGTCAAGCCTTTCTCATTTGCAGAACTGCTGCTACGCGTGCGCACCATCCTTCGCCGCGGTGTAGCGCGAGACAGCCGTGACCTTGATACATTCCAGATCGGCGACCTGCACTTTGATGCCGTCAAACATAAGGTTACGCGGCAAGGTGTGGATATCGTGTTGACGAAAAAAGAATTCATGCTGCTGCATTTGCTCATCAAACGACAGGGCGAAGCCTTATCTCGTTCTGTGATTGCATCGCAGGTGTGGGACATGAATTTTGACAGTGATACCAATGTCGTCGATGTGGCGGTGAAGCGGCTGCGCGCTAAGATAGACGCGCCCTTTGAGAAAAAATTAATCCATACCGTGCGCAGCGTCGGTTATATGTTCTCGGACCAATCATGAGCTTCTGGAACAACTGGGAATTACGCTATCGGGTCGCCGGTTTATTTGGCCTTGTTGCATGTTTGGTCGTGAGCGGTTTGGGTTTCTATCTGTACGTTTCAGTCAAACAGGCAATGGAGACGCGCGTCGACTATGCGTTGATTGGCAGGGTCGAGCACTTCCGTAATCTATTTCACGCGTTGTATGACATCAAGCAAATGGAAGAACGCCCTGAGCTGTTCGAGAGCATGCTTGGTAATGAACAGGATGTGCGCATGTTCAAACGTGTCGATGAAGCGCCATTCATCGTTGTGAATCCGGGCAACCTGTTGCCCCCCTCTATGCCTGTGGTGCCGGTAGATAAGGCGATAGGCATAAATTCTCTACGCACGAGCACAACCACCGATGGCGTAAAAGTGCGCTGGGTGACAGCGCTGGCTATGCTGGGTACAAGCCAGGATAGGATAGAAATTACCGCTGCCTATGTGATGACACAAGAATCCAGGATGCTGTCCGCCTATCTGTACCGTGTTATCGCAGCGGTAGTGTTGACAGCGCTACTGACCACAGCGCTGGCTTTTATTATCCTCAGTCGCGGGCTGCGCCCCATTAAACACATGCGTGACAAAGCGGCTGAAATTACACCCACAAAATTGTCCGTACGATTCGGGATGACAGATGCCCCACCCGAATTGCGCTCGCTGACAGCGGCATTTGATGCAATGCTGGACAGGCTGGAAAAAGGGTACCAGCATCTGAACCAGTTTTCTGCCGACCTTGCGCACGAAGTGCGTACCCCGGTGAACATCATGATGGGGCAATCACAAGTCGCCTTACAACAGGCAAGAAGCCCGGCTGAATACGAGCAAGTGCTGGAATCCAATGTCGAAGAGTTATCACGCATGGCACGCATCATAGAAAATATTCTATTTCTTGCGAATGCCGATCAGGAAAACCCGGTTGCCGACCAGGTAGAGATTGATGTTCCAACCGAGCTGGAGAAGATCGCCGAATATTTCGAACCTTTGGCAGCGGAAAAAAATATGAGCTTTGAGGTCACTGCAAGCGGAAAAATGTTTGCCAACTTAATCATGTGGCGCCGTACTGTGAATAACTTAGTGTTGAATGCCATACGCTACGGCAAACCGGGTACGACGATTCAGCTCACCAGTGCGCACACCGCAGTAGCCGACACCATTTCTGTCGTTAACCAATACGATGCGTCTACGCCAATAGATACCGATCGAATCTTTGACCGTTTTTATCGTGGTGACGAATCACGCAGTGTGTACACTGAGTCTAATGGCTTGGGATTGTCCATTGTGCGTGCCATCATGCGTCTTCATCGAGGTACTGCCAGTGTTGCTCATCTTGGTGAGGAAAATGCCGTTGTATTTACGTTGGAATTTCCGGGAAAGACGATACGGCGATAATAGCGTAAGTCTAAAATGAGCAATCGAAGTGTGAGTTAGTCGAGCCATTCGCGATAAGTCCCGACATTCTGATAGTTGATTGTAAGAGCTGCATGAAAGAGGGGGCTATTGCTCTACAAAAAGTACTGCCTGCGCATCCATCGCAAGTTTTCTCTCTATAACGGCTTTAATAGCTCAGCCCGATGCGGGAGTGATCTTTAGTTCAGCTTTCGGCCAATAGCGGACCTTGGAATCCCCTGTCCAGCAAAGCTATAGTAGGGTGACAATAAAATCTGAGAAGAAAGTTTGGTAGAGTTTTGTGCTCCAAAAAAGTGCATTCTGTTAAGTCCTTTTTGCATTAATTGACTTAAGTACCGCTCTAATACTTTCGCATTTACATTGCGAAGGTTCGATTTCAGTTAAAAATGAGTGTTGATTCCTTTGTATGACTCCAGCAACGTGAATTCCTAACGAATCATCACTTACTGACTTTACCATAGAGATGCATGTCTCCATTGCTGCAAACCTATTCATACGATACGCACTGTCAACAGCCAACTCGAAAGCTCGTGCACGAGTTTTCGATAATACATCTTTGTTTTTAAATATTGTCTGCATGTTGTCTGCTATTTTTTCTGCAAATGACCATCCATATTGCTCACTCTCAACCATCGTCTTATAGATCTTAAGAAACCCATCTAACTGTGATCTAAGTTTGTCTTGAGTTAAAATTGATATGAATGGAACTTTTATTTCGATACAAATTCGTATCTGATCCTGTTCATCCACAAGGCCTAGCTTGTCAATAAATTCTACTACTTGAGAAGATTTATACTTTGCTTCGTTTTTGAGCCGATCATTAATCGTGGCCATAAGCTGGCTCACCTCACCTAAAGGGCCCCCACGGCCACGGATAACATCATAGGCCATAGTTAAAGCCTGTCTAAGATCGGCTAGCGATTGATATCGTTTCTCCTTACTTAACTCACAGGCTCGCTCAATAACGTGAAAGAGAGCCGGATGAACTTCATTCTCCATCAAGTATGCTGGATTTTGCTTGGTGACTAAAACGTAAAAGCTTTTTCCAAGCATAAATATATCGCTAGCTTCATCAGCATATTTAAATCCACCATTCTGAAATTCAGGCGGTAGATAGCCTTGTGATCCCCAAAACATTGAGCTGCTTGTAAATCTGGAGGTTGAATCGGGTTCAATTCCAAGGCCAAAATCAGAAACGACCAACGTATCTCCATCCAAAAGAAAATTTTGAGGTTTAATATCTCTATGCAACACCTCATTTGAGTGAAGTTCTGAAATGCAATCAATCATCATATTGAAGAAATTCTCTTGCTCTTCAACGTCTGCCTGTATATCGTCAATACGTGTTGTAAGATCCCCATTTTCATAAAACTTCATAACGAAATACGGCGGTTCATGTTGTGTATTGCTGTATAACACTTCGACGACTTTTGAATTTCCATAAAATCGTTTGAGGAGGCGAACTTCTCTACGAAATCTCTTGATATACTCTTCATCTTCCTCTCGGCAGTACTTCAAGGCTAGTTGTCCTGGAAGCTCCCTTGTACTATCTCTCACAAGTAGCACACGCCCCATACCTCCACTATCACTACACAGTCCAGTGATTTTAAAGCGATCATCTATTAGTTCGTTGATTTCATAATCGATCGTCATTCCTAAAACCCATCTTTATTTAATACAATTTAGCACTTTAATTTATGATTAAGTTTCAGCTATTCCACATTCAATTCGATGTAACGCTAATAACATTAAACGGCCAACTGAGGACGTTAACTAAATTTTCAACGCGATACAGCAGTGTTGACATATCGAATAATGAAATTTATAAGAAGAAGCTTTTCCTATTATTAAACTAAAACGGAATCCCTGCTTTAAATACACATAAAGTATTATTCGTTCCATTTTTTAAATCCAATAGAATCTAATCTAGGGGAAAGCTCTTTAATTATTATCTTTGGCACCGCCAGTACAAATAAATCTTTCGCTCTGGTTACTGCTACATAGCCAATTCGCCCAAGCTCTGTCGAAACACCATCAAGCAGTGCATGTATTTGGTCTTTCTTCGCAATATATAAAACACCATCAAGGCTTTCGCCTTTAACTTTATGAACCGTGGTAACTCGAATTGAAGTGGAGCTTTCTAAATTAAACGCCATATCTGGGGCTAATGGATAATCGATTAATTTAGTTTTCTTTATGTTTCCCGAAAAGTTATTGATTTTAGTATATTTATATTTTTCTTCTAGATTAGCTAGCAGTAGAAACAAGTTGTTTTTTAAGCAAGCATGCCATTCGGTACTAGCCTTTAGGTGCGCAGAAGGCAACCCAGTTTCTGTTGATCTAGTGAAGCACCATAGGTCTTCTCTCATGCTTTTTGCGACAATATTTGAATCGCTCTTTAAAATAGAGGATAAAATATTATCTGGGACATCTTTTAGAAGTCCAATCACTGCACGAGAAACGAGTTGAAATGCAGTGAAATAATCCAGATGCACATCTCTGTATAAAGCAGCAGATGAAAATAATTTAATCTTCCCTATCCCTAAATTTTTTGAAAAATCATTTAACCTCTGTATGTCTGCATTCCCTCTATACAACACTGCTGAATTTTCAACTGAAAGATTTAACGATTGAAGCTTCTTTTCGAATATAGAAATAAGCTTCTGGTGGTCATTGGTTTCATAGGCAACATAATAAGCGCCATGCCCCTCGGAAATTCGATTACGGAAAGCCACATCATTCCGTTTTGAAATTGAATTTGCGACAGAGAGTATTTCGGGGATCGAACGATAGTTAGTTGTAAGCGGTAAACTATGAACATTAACAGAGCTATCATGATCAACGATAAACTGACCAGTTGCTCCTGAAAACTCATAAATAGCTTGGCATGGATCTCCAACAAGGGATAGATTTGTCCCTTTTTCTGCAAACAATTCAAGAATATATTGATGAAATAGTGAAATATCTTGTGCTTCATCCACAATAATATGTGGGTATCTGTTTACGATTAAAGACAATATATTTTCTTGCTCGCATAAACTTTTTAGTGCCCAGAACTTACCCAGCTCATGAGTGTATGCTCCAATACAGCCGAGCCGCTTTGTTACTAAAAGGCCGTTATTGATAATATATACCGAGTTATGATATTTGTATTTAAAATTGAAGCCTCGACCATCAAAATCTACGGTGACGTTATTTATTTCTGAACCTTCTACAGGCCTCTTCTCTCCGGACGGTAACTCATACCAGAATTTAAGTTCTTTATTCAGAAGAAACGGTTCTGACCCATCAACCAAGAATGGAATTTTGCTACACCCCATAGTTCGATGAGCATGAGGACGAATTATGTGGCTTGTAATGAATCCATCTACAGTATCGATTGTGACTCTATTTAAACCCCTGGGCCCTTGACTATTAGATGAAATTTCCAGATACGTCTTTTTGAAGGTATCGACAGCGATATTTGAGAATGATAATAATGCAACATGAGAACGAGTATTTGTTAACGCATACTTGATCTTTTCTAACCTGTGAACAGCAGTTTTTGTTTTTCCACTGCCAGCACAAGCAATAACAGATAGAGCATTGAGTGGTGCATGAACTACATTTCGCTGCTCATCAGAAAGGCCACTCACGATCACGCCTCCTCATAATCACATACATGCTTAATAGCGTTACCGATGTATTCCGGAACCACAAATTTTTCAGCTGGCCCAAGTTTCGCAATCGAGTCAGCTAATGCCTGACCGTAGCGGCCTTTCTGTATATTCTTCTTATTGCTACCACGCTCAAACATTCCAGTAAATAAGATTTTTGCTTTCTCCTGATCGGTAATGGCACGATTAATTAGCGCTTGAAGATCCCTGCCTATTTTTGGATGCATTTCAATGAGAGTAGCAATCATAACTTTCCGATTATCATCATGTAGAGCCAAATCATATTCTAATGTTTTAACTCCATAGAAAATTTTTATTAAATTATCTTGGTATTTAAGCATTGATTTAGTGTTCGAAGATATATTTACTACCTCTTCCAAACTTGGATAAATTGGCTCCGCATCCTCTTGGTCGGGATCAGCAACAGGGTCAGCATCTGTAATAGCCGCCACTGGGATCGGGAGTGCTGCTTCGCCAAATATGGGAAGAAAGCAATCAAAATTTAGTCCTTCAACGCTAATCAAGCTGATTGCATGCTTTCTAAGATCATACTGATATCCAAGCTTTTTAGCTAAAACACTAATGAGCATAAGCTCAGCTGCACCTTCGACAAATATTACTCGCCTCGCAAAAAAAATCTCTGCACGAGTAATGTCTAAGTATCGCTCCAATTTCTTTCTCTTAGTTTCGCTTTCCTTTTGAACGGTATCAAATTTGACATTCCTGGGTGAAAATGCGACAACCCTATCTTTTCGCTGAATCATGCAAATAGTTGAGTCCAAGTTCGCAATGGCTGCAAAATTTGGAGAGTGGCTTGTAACAAATAACTGGACATTGCCCTCCCCAGTATCAGCCTTAATCGACTCCAAATACTCAAGCAAAATAACCTGAAGCTGAGGGTGAAGATGAGCCTCCGGCTCTTCAATAATAAGACCTCGATATGCGGCAGTTTTATCCTTCACCATTTCACTAAGAACTACAGCCATAAATATTAAATTATTAAAACCTAGGCCATTTGCTTCAATACCAAAATAATCCACCATTAGTGAAAGTCGCGCAGACACAAGATTGTAATCTGAACCAGTTATTCCTAAGTCAAGCTCTTGCGCAAGCGTCTCACCAAGCATATTTTTATGACGAAAAAAAATGGCATCTTTGGTTGCCTTGATTGGAGACCTATTCTTTAATAACACTTCAAACCGCCGAATAAGAGTCTCAACACTTTCTTTTCCAACCGGATCTTTCTCGCCAAGAAGTCTCATCAATCTAGCTAACTGGCTACGCCTTCCAGGCCTTAAACCCTGAGATGCGTCCCTCAATGGCGGCAAATATACTCCCCGCAAGTTTTCCAGCATGTCGCTAGTAAGCCCAAGCTCTTCATGAGCCCCGCACCAACGCCTAGGTCTCAATCGCTCACTCGATTCATCAACAAGTGAGTAGCTAACAAAGAGATGAGCTTCGAACGCTTTTCCGTTTGGCACCAATGCTTGGATAAAATCGGCTTCATCCTCATGCGACAAGCCATCAAAAATGAACTCAAAAGAAATTGGCCCAATTGCAGAACCACCATCCGCAGGCCGGTGTATATCCTCAATTGTGAGAGAAGGATATGGGTCTTCGTGGCCCGCCAATAATGATCGAAGAGCGTCAACTAGAGCAGTCTTTCCTATATTATTCGCGCCCACAATGACATTTAGTCCTTCGCTAAAATCAAATCTTGTATATTTTATTTTTCGAAAATTGGAAATCACCAAGCTTTTCAAATACATCAGTTTTTCCTTTTACAAAATTCTGCATATTTACCTAACACTCAAAGTCCGCTTTGGGCACAAAGCGGTCCCAACTTTCAAGCAAGTCCAGCCTCTCCAGCCCAATGCTCCTCCGTCACAATCACCAACGGCACTCCACTATCCCGATACTCCATCGCCTTTTCTATCTTCCGTCCAAAGGTTTCATGCGCCCAGCTATCCGTTACATAGGTTCCAAGCACCAAATAATTTAATGATTTATTCACGCTGCCAGCATTTACACCGCCAAGCGTTTCGACGGCTGCTTGGCATTGGGCGCGCGTGCCAAATGCACAGGTTCCTGTGAACAAAAATGTCATACCATGAAAAGTAATAGCGGGTTGTGGTTTATTGATTGGTAATGTGGTGGTTTTGGTCAATTCGCCGAGCGTGCTGCTTTCGCCGGTTATACGGTGCAAGAGTGAAAGCAGCTCTTTGGATTCTCCATTATCCAATATGCCGTCTTGCAGCATGATGCCGATTTTTTCGAGCAGGTTAACAATGACGGGGTTGCTGGTTTGTTGATTTTGGATAAGCCAATTCATCAGGAATTCGGCTTCCATGGTATTGATGGTGTTGTCAGCAATAAGCCCTTTGCTGATACCGATCAGCGTATCTATCTGCCGGTCTTGAATGGCTTTGCGGTTAAACCGAGTGAAGATGTCCATAACAACACGCCTTGTCTGAATCCCAATGTCGCACTGCTGAATAGTAAAGCCTATTGCTGCTTTACATGCCAGTAATGAAGCGGTGCTTTAGATAACAATTTGTTATGGCTTTTTCGGTTTTTATATAGCCGCTTCGCTTTGCAGAAAAGTCAATTACACGGAATTACACGTACGTGAAGGCAAATGTGTTTGTTGCGCGGCTTGCTTAAATGAAGATGCCTGTTTTTTTTGATCCAATCTATGGTGAATATGAGTTCCGAAACTAAAATGACTTTTAGATTTATAACAATGTCCACCAGGGTTACTGTCTGATCGGCTAAACTGATTTTTAAGGCTCTCAGCCAGAATTTACTAAAGGTTAATGCTGGCCAGAGCCTATTCGTCGATCCTGATTATCTCACCTTGAACCAAAAATATTCTTCACCTCGTCAGTAATGCCAATGTATGACGGCTTGATCTCTCTGGTGGTATAGGCGTTATCGCTCCATGCAAAGCCTTTCCAATGGTCGCTATCCAGGCTCCATTGAGGCCGGGATTTCAGGTCGGCCCGTAATTTATCCAGTTGTGCTTGAAGATTACCGGTACCGGTTGTGGTGGCACCAAAGCGCCAATCAACACCATTTGCTGCACTGAATGGAATAGGAATCAAACGGTATATTCCAGGAGCCCCGTACATCTGACCTTTTTTATTTGGCCAGGGCCGCGGAATCAGACCAACGGCCTGTAGTCCCAGCGGCGTGATCTTGAAGGGTATTGCACTAAGAAAATTCTCCCATTCATCCTGCGACTGCACCTTGCCAGATGCTTGCAGAACGATATCAAAAGTATTTACTTCGTCGCGATTGCCGCTGAGGAACCCGGAGGTATCTTTCTCTCCATCGGTTATAAAAACGACGATATGCCCATCGGGCAAAATCACAGGCCGGCCCTTTATGTCTTGAGCGAAGGCTTCAGTGTTCAGCGGTTTTTTGTCAATTTCGAAACCTGATGCCTCAAACGTCATTGAACTATGGTTTATCAAGCCGTTAGGAGAAAATTTAAGTTCTTTTAATGATCCAAAGGGTTTGTCTCTTTCATCGGTAGCGTAAAGTCCGCCTCCCAGTTGATACTCCCGCAAGATGGGGTTGTCGACCCACACGCGATAAATGTTGTGTGCGGTTTTACTTAATTCACCCACCAGAGATTGCAATTGGGTGCGAACATCGACGCGGTTGAGATCGCGCATTACATCAATCGCCTTGGATGCAGCATGTCCGAACGCGTCCCTCAACGCACCGAAATTAACGCCTTCAATTGTGACACCGGCGGTATAAACCGTGTGATAAATGCGCTCAAGTGATCTGCAGTCCTGAATGTAGGTGCGCAAACGTATGATGTCAGTTGCTTGTGCATCTTTGGGGATACGATTGTCGTGACCCGAAACCAGCCAAGGGAATAGTTTGCTCCAACTGGCAATCCACAATCCCATGGGTACGAATTCGTCCTGGGGATTACTGAGAAGGGGTGATGTTTGTTCTTTTAGATTGTGGTGTGGCGGCTCTGGCTGTTGATCGTCCATCAGGTTTTGGTTGTGCGGCGCGTCCAGATCGGGTGCGACAGGTTCATCCACTAATCCGGTAATATCATTGTTTTCTTTCCGGGACTTTATAAACGCATCCAAGTCACCCTCACCGCCACCGGCTTTATATTTCTCAAATGCAGCGGCTGTTGCATAAGCTTCAAGGCCATCAAGATCTTTTATTTCACTGATCAGGTCAGTCACTTTAGGCTTCTTGTCTGGCTTTACAAAATCCGGGATAGTGGGTGCGCTGGAGTTATCAATCAATTCAGCGTTGCGGGTAACTTTCTGTTTTCCGAGTTCATTGAGTCCTTTATTGGCTATTTCTTGATATTGCTGCGCCCAGGCGGTGATCTCTTTCTGCACGCTTTTGCCACTGTAATAAGCGTCCACCTGAGCAAATCCCGCTTCAGCAATTGAAGATTTAGACCCGCCATACGCAGCTGAAATGGCCACCGATGCGCCTGTTCCCGCATAGGTGAAGCCGGCTTTCCCGCCATATTGCCATTTATCTTCCTGTGCATCCGACGTGAAGGTAAGGTTGACCGACCCATAGGCTCCCCAGAGAACACCGATGACAACACCGGTTCCTTGTCGTGCGTAAAAGTCTTCGCACGCCGCAATCCATTCTCGTATTGCGTTATCTTTTGTGGCGGAGTCGGCGCTCCTCATAGCATTAAATTTTTCCAGCGCCTTTAACAGGTCGGCTTGTGGATTTGCAGACATTCCACAAACCAGTTCAGAGACAGAGAGATTGTTGAAGTCAATATACTCGATACCTGCCCAGGTCATAAGATCAATCGACAGTGACGTGCTGCGACTGTTCTGCGCATTGGTGTTTCCAACATAGCCGCTTACTGCGGCTGTGTATTGTGAAACCCCCTTTACGCCATAACTGCCCGAGACACCAAAGGAGCCCTGATTCATTGAGTCGCTGTATATAAACGCACTGTTGCCCGACATTCTGATAGTGCCCTCAGTGCCTGCGGCAAATCGTGTCATGCCTTCCTGAATAACGGGTGCTGAAAATGATCCATCATTTTCGTGCACGGTAGATCCAACGGATATTCCATAAAATGGGTTTCCACCATTGCTTTGACCTGCTTTCATGTTGCCTCCAAGCTTTAGTTATTGAAGTAATAAGAAGGATAATTTCCGATGATTTTATTGTGTCAATTTACACACCGGTTATATGTGTTCAACAGAAATCAAATTATGACTCTCGTTACATTAAGCTGAGCCATGTTGTTTGATGAAGCCACCCAATTGCATTGGGCGAAAGAGAAGAAAACTGAATAGTTGCTTAGAGGGGTATTTCAGTCAATTACATCACATAACAGGCGACTCACACATGCCATAAAGCTTTACGGTGATGAGTAGAGTCCTTGGGTAAAGGCCTGATCGATGTATTTCAGGATAGGATTTTGATTCTGCTGGATTATGACGGGCCAGTTTGAGCGGCCCGCCGGTAAATTGCCAAAGCGGTGAATAACCGGCGGGATTTGATTTTTTACTTCGCTAATGCTTCTAACGCTTTTTTGGTTTCTGCGCTCACACTGTGATTCAGGTTCATCACAATTTCCGCCAGTTGTTTTTCTTCTTCAGTGGTGGATTCCGTTTCACTGACGATTTTCAGCGTAGCCACGTCTTCAGCTTTGGCTTTGTGCTCAACGTTATGAATCGCCTCGGCAATCGCTCGCGTGGCTTCGCTGTTGCTCTCATCTTTGCTGATCGCGGTCAACGCTGTTTTCTGCTCGGCAGACGGGTAATGATTCAACTCGGCAACAATGCGCGCCATCGTGGCAATCGCGCTGGATTCCGCAAACGACAGCGGGGCGATGACCAGCAATGTGAATAAAGCGATAACGGTGGTGGACAGGGTAGAGGATTTGCGTTGCATCTTATTAGCTCCTGTAGTTATGGTTGGAAAAGCTTGACTGTACGACGGCGCTGATTATGGCACGGTCGGCGCGAATTTGTTTGTGATGTGATGCACTGCCTATAAAACCTCTTCTGGTTCCGTTATTTCATACTGCTGTGGATATGAAGTTTCAATCAGCGCTTCCAGCGCGGGGATATCCATTTCACCCTGTGTAAATAACCCGTCATACCAATCCAGCCAGAGACGCAGGTCTTGGTCGATGGCTAGTGCATCACGTTTGAAATCGTTCCAGAGGAATTGCCAAAGCTTTGATGCGCCGGGATAGAGCGTGTGAATTGCAGGGCGTTCATCTGCGGTGTGCGTGGGTAATGGTGGTGACCACAATCGCCGTACAAATAACTCATGGATAGAATGTCGATTGAGAAATTCCAGATCGCTTAGTACCGCATCCAAAGATAATTCCCTGATCGTGTAGGTGTCATATTTTGAGTAGGCATCAACGTCGGCGTGGCAGCCTGAGAGCGTATAGCCGATAGCATCAATAGCGTGTTGGGCAATGGTTGCGTCGTAGGTTTCGATATCAGCACCACGAATATCACTTAGTTTGGCTGGGGTTGAAAAATGATAGAGGGCTGCCAGGGAAGATGATAATTCAGAACTGTCAGGCGTTAGTGCAAACCCTATAAATTCATCAAACTGCCGGTAGGCGATATCGTAGTTATCAAAGGCAGCAGTGAAATCCCGCATCCGGGGTTCTCGAATAGCATCATTGAATCCCTCAATAATTTTTCCTGCAGACTGGATGCAGTGGTTAATCTTGGCGACCAGTTTGCTCGGCTCTAGCAGCAATGTTTTTAGTGCAATGTAAGATTGTTGCGGTGCTTCTACGTAAAAATCCGTGCTGATGTCATTGCCGAAAGGTAGCATTGAAACGCGAACATCTTCATACAGCGCGGCTGCGGATAATGCCTCATGGAGCGTTTCGATGAATTCTTGGCCTGCAGAGGTTACGGTGCTTTCGCATACTCGTTGGAAAGCTTTTGCAGCAGCATGCGCAGCGTCGTGGAGTTCTTTTAGTGTATCGGTTTTCGTATCAGCAATTATGTGCGAGATGGTGTCGGCGCGCAGGTTAAAACGCGCTGATATTTTTTTTGCTTCATTGATTACCAAGGCAGTGACGCTTGCTTTTTCTTTTGCAAAATTATTTTCCGTGGCGTATGTCGCGGCAGCAATTAATTGTTGATGCAAGTGATCGGCTTCCTTTGCATAGGCTTTTATGTTCACCATCTTTTCGGCCGCTGCTTCGAAGTTTGATTGTAAAAATCCTGCGGTTTCGAGGTTTTTGTAGATGCTGCCGATAACGGCACTCGCGCAGACAGTGCTGGCGGTGTAGGCCTTGCCACAGGCATCGGAGAATAAATATTCATTCGAATAGGCTCGCCTGCATGCGAAATCAAGACTGCCCGATGCTTTGTAGATCGTTTTTTCCAGGTGCCCAAATAGAGGGCTTATGACATTTACATAGTCAGTTGAGCAGGGTGCAAGCAAGCGTATGGCAAGTCCTTGTGCGCTGAGGGTCGCCAACAAATTTTCTTGTATGTCTTTGTCGCTCCAGTAGCCGAAAGGCTTGATGGATACGCGCGTTTTCTCATCGCTTGAACTGTGAAGCATTAACAGCGGCAACACACGTAGAGCCGCGCGCAAGGCGATGGCTACGCAACTAGCCGGTGCAAGCCCGGTAAACTTTTCCTCCAGAATCTCATAAGTGTTTTGATCCATGCTCATTAGACAGCTCCTTCTATATCACTTAATGATTGAGTAAATGTCGCACCGCTTTATCCACCGCATCCGCCACACACAGCCTCGGTGCCGGATGCCGCTCCAATAACGTCTGAATATTTGCCCGATAACTGTCACCATTCATCAACAAGTCATCCAGCAGTTTTACCATCTCATCCAGCCCCGGTATTTTTTCTACCAGCACACCGAAACCGGCTTGCTGCACTTTTCTGCCCGTGAGTAATTGTTCGAGTTGAATCGGTAACACCACTGTGGGATTTCCAGCAACGAGACTTTCTTTTACGGATGATGCATTGCCGTGGCCGACAAATAAGTCGACATCGCTCATGGCGCCTTGCAGGTCCACCAATTCGTTGCTGAATTGAAAACGGTCGCTGACGTGGGGCGTAAATAAATTCGCCGGGCCTTTGGGGCAGGCGATAAATACGTTGGCTTTACAGCGGGCGAGGGCGGTGACCAGTAATTCAATATTCGGGTGCGCCGGTTTTAAATAGGCGAGGATGCGCGGGCGCGCGTCGCTGGCAAATTTCACGGGGGTGTCAACCAATTTTGCGGTGGGGCCGGTGCAGTAATCGGCGTTGTCGCGTTGACTATACAAATCGAGTTCCGGAAAGGTGCTGATGACCACGCGGTCTACCGCAAATAAATCGGTGAGCTGCGTGAGTGTGGGTTGTTGGCGGCGTGCGAGTACGGCATTCACTTGCTGTAGCACGCGTTCTTCCTGCCGTGCAACGAGCCCGTCGTCTTGCGGATAGGGTCGCCAGTCGACAATGGAGCGGCCGGGGACAGGATCGGCAAAGCCGGTGCCGATTAAAATTTTGGGAATTTGGATGTGGCGCAACGCGATCATGGCGGTGGGTGCGTAATCGAAAATAACCAGGTCCGGTTTAACGCTGTTGATAATGCTTTCCCAGGCTTGCACCAGGCAGTCGAGCGGGTCGGTTTCCAGATAGCCCAGGCACAATAAGGTGTCGGCAAGGCAGGCGATGGGACGTTGCATGGTGACCTTGGGCAGCCACACCGGCGCTTGCATCAGGGTGGCTTTGGTGTGGCAAAAAAACGGGTACGCGCGCGATAAATCTTTTAAGGCGAGTACAACGTGGTGCCCGTCTGATTCCAGCGCTTTGACTATTGCAGAATAGCGCGAAATATGTCCCAATTCGCCTCCGATTTCCCAGGTACACAATATGGTTTTCCCTTGAGTTTGTGTGGCCATCTGCGGTACTCGCTCCTCGCATTTTTTTAATTCAATTCATTCGACAAAAGGACATTTTGTATGAAGCAACACTGTGTAAATCCACTTCATTCCATCCCCATGCTGCTGTTAGCCGCTGCGGTGCAGCAGGCAAATGCCACGGCTATTGCAACCCCTGATACGGCGACCATGATACAGGGCACCGGCTCGATTGCCATTGATGTATTGGCCAACGATACCTCGGATAACGTTGAGAACAACAATCTCTTCATCGACAGTTTTGATTCCACATCCACCGGATACGGCTCGGTGATTCTCGATAGTGAAACTAATCAACTGGTTTACACGCCGCCCAGCGAAGACTTCGTCGGCACCGACACCTTTACATATTTTGTGGTGGACGATTCCGGTTACGGTGGCTCGACTGTCGTGACCGTAGAGGTGACTGAGCCGGAACCCGAACCCGAGCCAGAACCGGAGCCCGAACCTGAGCCAGAGCCGGAACCCGAACCGGAGCCGCAACCAGAGCCCGAACCGAATTTTGCCTTCGAGTTATACGTGGACGGTGCGCGTAACAAAGCCGTGGCTGGCATGTTGGAAGACGCCTGTAATGCCGGTGAATTGTCCGCGCAGTTGGATAGCAATTGTGATTTGTTGTATGCCGAAGCCGCCGAAGGCGATCTCAATCCCATCATGGCCGAGATCGCGCCGGATGAAGCGTTAATCCAGAGCCGTTTGCTGGCAGAAAACAGCCGCAATAAAACCTCACGCATCTACCAGGGCATGGCGCAAATGCGCAGCGGCGGTGGCGGTGCAGTGGTCGGTTTTAACGATCATATGCTGCCCACCGGCGGCGCGGCGGGTGATGGTTTTGATTCGCCTTGGACGGTGCTGACCTCGGTGCAGATGGAAAGCTTCGAACGCAACCAGACCTGGCGCGAAGCGGGCTATGAGTCTGAAGCCGTCGGTGTGTTGCTCGGGTTGGGTTATCGCGTTAACAGCAATCTGAACCTGGGCGCGGCGGTGGATTGGGCCTCTTACGATGTCGACTTCGCTAACGACGGCGGCACCATGGATTCCGATGTCATCAGCCTCACCGGCTTCCTGTCCTGGTACAGCGGCCCGCTCAGTCTTGATCTACAGATGGGTTATGCCTCCGGTGATACCGAAGCACAGCGCATCATCCGCTTCCCGGATGTTTCCGTCGCCAACAGTGATTACGGCAGTGACCAGTTCAGCGTGAGCACGCAGTTTGAATACAACTGGCAACCCGGCGCCTGGGCGCTCAAACCGTTTGTGCGTCTGGACTACCTCAACACGCAAGTGGACGCTTTTGCAGAAACTGGCGATTCACCCTGGTTGACGTCTGCTGAAGACCAAACCCATGAACAGCTCAACACCAGCCTGGGTCTGGATACCAGTTATACCCTCGCGATGGATTGGGGTGTGATGATTCCAAGTGTGCGTTTCAGTGCGGTGAATCAGGCGCATCTGAGTAATGACTACATCGGGTTTAATCTGACGGACGCTGATGCCTTGGGTAATTTTGAATTGCGTGCGGACTCGGCGGACAGTTTGTTCTACCAGTGGGATGTGAGCACCGCGTTTGTACTGCCTAACGGCGTATCGACATTTATCTCCGGTAAGGTCGTGAGCAGTTATGCGGATACCAGTGCGTATCAGATTACCGGTGGGGTTAACTGGGAGTTTTAATTAACCCAAAAAAAAGCCCGGACATTGCTGTCCGGGCCACACGAGTTGTGGACGGTGCAGGGGCACCGTCGCACGGGGATTACAGGGATTCCAGGAACCGCAGTACGTCTTGTTTTTGTGAGCTGCCCAATGCCTGGTAGGCATTTTTGGCGTTTTCACCTTCACCACCGTGCCACAGGATGGCTTCTTCGATGGATCTGGCGCGACCGTCATGCAGGTAGCTGTGAACCGGTGTACACACTTGCTGGCCTTGACCGGCATTGGTTACACCACCGGTGACGCAAGCTGACAAGCCCAGGCCCCACAGCGGCGCGGTACGCCATTCGGAACCGGACGCCTGACCTTCACCCAGGTTATCCGCCAGACCTGGACCCATATCGTGCAACAGCAGGTCGGTGTAGGGCTGGATAGTCTGGCTGCGCAGCTCGGCCAGTGGATGGTTGGCGCTGGTTTGGTAGGTCGACGCGGTGTGACAACCGGCACAACCGATGTTGGTGAACTGGGTTTTACCGCGTTGTACGGCCGCATCGTTGATATTGCGTTGTGGACGCACACCCAGCAGGGAGTTGTATTTCACCAGGTTGTTCAGGTGGGTGTCAGACAACTCGGAACCGCTCGGGCCACAATCGCTTTGACCAGAACCGCAATCCGGGTTGGGCAACACGGACGTGCGCACACCCATATCGTTATTCAGCGCGCTGGCGACCTGATGCTTGACGCTGCTGGTGCCCGCTTTGTAGCCGAAACGACCCAGACGGGTTTGACCAGTCACCGGATCGATCACACGGTTAGCACGACCGGAGATACCGTCACCATTGGCATCGCTCGGATCTTCTTTCGCGAGGATGGCGGATTCGGGAATCGCTTCCAGCAAGCCTATACCGACCAGTGATGGTGCGATACGCGCTGAGAAGGTAGCCGGCTGCACGCCGCTGAATTGGTAGTTCGGCTCACGCAAGCCACCGACATTGCTCCAGCTTTGCAAAGACACGACGCCTTCGCTTGCGGCACCACCGGATGACTTGGGTTGCAGAGTACGACCCAGTTGCGGATGCGGATTGCCGTTGGCATCACCCACTTTGAATACCCATTTGTCTAACGGCTCGCCCAGGTTGGCAGGCGCCGCACGGCCATTGCGCACGTGACATCCGGTACAACGATCATTCACGTAATGCGGACCGGCTTTGCCGGGCATACCATCGAACACACCGTTTTCCACATGCTCGTCATGGGTACCATCAACGAACGAGGTGTGGTGTACACGGCGGCCCAATACAAACGGCTGACCGTTGTTGTAGCCCAGGTTGGTGGCCATCTGGATGTAGTGGTTATCCGGCTCATTGGAGTGGTCGTAAGGCAGGGTAGTACCACCGCCTAACCAGGCTTGTGAGGGAATCTTCACCGAATCTTTAGTACCGCCGCCAAACGTCGGCGTATTAAAGGTGCCGGGCAGAATGTCCCAGGGCACGATGCCCTCACCGACGATGTACAGGTAGGTGGTGCCGTAGTAAGGCGCACGACCACGCGGTACGCTCGGGTCAAGGAACTGGCTCAGTTCAAACTCCAGCTTGTCACCCTTGCGGATGGGCTGACCGGTGCGGCAGTTGTGAGTTCTTTCTTTGTAGTAGTTCAGGTCGTTGACCACGACCATGGTGCCGTTATCGCAGTACTCGGCTACGGTGCCGATGCCGCGGTAGAACCAACGGTTTTCCGCTTCGGTATCGTTCAGGCGCCATTGGGTTCTGACATTCATACGAATGCTGGCGGTATCGTCCGGGAACTGGGTTTCGATAATCTCGATGGACGCCGTGCGATGTTCCCAATAGAAGCTCAGGAAGTGGTCATAGGACTGGAAGTGACTTTCCTTCGCGTGACGGTCGCGCGCGCGGTCGGCAATGCGGGTAATCAACTGATTGCCCTGTTGCACTCTAATTGTCGGCTCCAGTTGGGTAGATGAGTTATACAAGGGCACGATGTTGCCCAGCGGCACGCTGCTGGAAGAGCTGGAAGACGACGAGGTCGTGCCGCCGCCCAAGGTGCCGTACAGCTTCATCTCAGCCAGTTGCGTCATGGTGCCGCTGTTGTTGCTGAAGTTGAAGCGATAGTAGGTGTAGCCGGTGCTGTTGTTGAACGTAAACGCACGGGTCTGGAAGCGGTTGGGGAAATCCTGCGCAGAGCGGCTGTCGATGGTGGTCCAGCTGCTGCCGTTGTTGGAGCCTTGCAGGGACCAGCTCAACGGGTCGCGCTCGGGCGCATCGTTAGCCGAGGTCAGCGTATAGCCAGTGACAATGTAAGACGCCGGTGCCTGGTAGCGAACCCATGAAGAGCTGGCCACGGTCAGGAACTTGGTATTCACATTGTTATCGATCAGGTTGGTAATGCCTTCTCCCGCCGGTGAGTTGTTGTACTGTGCGGTAATTGCGCCACCCAGACCGGTGATGTTGGTGCCACTCGGGGTGCTGGTAGAGCTGGATGAACTGCTGGTCGATGAGGAGCTGCTGCTGGAAGACGAAGGCGCGCTGCCCAGGGTGTAATCGTTCCAGGCCGTGGTATTGCCCACACCGTTGGTGATGATGGTGAAGCTCACACTCACGGTCGCACCTGCTGGCAGGTTGCCGATGTCGTAAGTCCACACACCATTATTCAGCGTCATACCGAAATTCTGCTGCGATCCGCCATTCACGCGGTAGTGGATATCCACGATGTTGCCGGCGCTGACAGTGGCACGCATGGTGTTGCCGTTGAGCGTGGTCACGCAGCCCAGGTTGCAGTTGCCTGATGTGCTGGAAGACGAGCTGGATGAGGCGGCGCCAAAGACGCGGAACTCAAAGATCGAATAACCCCAGTTGTTGCCGACGCTGCGGTGGGTACCGTGCATACGCACCCAGCGGTAGCTGCCGCTGATGGTGTGATTATCAGTACGGTTGCCGAAGGCACCACCGGTAAAAATACTCAAGGTAGTCCAATCAGCGTTGTTGTTGGAGCCCTGAATCAGGTAGTTCTCGGCGTTGGCTGCTTCCCAGACCACTTGGGCTGAAGCCAGGCTTTTTTGTGATCCCAAATCGACCGTAAGCCAGGAAGGATCGACACCGTAAGCGGATTCCCAGCGGGTGCTGGCGTTACCGTCGGTGGCAAGGTTGCCTGGTTGGACATTGGTACTGCCGGAGGCAGGAGCGTTGAGTGCAAGATTTGTCTGAGCGTTAACACTGGCGCAGGCAAACAGGATGAGCAAGTAGAAGGCACGGCTGCCTAGTCTCTTTAGACACATCTGATGTTCCTCGTTGTTAGACATTATTATTTCGAGTTAATACCCGACGACCGAAAGCATGTCGGGGTGCGCACGTAGATCGCGTCCAGGCGTCAAATACCTCTTATCGTCAGCTTCATTGCTGTGCCCGTCGCTTAACTCTGGGCCCCGCCATACATCCAGATACATCCTGGGCGGGGATAGACCGATGGGAGTTAACTCCACTCCTGCAACCAGCCTAACGGCCAAAAAATGCGCCGTCGTCCCACTAGGCTCTCTGGGTAAAGTGGACTCTATGAATGTGGCACGTGGTACCGGGGTGGTCATGGAAAGTCCTACTTTCTGCGCAAAGCCACACTGCGCTTGCGTTGGCAGGTCTTTCCCGCCTTTTTTTGTCGAAAAGTGAGACAGCCCATGTTGCAAAAAAAAGTCAATCTGGGACGACGTTTATTCACGCGACGTTAAAAATAGTTCATCGGACAAGAAGAAATGACCCGTCGGGACAGGATGATCCGGACACCGATGATTTGCCTAATTAATAACGCATAACAATCAGAGCGCAGCTAGTGATAAAGATAAGATGGGTACTCCTGTTGAGTGCGCTAAGTCTTACGCAGGCCTGTCAATCCGTCTTCACTTCCTATGGGGCGGGCAATGTCAGCCATGCCATCAACCCGGCCAGTTACCAATGTGACGCCGGTCAAATTCTTAACGCCGGTGTGGTCGAGCGTAACGCAAGTGCTTGCGATGCGCCGACGCGGCTGTATCCCCAACGCGTTTCACCAGCGGCTGACCAGCCGACCATGACCCACCGCTGGTGGGGCTCCATTCCCTTTCACGGCGAGATGATCACCGGCAACCCGAATCACGCGGGCTACATTACGCCGGACCCCGTTACCGCCCGCATCAGCGAGCGCGGTGCGCGCCTCCTGGGGATTCCCAGCGGCTTACGTGCCGGCGACAAGGAATATGCCTACCGCATTCCCGAACCCTACAGCGACGTTTTCGACGGTATAGCGGTCGGTACGTCAGCGGGCGACCAGCTCCAGGCTTACCTGAAAGATTTCAGTGATGGCTCGGTTACCGTGCAGTGGCGCAGTGAAACCACACCGGTGATGGAAGCCACCTTTGTTCATGGCTCGCCTTACGTGTACTTCACCGCGCTGCACGGTGAACTGATCCTGCGGACCCACGCAGCCGACGGCGATCAAAAAGGCATATTCCACCGTGGCGATGACACCCTGGGTCTCTGGACTGACGTGGCGGGCAACCGCAATTACTTCCTGCTGGTCGGTGACGAGAGCGCCCGTTTTAGTGGTGTGACGGGTGCCGATATCCGGGTCAACCACACCAAACAATTAACCGTCGCGCTTTTGCCCTTGAGTCAGGGCACGCCAGACGAAGCCATGATCAAGACCTTTACCACCCATGCCCGCCAGCCAGTGGATGAAGTGCACATCGACTACGCCGTCAATCGCAGCAACAACCAGGTAACGATTACGCACCAGTACCGCTTTAATGGAAATTCGGTCACTACCCTGGCAGGGATGCTGCCCTTACATTGGAAAAACTCTGCCCAGCCGACCACAGATTACCGGGTGCGCAGCGCGCGCGGCCTGACCAAATTCGCCGCCACGGACCGGTTCAGTTACACCTTACCCTTCGTGGGTGTGCTGCCATTCTTCCCGGCTGGCATCGGCGACTATGACCCCGCGCAGCTGCGCACATTGATTACCGAGTTCGTCAGTCAGGGGCCGGCGCAGTGGAACACCTATGCCGACACCTACTGGACCGGCAAGATGCTCAGCCGCGCCGCAGAGCTGGCTGCCATTGCCCGCGATCACGGCATGGTGGCTGAAGCAGGTCAGCTGATCGATTGGCTGCAGCGTGAAATGGAAGACTGGTTTCGCGCCGACACCAGCGGTGACCTGGATACCAGCAAATACTTTGTATACGACCAGGACTGGAGCACCTTGCTGGGCTTTAACGAATCGTTTTTTGCCCACCAGCAATTGAATGACCACCATTTCCATTATGGCTATTTTGTGCGCGCGGCCGCTGAGGTGTGCCGGGTGGAACCCGAGTGGTGTGGTGATAAGCAGTATGGTCCGATGGTGGAACTGCTGATCCGCGATTACGCCGCTGGCCGCGATGATCCGCTGTTTCCCTACCTGCGCAACTTTGACCCCGCTTACGGATTTTCCTGGGCCTCGGGCAATGCCAACTTTTTGCTGGGCAATAACAACGAATCTACCTCCGAAGCGGCTAACGCTTACGGCGCGATTATTCTCTACGGCTTGATTACCGGGCAGCAAGCGCTGGTAGACCGGGGTATTTACTTGCACGCCTCATCGACGGCGAGCTACTGGGAGTACTGGAACAATATTGATCGCTACACCAACAAGGGCGCGGATTACGATAATTTTCCGCCGGAATACAGCAAGCCCACCACGTCAATTATCTGGGGCAACGGCCATGTGTTCACCACCTGGTTCAGCGAGGCCTATGCCCACATCCTCGGTATTCAGGGATTGCCCTTGAGTCCGTTGGTGCTCCATATCGGTCAGCATGCGGACTATCTGGAGGACTATATTGCGCTTGGCTTGTCTGAATCGCCCAATGGCAAACCCTCAGGGTTGCCGGACAATCAGTGGCCGGATGTCTGGTGGAATATCTGGGCCATGAGCAACGGCGAGGCTGCCGCCGCTGACTTTGCCAGTCGCCAGTTCAACTACCGGCCGGAAGATGGCGAAACAAAAGCGCACACCTATCACTGGATATACACCTACAAGCAGTTGGGACACCTGGCGACTGGCACCGGTGCCTTGACCGCCTCCAGCCCGGTGGCGGTGGCGTTTACCAAGGATGGGGTGACCACCTATATCGCCTATAACGTCGGGTCCGCACCCGACCTTGTCACTTTTTCAGATGGAATGGCCCTGAACGTACCTGGTCATGGCTTCCGTATTAAAACCAGCAGTCGGTGAGAGGAAAACCATGAGCATTCGCCCACTTCATATTGTTTCGGTTCTGCTGATTTGTTCGCCGCTGTTGTTTTTGTGGCATTACACCAGTTCAAACCCGCAGGTCACCACCATCAAATTCTGGAATGGCAACAAAACCAGTTCCCGTCAGGCCTACGAGCGTGATGTCCTGACGGCGGTGCTTGAGGTCACCCGCAAGGGCTACGGGGAAATTCCGGTGATCGAGGATCTTACGGATTATCCCGACCCGGCTGATGAGGCCAGCATATTCCGCAAGAAAGGCTTTGATGTGTTCGGCACGGTGGCGGGTAACCCCAAGCTGGCTAACGAAAAGAAAATCCTGATTCCGCACCCGATGATGAAAGGTCTGTTGGGTTATCGCGTGCTGATAATCCGCGCCGCCGACCGTGAAACCTTCGCGGGGATAACTACCGCCGCGCAATTGCAACAACAACGTTTGGGTATTCCCCTCGGTTGGGCCGATGCGGCGTTGTTTCGCCATAACGACTATCCCGTCGTGGAAGACGGGACGTTTGATGATCTGTTTACACGTTTGCGTAGCAACCAATTTGATTATGTTTCGTTCGGGGCAAATGAAGTGGAGAGTGTTTACCAGGAGCGCGCTGCTACTCCCGCTGACCTGCACACAGATGAAAATGTGCTGCTGTATTACCCCTTCCCATTGGTGTTCTACGTCAATCCCAACAACACAGAATTAGCGCGGCGCATTGATCAAGGAATGCAAATCATTATTCATAATGGCCAGCTCGACGACATTTTCCAGCGTCACTATGGCAACCTGGTTGAGCGTTTACAGTTAAAAAATCGTGCGCTCATCACCTTGACCAATCCGCTCTTGCCCAACGCTTTACGGAATTATGAATCCGACTTGTTGAACGATTAGTTTTTGTCTTAATGACCGTAAGCGTGTGCTGTGCTGCGATTTCACAAAACAAGATTCGTTGCACGACATCTGCGCAGTGCGAATGAAAACAATTGGTGCGCAACAGCAAAAAAAGAATTTGTTTTGCATCGACATTGCGCAGACAACATTCATCCAGTTGGTGCGCCGACAGCACTGTCCCTGAAAAAGAAAATAGCGGGAATGGAGGCTGAAAATGACGAAATTTTTACATCTTTACACTTCCCACTTTTATTTTGGCGCGCTTTTTAGTTGTATCTAACTGTATGAATTTAAAGGAAAATTCGGTTTTCCCACTTTAAAAAAGTAAAAGTGAGATAGTTCATGTTGGTATTAGCCGCCAAAGTGGGACGACGCTTGCTGGCCGGGAGTGGAAATATCGCCTAGCGTTAGAGTGGGGTTGGTTTAGTTAACGTCTAATAAACAACCAACACGCAATAACATAAGTAAGTCAGTAACTCGGTTGTTATGGATTGTTAATAAAAAAATCGCCTCTATTCCCAAAGGCGTCCATACCTCTACAACCAGGTCCCCCCTTAATGTGGGGTATGCGGCAGTACCGGGTAAATAATTCCAGACGAATAAGAAACCGGAGAATTTCATGAACAAAAACACAGTAGGCTTCAAGAAGAAACTTATTGCGACGGCAGTGGCTTCTTACGCCCTTGTGGGGCTGAGTGGTACCACTTTCGCGCAAGAAAACGGTGAGATGGTTGAAGAAATCGTCGTAACCGGCATCAAGGGCAGCTTGCAGCGTTCTATGGATATCAAACGTGAATCGCAAGGCGTGGTAGATGCGATTTCTGCGGAAGATATCGGTAAGTTCCCTGATACCAACCTGGCAGAATCCCTGCAACGTATTACCGGTGTGTCGATTGACCGTGCTAACGGTGAAGGCTCCAAAGTCACCGTGCGCGGTTTCGGCCCCGACTACAACCTGGTGACCCTGAACGGTCGTCAGATGCCTGGCACCACCATCGAAGCAACCAGCGTGTCTGGTTCTCGTTCCTTTGACTTCTCTAACCTGGCTTCCGAAGGTATTAGCGGAGTAGAGGTTTACAAAACTGTTCGCGCCGAAAATCCGGCCGGTGGTGTGGGTGCAACCATCAACATCAAGACTGCACGCCCATTGGATAACCCTGGCCAACAATTCTCCGCCGGCGTCAAGGGTGTTTACGATGACTCTGCAGAAGATCCAAGCCTGACGCCGGAAATCTCCGGTATCTACAGCAACACCTTTGCGGATGACACCTTTGGTGTGGGCTTGTCTATGAGCTACCAGGAGCGTGAAGGCGGTAACGCTAATGCGCAAATCGGTACTGGCTGGCGTTACTTCCCGGCTGGCTCTGATGGTTGGGGTGCAATCACCAACCTGCAAGACACCAACTTTCACACCAATCCTCCTAGCCCAGCGGTTATGGACGGTGAGGAAGTTGTAGTTCCTGCTGATGTTTACGGTGTGCCACAACAAGCAGGCTACAACTTCAACGAATATGAGCGTAAGCGCTTGAATGGTCAGTTGGTGTTGCAATTTGCTCCGACTGAAAACATCACTTCAACTCTGGATTACACCTACTCCAAGAAGGAAGAGTCTTCCAAGTTCTCTGATGTGGGTGCTTGGTTTAACTTTGGCGGAAACCGCCGCACTTCCTGGACGGATAACGGTGAAGGCGTTGTTGAAGTGCCGTTGATGTATGAAGAGTTTGGTTTGACCGGAGAGAGAGGTGCTGACTTAACCTTCGGTGCCGGCCTTAACTCCAGTGTCAATGAGAACGAATCTATCGGCTTGAATGTTGAGTGGTCTGTAACTGACCGTTTAACACTTGAGTTCGATATTCACAGTTCTGATGCTGAATCCAAACCAGACAGCGAATACGGTAACAGCAACGTAATCACCACGTCTGCGTTTGTTCGCGATAGTTCAGCGGTTTATCTCGGTTCTGATCTGCCAGTGCTGAATGTCGGTATTGTAAATAGCGATGATGGCGATACTGCGCGTCTCGAAGACCTTCAGATTACCGGTAGCTCTTTCCGCAACGCGCGCATGCTGCATGAAATCGATCAATTCCAGTTCAAAGGTAACTTTGAATTCGTCGACAGCCTGAGCCTTGATTTCGGCGTGTCTCGTATCGAGCAAACCAACCGCTCTACCTTTGCAAACAACCAGCGTGATACCTGGGGTGGACTGGGTGATGAAGGTGACGTACCGCTCGATGGCTACAAAGTTGCAGATATTGCCAGCTACTTCGACAATGTCAGTGGTAATGGCCATGATCAATTGCTGGGTCAGCGTTTCGTCGCTGATTTCAATAAAGTGGTCGAATATGCTGCAGCCAACCTGGATGATGGCGGTGGTTTTGCTAACTGCTCCAACGGCAGTACTTACTACTGTATGAACCCCACACCAGACGATGTTCGTCTGATTGAAGAAGACTCCACCAGCGCTTGGGTTCAATTGAACGCCGAATACGATATTGGTATCCCGGTTCGTGGTGCATTGGGTGTTCGTTGGGAAGACACAGAAACTCGTTCTTTCGCAACACCCATTGAGCTGCAATACACCGGTGAGGTTGTATGGATTGGCGGTAACGAGATGTATCTGCTGGCTGCTGACGATTACGAAGTTACTCCGGTCAAACAAGGCGAGGGTGGCTACGACTACTTCCTGCCAAGCATTGATCTGGCGTTTGACGTGACCGATGACGTGGTTGTTCGCACATCTTACGGTCGTAGCCTTGGCCGTCCACTGTGGAATCAGATGAGCGCCCTATCTATTGGCCGCGGCGTTGCACCTCAATCCATGTTCCCGGGTAGCCCTGGTGGTAGTGGTACACGTGGTGATGTGAACCTGAAGCCGATTATCTCCGACAACTTCGACTTGTCTGTGGAGTGGTACTACGACGAAGCCAGCTATGTTTCTGTCGGCTACTACAGAAAAGACGTTAAGAACTTCATCGGTACAACCGTATCGCCCGAAGTTATCTTTAATGCGCCGGACCCATCGCAAGGTAGCCGTCGTGATGCGGCCGTTGCTGCTGATCCCAACAATCAGTGGAGTACCGCTGCAGTTAAGGATTACATCGTTGCCAATACACCTGATGGCGACCCAAGTGTAGACCTGACCAAAAATCCGGCGTGGGTTTATGGTGTGGAAGGTGATCCAAATGTGATCTTCAACATTACCGAGTTCCTGAACGAACAGGAAGCGGCCTTTGAGGGATGGGAATTTGCGGTTCAACATAACTTCTGGGATACCGGTTTTGGTGTTGTTGCTAACTACACCATCACGGATTCCGATACCGAGTATGACGACGGTAACATCGTAGATCCGCAATTTGCATTAACCGGTTTGAGTGACAGTGCCAACTTTATTGCCTTCTATGAAAAGAACGGCGTACAAGTGCGCTTGAGCTACAACTGGCGTGATGACTACCTGAATGGAACCGCTGATGGTACAGGCGCTAACCCGACCTACGTTGAGAATTATCAGCAGGTCGACCTTAATGCCAGCTACGACATCAATGATAACTTCACGATATTCTTTGAAGGCATCAACATCACGGATGAATACCGTCGTACCTACGGTCGTCATGACCTGTACACCACGGGTGTTTACACCAGCGGTCCACGCTACAACATCGGTGCACGTTATACCTTCTAATGTGTAGTTGATGTACAAGGATGCCTTTCAGGCTCGAAAAAGCCGCTGAACTTTCAGCGGCTTTTTTTTACCGCGCCAGGGCATTACTTTAATCAGAATAATTCAAACGTTTGCGTAAATAAGCGCCTATTCTTAGTAAAAAGTGATTCGCAAGCAGGAACAGTGGTATGGGCAAGCCAGTAAAGTCGATTGTTATTGTCGGAGGTGGCACTGCTGGTTGGTTGACCGCAGGTACTCTGGCTGCTGCGCATGCTCAAGGGCGTGGGCGGAATCTGTCGATTACCCTGGTTGAGTCACCAACCGTAAAGATTCTGGGGGTCGGTGAAGGCACCTGGCCCTCAATGCGCGATACCCTGAAAACCATGGGCATCGCTGAAGTCGATTTCATTCGCCATTGTGATGCGAGCTTTAAACAAGGCTCTTGCTTTGTCGGATGGCAATCCGGCGCGCGGGAATCTTACTATCACCCTTTTACCTTGCCGGAAGCCTGGGGCGACATGAATCTGGCGCGGATATGGCCAGCGTTTCGTGACCAAGTGGCATTTGCTGAAGCCGTGTGTCCGCAAAGTCTGGTCTGTGACAGCCAGCTGGCGCCCAAGGAAGTCTCAACAGCGGAATACGATTACCTGCTGAATTACGGTTACCATCTGGATGCCGGTAAATTCGCCGCTTTCCTCAAGCGTCATTGTTGTGAACGCTTGGGGGTGCACTATATTTCAGCGGATGTGGCGGCGATTGAGAGCGACGACGATGGTTATATCACCGCGTTAAAAACCGAAGCCGCGGGCAGCATCGAAGGCGATTTATTTATTGACTGTTCCGGCTTCGCTGCGTTGTTGTTGGGGCAGCATTACCAGGTTCCGTTTATTAATAAAAGCGACGTGTTGTTTAACGATACGGCGCTGGCGGTTCAGGTTCCGTATAAAGACGATGCGAGCCCAATAAAAAGTTATACCCAATCGACGGCGCAATCTGCAGGCTGGATCTGGGATATCGGCTTGCAAAGTCGCCGTGGGATCGGCCATGTATATTCATCCCGCTTCACAACCGAAGCGGAGGCTGAGCAAGCGTTATTGGCTTATCTCCAGGCTACTGACAGTCCGGAAGCTCGAACTGATATCCGCAAGATTTCTTTCACGCCCGGTTACCGCGAAAAATTCTGGGTTAAAAATTGTGTAGCGGTGGGCGTGTCGGCGGGATTTATCGAACCGCTGGAAGCATCGGCGTTGGTCATGATTGAACTGGCGGCTAAAATGTTGGCCGAACAAATGCCTGCGTCATTCGATATGATGTTACCCTTGGCCAAGCGTTATAACGATAAATTCAGCTATCACTGGCAGCGTGTTATTGAGTTTTTGAAACTCCACTATGTACTATCATCAAGAACGGATTCCGTTTATTGGCAGGAAAATAAAAATCCCTCGACCATACCGGAAAGCTTGCAAGATTTATTATGTCTGTGGCGTTTTCAGCCGCCTTGGGCATACGATTGTCCACAGCGCGAAGAGTTATTTTCTTCGGCCAGTTTTCAGTATGTGTTATATGGTATGGGTTTTCCGCCTGATATTACCGCAGGCTATCAAAAGCCCGGCAATAAAGAGCTGCAATTAGCGCAACACTATTTTGAGAAGAATGCAAAACAAACACGCCGATTACTCGGCAGATTGCCGGGCCACCGTGAATTGTTGATGCACCTGTCGAAGATAAGTCACCACACCGATACGGTTAAACAATTAATAAATTAAGATGAGTTCTTATGAAAAATATTGAAGTCGTTAATAACGTCAAGCATAAAAATATCCGGGTAATTACACGGAAAGACAAAGCGCTGGGTGATGGCGTGATGATGACAAATACCTTTCCGCTGGAGTTCCGTTTTATTCAGGCGCATTACCCGATTCTCTTCCAAAAAAGTCACGAAAGCGACGGTTATAACGCGGTAGCTTTATTTGGCTTTGAAGAAGGGGAAAACCTGTTCCTGAGTGAGCGGGGTTGGGAAGCAGGTTATGTTCCCTTGATGATACAGCGGCATCCGTTCCTTATCGGTTTTCAGCGGGGTCCGGCTGGCAGCGAGTCTGATACCACGCGCGTTATGAACATTAATATGGACAGCCCACGTATCAGTGAAATAGAAGGCGAACGTTTGTTCCTTGAGCAAGGTGGCAACAGCGAGTATCTGGATTACATGGCTTCTGTGCTGGAAACGATTCACCTGTGGAATGAGCAAGGCAAAGGTTTTAGTCAGGTGTTGCTCGAACACAATCTTCTGGAGCCTGTCACCTTTGATATTACCCTGACGACTGGTCGACAAGCGCAGTTGTTAGGTTTCCATACCATCAATGAAGATGCGCTTGGTAAATTGAGTGGCGACGTGCTTGGTAAATTAAATGAAATGGGATATCTGATGCCTATCTATATGGCCGTTGCGTCGCTTTCACATGTGAATAAATTAATCAAACTGAAAAGCCAGTTGGAAGCCAACTAATCGCATCTGCCTCTGAAGTAACCCTATGAGTATCAGCCCGAATAACGTAAAAGTGGTTGAGGGATGTAGCCCCAAAAATATTCCGGATTGGATATTTCAATCCGGCGAACCCTTGGTACTAAAAGGTGTCGTGGCCGACTGGCCCATCGTTCAAAAGGGGCGGCAGTCAGAGCGGCAAGCCAGCGATTATTTGCGCAGTTTCTACAGCGGCAAGCCGGTTACCTATTATTACGGCGCGCCGGAGATCCAGGGAAAAATTTTCTTTAACAAGGATTACACCGGATTTAACTTCCAGCGCTCAGAGGCGAATCTGAATAATGTACTGGCGTTGCTTGAGCAACACAGCGATCAGCATGATGCGCCACTGTTTTATATCGGTTCTACGCGTGTTGACGAATGGCTGCCGGGCTTTCGTGCTGAGAATGATCTCGGATTAAGCAACATCGATCCGCTGGTCAGTATCTGGTTGGGTAACCGCAGTGTTATTGCCGCGCATTATGATTGTCCAGATAACATCGCCTGTAATGTTGTGGGCAAACGAACCTTTACGCTGTTCCCGCCCGAACAATTGGAAAACCTGTATGTGGGCCCGCTGGATATTACGCCCTCAGGTCGCGCGATCAGTATGGTCGATCTGTTGCAGCCCGACTTTGAAAAATATCCTCGCTTCAAACAGGCATTGGCCGCCAGTGTTGTCGCAGAGCTCGAAGCAGGGGACGCGGTCTTTATCCCCGGTATGTGGTGGCACCATGTACAGGCGCACACCAATTTAAATGTACTGGTGAATTACTGGTGGCGAAATGTACCGGAGTATATGGGGAATCCGGAAAACGTTTTGCATCACGCGCTGCTGGGATTACGCGACTTGCCCAAGCATCAGCGGGATATCTGGAAAAAGATATTTGATTATTATGTTTTTGATGAGCCGGAAGCGGCAGGGAAACATATACCACCCCAGATTCAGGGGGTTTTGGCCCCGACAGATGAATTGATTGCGCGCAAGATAAGATCTCATTTAGCCAGTCTGTTGAAGCGCTAGCTCAATAATACGCCAACAATACATTAACGACAGTAGGTGTAACCTTGAAAGAATTAAAATTGAAACGAGTGGTGATTGCCGGCGGCGGTACCGCAGGTTGGATATCGGCTGCCTTGTTGGCAAAGTCTTTTGGCAAGAGTATTGATTTAACCCTGATTGAATCAGACGCAATCCCAACCGTGGGCGTTGGTGAGGCCACTATTCCTCCTATCATTAATCTCCATAAAGTATTGGAGTTGAGTGAAAAGGAATTTATGTCGCGCGTGAATGGTACCTTCAAGCTGGGGATTTCATTTGAAAACTGGCGCGATGTGGGTGAAAACTACGTTCACTCGTTTGGTTTTGCCGGTAAAAGTAACTGGGCAGCCGGCTTTCAGCATTTCTGGTTGGCGGGCCAAAAGCGTGGTATTGATTCAACAGAATACGGCAATTACTGCGCGGAACATCTGGCGTGCCGTAAAGAAAAATTCGCGGTTATGCCCAAGAATGGTGTCAACTATGCCTATCACCTTGATGCAGGTTTGTACGCTAAATTTCTGCGCGAATTCAGTGAAAAATACGGTGCAGTACGTAAAGAGGGCAAGATAACCGGTGTCAACCTCCATCCCGATACGGGTTATATCCAATCATTGTCCCTGGAGTCGGGTGAAGTGGTGGAAGGTGATCTGTTTGTCGACTGTAGCGGCTTCCGCGGATTATTAATTGGTGATGCGCTCAAGACGGAATACGAAGACTGGTCGCATTGGCTGCCATGCAACAGCGCCATTGCCGTGCAGACCGAAACCGTGCGTCCGCCATTACCTTACACCCGTTCTATTGCGCGTGAATTTGGTTGGCAATGGCGAATTCCCTTGCAGAGTCGCGTTGGTAATGGCCTGGTATTTTGCAGCGAATATGGCTCAGATGACGAAGCCAAAGAACTGCTGGTAAAAAATCTGGAAGGAAAATTATTGAACGAGCCTCGTGTCATTAAGTTTACGACCGGAACACGCAAGCAACACTGGACGAAAAATTGTGTGGCCATTGGCTTGTCGAGCGGGTTTCTGGAGCCGCTCGAATCCACCAGTATTCACCTGATTCAAAAAAGTATCACGCGCTTTATTCAATTATTTCCCTATGACGGTATCAAGCAATCAGAAGTCGACGAATTCAATCGTCAGACACGGGAAGAAGTACAGAACATCCGCGACTTTATTATCCTTCACTACCATGTGACAGACCGCGAAGACACCCCGTTCTGGCGTTACTGTAAATATATGGATGTGCCTGAGTCATTGACGCACCGCATTAAACTCTTCAGGGAAACAGGTAAGGTCTTCAAGAAGGAAATGGATCTGTTTGCAGAGGAGTCCTGGATTCAGGTAATGCTTGGTCAAGGCGTTACGCCGGAGAGCTATCACCCGGTAGTGGATTCCATGACTGATGATGCATTGCGTGAGTTGCTGATGGAGTTGAAGCAATCTACCGAGCAGAAAGTTGATCGATTGCCAGCTCACCATGAGTTTATTGATTATTATTGCAAATCAAACGTGATGTAATTTATTCATGGAATCTGATGTAAAAAAACAAAGTTTTCATGTTAATGCTTACGAGGTTCTGGCCATAGGCAATGAGCAGACGTGTGCCATTGTCATTGACGATTTTGCTAAAGATGTTGTGTCAATAAGAGATGAGGCTTGCCGCATTCCGGATTACGCCGAGGATGGTAAAACAGGTTACCCCGGCGTTCGCACACCATTGCCAGGCGCCTATGTGAAGACTGTGATGGAAGCAATTACGCCGCTGCTCTATGAACAGTATGCTATCCCATCAACCTTGAGCCCAAACGTGGAACTTGCCTATTATTCTTTGTTGACGACGCCAGCGCGAAAATTAAATCCATTGCAGCGTTTGCCTCATTTCGATACCAATAACACGCATTATTACGCCGTGCTGCATTATCTCAATGAAGGCGATTTCGGTGGCACAGGCTTTTTTCGCCATCGGCCGACAGGCTTTGAGCGTATTACCCAGGGGCGAAATGATATTTATAAACAGTCGGCTTCCGCATTTATGGCGGTCAGAGGTTTGCCGGAAGAAAAATATATTAACAGCAGTACCAACCACTACGAGCTGATTACCGGTGTTGCTTACAAAGCTAATCGCCTGGTGATTTATCCGGGTAATTTACTTCACAGTGGTTTGGTGTCTGAAGCGGTGGACGTTTGCAGCGATCCTGCGCGAGGCAGGTTGACTGCCAATATTTTTATTGATTTTCATTAGGTGCGTTAACATCTATCGTGCAGGATTAAAACTAATCAGCACGTTTTATTTCTACAATTATGGTATCCCGTTATGGCCGAATTATTATTCTACGAAAAACCCGCTCCGCTTGATAAAGAAAAACATCGCGGGTTGACGTATAAAAAATCTGACAGCTACGCTTTTGCATCAAAAGTAAACACCGTGCCTGTGTCCGGACCCGAATTTTTCTCCTGTAGTCGCAGCCATCCGGTTATGTTTGTTGAAACGGCCAGCGGCGGTTTTCTACCGGTTGCGTTGCTGTCGCTCACCAGCCAGAGTCATCAATTGGGCGATCGTTGGGAGGGCGCTTACATTCCTTCTTTTGTTAAACGTTATCCCTTTGCGCTGGCGGAAAACAAGGGGGTGGTCATGATCGACGAGTCAGCGCCACATTTCAACGCCGCAGACGGTGAACGCTTGTTTGACGATACCGGTGAGCCTACACAGGTGTTGTTGGATACCTTGCAATATCTCGATACCCTGGATCAAGCACATCGCATGACCCTGGACTATACCCAGGCATTAAAAGTAAAAGGCTTGTTAAGCCGCTCGCAAGTGGTGGTGGAACTTGCTAATAAAGAAGTCAAACTTGACAGCTTTTTTGTGGTGAATGAAAAAGCGTTTCATGAAGCCTTGACCGATGAAGAAATCGTGGATTGGTTTTATAAGGGTTGGACCGCCTGGACCTACGCACATATTCATTCAATTGGTTCAGTGAATGAAATCCTGAAGCGTATGGCAAAGACCATGAGATAACACGATGTTGGTACCAGTGTGGGATGGCATTGTGGATGAGTCCGTGCGTGCAGCAGTACGGGCAGGCCAGCGGCCGGTTATTCTCCGTAACCTGGTACAAGACTGGCCGTTAGTGCAAGCCGGTTTACAAGGAATCGCCGTACTGTCAGATCATTTGTTGCAGTTTGATCAGGGAAAAACCTTTCAGGCCATGATTGCACCTGTCTCCGCAAAAGGCAGGTTGTTTTACAAGGCTGATATGAGCGGCTTTAACTTTGATCGCATGAATGGCGAGCTGCGTGAAGCACTGAATATTTTAAAGGCCTTGTCGAACAAAACGCCTTGTCCCGGTTTTTATATTGGCTCTAAGGTAATACCGGAATATTTGCCGGGGTTGGAGGCCGAAACGTGGATCGATTTTCTCAGTGAATCTATTGATCCCACTATCTGGATTGGCAACGCGGTCACGGTGGCTACCCACAATGATGATTCAGAAAATATCGCGTGTGTGGCGGCAGGGCGCCGCCGCTTCACCTTATTTCCGCCCGATCAGGAAGCCAATCTGTACATCGGCCCGGCTGATATGACGCCCGCCGGTAGACCCATCAGTCTGGTCGATCTGCATTCGCCGGACCTGGAAAAATTTCCATTGTTTCGTCATGCGCTGGATCAAGTCCAGGTCGCTGAGTTGGGCCCGGGTGATGCCTTGTATATTCCGACGCATTGGTGGCATCACGTGGAGGCACTGGAGCCTGTCAACGTATTGGTCAACTTCTGGTGGAAAGGCAGCCCGCCACAATTTCCTCAATAATTTATTTCTCATCAAGATCGGCAAAACACCATGAAATTTTTATTCACCTTGTTCATCAGTTGCTTTTTTATCGCGCAAGCCCAGGCTCAGGGCTTTTTGCGTGCAGACGGCAAACACATCGTCAACGAACGCAATGAACCGGTGATTCTGCGCGGTATGGGTCTTGGTGGTTGGATGTTGCAGGAAGGTTACATGTTGCAGGTCGGTAACCTTGGCCAGCAGCATGCCATCAAAGGAAAAATTCAGGAGCTGATTGGCCCGGAAAAAACCGCAGAATTTTATGATGCCTGGCTGGCTAACCATGTCACCAAGGCGGATATCGATGCGATGGCGAGCTGGGGCTTTAATTCAGTGCGGCTGCCGATGCATTACAACCTGTTTACCCTGCCAGTGGAGGATGAGCCGGTACCGGGCAAAAATACTTGGTTGGATAAAGGGTTTGCATTAACGGATCAGTTACTCGCGTGGTGTAAAGCCAACAATATGTATCTGATTCTGGATCTGCATGCTGCTCCGGGCGGGCAGGGAAACGATTTGGCGATTTCAGATCGCGATCCCAACAAACCATCCTTGTGGGATAGCGCCGCTAACCAACAAAAAACGGTAGCACTCTGGAAAAAACTGGCGGAACGTTACAAGGACGAACCCTGGATTGGGGCGTATGACATCATCAATGAACCCAACTGGGGGTTTACGGATGCTGCCGATAAAAATGGCTGCAAGGAACAAAAAAATGAACCGCTAAAGCAATTGCTGGTGGATGTCACCAAGGCAATCCGCGCCGTGGATTCCCGTCACATGATTATTGTGGAAGGCAATTGTTGGGGAAATAATTACAACGGCATCATGCCTTTGTGGGATGACAACATGGTGGTGAGTTTTCACAAGTACTGGAATGACAACACGCCGGATACCATCGAACAGCATTTGCAATTGCGCGATAAATATAACGTGCCGCTCTGGTTGGGTGAATCCGGCGAGAACTCCAACGTCTGGTTTCGCGATGCGATTCAACTGGTAGAGAGTCACGGCATTGGTTGGGCCTTCTGGCCATTAAAAAAATTGGGTTTCAATAATCCGTTGGAAGTTAAACCCAATCCCGGTTATGTCGCGCTGGTGGATTATTGGCACGGTCGCGGTCCCAAGCCCACCGCCAGGGCGGCTTACCAGGCGCTGATGCAATTGGCGCGTGAGGATATCCGTTTCGAGAATTCCATACCGCATCCCGATGTGGTGGACGCGATGTTGCGTCAGCCGCACGATGATGCAACCCGTCCCTATAAAATCCATTCACTTGATAAAAAAGGCGGCAAGATCGCGGCAGTTGATTATGATATGGGCCGTAATGGCTATGCCTGGTTCGATACGGATGTAGCCAACTACCACGTGTCCACCGGTGCTGAGCGGAGTGCCTGGAATCATGGCCGGGTTTATCGCAACGATGGCGTGGATATTGCGGAAGACACAGGCGCGGCGCAAAACTGGTATGTGAATCGCATCGACACATCGGAATGGTTGCAATATACCGTCCGTGCAGCATCGGCGGGTAACTATCGGCTCAGGTTGCGCGTTTCTGCTGAAACCGCGCCGGGAAAGATAGCCGTCAGTATTAATAACGACCTGATCAATATCCTTGATGTTCCAGTGACTGGCGGAGCGGCTCAGTGGAAAACGTTCGATCTGACAGGGATACCCCTGATGCGCGGCAACAATGTAGTGGTGCTGCGCGCGGAGCAGGGTGGTTATAACCTTTCTGCTCTGGAATTTATCTGGGCCACCAATTAAACCACCGTGTTATAACGAAACGACAAATACCGGGGCTTATGCCGCGCGCCTTATAACTGCCCAGCATTCCCATTCTGCAATCAAGGTGGTAAGCGTTGCGTTTGAACGCTTCCCACTTTGCCAACGGCGGCTGGCACTGGCCAACAATCGATAAAAGTTTTGTGAAAATAACAAATCCCGTCTGATGTTCTCTCTCGTCGGATAACCTGCCCCTAATTCCGTTCGACCCGTCATTCTCCATCCGGACAGCGCCGTCATTATAAAGCCATCGAGTAAGTCTGGATGGCCTGTCTTCATCCGTGTCCTGATTTACGTCGAACGCAAGCCTGTCCGCGGCTTATTCCAGTTCCCATTTTTATCCGGCAAAAGTGAATCGCCCATGTTGGCTGGCTTTCACAAAGTGGGACGACACTCAGCGGTGCCGCTGCAATCATCTCTCCCATCAAATCTTCACTCGTGTGACAAATAAAAAACATAAAGCGTGTATTCGGTAAGTCCATATCACTCTTTAAGCAACTCGATGGCGAATTAGCCATGTGAATCTCCAGCTGCCGCTTTTCTACCGGCGGAGCTGTACCCGAACCTTTAGGTGATGTCAGGTCACCTTTGGGTGTTAACAGGTGAGGCTGGGATTATGCCAACCCCATGCGATCTTGTTAGCTCTCCTTGCTTAGCCCCCGGAGATTGCTCCGGGGGCCATTTTTGTCCGGGTAATGAGGAATTCAGCATAAACAAACAGTTTGCGGCAATTGAAGCCCATATCCATTTTTCAGCAGTGTTGTTCCCGTGGAACAGCAGGCAAAGCGGTTATCAAGACGATTCAGATAAAGAGAGAAGGTTATGAAGCAACAGTTAAAGATCATGGTCGGTGGCAGTGTGATTTTTTTAACCGCGCTGATGGGATGTACCAAGACAGAGCCGGTAGATAAGCCCATAGCCGAGCAAAAAGCAGCGGCGGAATGGCCGGTATTAACCAGCGCTGTTGCTAAAGATCCTGCCGTTGAGGCGAGAATCGATGGATTGCTTGCCAGGATGACGCTGGAACAAAAAGTAGGCCAACTGATGCAGCCGGAGCTGCGTCAGATCACGCCGGAGGATATCAAAAAATATCACGTTGGCTCCGTATTGAATGGCGGCGGTGCCTTTCCCGGTGATAACAAATACGCGACTGTGAATGATTGGGTCGCGCTGGCAGATACCTTTTACAACGCCTCCATGGACGATAGCGACGGCGGTATTGCGATTCCCATCATGTGGGGAACGGATGCGGTTCACGGCCACAACAATGTGATTGGTGCAACGATTTTCCCGCACAACATCGGTTTGGGCGCGATGCGCAACCCTGAGTTGATGCGCCAGATTGGTGAAGTCACCGCGCGCGAAATTTCTGCCACCGGCATCGACTGGAATTTTGCACCGACGTTGGCCGTGGCGCGCGATGACCGCTGGGGCCGCGCTTACGAATCCTATTCGGAAGATCCTGCGGTGGTGAAATCCTATGGCGGAAAGATGGTAGAAGGCCTGCAAGGCCGCGCCAATACCGATGAGTTTATGGCGGAAGACCGTGTCATTTCTACCGCCAAACATTTTATTGCCGACGGCGGCACCCTCGGTGGTGTAGATCGTGGTGATGCCAATATCAGCGAAGCGGAATTGATCGAGTTGCACGCGCAAGGTTATGTCACCGCGATTGAAGCCGGTGCACAAACCGTGATGGCGTCCTTCAGTAGTTGGCAGGGCAAAAAAATGCACGGCCATGAATATTTGCTGACCGACATCCTGAAAAACCGCATGGGTTTTGACGGGTTGATTGTCGGCGATTGGAACGGTCACGAATTTGTTCCGGGTTGCACCAAGATCAGTTGTCCGCAAGCCATCAATGCGGGCCTCGATATTTTTATGGCGCCCGATGCAGATTGGAAAGTGCTTTACGCCAATACGCTTGAGCAAGCGAAAAACGGCGAGATCAGTGAAGCGCGTTTGAATGATGCCGTTCGTCGTATCCTGCGGGTAAAAATTCGTGCCGGTTTATTTGAAAAAGGCGCGCCTTCTACCCGCGCATTCGCGGCCAAACAAGAGTTGATCGGTGCACCGGCACATCGCGTGGTTGCGCGTCAGGCTGTGCGTGAATCTCTCGTGCTGTTGAAAAATAAAAACCAACTTCTGCCGTTAAATCCCAAAGCTAATGTGTTGGTGGCGGGTGATGGTGCGGACAACATTGGCAAGCAATCCGGCGGCTGGACTATTTCCTGGCAAGGCACGGGAAATACCAACGAAGATTTCCCCGGCGGCAGTTCTGTTTATCAGGGCATCGCCGAATCTGTTGAAGCGGCGGGCGGTAAGGTTTCGTTGAGCGAAACCGGTGAATACACCACCAAGCCTGACGTGGCCATCGTCGTCTTTGGTGAAAATCCTTACGCTGAGATGCAAGGCGATGTAAAAAATCTTGCCTACACCAATACCGATGATCTGGCGCTGCTGAAAAGACTCAAAGCTGATGGTATTCCGGTTGTCTCTTTATTTATTACCGGTCGCCCGCTGTGGATTAATCGTGAATTAAATGCCTCTGATGCCTTTGTTGCCATTTGGCATCCGGGCTCTGAAGGTGCCGGTGTGGCTGATGTGTTGTTCACCGATAAAGCCGGCAAAATTCAACACGACTTCAAAGGCAAGCTCTCCTTCTCCTGGCCGGCAACGCCGACGCAATCACCCTTGAATGTGGGTGAAAAAGATTACGCCCCTCTGTTTGCTTACGGATATGGCCTGACTTATCAGGACAAAGACACGCTGGGTGATGATCTGTCCGAAGCAGCAGCCAAGATCAACGTGCAAACTGATGCGGTGTTGAACATTTTTGATAACCGTCCACTGGAACCCTGGCAGCTGGTTATCGCCGATGGCCGTAACAATTCTGTGACTGTTACCGGCAGCACCGCAAGTCTCGACACCATTACGCTACGCGCGGTGGATCGCAACGTGCAGGAAGATTCACGGCGTATGCAGTGGAATGGTACTGGTCGTGGCAGCGCTGGTTTCTTTGCGCAATCGCGCACCGATCTCTCTTCTTATGTCGAAGCAAATTCCGCGCTGGTGTTTGATGTGAAAGTGGATGAAAAACCCACGGCTGATGTTCGCCTCGGGATTTTCTGTGGCCAGGACTGTATGGCTGAAAAATCCATCACGGAAAACCTGCAAGCACTGCCGCAAAAAGAATGGACCACGCTGTCGGTTGCGCTGAAGTGTCTCGCAACAGATCGCGCAAAAATGGACATGATTTTGTCGCCGTTCTACCTGGTGACAGAGGGCAAGTTGGATCTATCACTCTACAACTTGCGTATCGAGAAAAACGTTGATGCTGAAATTACGTGTGATTAATTCAGCGTAATAGCACATCAGCAGAGTGACCCGGCCCGCCGATTCGGTATCGACGGGCCATTACCGATAACAATATAACGAGGTAATCATGAAAATAACATTTCCTTTAGTAACCTGCTTTAGCGTGTTGTGTCTGACGCTGGCCGGCTGTGGTGGCAGCGATTCTGATGATAATCGCTCCAGTTCATCCGCACCGGGCAGCTCAAGCAGTTCCAGTGCTGTTGCATCAAGCGAGCCTGCCTCCAGCAGCTCCTCTGAGTCCAGCATTGCGGTCAGCTCTGAAGCTTCCAGCGAAGCCTCAAGTTCTGAAGCGGCAAGCTCTGAATCTTCAAGTGCAGAGTCTTCAAGTTCTGAATCTTCCAGTGAATCCAGCTCTGTTAGTTCAGGGGGGTGGACATTGTTATGGGAAGACAACTTTGATGGCGATGCCATCGACCCGGCGAGCTGGGATTACGAAGTGAATTGCTGGGGTGGTGGTAACAACGAACAGCAGTGTTATACCGATCGTCCGGTTAATTCCTATGTTGCTGACGGTGTATTAACGATCGTTGCGCAAAAAGAAGAATTTACCGGCCCGAATGATCCGGAAGGCACTGGCACCGGAATGGCAACCTTGCCCTATACATCCGCACGTCTGCGCACTAAAGGTTTGCGCGAGTGGACCTTCGGCCGTTTTGAAATTCGCGCGAAATTACCGGCTGGTCAAGGTACCTGGCCTGCGATCTGGATGTTGCCCACAAACTCACCTTATGGTGGTTGGGCCGGCGGTGGCGAGATCGACATCATGGAAGCGGTGAACCTGAAAGCCGATTCAGACGAAGCCGGTGTTCCGGATGGCACACCGGAAGCTCGTGTACACGGTACTCTGCATTACGGCCGCACCTGGCCAGGCAACGTTAATTCCGGTGCTTCCTATAAATTACCGGACGGACTTAATCCGGCTGATGATTTCCACGAATACGCACTTGAATGGGAAGCGGGCGAAATCCGCTGGTATGTTGACGGCGTTCACTATGCCACCCACCGTCAGGATGGCTGGTATTCACAATACATGCTTGGCGGTGTATTGACTGATGCTCCACTCGGCGCGCCCTTTGATGAGCATTCAGAATTCCATTTGCTGCTCAACCTGGCTGTAGGCGGTTCCTGGGCTGCCAATACCAATGAAGGTGGCGTTGATGAATCAGTTTTCCCCCAAACCATGCAAGTGGATTACGTGCGCGTCTATGAGTGTAGTGGTTCTTCTCCATCAACCGGTACGGGCTGCGCCACGATT